>JAGTRT010000031.1 GCA_018261895.1 Pseudomonadota bacterium
CGGCGACGGCGACTTGTTGTTGTCGAGCAGCTTGCCGGTGGCGGCGTCGAGGGTCTTGGCGAGCAGGATGGCGCGCTTGTTGCCGTCCTTGATGCCTTGCTCTTCGAGCGACACGGCCAGGGCCAGGAACTCGCCGAGCGAATCCCAGCGCAGGTGGTTTTCCTGGGTCAGCTGCTGGACGTGCTTCGGTGCCGAGCCGCCGGCGCCGGTTTCGTACATGCCGCCGCCGTTCATCAGCGGGACGATGGACAGCATCTTGGCCGAGGTGCCGAGTTCCATGATCGGGAACAGGTCGGTCAGGTAGTCGCGCAGGATGTTGCCGGTCACCGAGATGGTGTCGAGGCCGCGGACGACGCGTTCCAGGGTGTAACGCATGGCGCGAACCTGCGACATGATGTGGATGTCGAGGCCCTTGGTGTCATGATCCTTGAGGTACTTCTCGACCTTCTTGATCAGTTCGGCTTCGTGCGGACGGTACGGGTCGAGCCAGAAGACGGCCGGGGTGTTGGATTGACGGGCGCGGGTGACGGCCAGCTTGACCCAGTCGCGGATCGGGGCATCCTTGACCTGGCACATACGCCAGATGTCGCCCTGTTCGACGTTCTGCGTGAGCAGCACTTCGCCGGTGTTGATGTCGACAATGTTGGCGATGCCGTCTTCGGCGATTTCAAAAGTCTTGTCATGCGAGCCGTATTCCTCGGCCTGCTGGGCCATGAGGCCAACGTTCGGCACGGTGCCCATGGTCTTCGGATCGAAGTTGCCATGCCATTTGACGAAGTTGATCATCTCCTGGTAGATGCGGGCGAAGGTCGATTCCGGCATGACGCACTTGCTGTCGTACTGCTTGCCGTCGGCGCCCCACATCTTGCCGCCCTGACGGATCATGGCCGGCATCGATGCGTCGACGATGATGTCGTTCGGGGAATGGAAGTTGGTGATGCCCTTGGCCGAGTCGACCATGGCCAGACGCGGACGGTGTTCCTGACAGGCGTGCAGGTCGCGGATGATCTCGTCGCGCTTGGATTCCGGCAGCTGCTTGATCTTGTCGTACAGGTCGACCATGCCGTTATTGACGTTGATGCCCAGTTCGGCAAAGGTCTTGCCGTGCTTCTCGAAGGCATCCTTGTAGTAGATCTTGACGCAGTGGCCGAAGACGATGGGGTGCGAGACCTTCATCATCGTCGCCTTGACGTGCAGCGAGAAGAGGATGCCGGATTCGCGGCAGTCTTCGAGCTGGGCTTCGTAGAAGTCGCACAGGGCCTTCTTGCTCATGAACATTGAATCGATGATCTCGCCTTCGAGCAGGGAGAGCTTCGGTTTCAGGACGGTGGTCTTGCCGCCCTTGGCGATCAGTTCCATACGTACTTCGCGCGGCTTGTCGAGGGTCATCGACTTTTCGCCGTGGTAGAAGTCACCGTGCTGCATGTGGGAAACGTGGGTCTGCGACCACTGCTTCCATTCGCCCATGGAGTGCGGACGCTTCCGGGCGTAATTCTTGACGGCGCCCGGGGCGCGGCGGTCGGAGTTGCCTTCGCGCAGGACCGGATTGACGGCGGAGCCGAGGCACTTGCCGAAGCGGACCTTGAGGGCCTTCTCTTCGTCGGTGGTCGGGTTTTCCGGGTAGTCGGGGATCTTGTAGCCCTTTTCCTGGAGTTCCTTGACGCAGGCCTTGAGCTGCGCGACGGAAGCGGAAATGTTGGGCAGCTTGATGATGTTGGTTTCCGGCAGCAGGCACTTCTTGCCCAGTTCGGCCAGGGTGTTCGGAAGACGCTGTTCCTCGGTCAGGAACTCGGGGAATTCGGCGATGACGCGGGCGGACACGGAAATGTCAGCCTTCTCGATTTCAATCCCGGCCGGCTCCGTGAAGGTACGGATAATCGGCAGAAAGGCACAAGTCGCCAGCAGCGGCGCCTCGTCGGTGAGCGTGTAGATGATCTTGGACTTGCCTGCGGACATGCTAACCCCTTGGTGATGGTTTTTGATATGCGAGCCGACGACGATACGTCGACACCCTTGCGCGGTGCTTACAGAGTCTCGGGAGTATCCGCAACGCAGCGCTTTCGGTCAACGGTGAAATATCGTTTCACAGTGCGAAGCGGCGCGTATCGCCCGAATGGCGGCGATCTCGTCAATCCGGACAGGGCCGTCTAAAATCCGGCCACATACGGAGCGTTCACGATGAAAATCTCAGTCGGCCTCTATGGCACCAACGCGCACCAGATTGCGCTGGCCATGATCCAGGGGTTCAACAAGCACTACAACCTGTTCCGCAAGACCAGCCGCGAGGCCAAGGCGCGCTTCGAGGCGGCGGACTGGCTGGGCGTGCACAAGGCGGTCCGCGAGCGCATCCGCTTCTACGACGACCGCGTCGACGAATGCGTCGAGCGCCTGCGCGACGAGTACGACGCCCAACACATCGACGACACGACCTGGCAGCAGGTCAAATTGCTCTACATCGGTCTGCTGCTCAACCACAAGCAACCGGAGCTGGCCGAGACCTTCTTCAATTCGGTGACGACCAAGATCCTGCACCGCAACTATTTCCACAACGATTTCATCTTCGTCCGCCCGAGCATCTCGACCGAGAACATCGAAGGCGACGACACCCCGACCTACCGCAGCTACTACGCCAAGGAAAGCGGCCTGCGCGGCGCGATCCGCGAAATCATTGCCGACTTCGGCTGGCAACGCCCGTTCGCCGACCTAGAGCGCGACGTCGGCTACGTCTACGAGGCAGTGCGCAGCCACCTCAAAGGCATGCCGCGACGCGAGGTCAATTTCCAGATCCAGGTGCTGGCCTCGGCCTTCTACCGCAACAAGGCGGCCTACATCATCGGCAAGGCGGTCAACGGCTCGTGGGAATACCCTTTCGCTATCCCCGTGCTGCACGACGACGATGGCAAGCTCTACCTCGACACCATCCTGCTCGACGCCTGGCGCATCGGCCTGCTCTTCTCGCTGTCGCGCGCCTATTTCATGGTCGACATGGAAGTGCCGTCGGGCTACGTCCAGTTCCTGCGCGCCATCCTGCCCGCCAAGCCGCGTTCCGAGCTGTACATCATGCTCGGCCTCGGCAAGCAGGGCAAAACGATGTTCTTCCGCGACTTCATCTATCACCTGCACCACTCGGAAGACAAATTCATCGTCGCCCCCGGCATCCGCGGCATGGTCATGCTCGTCTTCACGCTGCCGTCCTACCCCTACGTTTTCAAAATCATCAAGGACGTCTTCGGCACTGCCAAAAATACGGACAAGGCCACCGTCAAAGGGAAATTCCTGATGGTCAAGCAGGTCGACCGCGTCGGGCGCATGGCCGACACGCTGGAATTTTCCAACGTCCTCTTCCCGCGCGACCGCTTCCACGCCGAGGTGCTGGCCGAGCTCGAAACCCTGGCACCGTCCTGCTTCGAGATCGACGGCGACCAGCTCATCATCAAGCACCTCTACATCGAGCGCCGCATGGAGCCGCTCAACATCCACCTCGACCGCATGGAACGCGGCAACAACGTCGAGGCGCTCGAAAACGCCATCGTCGAATACGGCAGCGCCATCCGCGAAATGGCCCAGGCCAACATCTTCCCGGGCGACATGCTGTGGAAGAACTTCGGCGTCACGCGCTACGGCCGCGTCGTCTTCTACGACTACGACGAAATCGAATACATGACCGACATCAACTTCCGCAAGATCCCGCCGGCGCCGGATTTCGAGACGGAAATGTCAGGCGAGGTGTGGTACCCGGTGGCGCGCGGCGACGTCTTCCCGGAAGAGTTCGCGACCTTCCTGCTCGGCTCGCCGCTCGTCCGCAAGGTGTTCATGAAACACCACCGCGACCTGCTCGGCACCGAATTCTGGCAGGAAGCCCAGCGCAAGATTCGCGACGGCCACGTCGAGGATTTCTTCCCCTACCCGCAGGAACTGCGCTTCGTGAATCAGGCGGCTGATCAGCCCCCGGCGGCCTGAAGATAGACGCTGAATTCCTGCTCCAGCGCCTCGGCGGCGTTGTCGAGCAGGTATTCGCGGAACTGCTGGCCGGCCGGCAGCAGGCGCTTGGCGTTCATGTGAACGACATACCAGGTGCGCTCGATGGGCGTGCCCTGCACGTCGAAGACGCTGACTTCGCCGGTCTTCAGTTCGAGCGGCAGGGTGTGCAGCGAAATGAGCGCGATGCCCATGCCGGCCATGACGGCCTGCTTGATCGTCTCGTTGCTGCCCATGCTGATCGTGCGTGGCGGCGTGAACAGGTGGTTCTTGAACATTTCCTCGGCGACGCGGCGGGAGCCGGAACCTTCCTCGCGCAACAGGAAAGTCTCGTGGCGCAGCTCGTGCAGGTCGAAGCGGCGGGCGCCGCGCAATGGGTGGTCGGCCGGACCGATGAGCACGTAGGGATGGCTGGCCATCGGCTCGGCGTGGGCGTCGATTTCGGTCGGGATGCGGCCCATGACAGCGAGGTCGATGGCGTTGTCCTGCAATTTCTGGAGCAGGGTTTCGCGGTTGCCGACCGAGAACTGCACCTCGATGCCGGGGTGCAACTGGGCGAAACGGGCGAGCAGGCGCGGCATGAAATACTTGGCGGTGCTGACCAGACCGACCGATATCTGCCCGGTTTCCGCCCCCAGCATGGCCTGCAGGTTGGCTTCGGCGTCCTTGATTTCGCCGAGCACGCGCAGGGCGTGATGGACGAGCAGATCGCCGGCCGCCGTGAGGGCGACGCCACGGCCGAGACGTTCGAAAAGCGGCAGGCCGACATTGTCTTCGAGCTGCTTGAGCTGCATCGAGACGGCCGGGGGAGTCAGGTGCAACTCCTCGGCGGCGCGCGCGTAGCTGAGGTGCCGGGCGGCGACGACGAAGATCTGCAACTGGCGCAGGGTCAGGGTTCGGACGAAATTCATGTTCAGCGTGATCGAATCAAACAATCGCTCTCTTCAAGGATAGTTTAATCCTCGCACGTTCTCCAGCTATGCCAATGTGATGCTTTCCACGGTCAACCGGAAATTTTGCCCAAAATTGAAATCCCGAAAAACAACAAACCCCGCCGCAGCGGGGTTGGCCGACCAGCCTCGAATCACGCTGCCGGACGGAGTTTCTGCCGCCAGCCGGGGTAGAGCTGGTCGGCGTCCTGCGGGAAGGATTCGAAGGCGCGGGCGAATTCGTAGTGGGTGCGCGCCCACTCCACGGGATCGGCACCGGCCTTCCAGCATTCGTAGGCCTGGCGCAAGGAGCGCGCGCCGGCGGCCGGGCTGTCGATGTGGCCGTACGATCCGCCGCCAGCCGTGTTGATGACGTTGCCGTGGCCGAGGTTATCGAAGAAGCCGGGCAGGCGCAGGGCGTTCATGCCGCCCGAAATGATCGGCACGGTCGGCTTCATGCCGTACCACTCCTGCGGATAGACCGGCCCGTGGTAGCTGTCGCGCTCGATGATGTAGGCGCAGGCGCGGTCGTCCTTGCCGCCTTCCATCTTGCCGTAGCCCATGGTGCCGACGTGGATGCCGGAAGCACCCTGCAGGCGCGACATTTTCGCCAGCACGTAGGCGGTATAGCCGCGTTTCGACGACGGCGAGGTGACCGCCCCGTGGCCGGCCCGGTGGTAGTGCAGGAACTGGTTGGCGAAGTGGCGGCGCGCCGTGGTGATCATGCCCGGCCCGCCGACGTAGCCGTCGACGAGGAAGGCGACCTTGTCGGCATCCGGCCCGAAGGTGCGCAGGATGAATTCGCCGCGCGCCACCATCTCGTGGTGGTCGTCGGCCGTGATGTTGGCCGAGAACAGCTTGGCCTCGCCGGTTTCGTCCATGGCCCGCTTCATGGCGTCGTAGACGAGCGGGATGGTCTGGCGCATCGGCGCGAAGGGCTGGTTGCCCTGCGGCTCGTCGTTCTTGATGAAATCGCCGCCCAGCCAGAATTCGTAGGCCGCCTTGGCGAAGGGCTCGGGACGCAGGCCGAGCTTGGGCTTGATGATCGTGCCGGAGATGTAGCCGCCATCGACCACCGGCCGGCCGAGCGTGCGCCACATGTCGGCGATGCCCTTGCTCGGGCCGTCGAACAACTCGATGGCGCGGCGCGGCACGTAGAAATCGACCATCTTGGCGTGCTCGATGTCGCCCATGCCCTGATTGTTGCCGATGGTCAGCGTCAGGAAGGAGACCATCATCATGCGGCCGTCGGTGATGTTGCGGTCGAACAGATCGAGCGGGTAGGCGATGCGCATGTCTTCCGTCGCCTCGTCGATGTGATAGACCAGCGCATCGACGCCCTTGGTGAATTCGTCGGTGGTGCTGACCTCGACGTTGGTACCGGTCGAGGATTCCGCGGCAAAGTGAGCGGCCGCTTCGAGGTAACCGTGGCCCGCCTTCGGCTTCATCTTGTAGGCGCACAGGATGTGCTGGCCGCCGGCGATCAGGTCTGCTTCCTTGAGGCTGAGGTCGGCGTAGCGTTTGGATTGGTCCATGGTCGGTCTCCTGGTGTCTCGTTCATCGGTGCTGCGATGGACTGAATGCTAGGCGCGACAACTGTTAAGTAAAAGTCACGTATTTTTACGAAACAAATAAACCATCAATTAATCATTGTCCGCACACACCCCACCTGAAACGCTTCGCCGGTCATGCTGTATGATTTATTTCGCCCGCAAGACGGGCTTTTTGGCCCGATCCATTTTTACATCCAGGAGATCAAACAGATGCGCCTTGTCCATTCGATCCTACTATCCAGTTTGCTGGCCGCCGCCTCGGCCCACGCCCAGAATGCCAAGCCGCCGGCCTGTCCGTTCGAGCCGGCCTACCTGTCGGCCCAGCTGGGCGAAACCTTCCAGGCCGGTGTCCCGGAAAGAGCGATGATCGGCATGGGCTGCAAATACAAGGGCAAGAACGCCGACTTCTGGATCGACGCCGGCCCCAACCCGGCGCCGTCGGCCGAGATGTGGCAAAAGATGGCGAGCCCGCCCGGCACGACATTCACCCCCGTCGCCAACGACCCCGACAAGGCCGTGCACGTCAACGCGGCGCCGAGTGTCTCGCCCTTCCCCTCGCTGTTCTACGAACGCAAGGGCTGGCTGGTCAGCATCACGGTCACCGGCGTGTCCGGCAAGAAAGCCATCGACGCCTGGAACGCCAAACTCGCCGGCATCAAGCGGATTCCCTGAGGCGGGCGGATATTCGCCGGCGTTTCTGAGCAGCGCGCCGGCATCTCACGGTCAACCAGAAATTTTGCCCAAAATCAGAATCCGGGCGCGGCGTTCCGGTTGATCCAGTCGGCTGAAAACGCCTGCGCGTCGGCGTACCAGATCCGGAAATCCTCGGCGAAGCCGGCCGCATCGGCCACGAACTCCACCTCGGCGCCGGCCAGCGGGTTGGGCAGGCGGGCGCGGCGGCTCATGCGCTGGAGCACGTCGGCAATGCCGTCCACTTCGGCGTAACTGCCCAGCCAGTCCTCGTCGGCCATCAGGCGCATGGCTGGGCGGGCGTGCTCGGGCAGGTCCGGCAGGTGGTCGCCGAGATGGCCGTAGATGCCCCGGCAAGCCTCGGCCAGCGGCGTCGCCAGTGGCCAGTCGCGGGCCAGCAGGTGGTCGTAGAAGATGTCGACGAGCACGCCGGCGTAGCGACGGCGTTCGGCCGACACGCGCTGGCGGCTGCGCTGGAAGGCGGGATGATGGTCGGCATGGCGGTCGATGGCCCGGTGCAGCGCCACGCCACGCGCCAGCTCGGGCGCCAGGCTGCCCGGCAGCGGGCCCTTGATCCAGTCGCCAACCACGCCACCGACGATGAGCGCCGGGTCATTGCCAGCCAGCACGGCATGGGCGAGAAAATTCATGGCTTGATCACTCTCGTTCGCTGTAGGTCGGCAATCGTATCTGGAATACGACACCAACATAACGCAGGACGAGCACAACCGCCATCCCGGCCCAGGTGGCGATGACCGGCGAGATGGCGAGCATCTGCAAGCCGATCAGCGTCAGGGCGCCGGCCCAGGCGGCCGAGGCGTAGAGTTCGCCGGGCACGAAGATGAGCGGCACTTCGTTGCACAGCACGTCGCGCAGCACGCCGCCGACGACGCCGGTGGTCACGCCAAGCAGGCTGGCAACCAGCCACGGCGCCTGCAGGTCGAGCGCGACCTGGGTGCCGGTGATGGCGAACAGGGCGAGCCCGATGGCGTCGGGAATCAGGAAGAGGCGCGGCGGCAGCTTGAGGCCGCGCACGACGAAGAAGATCACGACGGCCGTGGCAAAAGCGGCGATCAGGTAGGTCTGGTCGGCGATCCAGAACACCTTGCGGTCGAGCAGCACGTCGCGCACCGTGCCGCCACCGAGCGCCGTGGCCATGCCGACCATGACGGCGCCGACCAGGTCCATGCGCTTGCGGCCGGCGTCGAGCACGCCGGTCAGCGCGCTGACGGCGACGGCAGCGAGGGCGATCCAGTAAAGCAGGACGTCCATCAGCGCGGCGCCCTGGCCGGGCAGCTCGCCGGGTCGCTGTGGTAGGCCGAAACGCCCTGACGGCGCAGACGGCCGAGGTAGCAATCGTGCTTGGCCACCCAGCGGTAAGCCTGCTCGTCGGCGAGCAAACCCGGCAGGTTGGTCAGGTCGAGTTCGGCGATGCGCAGTTCGGCGCCGCCGGTCGCTTCCATCAGGCCTTCGACGAGCAGCAGGTCGGAGAGCAGATAGGCCGCGAAGCGCGGCTCGCTGCCGAGGCGGGCGGCCATCTCGTCGCGGCCATAACCAGCATTGAGTTCGATGGTGGCGCGCAGCATGGGCAGCGACAGGTGGTCGATGCCGGCCGGTCGATTGAAAAAGCGGGCGACGGCCGGACCGACGCCGCGCGTCACGGGCCGGCTGATCGCCGTCATGGCCACCGGCTCGGGCAGCGCCTGGGCGATGCCGCCCTCGGCCAGCCGCTGGCGCAGGAAGGCGCGGGCCGTCGCCAGTTCATCCGGCGATAGCGGCGCCAGCGCACAGGGCAATTGCGTCGAATTGCGGAGCTTGAGGCATAGCTCGCGGTGCCACAGCTTCTGGCCGAACAGGGCGCCGAAGGAAGCGCGTTCGCCCGCCACCTGCAGGCTGCCACCGCCGATGTCGAGGATGTGGCTGGTCGCCAGCCGTTCGCCGAGCAACTGGCGGGCGCCGAGGTAGCCGTAGGCGCCTTCCTGGCGCTGCGGGATGACCAGCACGGCAACGCCGCTCGCCTCGCGGACGGCGCGCAGGTCGTCGGCCAGCCGACCACGGTTTTCGTTGGCGGCCAGGCGCCAGGCGGAAAAGCCACCGCCCAGCCTGGCGCAGTCGCCGGCAAAACCGCCGCGCGCGGGCAGATCGCGCAGCGCGGCGACGGTCGGCGGCAGGGTTTCGGCCAGGCCACGCCCGGCCGTCAGCGGGCCGAGGTAATCGATATCCGCCTGCGGCACCGCCGCCTGCCCGGCCTGCCCGGCGCGGATGCCGGACGAGCCCATGTCGAAGGCGATGCGACAGGCTTCGCCCGCCGACGCACCTGCCGCCAGCGCGCCGAGCAGCGCACCGGCCAGCAGGCCGAACCAGCGTGGGCGGCGTTCGCTCACAGGTGCAGGTAACCCGCCACCCCGGCCGCCACACCGAGGGCCGACGCACCGTAAACACCGACCAGCATCCACTTGCGGCGGGTCAGCAGGGTGATGGCGGAGAGCGCGATGGCGATCTGGATCAGCGTCGTGGCCAGCGCCCAGCGCTCATGCACGTGCATTTCCTTGGCGCTTTCGGCGTCCGAGGCCTTGGCTTCGGCTTCCAGCTTCTCGGCCTCGACCTTGATCTCTTCCTTTTCCTGCTTGTAGCGCTCGATGGCCGCCTTGAACTTCTCCTGCGCCTCGCCCGTCGTCAGCGTCACCGACAGCTCGGCCAGGTTCTGCTTGTTGCTCTTGGCCTGGTAGTAATTCCACTGGTTCGACGCCGCCGTCTTCTGGATCGCCGCCTCGTTCTTGAAGAGCAGCGCGGCGTTCTGCGAATGGCCGCCCATGTAGCCGAACATCGCACCGATGGTCGACAACACCGCCGTCAGCACCGCAATGCGCGACGTAAAGCCGTCGCCGCCGTGCTGGGCAACGTGTTCGACCTCGTGGTCGTGCGGACCATGAACATGAAAACCGTGACCGGACATGAATTCTCCTTTTTCCTGCGGTAAGCGTTGAAGCGCCGCATTTTAGCGCCATGACGGCACACAATCGTTACAAACCGTGACCGCCACTGCGGTATAACATCGGCATTTTCACTCCCGGCAACGGCCCCATGCAAATCATCACCCGCACCGACGCCCAGCTCATCCGCCATCCGCTCGACTTCGCCCGCGTCACCCTGCGCCATTTCGCCGACAACCAGGGACTCATGCTCGCCGGCGCCGTCGCCTACTACGCCCTGCTCTCGCTCGTCCCGATGATCATCCTCGCCGTCCTCGGCCTCTCGCGCTGGGTCGACCAGGCCATCCTCATCGCCACCCTGCAGCGCTACCTCGAATGGCTCGTCCCCAGCCAGGCCGCCGCCGTCCTCGCCGACGTCTCCGGCTTCGTCGACAGCGGCGCCTCGCTCGGCATCATGCTCCTCGCCACCCTCGTCTTCTTCGCCTCGCTCACCTTCTCCATCCTGCAAAAAGCCATGGCGCGCATCTTCGCCCACCGACACGCCAGCGAAAAACGCCACGCCCTGATCAGCGCCCTGCTCCCCTTCAGCCTCGTCCTCCTCGTCGGCGTCAGCCTCTTCGCCATCACCGTCGCCAGCGTCACCATCCAGAGCATCGCCAGCGAAAGCATCACCCTCCTCGGCCGCGAATGGCCGCTCAAGCGACTCTCCGGCGGCGCCCTCTACGGCCTCGGCCTGGCCAGCGAAATCGCCATCCTCACCCTGCTCTACACCATCCTCCCCGTCGGCCGCACCCGCGTCCGCCATGCCCTCGTCGGCGCCATCGTCATCACCGTCCTCTGGGACATCGTCCGCCACGCCCTCGTCTGGTACTTCGCCACCCTCTCCAAAGCCAGCATCGTCTACGGCTCACTCACCACCGCCGTCGTCGTCCTCTTCAGCTTCGAACTCGCCGCCACCCTGCTGCTCCTCGGCGCCCAGGTCATTTCCGAATACGAACAACTCGACCGCCGCCTCGGCGAGACCGGCAGCGCCGGATAGGACAATTTGACGGTCAACCGGAAAAAATAACCAAAATTGAAATTTGCGGCGCACAGGGAAAGCTGCGCATCAGGAAATGACATTGCAATTTCCCGGGAAAATTCATACTGTCCGGTTTGTCGGCTGAAAACTTTCGAAAATATGCAAGAAATCGCCAAAAACCGCTGTCACACAATCAACTCCGGCCGTTCTGTCCGCCAGCTTATGGGACGGGTTTCCGGATTAGGCGATAGTTTTGTCGTCTACCACTAGTTGGTCGTCATAGAAAAATGCGATCTCTCTTTGCTCTTTTCTTTCCGACAGCCATGTGCATCGCTCTAACGGGCTGCTGCGCATTTGTTCCTTGCCATCCTGCAACCTCGCTTGTCGGTGCTGTCTTGAATTCAGATGGCCAACCTGTGGCAAACGCTAACGTCGCGCTTTATGGAACGACCAGCACAACAGACTCGAAAGGTTGCTTCAACTTGCACGTTGCTGATGCCTTGCCCTTTACTTTCGCGGTCACCGCGCAGGGCTACAAGTCGGCCGAAATCGAGGCTAAACCAGGCTTCTACAACCTTCAAACCAAACTTGCACCCACTCAATCATCAGAAAAGAGCCATATAGAGTGGGTTTCAATTTCACCAGCCGAGTACCGTTCCTTCATTCCATGCAAATACTGAGTCCAGCGCTCGTACGTCCAACTCCGCCCAACAATCCGCTCCAGCCAACCGTCAGCCACCTTCGCTGTCTGCCGTCGGCCGAGCTTCCACGTTGGGCCGCTTGAAGGAGAATCCGGTGCCTTGGTACGCTGCCAGATCTGTCTATCACTTCGGTGTGAAGAACGACGGAACGAACATATTTGAAGAGCGTGTTGTCTCCTTCGAGGCAGCTGATTGGCCGGAGGCCCATGCAAAGGCAGACGCCGAAGCACTGGCCTATGCGGAGGATCGCAATCTTTCCGTGCACCCAGAGCGAAGCGGCTACGAGCAAGATGGAGAACAGCTCATCGATGGTTACGAACTCTGGTCTGAACTATTCGAATCTCGACTGTCACTCCAAGAGTTTTACGCAGAGCGCTATGCCAAATATGAATATCACCCTGATTGACCAGCTGCCCAACCCTGCGGTCGATCTAGCTACCTTCGGTCGCTGGACGCCGCGCTATAAATCGCCGCGCAGCGTCCATTACCTTCAATGTTAGGCCCGCTATGTCGATCGATGACCTTATGAATAGATTTCGCTTGGCTAGCCGAGAACTGTTTAACAACTACTTTCGGATAGATATCCCAAGCAGTGTCGATCCGTGGCTAGTGGAGGAGCGCTTTTCTAACGTTCAAGACGAACTGTTCCAAATGATGGTCACTGAACCCGCCTCAATATCTCGCATCGGATACGGTGATTTACAAACAGACATCATTGTCGAGATGCGGTCCGATTCCGTCCCATGGCTATTGAATCGTGACAAGAACTCCGGTTACTGGGATGCTGAGCCAAACCAGGTTACTCGTGACGCCCAATTGAAGTTCAAAGCATTCTTTGATTGGGATCAGCTTTCATACCGAGACAACACCTATGTCCGAGTGCTGGTCGTAGATTGGCCAGCCATGCCAAGCGTTGTCGGAAGAGACGCCTTAATCGAGGCCCAGTATGTTCGCTATGTGCAGGCCTAACCCGCCGCTCGAAAATGACCGCCGAGAAGCCCCGCTTCTCGGTTCCCTAGGCGGCCTCGCCGCTCCGTCTGCCCCTCACCTAGCACGCTAGAAGCTCAAATGGACTATCGATCCCTCACGAAGCTCCTCACAAAGATTGGCGGCCTGTTCGTCATTCTCTTCGCGCTTAGCCAACTGTCGTCATCATTTGGTGTTGCGTACCAGCTTTACTCAAAGCAGCAAGATCTACTGAGCGCCTTGATCGTTGGTGCAGTTCCGGTTTTGTTTCCACTCGCACTGGGGCTTGTGCTTTTCTATTTCCCAGGCGTAGTCACTAATCGCCTGCTTCAATCAGACCTTGAACGCAATGGCATTGACGAAAAATCAATCGCCAGAGTCGAAGAGGCCGGGCTGGCTCTCTTGGCCATCTACATCGTGGTGCACTCGTTCGGAGATGCTGCCTACTGGATATCTCGGATCAAGCTTTACCACGTGTTCATTGAGAGCGAAAAGATGATGCCAGGTCCACCACTCCTACCAGGAGACTTCGCCCAACTTGTCGCTGTGGCAGCCCAAGTCGTTCTAGCTATTGCGCTCTTCTTCGGTGCCTCCGGCTTGGTGCGTATGAAGGACAAACTTCGAGGTCGCATAGATAACCAATAGGGTCAAAGACATTTAAATTTTATAAAAAAAAGCAAATTGCTCTGACCCATTTCATTGCAAATGTCGCTGAATAGAAAATTCCTAATCCCCATATGGCTGGTCTTGAGCCTCGTAGCCTATTACCTGTTCTTAATGACTCAATTAGGAAATTACTACCACGGTGGCAATGCGATCGGCAAGAGCATTGAAGATGCCATTGGCGTTCTCGCTGTTTTTGCAAGCCTTGAAATCTTTCGTACCGAACGCAGTCGGTTAGCTCGTATTGCTGCGGTTCTAATGGCCACGCCGCTCGTAATGGTGCTTAGCTTAGAACTATGGTTTGGAATTAAGTGGTATCTGTCATAGGTCAAGTCATGAAACCGCATCAAGCCCAGGCAACTCTCGAACACCGAACAACCAATAACCAATGGGGTCAGAGACATTTAAGTCTTGTGAAAAAACAAATGGCTCTGGCCCATTTTATTGTTTTATCGCTTCGCCGGAACAACCTTTTCCCACAAACATGAGATTGCAATGAAGAATCTATTTGTATTGATATTGATCTGCTGCGTTGGATATTTCGGATATCAGAAACACTCATCAGACAGTAGCAGCTTGTATGGAAGGTACGAACTTAATGTTGATGCAATGATTAAGCAGCTAGAAAACAAGGGGATCTCGCAAGCCTCCATAGACGCATTTAGGAAGCAAATGGGAAATGGCCGCACAACAACAAGAATTGAAAAGGACAAAATCACTATCACCATTAACGGAGAGGCAGTCGATTTCTCCTACGACTTGGTTTCAAAGAATGGAAATTGCACAACTATTCGTGCCGAAGGAAAGACCTTGGACTATTGCGTTGAGAATGACACTCTCGAGGTTCACAACAAACAGAATTCCATGTTCGAGGTTTATAGGCGAATTTAGCTTTTAAAAGTATCGCCTAACTTATCACTCCACCGATCCTGCGTGAAAAACCCCGCATGCCGGCGAATTCAGACGTTAGAAACCTATGCACACGCTCCTATTCATTCTCGCCTACATTGCCTTTGCGTTTGGCGCACGACCCGAAGTTACTGTAGCGATAACTGTAATTTTTATTCTGGTTGCCCTTGTAATTCAGTTCTTTACAAAAAAACTCACCGATATTCAGCCACCATTCATTGATGCACTCGAGGCAATCGGATTGTCGTTTTTCTTTCTTTTTCTAATCCTTCTGTTCTTTGCCAGTGCCATGCACAGCACGGTTGCTTTGATTATTTTGGCCATTAATCCGTTTTTCATCCCAATCGGGCTATTTGGAGCATTTGCACTCGGTTTTTCGCTTAGCCTCCAAACGACTATCCTGCCCAGCTTGAAGATAGCCGCCTCGGCAAGCCTCTTTGCCGCGCTGTTGATTGTCGCCGCCAGAAAACTAATTTTTGCTTAGCTTTAAAACCAATGGAGTCAGAGACTTTTAAGTTTTGTGAAAAAGAAAATGGCAGTGACCCATTTAAAACCCTGCATCTCCAACATTGCCAAAATTTTGGTTTTGCCGTTGATGTTAATCGCTTGTACCCCGTCCCCCGGAGTAGTTAGTCAATCCGTACGCAGTGAGCTACAGAAAGGCCAGATGAAGATTAATCTGGCCGAAATAGTGACGTTTGACTGGGATGAGGTAACACTGTTCGCGCCGTACTCAGTCAAGTCCAACGTTTGCCCGCCCCTTCAACTGAACCAGAACGATTGCGCAGCCCTTCTACCCAACATGGTGGCGGAAACCCAGTATTTGCTTGTATTTCGCTTAAATGGACGCGTGGTTCACCACGAGTATCACAACATTTCAAACGGCCACTTCGAGATGCGCAAGATGGCAACCCGTCTTCTACGCTCTCAGAGCTCATTTCAAGTAACTCCAGCAAAACCCGAGCACTCCCCCTCACCGTGGTATCTGTCTCCTGAACATGATCCTGACACTCCACCCAAGAGTCTCCCTTCGGTCGCTAGTACAGCCGGCAAGCCGGCTGTACCTTAATTGAAACATTGAGCATTTAATGCATAAGCTCGACTGGAAGCCAGCTGAAGAATGGGAACCACATTCCCATGTTCCAGTCTTCACCACCGAAACCACCTCGGCCGAAACAACGCGGCTTGTCGCTGGGGTGCCCGGCGGGGATTCGTCCATATTGCTCAAGCTAGTGGAGTGCCTCACACCGCCATTCTTCGTCCTCTACGTTTTGCACACACCGAGGGGTGAAGGTGTTCCCGGCCGTTATCAAAGCCCAGAACTCGAACTTGCCGAACTCCAATCGTTTTTCACTCGATTCGCGTCGTTCTTCGCTGCCGATGCACGTTTCGATCTGTGGATTCATTCACCAAGCGCCAAAGGAACCATCGTTTGGGACCGTCACAACTTAATCTATGGCTACGGCCCAATCGATTGCTTCGGCAGTGTTCTTGGCTCCCTCGGTTTCTCAATCGGCCGGCCTTTGGTTCCCGGTCCACACATGCACCACTATCGCAAAGAGTTTGACGGAGACGCCGAGGCTCTCCTATCCGCATTCTCGTGGCAGCACTCTCCGCTTCGCCATGAGGACGAACAGTGACCGCGAAGCCCAAGTAATCGATCATGAAAACCTACAACTGCCCAGCCTGCGAACGTTCAACGCTTTCGTTCTGGCGCGTGCAATTTCTCGGGCCGCTTCGCTCGATCCGGTGCGATGCTTGTGGCGCACGTGTTTCAGTCCCCTGGCTACTGTCCAGTCTGTTTGGCCTGCTTGCCACCGGTGCGGCTTGGGTTGGAGGTCTGGCTGGAATTGTGGTGTGTGCCTCGTCTAACCTGGTCAGCGGATCGACCCTTGCCGTGGCGGCCTTGCTCGGGGCCGTTGTCGTCACCGCCCCGGTTTTGTGGCTCTATGGCAGAGTGCTCTATCTGGTGGTCAAATAGACGCCATGCGAACGGTCCATTTCTCAGCGCGCCCAATGCTGCCCGACACGTCTGCCCGACCGGCCGCCGGAAGGGCTTGCTTGGCTTCGTCCGCGCTCATTCCACGTTGAGGCGCTGATGGAACCGTACGAACAAAACATCCTCCAGCACATCGAAAAGCACGGTTGCAGCGTGACCTCCGTGTTTGATCCGGAGGAGGTCAATCCGCCGTTTTCGTACTCGATCGGGATCGCCAGATCTTCCGGCGCGCCTGAGCTGATCATTGTCGGGCTCAGTTCCAAGCTGTCGCACTGGATGATCAACGAGTACAACCGCCGGGTTCGATCGGGCGAGGCGTTTTTGCCCGGTGTTCTCTACGCCGGTTTCCTTGAGGGTTTCACGGTTCAATTCGGCTCCGTCTCGCGTGAAAACAAGACGGAGTACATGTGCTCTGCCTGCTGGCTGCACGGTGGCGAGGAGTTCGAGGCTTTGCAGCTCATCTGGCCCAATACGTCGGGAATTTGGCCGTGGGATGCCGAGGCTTCGGAGTGGTTCCGCGCCAACCAGCCTTTGCTTGCCTGAGCGCTGGCCTGCCTGCCATGACCCTCTCGTCCCTCTGGAAATACCTCGCTGCCTGGCTGGTCATGCTGGTGGTGTCGGTCGCCAACGGCTCGCTGCGCGACTTCACGTATGGGCGGCAGATGAGCGAATTGTCAGCGCACCAGGTGTCGACGGTGACGGGCGTGCTGTTGCTGGGCTGGGTGATCCGGGCGTTCATCCGGCGTTATTCGCCGGATTCCGGGCGCCAAGCGCTGGGGATCGGGCTGGCCTGGGCGGCGATGACGGTGGCTTTCGAGTTCCTGTTTTTCCACTTTGTCGGCGGGCATTCGTGGGCCGCGCTGCTGGCGAATTACGATGTGCTGGCCGGACGGGTGTGGGTTTTCGTGCTGCTCTGGGTGGCGCTGGCGCCGTACCTGTTTTTCCGCTGGCAGCGCCGGGGCTGAGGCGGATCGGCTGCCGGCCGGGGGGCTTTGACGGTCAACCGGAAAAAATGGCCAAAATGGAAATCCGCAGCCCGGCGAGCGTTCCGGGCTGGGACGCTAGTTTTACTGCGCAGCGAGTTCCGACTTGGGAATTTCGGTCAGGGTCAGGTAGCCGTCCTTGGTATTAACGACCTTGTAGACCGCGTCGGGCTTGGCCTGGGCTTTCTTGAGCACGTTCTGCCATTCGACCTCGGCCGAGCGCAGGCCGTCGATCTTCTTGTGCAGGGTGGCGACGCTGTCGGCGAGCTCGGTCTTGAGTTCTTCGTTGAACTGCGCGACGTGCTTGGCCGTGGGGTTCATGACGATGAGCACGGTGTTGACGAGCGTCAGCACGAGCGCGACGGCGACGAGGATGACGGTCGGCTTTTCGAATGATTTGACTTTGACGGGTTGCTCTTTGTCGCTGGTTTCTTTTTCGCTCATGGTCTCTCTCCCAAACGGGTTGTTCTACGGCTAATTACGGCCGCCGAACGGGGAAACTTGAGGATTTGCGCGGCAGGGAGGCGGATTACACGGTCAACCGGAAAAAATGGCCAAAAATGAAATCGATCAGCCGCCAATCTGATCGAAACCGAAAGCGCTGAGATCCGGCAACACCTGCCAGGCGCCGGCGAAATCCTCGCTGGCCGTGTAGTCGTTGGGCGTGATGAGGCAGCGCAGGCCGGCGCCGAGCGCGGCGCGCAGGCCGTTGGCCGAATCCTCGATGGCCAGGCAGTTTTCGGCCGGCAGGGCGAGGCGGTCGAGCACCCAGCGGTAGATGTCGGGCGCCGGTTTCTTGGCGGGCACGATGTCGCCGGCGCCGATGACCGCGAACCAGCCGGGCGCATCCGGCCCGAGCGTGGCGCGAAGCAGCGCGGTGACGTTCTCCGGCGTGGTCGTCGTGGCGATGGCGAGGCGCAGGCCGCGCTGGCGGGCGTGCTGGATGAGCGCCGCGACGCCGGGCCGCAGCGGCAGGCTGCCGGAGTCGACGAGGCGCAGGTAGTGGCGCGTCTTGGCGGCGTGCAGGTCACGGACAAGGCTGTCGAAGCCGGGCCGGGCGGCGATGTCGGGCGCGTGGCGTTCGGCGTAGTGGCGGATGCGTTCCTTGCCGCCGGTGATGGCCAGCAGTCGGCCGTACAGCGCCTCGTCCCAATGCCAGTCCAACCCACAATCGGCGAAGGCGTGGTTGAAGGCCGGGCGATGGCCGTCGCGCTCGGTGTCGGCAAGCGTGCCATCGACGTCGAAAATGATTGCCTGACAAGGGTTCATGGCCGCCACGATAGCCGGCCCGCGGCGACCTGCCCAGTCAGGATTGCTGACGCCGAACTTCAGCCCCGCTTATTAAGCCATACCTTAACCAGCAGGTAAGAAATTCTGACTAGGACTTAATTAATAACCCTCTTATCTTTGTGCCCAATGCAGTAACACAACCATGACGGGAGACACCATGCAATTCGGACGCACCACCCTCTCCAAGTTCGTGATCGAACACACCCGGGGCCAGCACAGCGAAATGGGCGCCTTGCTCATCGACGTGGCGGCGGCCGTCAAGACCATCTCGGCCATGGTCGGCAAGGGCGCGCTGTCCGGCTTCTCCGGGCTGGCCGAGGCGATCAACGTGCAGGGCGAGGAGCAGAAGAAGATCGACGTCATGGCCAACGAGGCCATCCTGCGCCATTGCGAGTGGGGCGGCCAGCTGGCCGGCATGGCCTCCGAGGAACTCGACGTGCCCTACGCCATCCCCGAAGGCTACCCGCGCGGCCGTTACCTGCTGGTCTTCGACCCGCTCGACGGCTCGTCGAACAGCGACGTCAATGTGTCGGTCGGCAGCATCTTTTCCATCCTCATGCGGCCGGAAGCCGGCGACGCCGAGACCGCCGACTACCTGCAGCCGGGCACCGAGCAAATCGCCGCCGGCTACGCCATCTACGGCCCGGCGACCATGTTCGTACTGACCGTCGGCAGCGGCACGCATGGCTTCACGCTCGACCGCGAGAGCGGCAACTTCATCCTTACCCACCCCGACATCCGCGTCCCCGAAGACACCCGCGAATTCGCCATCAACACCTCGAACGAACGCTTCTGGGAACCGCCCGTGCAGCGCTACGTCGCCGAGTGCAAGGCCGGCAAGACGGGCGTGCGCGGCGCCGATTTCAACATGCGCTGGATCGCCTCGATGGTCGCCGAGGTGCATCGCATCCTCATGCGCGGCGGCATCTTCATGTACCCGAAGGACAACAAGGACCCGGCCAAACCCGGGCGGCTCCGCCTGCTCTACGAAGCCAACCCGATGGCCATGCTCGTCGAGCAGGCCGGCGGCGCGGCGAGCACGGGCCGCGTGCGCATCCTCGACGTGGCGCCGGACGCCCTGCACCAGCGCGTGCCGGTCATCCTCGGCTCGAAGAACGAGGTCGAGCGCGTCGAACGCTACCACCACGAGCACGACGCCGGCACTGACCGCCCCTTCGTCTCGCCGCTTTTCTCGGATCGTTCGCTGTTCCGCGAAACCGCCTGACACCGCCGCCAGCAGGGAGAAAAACATGTCGATCAAACACCCGATCATCGCCATCACCGGTTCGTCCGGTGCCGGCACCAGCACCGTGATGCAGAGTTTTCAGCACATCTTCCGGCGCGAGCAGCTCAATGCCCAGATCGTCGAGGGCGACTCCTTCCACCGCTACGACCGCATGGCCATGCGCGCAGAGATGAAGGCGCAGGAAGAAAACGGCAACCGCAATTTCAGCCATTTCGGCCCGGAAGCCAACCTGCTGGCCGAACTCGAACAACTGTTCATGAACTACGGCCGCGACGGCAGCGGCCAGGCGCGCAAATACCTGCACGATGAGGCCGAAGCCGCGCCGTGGAAGCAGCAGCCCGGCACCTTCACGCCCTGGCTGGACATCCCGGCCGGCACCGACCTCATGTTCTACGAAGGCCTGCACGGCGCCTACGCCGACGAGCAGATCAACATTGCCCAACACGTCGATCTCTGCGTCGGCGTCGTGCCCATCATCAACCTGGAATGGATCCAGAAGCTGCACCGCGACCAGAAGATGCGCGGCTACTCGCAGGAGGCGGTGACCGACACCATCCTGCGCCGCATGCCGGACTACGTCAGCCACCTCTGCCCACAATTCGGCCGCACGCACGTCAATTTCCAGCGCGTGCCGATTGTCGACACCTCCAACCCCTTCATCGCCCGCGACATCCCGTCGGCCGACGAAAGCATGGTCGTCATCCGCTTCGCCAACCCGAAGGGCATCGACTTCCAGTACCTGCTCTCCATCCTGCACGGCTCCATGCTTACCCGCCCGAACACGCTGGTCGTCCCCGGCGGCAAGATGGGCCTGGCCATGCAGATGATTTTCACCCCGATGATCCTGCGCCTCATGGATCAGAAGCGAAGGGCCTGAATGCCATGCCCTTGCCAACCCCTCCCCAGCCCTCCCCTTCTCAGGGGAGGGAGAGCGGCCGAACCCGCATCGGGTGTTCTCCTCCCCTGAGAAGGGGAGGCCGGGAGGGGTTTTCGACCCCTGCGCTACCTGCAATTCGCCATTGAGAAGAGACCCATGGAACGAGACATGACCGAAACCCTATGCCGCCGGGAGCTGGCCAACGCCCTGCGCTTTCTCGCCATCGACGCCGTCGAGGCCGCCAAATCCGGCCACCCCGGTGCGCCGATGGGCATGGCTGACATCGCCGAAGTGCTGTGGCGCGACCATCTCAAGCACAACCCGACCAACCCGGCCTGGCCCGACCGCGACCGCTTCGTGCTCTCCAACGGCCACGGCTCGATGCTGCTCTACGCCCTGCTCCACCTCACCGGCTACGACCTGTCGCTCGACGACCTCAAGGCCTTCCGCCAGCTCGGCAGCAAGACCGCCGGCCACCCGGAAGTCGGCCACACGCCGGGCGTCGAGACGACCACCGGCCCGCTCGGCCAGGGGCTGGCCAACGCCGTTGGCATGGCGCTCGCGGAGAAGCTGCTGGCCCGGCGCTACAACCGGCCCGGCCATAGCATCGTCGATCACCGCACCTGGGTTTTCCTCGGCGACGGCTGCCTCATGGAAGGCATCAGCCACGAAGCCTGCGCGCTGGCCGGCGTCTGGGGCCTGGACAAACTAACCTGCTTCTACGACGACAACGGGATTTCCATCGACGGCCACGTCGAAGGCTGGTTCCAGGACGACACGCCGGGCCGCTTCCGCGCCTACGGCTGGCACGTCGTCGGCCCCATCGACGGCCATGACCCGGCCGCCATCGGTGCCGCCATCGCCGAGGCCAAGGCGACGCACGGCCGGCCCAGCCTCATCGTCTGCCGCACCGAAATCGGCCACGGCTCGCCGAACAAGGCCGGCACGCACGACGTACACGGCGCCCCGCTCGGCGCCGCCGAAATCGCCGCGACCCGCGCCGCGCTGAACTGGCCGCACGCCCCGTTCGCGATTCCCGACAGCCTGCGCACCGCGTGGGACAGCCGCCTCGCCGGCGCCTCGGCCGAAGCCCACTGGCAAGTCGCCTTCGCCGCCTACCGCAAGGCTTTCCCGGAACTCGCCGCCGAGTTCGACCGTACCCAATCCAACGGTCTACCGGAAAAATGGCCCGAAATTAAATTGGCCTTGCTGGCCATGGCCGCCGCCCGCGAAACCCCGGTCGCCACGCGCAAGTCCTCGCAGAACTGCCTCGACCTCCTCGTCGCCGGCGTGCCCGAACTGCTCGGCGGCTCGGCCGACCTGACCGGCTCCAACCTGACCGCCGGCAAGACCAGCCGCGCCCTGCACGACACGCCGCCGGACAGCGTGCCCAACTACATTTCCTACGGCGTGCGCGAATTCGGCATGACGGCGATCATGAACGGCGTCGCCCTGCACGGCGGGCTGATTCCCTACGGCGGCACCTTCGCCGTGTTCTCCGACTACGCCCGCAACGCCATCCGCATGAGCGCGCTGATGCGCCAGCGCGTCATCCACATCCTGACGCACGATTCCATCGGCCTCGGCGAAGACGGCCCGACGCACCAGCCGGTCGAACACGCCGCCAGCCTGCGCATCATCCCCGGCCTCGACGTCTGGCGGCCGTGCGACGAACTCGAAACCGCCGTCGCCTGGGCCGAAGCCCTTGAGCGCACCGGCGACGACCCCGGACCTTCCGCACTGTTCCTGTCCCGGCAAAATCTCCCTCAGTACGGCGCCCCGGCCGACCGGGCGGAAGGTGCTGCGCGCGGCGGCTACGTGCTCGCCGACGCCGAGGGTCCGCTGCAGGCCATCATCATCGCCACCGGCTCCGAAGTCGCCATCGCCATGGCGGCGCGGGCCACGCTGGCCGCAAGCGGCGTTGGCGTGCGCGTCGTCTCCATGCCCTGCACGCGGCGCTTCGACCGCCAGCCGGCAGCCTGGCGCCAAGCCGTGCTGCCGCGCGGCGTGCCGCGCCTGGCCATCGAAGCCGGCCACCGCGACGGCTGGTACAAATACGTCGGCCCCGACGGCGCCGTGCTCGGCCTCGACGACTTCGGCGCCTCCGGCCCGGCCCCGGCGCTCTACCAGCACTTCGGGATGACGGCCGAGGCACTGGTCGATGCCGTGATACGCGCCATCGAAGACTGACATCATGCCTAAGCAAACCCCTCCCGGCCTCCCCTTCTCAGGGGAGGAGAAAACCGCCAGCACATCGGCGTGCGCCCCCTCCCCTGAGAAGGGGAGGGTCGGGGAGGGGTTTTGCCGCCCCCAAAACAGACAACCCCAGCCCACGGAGACCCCATGGCCCTGATTTCCCTGCGCCAGCTGCTCGACCACGCCGCCGAACACGGCTACGGCCTGCCCGCCTTCAACGTCAATAACCTCGAGCAAATCCAGGCCATCATGCAGGCCGCCGAAGCCTGCGACAGCCCGGTCATCCTGCAGGCCTCGGCCGGCGCCCGCAAATACGCCGGCGAGCCCTTCCTGCGCAAGCTCGTCGAAGCCGCCATCGAGCAGTACCCGGACATCCCCGTCTGCCTGCACCAGGACCACGGCACCTCGCCGGCAGTCTGCCAGCAGTCGATGCGCAGCGGCTTTTCGAGCGTCATGATGGACGGCTCGCTGGGCACCGACGGCAAGACACCGACCACCTACGCCTACAACGTCGAAACGACCGCGAAAGTCGTTGAAATGGCCCACGCCATCGGCGTTTCGGTCGAAGGCGAACTGGGTTGCCTCGGTTCGCTGGAAACCGGCGAAGCCGGCGAGGAAGACGGCGTCGGCGCCGCCGGCAAGCTCGACCATTCGCAACTGCTCACCGATCCCGACGAAGCCGCCGACTTCGTCGCCAAGACCGGCGTCGATGCCCTGGCCATCGCCATCGGCACGAGCCACGGCGCCTACAAGTTCACCCGCCCGCCAACCGGCGAAATCCTCGCCATCGATCGCATCAAGGCCATCCACGCCCGCATTCCGAACACCCACCTGGTCATGCACGGCTCCTCCAGCGTGCCGCAGGAATGGCTGGCGACCATCCGCCAGTACGGCGGCCAGATCAAGGAAACCTACGGCGTGCCGGTCGAGGAAATCGTCGAAGGCATCCGCCATGGCGTACGCAAGGTCAATATCGACACCGACATCCGCCTCGCCATGACCGGCGCCATGCGCAAGGCGATGGCCGAGAAACCCGACGAATTCGACCCACGCGCCTTCCTCAAAGCCGCCGTTGCCGCCGCCCGCGACCTCTGCCGCGCCCGCTTCGAGGCTTTTGGCAGCGCCGGCCGTGCCAATCGCATCAAACCGGTAGCCCTGGAAAAAATGACCGCACTTTACCGCTGACAAAGAGATGGACTCTGCTGTACCTTGCGTCTTGCGGCCCTGCTTCCTGGGGCCGTTTTTTTAAACACAACATAAACAGATTACCCTCGACAAAATTCATTTGGCTTAATTCTTATTTAATGCGAATATGCGGGAAAATTTCACACAAATATCTGGAGAAACAGCATGTCTTTAACCATAGCCGTGGTCAGGGAACGGCTGCCTGGCGAAAGCCGGGTGGCACTCGTCCCTGAAACCGCAAAGAAGTTCGCCGCCTTGGGTGCGACGCTCCGCATGGAGCAAAGCGCCGGCACGGAAAGCCACTTCCTGGATTCCGACTACCCGGGCGTAACGCTCGTTGACGGCATCACCGAAGCCTACGGTAGCGCCCAACTCCTCATGCGCGTCACCCCGCCTTCGCCCGAAGAGATTGCCGCCATGCCCGAAGGCTCGGTGCTGATCGGTTTGCTCAAACCCTTCGAATCGAAAGAACGCCTCGCTGCCCTCAATGCGAAGAAGATCACCGCCTTCGCATTGGAGTTGCTCCCCCGCATCTCCCGCGCCCAGAGCATGGACGCGCTTTCTTCGCAAGGCGCCTGCGCCGGCTACCAGTGCGGCCTCATCGCCGCCGCCCGCTGTACCAAGTTCTTCCCCATGCTCACCACCGCCGCCGGCACCATCCGTCCGGCCCGTGTGCTCGTCATCGGTGCCGGCGTCGCCGGCCTCCAGGCGATTGCCACCTGCAAGCGCCTCGGCGCCATGGTCGAAGCCTACGACGTCCGCGCTGCCGCCCGTGAGCAAATCGAATCCCTCGGCGCCAAGTTCGTCGACACCGGCGTCTCCGCCGACGGCACCGGCGGCTACGCCCGTGACCTCACCGACGAAGAAAAAGCCCAGCAAACCGAGAAACTCGCGAAGGCTGTCGCCCTGTCCGATGTGGTGATCACCACCGCCGCCATCCCCGGCAAGAAAGCCCCGGTCATCATCACCACCGACATGATCGGCCGCATGAAATACGGCGCCATCATCGTCGACATGGCCGCCGAATCCGGCGGCAACTGTGCGCTCACCCAGCCGGGCGAACACGTCATCGCCAACGACGTGAACATCCACGGCCCCTTGAACCTCCCCTCGCGCATGCCGACGCACGCCTCCGAGCTCTACGCCAAGAACCTCTACAACTTCCTCTCGCCGTGGATCAAGGACGGCCAGCTCAACATCGACTGGGCAGACGAAGTCGTCGCCGGCACCGTGTTGTGCAAGGACGGAATGACGGTTCATTCCGTGGTGAAACAAGTATTGGGAGAAAACTGATGGACGGCCTGCTCGCGCTCTACATCTTCATGCTCGCCGCCTTCACCGGCTACGAGATCATCGCCAAGGTCCCGGTCATCCTGCACACGCCACTGATGTCCGGTTCCAACTTCATCCACGGCGTTGTGGTTGTGGGTGCCATGCTCATGCTCGGCACCGCTGATACGCCGGTTCAACAGGCCATCGGCTTCTTCGCCGTCGCCCTCGGTGCGGCCAATGCCGCCGGTGGTTACGTCGTGACCGAACGCATGCTCGCCATGTTCAAGAAGAAGGAAGGCTGATCATGACGCTACCTGTTTACGTTCAAGGCGCCTGGTTCGTCGGCGCACTGCTCTTCATCTTCGGCCTCAAGGGCATGAGCTCGCCGGCCAGTGCACGCAAGGGCATCATCATCGCCGGCTACGGCATGCTCGTCGCCATTGCCGCGACCTTCCTGATTCCCGGCCTGCAGAACCTCGCCCTCATGGCCCTCGCCCTGGCGCTGGGTGGTTCGGCTGCCTGGATCTCCGGCAAGAAGGTCAAGATGACCGACATGCCGCAGATGGTCGCCATCTACAACGGCATGGGCGGCGGTGCCGCAGCAGCCATTGCCGCCATCGAGTTCGCCAAGGGCGATACCCACAGCCTGGCCACGACGGTGCTCGCCGTCATCGGCGCGCTGATCGGTGCGGTGTCCTTCACCGGCTCCTGCGTCGCCTGGGCCAAGCTGCAGGGGGTGCTCAAGAAAGCCCATCGCCTGCCGGCGCAGAATGCGGTCAATGTGCTGCTCGCCTTGGTTGCTATCGGTCTCGGTGCGGCCATGGTACTCATGGCGCCGGCCAAACCCGAACTGATCTTCGGCTTCTTCGCTGTCGCCCTCGTTCTTGGTCTGATCGTCACCCTGCCTATCGGCGGGGCCGACATGCCGGTCGTGATCTCGCTGTTCAACGCCTTCACGGGTCTGGCCGTCGGTTTCGAAGGCTATGTGCTCGGCAATCCCTCGCTGATCATCGCCGGTATCGTCGTCGGTGCCGCCGGTACGCTGCTCACGCAACTGATGGCCAAGGCCATGAACCGGCCGATCTCGAACATTCTCTTCACGCCGATGGT
Organism: Pseudomonadota bacterium; assembly: GCA_018261895.1. GTDB lineage: Bacteria > Pseudomonadota > Gammaproteobacteria > Burkholderiales > Rhodocyclaceae > Azonexus. The sequence continues at coordinate 26,502 of JAGTRT010000031.1, forward strand.
GGCGAGCGGTCCGGGCGAAGCGATTTCCGGCAGCATGAAGGAAGTCGGGGCCATCGACGCTGCGGCGATGATGCGTTACGCCTCCAAGGTCATCATCGTCCCGGGTTACGGCATGGCCGTGGCGCATGCCCAGCACAAGGTGTGGGAAATGACGTCCATCCTCGAGGAAGCCGGGGTCGAGGTGAAGTTCGCCATCCACCCGGTGGCCGGACGGATGCCGGGTCACATGAACGTGCTGCTCGCCGAAGCCGGCGTGCCCTACGACAAGATCATGGATCTGGAAGAGATCAATGGCGAATTCGCGCAGACGGATGTCGCCTTGATCATCGGGGCGAACGACGTGGTCAACCCGAGCGCCCGCACCGACAAGTCCAGCCCGATCTACGGCATGCCGATTCTCGATGCGGACAAGGCGCAGAACGTGATCGTGATCAAGCGGGGCAAGGGCACGGGGTACTCGGGCGTCGAGAATGCGCTGTTCTATACCGACAACTGCCGCATGCTTTATGGCGATGCCCAGCCCATGGCCGGGGAAATCATTCAGCACCTTAAGGCGATGGGGTGATGGTCGCGCTAACTGCACTGATTTAGTGCGTCTCAGGCAGATTTATGTAACGGCCGTGGCAACACGGCCGTACAATACCGAGTTGTGTCTGACCGGAAGTTCTGCATGAAGCGCATTGATAACCTGTTGATCTGGCTGGCGGCAGTTGCCAGCCTTGGACTCTGGCTATGGTCGCTGACCATTGGCCCGGTATCCCCGCACTTTCTGGTCGTTCTCGCCGTCCTGCTGGCTGCGAGCATGCTCTTCTCGACGAGCAACCAGCAACAGCGCCGCGAGCGTGAGCAGTCCTATATTCGCGAGCTGAAGGAAGTGATGTCGGAATACCAGGTGCTTTCCGACGAAGCCATGGCCCATGCCGAGATGCAGTTCAACTCGCTGGAAAGCGACATGCGCGAGGCCCAGGAAATCATCCGCGCCTCGGTCAACAAGATTTCCGGCAGCCTGACCGGCCTCGAATCGCAATCCTCCGACCAGCGCCAGATCCTGCGCACCCTGATCGAGCAGATGCTGAGCATGACCGGCGGCGAAAGCCAGTCCCGCGAACAGGTCAGCCTGCAACGTTTCTTCGACGAAACGAACACGCTGATCGCCGAATTCACGCGCACGATGACCCACCTGCAGCAAAGCGGCAAGGGCATCGCCGACAGTTTCGAGGCCATGCAGGATCGCGTCACGCGCATCAACACCTCGCTCAACGACATCGCCGGCATTACCAAGCAGACCGACCTGCTCGCCCTCAATGCCGCCATCGAAGCCGCCCGTGCCGGCGAGGCAGGCCGCGGCTTTGCCGTGGTCGCCGACGAAGTGCGCAACCTGGCCGCCCGCACCGGTGAATTCAACATCGCCATCCGTGATTCGCTGACCGATATCGTCAATTCGCTGCACGAGGTCGGCAACAAGGTGGCCGATGCCACCAACGTCGACATGACGGTCGCCGACAAATCCCGCGACGCCCTGCAAGGCCTGGGCAGCGAGCTGATGCAACTGACCGCCGAAGCGCGCGAACACTCCGACCGCATCACTGCCATCACCGAGCAGATGCGCGAAATGACCCAGGAAGGCGTCATGGCCATGCAGTTCGAGGACATCGTGACGCAGATGATGTCCCGCATCAGCCAGCGCACCACCAATGTCGGCGAATACCTGCATGCTTTCCTGGCGCTGCACCACGACAACGAATCCGACGGCCTGCAGCGTTTCCGTTCGCGCAGCCAGAAACTCGTGGAACTGCTGGTCAATTCCCACGTCAAGACCGATGCCATCAAGACAACCAACGCCGGTTCGCGCGCCATGAACAGCAGCGACGGCGATATCGAGCTGTTCTGAGCGCCTCCCGGGCAATTTGACGGTCAACCGGAAAAAAACGCCAAAATCGAAATCGATGGACCTCGCTAGCCTGATCGAAACCCTCGGCGAACAGACCACCGTTGTCCTCTCCGGTCTGCTCATCGGCACCCTGTTCGGCGCCTTCGCCCAGCGCTCCCGCTTCTGCCTGCGCTCCGCCGTCGTCGAATTCTGGAACCGCCAGGGCTGCGCCAAGCTCGCCGTCTGGCTCTTCGCCTTCGCCTCCGCCGTCACCGTCACCCAACTCGCCATCAGTCTCGGCTGGCTCGACGTCTCCCAGGCCCGGCAACTCGCCGCCACCGGCAGCCTTTCCGGCGCACTCATCGGCGGCCTGCTGTTCGGCATCGGCATGATCCTCGCCCGCGGCTGCTCCTCGCGCATGCTCGTCCTCGCCGCCAACGGCAACCTGCGCGCCCTGCTCACCGGCCTCGTCTTCGCCGTTGCAGCCCAGGCCTCGCTCAACGGCGTCCTCTCCCCCCTGCGCACCACCATCACCGGCTGGTGGACCATCGCCGGCGGCGCCGAACGCGACCTCCTCGTCTCGCTCCACATGGGCCACCTCGGCGGCCTCGCCTTCGGCCTCGCCTGGCTTGTCGCCGCCATCTACTGCGCCCGCCGCGCCAAAATCAGCCGGCGCGAAGCAGCCGGCGGCTGCGGCGTCGGCATCATGATCGCCCTCGCCTGGGCCGTCACCTACCAGATCGGCAGCCAATCATTCGAGATCATCCCGGTACAAAGCCTCAGCTTCACCGGCCCCTCCGCCGACATGCTCATGCTTGTCCTGTCGCCCCCCGGCCAGCCCTGGGACTTCGACATCGGCCTCGTCCCCGGCGTCGTCCTCGGCTCTTTCCTGGCCGCCCTGTGGGGCCGCGAGCTCAAGCTGGAAGGCTTCAAGGACGGGCGCAGCATGAGCCGATACATCACCGGCGCCCTGTGCATGGGATTCGGCGGCATGCTCGCCGGCGGCTGCGCCGTCGGCGCCGGCGTCTCCGGCGCCGCCATCTTCGCCCTCACCGCCTGGCTCGCCCTCATCGGCATGTGGCTAGGCGCCGGCCTGACCGACCGCCTGGTCGACCAAACAGCCCAACAAACCACGCCGGAACACGCCGGCAACGCCCCGGCTGTCTTGCCGTAGGAAATCGCGGGATTAATTGGCGGACGGGTTTAACTGGGAAGCGGCGACGTGTCGGTGCGGCTATTCGATACACTGGCCAACTCATTCGGTAAGGCCTTGCCCAGCAGCTCTTGGTTCTCAATTTCACTAAACACCAGCTGTTATGCCCAGGGAACTCACTATGTCCACCAAAAGCGGAAGCTGCACGGTAGCGAAAGCTCACCTTCACCTCAAATTTAATGCCGATTAGTTTATTCAAAATAGCTAATTTCGGCCTATCGATATTTCAAATGGCATAATCCTGGCATCGTAAATTTAAAATGAGGGGCAGGGCAATGCATCAGGTTTTCGAGGAAATATCTGGGTCGCTACGGACTTTGGCTGACGCTGTTCGCAATACCTCCGGAGAAAACCGAACCTTAACGGAGGCATATGGCTGGAATTGCCCTGCCATAACCCGTATCGATTTGGCCGCCATTCCCGACAGCATAGCGACATGGCTGGAGGAAGCGTGCCCAGAAAAGATTGACCAAGATGAGTTTGATTGGCTAAAACCACTGCCAAAGCAAATCGAAGTTCTAAAGCAGCAAACAGTCCCTCAGCTCTTTAACGGAGGTAACGTACCACAGGCATCTGCCGCATATATGGCAACGATGTCTTTTTTGGAAAAGGAACTGGCTCCCTATTACTCTTGGCAGAAAATTGATGATCCAGCACAGCTTCCTCCGAAATTGGCAAGGAGGGTCAGAGGCTGCGCGGCACGCCTGGCGGAAATAGAGCCGGATTTGGGCGCCTTGGACGAAAAAGTTAGGGGAATACTAAGCGCCCATGATGCTGCAGAGTCGCTTCCAGCAGACATGGAAGCACTTTCTGAGGCACGCAAGAAAATCGACAGGTTGGCAGAGGGAGCAGTAATTGATGTCGAGAAAATAACTTCACGAGAAAAGCAGGCTAAGGAATACCTTGACCAGATGGTTGGCAAGGCGAAGGAAGCTTCAAAAATTATTGACCAGTGTGATGAGGCTTACCGCGCAGCCACGACCAAGGGGCTTGCCGCTGCGTTTGATGAGCGTGCAGCCTCGTTGCGGGAATCGATGCGTTATTGGGTTTTTGGGCTCGCCATGGCATTAGCTGCTGGAGGGGCGGTTGGTAAGAACCGAATCGATGCGCTTTCAGAGGTTTTCTCCAGCGGAACACTCCATTGGGAAACTGTGTTTGCCCACATTCTATTAACGGTAGTGGGTATTGGTGGCCCGCTTTGGTTCGCCTGGGTCGCCACAAAGCAAATAGGCCATAGATTCAGGCTTTCGGAGGACTATGCGTTTAAGGCTTCGGTGGCAAAGGCATATGAAGGCTACAGGAGAGAGGCCGCGAACATTGATGAAGTGTTTGAGGCCCGATTATTTAGTACTGCATTGGTACGCTTAGAGGAGGCTCCTTTGCGGCTTGTCGAGGGGACAACTCACGGAAGCCCTTGGCATGAATTTATGACATCTCCTGTCTTTGAACAGGCAGTGGCTGCCGTGCCAAACTTTAAAGACACCCTAGTTGAGATTTTCAAGAAGGGCTGGAATACGACAAGTGGCTTTACCCAAAAGCCGGCAGGAGACGGAAAGCAGGTATCTGAAGAGTTAGGCAAGGCTGCTACACAGTAAACAAGCTGCAGAGTGCTAATCGCCTTTTCGGGTATATCTTTCCAGCCTTGGCTTATGCATGAATTTGGGTCGAGGGTTCTGTGTTGCTCCGCAGGGACTTGATTATTCAGGCTGCCTAATTGTGCAGCGGCAGTGCAGTAATCCATAGCTGCGTTCCATATTAATTTTTTCGAATGGCTGCTTTGGCCGAATAGTGTGAATCGACCAGCCCCAATCCCACGGTCAACCGGAAAAAATGCCCAAAATCGAAATGCCTTCGTTCAGGCAAAAAAATCCCCGCCGGAGCGGGGATTTTTTGCGCGCGGTAAAGCTCAGCGCGGGAAGTACATTTTTGTCTTGTCCAGCTTGTAGGTCCAGGGCAGGCCGGCGTTTTTCCAGCCGTTGACGGCGCGCTGGCCGGTCTTGGCGCCTTCCTTGGCGGTGTCGCCCTCGAAGCCCTCGGCGATGCCGTACACCTTGGTATAGCCTGCCTGGGTCAGGCGATCCTGCGCCTTGGCGCTGCGGTCGCCGGAGCGGCACATCAGAATGATGGTGGCGTCCTTGCCGAGGCCCATATCCTTCACGCGGCGCTCGAATTCGGTGACGAAGTCCTGATTCGGCTCCAGTTTGTACATGTTCCGCTTGTCATCCCACTCGGTCATGATTTCGGCGTGTTCGACGTAGGGCACGAGCGCATCGGCATCGCCCGGCCAGCCGACGTACATGGCTTCGGCGCGGGTGCGGATGTCGAAGAAGGCGACGCCTTTCGGGTTGGCCTTTTTCATGTCGTAGGCTTGCTGCGGCGTGAGGTAGAGGCCAGCCTTGGATTTCTTGACCTCGGGCAGCTTGTCCCAGTCGGTGCTGCCCGGCGCCCAGTCGGCGGCGAAGGCTTGCGTGGCAATGGCCAGCGCGGCCGCTACGAAAAGCTTGTGCATGTTATTCATCAGGCGATCCCCGGATTGTTGGCCGCGCCCTTGAGGGTCGGCAGGTTGAGATTGACCGGTTTGACGGTCTTTATGTCGCGTAGATATTTTGCCACGACATCCCAGATCGGCTCACCGGAATTTTTCGCTTCTTCCGACACCGGGGCCCAACCGGCCACCTTGTAGTTTTTGGCCGGGTCGATGAGCTTGCCCTTGAGCATCATGTTCTGGATGCGGTTGCCCATCTTGGCGGTCGGATCGCAGGTCCATTGCAGGCCGCCTACGCGCACCATGTCGCCGCCCTGTTGATAGTACGGGTCCGGGTTGAACAGGTTGTCGCAGACGTCTTCGAGCACCGTCTTGATCATCTCGCCACTCATGTTGCTCACCGTCGTCCATGGGTAGGTGATGGCCGTCTGGTCGAGCACGTGTTCCATGAGGATGGGCTGGCCGGGCAGCAGCGATGTACCCCAGCGGAAGCCGGGCGAGAAGGCGATCTCGGCGTCCTTGACCTTCATCAGCGCGTCGAGGATGACCTGGTCGAAGGTGCCGTTGAAGTTGCCACGGCGGTAGAGCAGGCCCTCGCTGACCGCCAGCTTCTCGTTGAGCTTGGACAGGTAGGGCGCGCGCGCCTTGTCGATCAGCGCCTGCATGTCCTTGTCGGCCGGCAGCAGGTTGGCGAAGACGGGCAGCAGTTTGTAGCGGAAGTCGGCGATCTTGCCGTTCTTGACGTCGAAATCGAGTACGCCAAGGTATTTGCCGTTGGAGCCGGCATTGGTCACCAACGTCTGGCCGCCGGCATTCTTGACGACGACCGGCGCGGGCATGCCGTCATGGGTGTGGCCGCCGAGAATGGCGTCGATGCCTTTGACGCGCGAAGCCATCTTGAGGTCGACGTCCATGCCGTTGTGCGAGAGCACGACGACGACCTGCGCGCCAGCGGCGCGGGCTTCGTCGACGGTCTTCTGCATGTTTTCTTCCTGGATGCCGAAGCTCCAGTTCGGCGTCTGCCAGCGCGGGTTGGCGATCGGCGTGTAGGGGAAGGCCTGGCCGATGATGGCGACCGGCACGCCGTTCATGTTCTTCATGACGAAGGGCTTGAAGACGGCATCGCCAAAATCGGTGGTCTTGACGTTCTGGGCGACGATGTCGATCTGGCCGGCGAAATCCTTTTCCTCGATTTCCTTGACGCGGGCCTCGCCGTAGGTCGATTCCCAG
>JAGTRT010000032.1 GCA_018261895.1 Pseudomonadota bacterium
TTCCGCCGCAACCGCCGGCGCAGAAGGTCCCGACGCTGCAACCTGTCGTCGAACCGCCGAAGGTGCTGCCGCCGCAGAAGGTGCCGATGCTCGTTCCGCAGCAGCCACCGGCACAGCAGACGCCGACGCCGCAGCCTGTCGGCGAACCGCCGAAGGTACTGCCGCCGCAGCAAGTGCCGATGCTCGTTCCGCCGCAGCCGCCGGCGCAGCAGACGCCGACACCGCAGCCCGTCGTCGAACCGCCGAAGGTACTGCCGCCGCAGCAGGTGCCGATGCTCGTGCCGCCGCTGGTTCAAACCAAGCCGACCTACAAGCCTCGCCCGCAGAGACCTGGCATACCGCCCGTGCTGGTGGGCGTGAGCGGGCAGGGTCCGAACGGCCAGGTCCCGCCGAGTCACCAACTGGCCATTCACGAACCCAACCGCCCCATGCCGGTTACGTCCGGGGATCATCAGGGGGCGCAGGTCTACTCGTTCGAGTTCATAGAACCCGGCATTCAGAACCACAAGGTTGAGGTCTACCGCAGCCGTGATGCCCAGGAAGTCATCTACAAGGACACGATCCCCATGGATGCTGGCGGATTCCATCTGAGGGTCATCGGTATCCGGAACCCGGATTACAGCAATTGATCACCCCGGCAGGGCACACTGACCCTGCCGGGAGGGTTGCGCATGCCGACGAGTGAATGAAGGCGCTGCAACAGAAATCGAGAGGGTCACCGTCATGCATCCACTGCTCAAGGTCTCACCCAAACGCCTGTTGGCCGTGCTTTCCCTGCTCATTGCCCCGTGCGCCGTTCAGGCCGCCGGGCTCGACTACTACAAGGAAGGGGCCATCTGCGACAGGAAATCCGGGTTTTGCGCCGACCACATGGGGGTTTCGGTCGCGCTGACCAAGCTCTATCTTGGCGACAAGGCGGAAGCAAGGCTGATGGCCGAAATCAACAAGGTCGGGATTCAGGATTTCGACGCCACCACCTTTTCCATGCGCGGCGGCCTGACCTGCGATACCAAGGTCAAGACTTGCTGGACCAATCGTTACGACAAAAAAGTCGACGCCAAGGCCACCCGCGTCTTGTTTGGCCAATAAGCCCAAAGCCCCGACCGGCCGGAACTACTGAATCAAGCACCTGCATCGCCCAGGGCTTCTTGCACGGATTTCAGTTTTGGCCGTTTTTTACGGTAGACCGTAGTAAACCCGGTAGACCGTGAGATTCGCCCGCCGGGGCTTCAGAAGGAAACCGGATCGCTGACGACGCCGGTTGTGGCGAGGCGTTCGATTTCGTCTGCCGATAAACCCAACGCCGCGAGGCGTTCGCGGGAGTGTTCGCCGAGCAGCGGGGGCGGGTTCTGGATGGCGCCGGGGGTGCGTGAGAGGCGGGGGGCGGGGGTTGGCTGCAGCACGCCTGCGACCTCGGCAAAGGCTTCGCGGGCGACGTTGTGCGGGTGGGCCGGGGCGTCGGTCATGCTGAGCACCGGCCAGACGCAGTCGTCGGTGTCGTCGAACAAGGCGGTCCAATGCGGGCGGGGCTGGGCCTTGAAGATGGCCGTCAGGCGCGCCTTCATGGCTGGCCAGGTGGTCGTGTCGTACTGCTTGCCGCTGAAGTCCGGGTCGCCGACGAGGCCGAGGCGTTCGACGAAGGTCTTGTAGAACTGCGGTTCGAGCGGGCAGACGCTGATCCACTCACCGTCGGCGCATTGATAGACGTCGTAGAACGGCGCGCTCGAGTCGATGGCGCACTCGCCTTTCCATTCGCCGAGGGCTTCGAGGTTGAACAGGCCGTGGGCGAGGACGGCGGCTCCTTCGCACATGGCGGCGTCGATGACCTGGCCCTTGCCCGAGCGTTGCGTTTCGATCAGGGCGCAGGCGATGCCCCAGGCCAGCATGAGACCGCCGCCGCCCATGTCGCCGACCAGCGTCGGCGGTGCCCACGGCGCGCCGCCGTGGCGCCGGCCGGTGTCGAGCACGCCGGCAATGGCCGCGTAGTTGGCGTCGTGCCCGGCGCGCGGGGCGAGGGGGCCGGTCTGGCCCCAGCCGGTCATGCGGCCGTAGATCAGGCGCGGGTTGCGGGCCAGGCATTCGTCCGGGCCGAAACCGAGGCGTTCCATGACGCCGGGGCGGAAGCCCTCGATCAGGACGTCGGCCTCTTCGATCAGCTTGAAGACGAGCGCCTTGGCTTCCGGGTGCTTGAGGTCGATGCACAGCGATTTCTTACCACGATTGGCCACGGCCTTGCGCCCGCCGCCGAAGAGCTGCGAGGCGAAGGTGCCGCCGGCGCGTTCGAGCAGCGTGACCTCGGCGCCCATGTCGGCGAGCAGCATGCCGCAGAACGGCCCGGGGCCGATGCCGGCGAATTCGACGACCTTGATGCCGGCCAGCGGGCCGCGGGAGGGGGTGGTGGTTTGCATGGTGCTTGTCATGGGCAAATTCGAATGGGATCAGAACATATCACCCAACACGCAGTTTGGGCATGGCGGCCAGTGTAGGGCGTGCGCCGAAAAACACTGTCGCAAACCTGACAATCCAATCATGGTGCATCCGGAAAGCCTTGCCAGCGTTGAAAGCAGGATCGGGCGTGGAATTTGCTGCTAGGGGTGCACCCCACTTCAGAGCATACAAAAATGACCCCAGAATTGCGCGAAAAACTGCTGGCCGGCCTCAAGGACGGCAGCATTGTTCCCTACCTCGGCCCGGGTGTTCTGGCCGACGTGAAAAATGCGGCGACCGGCGCGCCGATTCCCGCCGACAGCGATTCGCTGATCTACGCCATGAACGACGGCAAGCCGATGGCGCCCAAGCTCATGTACGAATTCCCGCGCGCGGCGATGAACGTCGAACTCAAGCGCGGCCGCAGCGCCGTCACCAAGTTCCTCAACCGCACCTACGGCGAAACCGCCTGGACGCGTGGCGCCGTGCATGACTGGCTCAAGGGCATCGCGCCGCACTACGTTATCGACATCAATCGTGACACCCAGTTGCAGGACTCCTACGCCGACGTGCCGCACAACCTCATCGTCGGCATCGCCCGCCTCGGCGGCACCGATTTCCGCTACAAGCTCTACTTCTGGGATGGCGTCGCCTACAAGAAGACCGACGTCATCAACGCTGCCCTGCCCATCCTCTACAAGCCGATGGGCACGCCGAAGCCGGAAGCCAACTACATCGCCTCCGACGCCGACTACGTCGATTTCATCACCGAACTCATGGGCGGCTTCTCGATCCCGCCGGAAGTCAAGGAACTGCGCAAGGGCAAGCAATACCTGTTCATGGGCCTGCGCATGAACCGCGACACCGAACGCATGGTGTTGTCCGACGTCATCTACGCCGCCGCCGAACCGGCCGGCTGGGCGCTGATCGCCAACCCCACCGACAAGGAGCGCCGCTTCTGCAAGAAGCAGAAGCTCGAACTGATCGAAGCCGACGTCTTCGATCTGATCGGCGCTGCCATCGCTGCGTAAACCTCATTCAAACCTGTAAGGAAGAACCATGCTGCTCGATCGTTACGAACCATACTTTTTCAACTCCAACTTCCGCGAAGCAGCCAGCGACGCCGGCTGGGAAGGCTATCGCGGCGAATTGGTCGTCATCGAAGGCGAAGTTGCCGACGACCAGGGCCGTCGCAAGCCGCCGGTCGCCCTCTTCAAGCAGGCCACCGTGCTCGCCCAGGGCGATGAACTCAAGCTGATCTCCGGCTCCCTTGAGGAACTCCAGCACTGGCCTTTCTTCATGGAAAAGTTCGGCGCCGACCTGAGCCCGTCCACCATCGCGGTGATGTTCACGGTCAACATCCCCAAGTCTTTCGTATCCACCATCAACGGCTGCACGGTCGTCTTCGTCTCGCTGACCGAAGGCCTGTGCTGGAACGAACTGATCGACCTCGCCGCACTCGATAAGGGCGACTTCAAGGGTCAGGGCCCGGCTGACAAGATCGTCACCGTCTTCAATGCGCTGAAGGGCAACAAGTACAAGTACCCGGAAATGCCGGTCGACGAGGCGATGAAGAGCACCAACAACGCCAAGCGCGAAGTGCACGGCGCCGTCTGATGGCCTGGGACGAAGCGCAACACGCCCTCGGGGTGCCGGAAATGGACGGCACCCACCGCGAATTCGCCGAGCTGGCCTATGCCCTGCTCGTCGCGTCCGACGAGGACTTCCCGGCGCTCTTCGTCCGTTTGCACGAACACACCCGCCAGCACTTCGAGCACGAAGGCAAGCTCATGAAGGCCTGCCGCTTCCCGGCGATTGGCGAGCACCACAGCGAGCACCTGCGTGTGCTCGGTGAGCTCGCCCACTTCTCGCGCGGGGTGGCGGCCGGTCGGCTTGGCCTCGCCCGCGAGTATGTGCGCAATCTGCCGACCTGGTTCGCCGGTCATCTGGCGACCATGGATTCGGCGCTGGCGGGGTGCCTGCGGAAGGTCTGATGGCCGAAGATCGCGTCGCCGCCAAGTTCGCGGTCTGCCCGAGCGGCGCGCTGGCCAACGGCCAGTACCGCAAGCTGGCCCTGGTTTTCGAGGGGCGGGAGGAGGAATGCCTGCTCCTGCGCTTCGACGGCCAGGTCTATGCCTATCTCAACCGCTGCGTGCACATGCCACGCCGGTTGGATGGCGAAGTCGCCGAGATCTTCGACGAAACCGGGCGCTACCTGCGCTGCTCGATGCACGGCATCGTCTACACGCCGCAATCCGGCACTTCGGTCAGCGCCATGTGCGAAGGCGAACAACTGCGCGCCGTGACGGTCTATGAAGAAGACGGCACGGTCGGCCTCGCCGATTTCCGGGTGTCCGCCTGCCGTTGAACGCTCTGCCAGAAAGGCCCAGCCCCGTGCCGGACAAGCTGCAAGACATCGTGCGCGCCTACCACGCGCGAACCAAACACCGCTTCGAAGCCTACGCCGAAGGCCCCGGCCAGCTGGACTGGGACGCCCAGCCGGCGGCCTTTCGCCACTACGCGGGGGCGCCGCTGCTCGAATTGCCGCTGGCCGCCGACCGTTTCGAACGATCTTACGGTCAACTGGAAAAAAAGCCCAAAATCGAAATTTCGCCGGACCTTGCCAGCCTCGGCGCCTTGCTCGAACTGTCCTTCGGGCTCTCTGCCTGGAAGACCTGGGGGCCGAGCCGCTGGGCGCTGCGCTGCAATCCCTCGTCGGGCAACCTGCACCCGGTCGAAGCCTACGTCCTGAGCGACGGCCTGCCCGGGGTTGGCGGCGGCCTGCAGCATTACGATCCGGAAGATCACGCCCTCGAAGGCCGCGCCCTGAGCGAACCGGTGCCGGGCGCGCCCTGGCTGGCCATCGGCCTGAGCAGCGTGATGTGGCGCGAAGCCTGGAAATACGGCGAACGCGCCTTCCGCTACTGCCAGCTCGATGTCGGCCACGCGGCCGGCGCCCTGGCCTACGCCGCCGCGCTGCTCGGCTGGGAGGTCGTGCCGGTCGGCGCGACGGCCGACACCCTGAGCCATTGCCTCGGCCTCGACCGGCTGGACGATTTCCCGCCCTCGCGCTACGCTTTCACCGAAACCGAGGAGCCGGAAATCCTGTTCGCAGTCCGCGCCCCGGGCCTGCGCCCGCCGCCGGCCGCCGAGGCGCTCGCCGCCTGGCTCGACGGCGCCACCTGGCAGGGCGCGCCGAGCCGCATCGACCCCTCGCCCGGCTACCTCTGGCCGGCCATCGACCAGGTCGCCACGGCCAGCCGCGAGGCCGTCGATTCGGCCGAAACGCCCGTCTTCGCGCCCTTGCCGCCGCTCGCCCCGCACCCGACCTCGGCCGGCGCCGCGGCCATCATCCGCCAGCGGCGCAGCGGCCAGCGTTTCGACCCCAAATGCACGCTGCCCAAAGCCGCCTTCTACCGCATGCTCGACGCCGTCCTACCGCGTCCGCAGGTACCGTGGCCGGCGCAGGAAAGCGTCTCGCGCATTCATCTGCTGCTCTTCGTGCTGCGCGTCGACGGCCTGCCTAGCGGCCTCTACCTGCTGCCGCGCACCCCAGCCGCCGCCCGCGAACTGCCGGCGGCGCTCGCCCCGGCCGATGATCGCTTCGCCAACCGCCGTCCGGTGGCCGACATCGACCCCGAGTGCCCCGCCCACCTCGGCCTGATCTGCCTCGCCGAGCTCGGCCTGCAGGAAATGCAGCGCATCGCGCGCTCCCTGTCCTGCCATCAGGACATCGCCGCGACCAGCGCCTTCTCGCTCGGCATGCTCGGCGAACTGGAGGAAGCGACGCTCAACGCCCACGGCTACCGCACCCTGCTGCGCGAAGCCGGGCTGGTTGGTCAGGTGCTTTACCTCGAAGCCGAAGCCGCCGGCGTGCGCGGCACCGGCATCGGCTGCTTCTTCGACGACCCGGTACATCAGCTCGCCGGCCTTGCCGGTCCGCGCTACCAGAGCGTCTATCACTTCACGGTCGGCACGCCGATCACCGACGCGCGCATCGAAACCGGCCCGCCTTACCCCCAACGACAAGAGAAACCATGAGCCCCGCCCTGAGCCAAACTCTCGCCACCTTCCTCGCCGAACACGGCTTCACCGACGACATCAACGCCCCGCAGGCCGACGGCCGCTTCACGCCGCTCATGCGTGCCGCCAAGCTCGGCCGGCTCGACATCGTCGACGAACTGCTCTCGCTGGGCGTCGATCTCAACGCCCTCAACGCCGACGGCTGCAACGCCCTGTGGCTGGCCTGCTACAACGGCAGCCATGACCTCATCGAACGCCTCATCGCCGCCGGCGTGAACATCGACCAGCAAAACGGCAACGGCGCCAGCGCGCTCATGTACGTGTCGTCCAACAGCAAGCCGGACCTCGTCAAATTGCTGCTCGAAAAGGGCGCCAACCCGAGGCTCAAAAACTTCGACGACTTCACCGCCCTCGACCTCGCCGCCTCGCTCGAATGCCTGAAACTGCTGCGCAAGGCTGCGTGAGGCGGCGGGAAGAGGTGGCTGGTAGCTTGAAAAGCACCGGTCAGCACGAAGCAATTTTTAGTCGCGACTTGCATTCTTGAGCAGCAAGACAATTGCCGCATCGAAGCGGCGGCGAAGCTTGAGGCATTCTTGAAATGCCACAACACCGACAAAAAAACCGATTCCTGCCGACATTCCCATGAAAAGTTGGGCGTACTCCCCCGCATAAGCATTAAGCGCTCCTATACAGCCGCCTGCAACGATTGCCAGGACATAGTGCCATTGGGAGAAATTGGTTGGACGAGCCCTGATCAATGCGAGCGCTTCAGCTTGTGCGGTCACTTCTTTTGCGATCCGGTTGCCTTCAAGTTGATTCACGATATTCATTTGTGCTCCGTGTCGAAAGGTGAGTTGCATGGGGTTTTTTGTAGGTAAGGGGCGTGCGGCTTGCCGCGTGTTCCGGCGAGCGAAGGGGGCTTTGGCTGGATGCTAGGGGATGGTGATGCAGCGAGTCGCAATATTTAAACCACGTTGATAAAAAGCAACTGAAACACTTCTTTTCGATCACCGAACAAAGCAACCCACAAAGGCCCAAGCCCGACTAAAAGAGGAATGAAAAAAGCGTATGGATTGAAAGGTGATACCGAGAGCAGTACCCAGATGGCTACGCATATGCACAAGATAGCGAAAACCAGATGGAATATGCGGGCGCCGAACTCTCCTGATGGTTGGTCATCCTTGATGCGCAAATGCATGGCTCTGCTTAACCGTTATTCAGACGCAAAAGCATCTGCATGATTGAGAATGATGCGGACATCTCCGGGGGGCTCCCAGAATATTTAATGACATTGAGATTATCTGATGCTGCTCTTCATATCAATCAACGATCATGCGGACAGTGCCGATCTCCGCTACGGCGCCCCTTCTTGGGGGGGGGGGGGCTGATGTGATGAGTGCGGGCGTCAGTCGGGGCGGGGTTTTGCCGCCTCGCGCCAAAATTTCAATTTTGGGCAAAATTTCCGGTTGACCGTCAAAGGCGCGCCGCGGGCATAAAAAAGCCAGCCCGGCCGCGAAGGGCGGGGCTGGCGGGGTGGGGTGTTGGCGCTTAGAAGCGGAAGCTCGAGACGGCTTTCTTCAGGCGGTCGGAGACGTCGACCAGGGCGCTGGCGGTGCTTGCCACGGAGGCGACGGCGGCCGAGTTTTCTTCCGACATCTGGGCGATGGATTCGACGTTGCGCGAGAGCTCGGTCGAGGCGCTGCGCTGTTCGCGCATGGCTTCGGAGATGCCGGTGATGGCGTCGCGAACCTGTTCGGTGGCATTGCGGATGCCGCTCATCGAGTTGCTGGCTTCCTCGGCGGCCTGAACGACGTCGGTCACCAGGTGGACGTTGGATTGCATGCTGGCCACGGCACCGGAGACGCTGCCCTGAATGGTGCTGATGACGCTGCTGATTTCCTGGACCGACAGCGTGGTCCGCTCGGCCAGCTTGCGCACCTCGTCGGCCACGACGGCGAAGCCGCGGCCCTGTTCGCCGGCGCGCGCGGCTTCGATGGCGGCGTTCAGCGCGAGCAGGTTGGTCTGGTCGGCGACGTCGCGGATGACGGTGGTGATGTTGCCGATCTTCAGGACATCTTCGGACAGTTTCTGGATCTGCTGCGCGGTCTGGTCGACGCTTTCGGCAACGCGGTTGATCTGGTGGGTGGCGGTATCGACGCCGCGGCCGCTGGCCACGGCCAGTTCGCCGGCCGAGCTGGCTTCGTTGCGGGCATCTTCGGCGCTGCCGCCGACGTGGTCGATGCTGACGGTCAGTTGTTCGACGGCGGCGGCTGACGCGGCGGTCGAGCTCGACTGGCTCTGCGTGCTGATCGACACCTGCTGGGCGGTGGTCGACAGCTGGGCGGCGGAGTTGGCCAGTTCGTCGCTGCTGGCGACGATGGCGCCGACCGTGCGGGCGAGGTCCTGGCGCATCTTTTCCATGGACTGGATGAGCTGGCCGGCTTCGTCGTCGGAGATGCTGCGCGGCGAATTGCGATCCGACAGGTCGCCGCTGGCAATCCCGTCGGCCAGCTTGTTGGCCTCGCGCAGGCGGGCGGTCAGGCTGCTGCGAATCTGCAGGCCGATGGCACCGACGATGAGAATGGCGATCGAGGCGATGACAATCGAAATCCAGGTCGCCGAGCTCATGGCCGCGGCGCCTTCCTCCGAGGTCTTCTTGCCCAGGTCGGCGTTGAATTTCATGTGCGCTTCGAGGGCTTCGTTGAGGTGGCGGGCCGCATTGCCGGCTTCTTCCAGCTTCTGTCTGGCTTCGTCATTGCGGTGTTCGCGGGACAGCGCCAGCACGGGTTTCAGCGATTCGCGGTAAGCCTGGAAGGTCTTTTTGCTGTCGTCGAGCAAACGCTGATCCTCAGCATCGATGACCAGCTTGTCGTAATTCTTCAGCGCATGATCCGTGCTGGTGAGGGCTTTTTCGATGGTCGCTTCGATGTCTGTTTTTGCCTTGTTGTCCGTAGTCAGCACATGGCGATAGACCCGGACGCGCACCTGGCCAAAATGGAGCAGCGCTTCATCAAGAACCAGGATGCTCGGCACCACATTTTCATTGCCGAAGTTGGCGGCGTTGTAGACCTTCTTCATCTGGACGAAGCCGATGCCGGCGACCAGTAGAAGCGAAACGATGGCTGTTGCCAGCAGGATGAACAGGCGTTTGGAAATCGTCATTTTCTTCTCTCGGGCGAAGGCTCGATGCGTAAAAGACAGTCCCGGGGGGACTTGTTATGGGCGCTATTACGAAAGTACTATATTCAAAGTGGCACAATAAGTAAATATGCCAATTATGAAAACTTGATGCAGATTAAAACGCTTGCCTTGGGGCTGCTTGACATGTGCCGGGTCAAATCTCGTCGAATCACCTGCACCCATGATTTGGCGTGCATTTCCAGCGGCCCCGGCCGCCCGATGTGGCGTTGTCGGGCGAATTCCGGCTGGGCAATTTCAAATTTGGCTATTTTTTCCGGTTGACCGTGAGAATGCCTACCCGCCTTCGGTCGCCGAGTTTGCCAGGGGGTGCCTGGTGCCCACGCTTCGCAAGACCAGAGGGCGCGTTTCCAATTTGCCCCTCGGTGGACAGTAGCGCACATATCGCCCGATCAGTTCTTAATTCTTTTGTCACCGAGAGGTGCGATCCGGGAAACTCGGCGTGCCTGGATGATGCCCGTGTCGGGTTGCCGATTTGCCCCCTGGCCACCGAATTTGCGAAAAAGGGTACACTGGCATTATGGTTTTATGCCGGGTTTCCAATGCCAGAAAATACCTTTCTGATTGCCGATGACAGGCCCGCTGGTCAGGTCGGGTTGTCACGTTTTTCGGTGCAACGCCGTCGGGCGATTTCAGTCGGTTCTGGCGGCCATTGGCCTGCGGGGGCACTTCACCATGCGCTGCCGTGACCTCGACGATTGAGACGCATCATGCCCTCGACCACGCCTGATTCCGTAGATCTCCCCCGGCTTGACCTCGCCCTGCCACTGCCGGAGGAGGCAGTAAGCCGCAGCCGCACCTTGCTCGACACAACCCTGCGCCTCGCCCATGTCGGCGGATGGGAATGGGACAGGGAGGCGCAATCCACGACATGGACCGACGAGACTTATCGCATCCACGGCATGCAGGCCGGCGCCCTTCCCCCCGGCTCGCTCGACCATGTGGCGCGCAGCCTGGCCTGCTACGACCCGGCCGACCGACCGGTTGTCGAGGCCGCCTTCCGCCGCTGCGCCGAAGAAGGGGTTGCCTATAGCCTGGAACTTCCGTTCACACGGGCCGACAACCAGCGCATCTGGGTGCGCACCACGGCAGAGGCGGTCAAGGTTGGTGATAGCGTCGTCAAGGTCATCGGCATCATTGCCGACATTACGGAACGCAAGCGCTCGGAGGCGGCGTTGCGGGAAAGTGAGCAGCACTTCCGCAGTTATTTCGACCTCGGCCTGATCGGAATGGCGATTACTTCCGTAGAAAAGGGCTGGCTGAAAGTGAACGACCGGCTGTGCCACATTCTTGGCTACCCTCGCGACGAGCTGGTTACCAAGACCTGGCCCGAACTGACCCATCCCGACGATCTGGCGGCCGATATCGAGCAATTCAACCGCGTGCTGAGCGGAGAAACTGAGGGCTATGCGCTCGACAAGCGTTTCATTGCCAAGGACGGGCGGACCGTATACGCCGCCATCTCGGTGGGATGCCTGCGCAAGCCGGACGGATCGGCCGATCATTTTGTCGCCATGGTGCAGGACATCACCGAGCGCAAACAGGCAGAAGTCGAACTCAAGCAGCAGCTCGCCGAGTTGCAACAGTGGTACGAGGTCATGCTCGACCGCGAGGCGCGCGTGCTCGAACTCAAGCGCGAGGCCGATGCCCTGCGCCAACGACTGGGCGAGCCGCCGCGCTATGCGCTGGAGCTGAAAGCCGGTCCGGTCGCGGATCATCCCGAGGCCAGCGCGCAGCCATGACCTTGCCGGCCGCCTCCCCCCTCGCACCGGGTACGCCAAAGGCCCCGGCACCCCGCACCCCGGGCCAATGGTTGCTGGGCCTGCTGGCGCTGCTCGTCGTGCTCATCGCCAGTGGCGGCTGGCTGCAATTCAGGAATCAACAGGCCGACGTCCGGCGTCTGGCCGAGGAAGCGCTGGTCCACACCTCGGCGCTGAAAGCCGAGCAGATCGGCCAGTGGTTGGCCGAGCGCCGCAGAGATACGGAAACCCGGCGCGACCACTTTCTTTCACTGCGTTTCCTGCAGGCACCGCATGACCTCGAGCTGCGCGAAGAATTGCAGCAGTGGATGAAAAGCATGCAAACGGCCTACGGCTATAACGCCATCGCCTTGTTCGATGCAACGGGTAGGCTGCGCCTGCTCTCGAGTGTTTCCGCGGCGATCTGGGCGGATGCCGACGTCGTCGCGCATTTCAGCGAACATGCGCAGAACGCGTTGCGAGAGAAGGAAGTTGTCTTCAACGATCTGCATCTCCTGTCCGACGGCACGCCTCACATGAGCTTTGCGGTGCCGGTCGGCCTGTCGTCGCAAGCTCGCCAGTCGGTCGCGGGAGCGCTGCTGTTCATCATCGATCCGCAACCCTTCCTTTACCCGCTGATCCAGAACTGGCCGACCCCCAGTGCAAGCGCCGAAACCTTGCTGATCCGGCGCGAAGGCGACGACGTGGTGTATCTGAACGAGCTGCGCCATCGCAGCGACACGGCATTGAAGCTGCGATTTCCTATTGGGGCAAATCCCAAATTGCCGGCGGCGATGGCGGTTCAAGGCATCGAGGGGATGGTCGAAGGCGCGGACTATCGCGGTGTGCCGGTGCTTTCCGTCGTGCGCAAGGTTGCGGGCTCGCCCTGGTTCATGGTGGCCAAGGTGGATGAGAAGGAAGTGTACGCCTCGCTGCGCCAGCAAGCCTGGATTACAGGCGCGCTCACCGCCCTGCTGGTGCTGCTGGCCAGCCTCGGTGTGGCCCTGGTCTGGCGCCAGCAAAAGCTGGTGAGCAGCCGCCAGGCGGCGGCGGATATCGATCGGGAACGCAGCCAGCTGCGCACGCTGATTTCGAATATCCCGAGCCTGGTCTGGCTCAAGGATGGCGATGGCGTTTACCTTGCCTGCAACCCGGCCTTTGAACAACTGTTCGGTGCGTCCGAGGCAGAGATCGTCGGCAAGACCGACCACGATTTCGTCTCGGCTGAACTGGCCGACTTTTTCCGCCAAAATGACTTGGCAGCCGTGGCTGCTGGCGTGCCCTGCGTCAATGAAGAATGGGTTACCTTCGCCAATGACGGCCATCGGGCACTCCTGGAAACCACCAAGGTGCCCATGCGTGCGTCGGACGGCAGGCTGATCGGCGTGCTGGGCGTCGGCCGCGACATCACCGAGCAAAGGCAGGCCGAGTCTGAGGCCGCCCATCGCGCCAAGGAGCTGGAACGCGGACGCCAGGCGCTGCTCAGCGTGTTGCAGGATCAACGCCGTTCGGAAGCGGCACGGCGTCAGTTGGCGCTGGCGGTTGAGCAGAGCCCGGACAGCATCTTCATCACCAATCTGGAAGGCGAGATCGAATACGTCAATGCGGCCTTCCTGGCAACCACCGGCTACACGCACGAGCAGGTCATTGGCCGGAGTCCGCATATCCTGAAATCCGGCAAAACAGCGGATGCAACCTATGCCGATTTGTGGGCGGCGCTCAATGCTGGCCGGCCCTGGAAAGGCGAATTCATCAATCGCAAAGCCAATGGGGCGGAATATTTCGGGTTCGCCCACATCACCCCGCTGCGCCAGCCAGACGGCAATATCAGTCATTTCGTTGCAGTCGAGGAGGACATTACCGAGAAGAAGCGCCTCAGCGAGGAATTGGACCGCCACCGGCATCACCTCGAAGCCTTGGTCGCGCAGCGCACCAGCCAGCTGGCTCAGGCCCAGGAACAGGCCGAAACTGCGAACCGCACCAAGAGCGCCTTCCTGGCCAACATGAGCCACGAAATCCGCACGCCGATGAATGCCATCCTTGGCCTGACGCATCTCCTGCAAAGCGATTGTGCAACCGAGCAGCAGCGCGAGCGCCTGGCGCAAATCCGCGCCTCCGGCAAGCACCTGCTCAGCCTGATCAACGACATCCTCGACCTGTCGAAAATCGAATCCGGCAAGTTCGAATTGGCGGCGGACGACTTTCATCTCGCGACAGTGCTGGACCATGTCGCCTCCCTGATTCGTCCATCCGTCCAGGCCAAGGGCCTGCGCCTCGACGTCGATGGCGACGCTGTTCCCCTGTGGCTGCGCGGCGACGCGCTGCGCTTGCGCCAGTGCCTGCTCAATCTGGCCGGCAACGCAGTCAAGTTTACGAACGCTGGCGGTATCACGCTGCGCGCCAAGCTATTGAGCGATGGGCCGGATGGCACGCTGCAGGTGCGCTTTGAAGTCGAGGATACGGGCATCGGCGTGACGCCGGAGCAGAAGGCCCGCCTGTTCCAGGTGTTCCAGCAGGCAGATGCCAGTACTACCCGCAAGTACGGCGGTACCGGCCTCGGCCTGGCGCTGACGCGCAACTTGGCGCAGATGATGGGCGGCGAAGCAGGGGTAGAGAGCACGGCGGGCGAAGGGAGTACCTTCTGGTTCACCGTACAACTCGTGCGCGGCCACGGCATCATGCCGATGGAAATGCCGCGACACGCCGAAATTGAACAAACACTGCGGCAGCAGCAGGCCGGAACGCGGGTGTTGCTGGTGGAAGACAATCCGATCAACCGCGAAGTGGCAATGGAGCTGCTGCATGGCGTCGGTCTGGCGGTCGATACCGCGGAGGATGGCGCCGTCGCATTGGAACGCGTGAAGGCAGCCGACTACGCCCTGATCCTGATGGACATGCAGATGCCTGTGATGGATGGCCTGGAAGCCACTCGCGCCATCCGTGCCCTATCCGGCTGGCAGGACAAGCCGATTCTGGCGATGACCGCCAATGCCTTCGAGGCGGATCGCCGCGCCTGCGTGGCGGCAGGCATGAACGACTTCATCGCCAAACCGGTGGAACCGGAACTGCTCTATGCCACCTTGCAGAAATACCTGCCAACCCGCACTGGGGAGGGCGTGCCCGTAACCGAATCGGACCAGCTTGCTGACGGTGCACAGCGGCAATCCGGCTCACCCTCCGCCAGCACGCTAGCGAGCGATGAGGATAGTGCTGAACTGCACGCACTCCTGGCATCCATTCCCGATCTGGACCAGGAAACCGGCCTCAGGATGGCGCGCGGCAAGCAGCATTTCTACCAGCGCGTTCTCGCGCTCTTTGCCAAAAGCCATGCTGAGGATACCCGCCAGCTCGGCGAACTGATCGAACAACAAGATCTCGTTGGCGCGGAACAACTGGCCCATGCGCTCAAAGGTGCTGCCGGCAGCGTTGGTGCAATGCCTATCCATGCCTTGGCCGGCGAATTGGACGCAGCGCTCAAACGCGGTGACCTTGCGGCCTCGAAGGCTGCCCTGCCACCATTGGCCGAACGCCTGGCAAGACTGATCGCGGCGCTGGAAGCGGTTTTGGCGCGGGAGGGCCAGGTGGCTGCTCATGAGTCCGGGGAAAAATGAACGGCCAAGGATGGTGCCATGTCCGCAAGCCTCGCCTGCTCAGTCGGCGGGTATCAGCGTAGTCTGCGGCAGGAGAGGGCTTTAAGGCGGTTTGCCTGATCTGGCCAACAGCGGGCGCAACGCTTGCGCTCAGATGCTCAGCGAAAAGCCGGAGAGCAGGGCCAGCGCCTGCGCTTCGCACTGGCTGCGGATTTTTTCGTCAACGGCCTTGAGCCAGCGCTTCGGGATGCTGTCGAGGCCGTAGCGTGCGCCGGCCAGCATGCCGGCGATGGCGCCGGTGGTGTCGGCGTCGCCGCCGCGGTTGACCACGTCGATCAGGCAGTCCTCGAAGGTCTCGGTGGCGAAGAAGGACTGGAAGACGGCCTGCAGGGTGTCGACGACGAATCCGCTCGGGTTTTCGCGCAGGCGCTTGTCGTAGGCAAAGACGGGGAAGGCGCTGACCAGCTTGCCGACGCGCTCGCGTTCGACATCGATCGGGTCGCGACCGGCCAGGAAATCCTGGACCATGAAGATCAGTGTTTCGCAGGCCGCATCGGACAGCAGGTTGTGGTGCGTGACGTGGGCCTGGGCATGGTTTGCCAAAATGGACGAATTTTCCGGTTGACCGTAACAGGCCAGTGCCACGGGCAGGACGCGCATCGCCGCGCCGTTCCCGGCATCGTGTTCGGACTGGGCCGCCTCGGGGTTGCCGGTCTTGCGGAAGGTGACGAGGTTGCGGCGGACAGTGTTGCCGATATCGACGGGCTTGGCCCGCATCCAGGCGTCGAAGGCCTCGGCGATGGGCTTGGCGTGAACGCCGCCGCTGGCGATGATGCTGTCGCCCAGCGCCAGCGACATGGTGGTGTCGTCGGTGACCTGGCCGGCCTTCAGGCGCAACCAGCCGCCACCGGTGATTTCGCTGTGCAGGCCGATCTGGTGACGGATTTCATTCGGCGTCAGGAACTCGACGGTCGCCCCCAGCGCGTCGCCGATGGCCAGGCCCAAATAGGCCGCGATGCCGCGGTCGATATGCGGCGGGTGGGCCGAGGTGGCGCGACGACGCACGGGCGCCGTCTTGGCGATCAGTTCTCCGGTCCAAAACATTTCGCGTAATCCTTGCAGACGCCGCACGAGGGGGCGGGGCAGACGTAGATGCCTTCACGTGAGCAGAGCTGGCGGTAGAGATACTTCTTCCACTTCATGTCACCCGTATTGGCGCGGGCGAGGGCGGGGAAGTTGATCCACATGAGCCGGCTCAGTTCCTCGCGGTTGGCCAGGCCGAGATCCTGCCAGAGATGGTCGCGGCCGGCACAGGCGGTCGCGACGATATTGGCGAGCATCAGTTCGGAGGGATGTTCGCAGGCACGAAAATCGAGCAACAGCTTTTGCAGGTCGCTCCATTCGGGAATGGCCTCGACGCTGCGTTCGGGGCCGCGCACGTCCAGCCCCGGGAAATACTGCGCGACCAGGTGGGCAAAGGCGGCCTTGCCCAGGCCGAGATCGGCCGGCAGGCAGCCGCCTTCAGTCACCTGCCCGGCGATGATGCTGGCTAGGATCGGCCGGTTCGGATCGGCCGCCGCCTTGCCCGTCGCTGCCGGCATGGCCAGCAGGTCGGCGAACAGGGTGCTGCGGAAGGGGATCCGGTCCGGGCCGTTCATGTCGCGCTCAAAAGCGTGGGCTTACTTGCTCGGGTATTCGACCAGGATGTCCTCGTCGCGGACGATCATCTGGCAGGCCAGGCGCCATTGGGTCGGCGGGATGTCGTCGACGTACATCTGTTCGATCTGGGCCTTGGTGATGTGGCCGAGTTCGGTCAGTGCCGCGACTTCGCGGACGTTCAGCGGGCCACCCATCGGGGCGCGCTTGCCGTCAACCGACGACACCTTGACGAGGCAGGTGCCGCAGTTGCCTTCCTGGCAACCGAAGTCGATCGGGATGTGATGTTCCTTGGCCAGCGCGAGGATGGTCTGGGTGTGGCTGCCGGCGACGGCGTAAACCGTCTTGTCCTTGTGCAGGGGGCTGCTGAAAGTGATGAGTGCCATGGTTTTTTTCTCCAGTAGAGCGGGTTATGTTTGATTTCTCTGATGCGGTTGGGTGTTTGCTTTTAATCTTGTTCGGTACGTTCGCCGTCATTCCCGCGAACGCGGGAATCCAGGCCTTGAATCCCTGGATTCCCGGTCAAGCCGGGAATGACGAGCTCGGGGTTCATGCCGGTTTTACGACGATGTCGCCGCCGATGATCTGCGCCTGGCAGGCCAGACGGTGGCCGCGCGGGGCCAGGTTGTCCTTGAGCACCTGGTCTTCGAGGATGCTCGGCGGGGCGAGGTTTTCGCCGCCCGAGACGATCTTCGTCAGGCAGGTGCAGCACTCGCCTTCGCGGCAGCCGTAGGTGATGCCGGCGCCGACTTTTTCCGAGACTTCGATGAGTCGGGTGCCGGCCGGTACGGTGACCGATACGCCGATATCTTCGAAGGTGACTTTGGCTTTAGGCATGTTTGTTCCCCCTGGTTGTTATGCGAGCGTCGCCAAATCGACTTCGCGGTGTTCGACCCGGCCGGTCAGGTGACGGGCCAGTTGTTCGCCGAGATCCCGGCAGGCTTCGAGTTCGGACGCATCCGGGACTAGCTTGATGCGCAGGCCTTCGACGGGAACCCGCATCTTGAGTCCGCGCAGGCGGTCCTCGATGAGGCGCACGGCTTCGCCACTCCAGCCATACGAGCCGAACGCGGCGCCGAGCTTGCCCTTGACGTTGACCGTGGTCAGCGAGGACAGCACGTCCCAGATCGGCTTGACCGCATCGGCGTTGATCGTCGGGCTGCCGAAGGCCAGGCCGTCGGCTTCCTCGATGAGATCGGTGAAGATGCCCGATTCGCCACCTTCGAGGTCGTAGAGCGAAACGCGCACGCCACCGATGGCTTCGGCGCCGGCCGCGAGCGATTCCGCCATGCGCCGGGTGTTGCCGTAGGCCGAGATGTAGAAGACGACCAGCGTCTTTTCGCTGCGCGCCTCGTTGAACAGGCGCGGCGTCGCCAGTTCGCGATAGCGATGCACGTAGTCGCGCGGCGCATGGCGCAGGATGGGGCCATGCGCGGGCGCGATCAGGTTGATCTCGAGCGGCTCGATGAGCGCGATGGCGTCGAGCACATACTCGCGGAACGGCCGCATGATGTGCGCGTAGTAGTACTCGAAGGAAAAACGGAAATCGCCCACCGTGTCGTTGAACAGGCGGGCGTCGCAGAAGTGGCAGCCGAAGATGTCGCCGGTGAACAGCAGGCCATCCTCGACCAGATACGTGCACTGCGTATCCGGCCAGTGCAGGTAGGGCGTGTGCAGGAAGCGCAGGGTGCGGCCGCCGAGATCGACTTCGTCGTCGGTCGTCACCGGGATGTATTCGGGCGGCTTCTCGCCGGTTGGCTTGAGCAGCGCTTTCAACATCATCTGCGCCCGGCTCGACAGATAGACCTTGGCCTGCGGGGCGCGCTTCAAGAGTTCGGGCAGGGCGCCGCTGTGGTCCGGTTCGAGGTGGTTGAGGACGATGGTGGTGATTTCGTCGTAACGGGCCACCGATTCGAGTCGACGGAAGAAATCGTCGGCGAAGTTTTCCTTCACCGTGTCGATGATCGCCACGCCGTTGTCGCCGCGCACCACGTACGAGTTGTAGCTCGTGCCGTTGGCCGTCTTGAGGATGATGTCGAAACTCCGCAGATGCGGGTCGAGGGCGCCCACCCAGTGGACGCCCGGCGCAATTTCTACGGCGAGATCAGTGACTGCCGCAGCGGCCATCGTGGCCTTCCTCGTCCTCATGGTCGTGCGCGTGGCTGCCGCAGCTGCCGTGTCCTTCCGGACCGTGCACGCAAGCCTCGATGTTGCCTTCCGGCAGGTCGATATTCTTCAAGCCGATCCAGGCGTCCACGGCGGCGATGTCGAAACCGACCAGGCGCTCCTCGCCGACTTCCATCAGCGGGCGGCGAATGAGCAGCGGGTTTTCGAGCAGCAGGTGCAGGGCGTCCTCGAAGCCGAGATTCTCAGGCACGATTTCGCCCGACTTGACGGCCGGTGCCGCCTGGTTGAACCAGCTGGCAATCGGCAACTGGCCCAGGAAGGCAAGCAGCCGGTCGGCCGTCCAGGCTTCGGTTTTCAGGCTCTTGGCCTGGACGGTGTGGCCGGCGGCAGCGAGCAGGGTCTTCTGGCGAAGGTTGCCCTTGCAGCCGGGTTTTTCATAAAACGTGACAACGGCCATTACGCTGCCTCACGCCACAAGCCGAATTCCTTCAGCTTTTCGATCGGAATGCCGGTCAGCGACCCGGGCGGGTTCAGGAACTCGCCCAGTTCATTGACGATGGCCATTTCGATCGGGCAGATCGCGGCGCATTGCGGCACGCCGTGATCGCCCAGGCACTCCGTGCACTTCCCGTCGTCGATCAGGAAGTGCGGGGTGTCCTGGTAGATCGCATCGTTCGGGCAGACATCGACGCAGGCCCAACAATTGACACAGGATTGGGTGATTTGCAGTGCCATTTACGCCACCTTCTTGCTGTCGGCTGCGGGACTCAACTTGCCGGTCGCCGCGATTTCCTTGTAGACCGCCATGACGGCTTCCTCGATCGGCTCCATCGCGTGTTCGCCGTTCGGCGCGATGCCGGCGGCTTCCAGCTTGCCCCAGGGCTCGTAGCCGATCTTGGAGCAGAGCACGACCTCGCAGCCTTCGAGCACGCGGATGTTGCGGTCGAGCAGGGATTCCGTCGCGCCTTCGTCGACCACGTCGCCATCTCCGCAGGAATCCATGCCGCCGCAGTACAACTCGGTCTTGCGATGGCTGAGGAAGCGGACGCCAGACGGCGAGGCTTCGTAGATCAGGAACTCCTTGGCATGCCCGAAGTGTTCGGCCACGACGCCGTTCTTGCCGGCAACGGCCATGAGCACCGGGCGGGCATCGGCCGGAACGCCGAGGTCGGCGGGTTTCGGCTTGGCGTTGCCGCGCTTGGCTTCGAGCTGCTCGATAATCGAGTCGTGCACTTCCTTGCGGCGGACCATGGCGGCTTCGTAATCGACCTCCATGACGTCGATCTTGTCCATGGTGAACTCGTCGCCCCGGTCTTCGCCGAGCAGGCCGACCGCATCGGCACGGCACTGGCGGCAGTGGCGCATCATCGCCATGTCGCCGGCACAGGCGTCCTGCAGATCCTGCAGTTGCTCCGGCGTCGGTTCCGGCTGTTCCATGATGCCGAAGTAGGTGCCGTGCTCGGGTTCGGCGATGAGCGGCATGACGTTGTGCAGGAAGGCGCCCTTGGCCTTGACGATCTTCGACACTTCCTTGAGGTGCTCGTCGTTGATGCCCGGGATGAGCACCGAATTGACCTTCACCAGGATGCCGCGATCGGTCAGCATCTGCAGACCCTTCTGCTGCTGCTCGATGAGGATGCGGGCCGCCTCGACGCCGGTGATGCGCTTGTTCTCCCAGTAAATCCACGGGTAGATCTTGGCACCCACTTCCGGATCGACGCAGTTGATCGTGATCGTCACGTGATCGATGTTGTGCTTGGCGATTTCGTCGACGTACTGCGGCAGGTTGAGGCCGTTCGTCGACACGCACAGCTTGATGTCCGGCGCGCGCTCGGACAGCTGTTCGAAGGTTTCAAAGGTGCGCGCCGGGTTGGCCAAGGGGTCTCCGGGTCCGGCGATGCCGAGCACCGTCATCTGCGGGATCTCGGCGGCGACGGCGAGCACCTTGTTGATCGCCTGTTTCGGCGTCAGCAGCTCGGACACGACGCCCGGGCGGGATTCATTGGAGCAGTCGTACTTGCGGTTGCAGTAGTTGCACTGGATGTTGCAGGCCGGCGCGACGGCCACGTGCATGCGGGCGAAGTAGTGGTGCGCTTCTTCCGAATAGCACGGGTGGTCCTGGACCTTGGCGCGGATGTGATCGGGCAGGTGGCCCAGGGCATCCGGCGCGGTGCCGCAGCCGCTGGATGAACAGCCGCCACCTTCAGCGGCGGGCGCAGTATTGCTGATAACGGGTAGTTCCACGATGTCGGCTCCTCGAATGCAGTCGGAGCCTATTCAGCAATCGCTGTGCCAGAGTGTGTTTTTTAATTAAATCAGCGGGTTACGATGCGTTGCCAGCGGGCGTGTTGGGCCGCTTGTCGCAAATGCGACAGGGCCGCCAAAGGGCAGCCCGGAAGCCTTTTCGTCGACACGAACCCGCGCCGGCCTGCGTCGCCATTTCCTTTGCCCGGCCCGCCCTATACACTGAGCGCATTTATCCCACGACCACTTGGAGAATGAAGCATGCGAGGTACGTTTGAGTACAAGCTTGGCGGTAGCGGTGACGCCCTCACCGTGAATATCGATCTGGATGCCGTCTGTGCCAATGCCCTTGTTCGACTTGATCGCTACATCAACTGGGCCGACGTACTGAAATTGACAGAAAACGATCCGGAAGCAGCCCACGCCGCCGAGCGTCTGCACACCCTCCTGCAGCACATGGGCAAATAAAGCCCTTGCAGGGAATCTTCGGCCGGCCTCGATGCGAGCCGCCGAATATGAAGGAGCCAGGGCTTAAGCCTTGCGCTCCTTTTTTGTTGTGGGGGAGTGCTGCAATTCAAAAGATGCTTAGCCGGGGGGCAATCGGTTATCAAGAGACGGTTAGCGTTTCGGCAAAGTCTCCAATGAAGTTATAGCGAAGATAGAGACATCTCGCTTGCATGCTGAATATTGTTGGTACAAGGTGTGTCCGACAGAACTCCAGAATCATACTTTTAACGCATGTATAAGGTGTCTTCGCACGCAAGTAGTAAAGAATGAATTAGCGCCGATTAAAACTTGTAACCGACCTGAATGCCTAGGTTAAACGATGCGGGCTTGATGCTTTGGGTTTGCAAAAGAGTGAGCTCATCATTCACGGAGCGTAATCCCGACGCCGCGGAATTTTTTGTCTGGTATCTAACCCACTCTGCATCAGCTTTAACAAAATAGGAGGGGGTAATGAGGTATGTGGCTCCAAACCCAATCCCATAACCTCTAAACGTCGATATTGACTCGGGGTCTGTTACGACCAGATCCGCATTAAGATTGGCTCTTGAGATGGATGTAGCTGTTTTGATATTGGCCCTCATCTCATGGTACGAAAGCTTCAAATGTCCAAGCAAATCTTTTGAAAAAGCATACCCCGGCTCCAAACCAATGAACCAGTGAGATTTCGACTCAATTTTTGTGGAAACTGAGTAAGCATTAGGAAAGTCAGCTCGATTATTGGGATTAGGGAAGTTTATAACTCCTGATTGCAGTGTGTGATCTGACTCTACAAGATCGAAACCGGCAACCACACCCAAATGAAATACATTTGATAGTGCCTTCGTGTAGCTTGCTTGAGCGCTTGGGGTGAGCTCGACAGAGGAGTCTTTGCTGAAGCTGTATGTACCAATCCCAGCTGCGTCTGCTGCCGCCGCAAAAAGATTGGTGTAGTTATAATTGTTACTGAGTTTCGACTGATTGGTAGAAATTGATGCTCCTAGCATCAAGGTAACCCCTTCGAAGCTTGAGCTTTGAGCCAAAGCCCCACCAGAGCAGGCAACTAACGCAACAACGGCTAGATATTTTTTCATTCTGCTAACTCCTTTGTGGTTACTCTTTTCAGTTGAAGATTTTAGCTTGAAAAACTGTTTGTCCGCGTTAAGCCTGAAGCTGATATCGCCGGCAAATAATCGGGTATCTGCAAAGGGCACAAGCAGTACGTTCGTCCATCACGATCAATACGACTTAGCGTCGCTCAGCCACATTTCGATTTTGGCCATTTTTTCCGGTTGACCGTCAAATTCACTTTCGCCACTTGGCCCACGGGTCGGTGTCGCTGGAGGGCGGTTTTGACGGGGCTGCCGTTCTTCTGCCCGAGCTGGTGCACTGGTTTTTTTCCTCGTCGTGTCGGGCAGCTTTTCGGGCGCGTTTCTCGCGCAGGCGCTCGGCGTCTTCCAGGCTGAGTTCGGCGGGGAGGCCGGGTTTCTGGTCGCGCGGCACGATGCGGTCGCGGGGCGGCAGTTCGAATTGCTCGGCGGAGGCGCGGGGCAGGCTCTTGTACTGGTAGAGGTAGAAGGCCTCGACCTTCTCGCGTGCCCAGTCCGTCTTTTTGAGGTACTTGACGGCGGATTCGATGCTCGGGTTTTTGTTGAAGCAGTTGATGTTGAGATACGCGAACAGAATCTCGAAGCCGTAGTGATTGACGATTTCCGTGAGCAGGTCTTTCAAGCCCACCCCGTGCAAGGGGTTGTTCTGGTAGTTGTTGATCTCGTCGTTCATGCGCTGCGCTCTTCAGGTTAAGGCTCGAATTATCGCTCAATTGCCGCTGCCTGCAGGATGGCACGGACCGGGTTGGCGCGCTTGTGGCGGCCTTTGTCGCAATGTCGACAGTCGGATTGGCTTGATTAAAAAGGGAAAAATATTGGCGCCGGTCTTGCTTAGTGAGATTCATGAAAACCTTTCTCGACTGGTCGGCCTACGACACCTACGGCATGGGCGACGCCTATGCCGGCATTCCGGCGACGGGCGGCAACTACGCCAAGGCGGTTGCCGTCTGCATGAACAATCACCAGTGTCAGCGCGACGCCAAGGGCGTCATGTGCCCGAGCTACCGCATCACGCACGACCCGGCGCATTCGACCGGGGCGCGGGTCAAGGCCTTCAAGGCGGCGCTGAACGGCGAACTCGGCGAGCAGCCCTTCATCCATCCCGACCTGGCGGCGGCGATGGACCTTTGCGTGTCGTGCAAGGGCTGCAAGAAGGAGTGTCCGAGCTCGGTCGACATGACGCTGATCAAGACCGAATACCTGGCGCATCGCAACGAGGAGATGGGCCTGCCGCGCCGAGCGAAACTGTTCGGCGGCCTGCCGGAATGGCTGCACCGCTATCGCCGGCCGCTCGCGGCGCTGGTCCGTCTGCGTAACGCGTCGCCTTTCCTGGCCGGGCTGGTCGAGCGCCGGCTGGGCATTTCGGCCAAGCGACCGATTCCGGAGATCGTCAGCCAGCCGGTTTTTGCGAAGGCCGGGCCGGCCACGGCGCAGCGCGGCAAGGTGGTCCTCTTCGTCGATACCTTCACGCATTACTACACGCCGGAGGTGGCCGAGGCGGCGCTCGCCGTGCTCACCGCCGGCGGCTATGCCGTCGAAGTGCTGCGCCCGGCGGCGGACGATGCCGAACCTGAGCGGCCCCTGTGCTGCGGCCGAACCTACCTGTCGCAAGGCATGGTAGATGCGGCCAAGGAGGAGGGCAAGCGGGTCATGGCGGCGCTCAAGCCTGCGCTGGCCGAGGGCACGCCGATTGTCGGGCTGGAACCGTCCTGCCTGCTCGCCTTGCGCGACGAGTTCTACAGCCTGTCGCTCGGGCCGGAGGTCGGGCAGCTCGGCAAGCAGGCCTTCCTGTTCGAGGAATTCCTCATGCGCGAGGGCAACAAGGGGCTGAAGCTCGATCTGAAGCCGATTCCCGGTGGCAAGGCGGTGGTGCATGGCCATTGTCACCAGAAGGCCTTTGGCGCCATGAAGTCGATGAAAAAAGTGCTCGGCTGGATACCCGAATTCGAGTTCGAGATCGTCGACGCCAGTTGCTGCGGCATGTCCGGCAGCTTCGGGCTGGAGGCGGAGCACTACGAGGCGTCGGTGAAGATGGGCGAACTGGCCTTGCTGCCCGCCGTGCGTTCAGCGCCGGCCGATGCGACCATCGTCGCCGATGGCTTCTCGTGTCGGCACCAGATCAAGGATGGGACGGGGCGGGATGCGGTGCACGTCGCCGTGCTGCTGGCGCGGGCGTTGGCTTGAGCCCCTGATTCGTCACTCCCGCGGAAGCGGGAGTCCAGGAGTGAAGTGGATTCCCGCTTCCGCGGGAATGACGGCGGTTATCAGTGCCGCGAAAACAAGTCCCGCACCTTGCACAGCGTCGTCGTGATGTCGAAGCGCGGGTCGGGCAGGGCTTCGCCGGCGAGGATGCGGGTGATGGCGAGGGCAGGATCGGATTCGCCGGTGAGCAGGACTTCGGCGCCGCGTTTCTTCATGTGGCGGATGAAGCCGTCGCCGGCGCTGGCGCAGACGATGAGGTCGACGCCGTCGAGCGGATGCGGTTCGTTGTCCTCGAAAACATGCAGGACCTGATCCTTGGCCAGATCGACCCGGCTGGGCGCCGGCAGCAACTGGTTGGAACGGTGGTTTGTCAGGTCGTAAACCAGCCATTGTCGGGTTTGCCCCGCATGGCCGCTGACTTCCTGGAAATCCTTGGTGGCGATGGCGATTTTCATGGCAAAGGCGCTTCTAGACGGCGGATAGGGTGACCGCCACATCGCGTGGCGGGGCGAAATACGGGGCCGAAGTGACCAGGATGTCCGCACCGGCCCGCGCATATTCCCCAGCGTTAGCAGAATTTATGCCGCCCGCCGCCGCGATGCGGGTGGATGCGGATTTCGAAATTCGGCTTTTTTTCCGGTTGACCGTTGAAGCCGGCATTTTTGAGGTCTTCGGCGAGCCGGCGCACCAACTCGCCGATTATTCCATCAGGGCCACGGATTTGATCTGGACACTGACCGGCAAGCCCGGCGCGATGCCGAGCTGGGCGGCCGAACGGCGGGTCAGGCGGGCGACGAGCTGGCTGGCGCCAACCTGGACGCGGACCAGCAGCAGACCGGGATGGTCGTCGGCGCCCATCGATTCGACGGTGCCGTCGAGCACGTTCTGGATGCTGCTCGGTTCCGGGTGGTGCACGGCCAGGCTGACGTCGCGGGCCAGCACGCGAACGCGTACGCGCTTGCCGGTTGGCAGGCCGAGATCACGCGTCCACAGGCCGCCGCCGGCGAAATCGACGCAGGCCAGATGCCATTCGGCATCGACTTCGCCGACCGTCGCATCGAGCACGACGCCGGCATCCTCGCCGAGGCGGATCGGCAGGTCGAGGCGGGCCAGCGTTGCGCCGAGCGGGCCATGGGCGACCACGCGGCCGCCCTCCATGGCGACGATGTGATCGGCCAGGCGGGCGACTTCGTCTGGCGAGTGGCTGACGTAGATGATCGGAATGGCCAGTTCGTCATGCAGGCGTTCGAGGTAGGGCAGGATTTCCTGCTTGCGCTTGAGGTCGAGCGCTGCCAGCGGTTCGTCCATGAGCAGGATTTCCGGGCCAACGGCCAGCGCCCGGGCAATGCCGACGCGCTGGCGTTCGCCGCCGGACAGCGTGTCCGGCTTGCGGTCGAGCAGGTGGCCGATGCCGAGCAGTTCGATGGCCTGTTCGAGCCCGACGCGCTGCGCCGTGGCGCTGCGTTTGAGGCCGAAATTCAGGTTGCCGAGCACATTGAGATGAGCGAACAGGCTGGCTTCCTGAAAGACGTAGCCGATGGGCCGCTGGTGCGTCGGCAGCCAGGTGTTTTCGTCCTGCCAGATTTGGCCCTTGAATTCGAGGCGACCGTGGGAAGCGCGTTCCAGCCCGGCCAGACAGCGCAGCAGGGTGGTCTTGCCCGAGCCGGAATGACCGAACAGCGCGGTGACGCCGCGGCCGGGCAGGGCGAGGTCGACATCGAGCGTGAAGCCGGGCCAGTCGAGTTTGAAACGGGCGTTGATGCTGTCCATGTCAGTCTCCCCTCGCCGGCTTGGGGCGGCGCAGATACATGGCGAGCAGCACCGTGAAGGAGAAAATCAGCATGACGGCGGCCAGACGATGGGCGTCGGCGTATTCCATGGCCTCGACGTGGTCGTAGATCTGCACCGAGGCGACGCGGGTGACGCCGGGAATGTTTCCGCCGATCATGAGCACGACGCCGAATTCGCCGACGGTGTGGGCGAAGGTCAGCACGCCGGCCGTGATGAAGCCCGGTTTGGCCAGCGGCAGGACGACCGAAAAGAAGGTATCGAGCGGCGAAGCGCGCAAGGTCGCGGCGACTTCGAGCGGCCGCTCGCCGATGCTTTCAAAGGCGTTCTGCAGCGGCTGCACCATGAAGGGCAGCGAATAAAACGACGAGGCGACGACCAGACCCCAGAAGGTGAAGGGCAGCACGCCGAGGCCGAGCGAAGCCGTGAGTTGCCCGACCGGCCCCTGCGGCCCCATGGCGAGCAGCAGGTAGAAACCGAGCACCGAAGGCGGCAGGACCAGCGGCAGGGCGACGACGGCGCCGAGCGGCCCCTTCCACCACGAGCGGCTGCGCGCCAGCAGCCAGGCGATGGGCGTGCCGACGAGGAGCAGGATCACCGTCGTGATCCCGGCCAGTCGCGTGGTCAGCCAGATGGCCTGGAGGTCGCTATCGGTCAGCATGGTGGGTTAGCGCAGCTCATACCCGAACGACTTGATCACCTCTTGCGCCTTCGGCCCCTTGAGGTAGTTCATGAGCGCGACCGCCGCCGGCTTGTCCTTGCCCTTGGCCAGCAGCACGGCATCCTGAAGGATGGGGTCGTACAGGTTGCCGGGAACGACCCAGCCGGAACCGGAACCGATGGCGCCGTTCTTGATGACCTGCGAATAGGCGACGAAGCCGAGTTCGGCGGCGCCCGTCGAAATGAACTGGTGCGTCTGCGAAATGTTCTCGCCCTGGACGATGAGTGGCTTGATGCTGTCGGCGACGCCGAGCTTGCTCATGACCTGCATGCCGGCTGCGCCGTAGGGTGCGGTTTTCGGGTTGGCCAGCGAGAGGTGCTTGAAGCCGCCCTTCTTCAGCACCTCGCCCTTGGCGTCGACCAACTTGGGGTCGGCCGACCACAGCACGAGTTTGCCGATGGCGTAGGTGAAAGGCGTGCCGGCGACGGCGTTGCCTTCCTTGACCAGCTTGGCCGGCGTTTCGTCATCGGCGGCGAGCAGGACCTGGAAAGGGGCGCCGTTGGCGATCTGGGCGTAGAACTTGCCGGTGGAGCCGAAGGACAGGTTGGTCTTGTGGCCGGTGTCGCGCTCGAAGAGCACGGAAATGACCTGCATCGGGCCGGTGAAATTGGCGGCGACGGCGACCTGGACTTCGTCGGCGTGGGCCGTGGCGATGGCGAGCAGGGAAAGAATGAGGGTGCTTAGGCGTTTCATGGCCGTTTCTCCGGGGCGGATCAGGAATATTTGCAAAGAATGACCGACGAGGCCTTGAACACGGCGCAGGCCTGCTCGCCGACGACGAGGCCGAGCTTCTCGACGCTGTCGTGGGTGACGACGGCGCACACCGATTTGCCGCTCTTCATGGCCAGCGTTATTTCGGCATTGACCGGGCCGTCGTGGATGCGCGTGATTTCGCCCCACAGGTGGTTGCGGGCGCTGGTTCTGACGGTCGGATCATTGAGCAGCAGCACCGACGACGATTTGACCAGGGCGCTGATTTCCATGCCGATGGTCAGGCCGAGACTTTCGGCGGAGTCGCCGGTAATGACGGCGACGATTTCGTTTTCGTCGTCAAGCTTGATGCGCACCTCGAAATCGACATGGCCTTCGCGCAGGCCGACGATGTG
Organism: Pseudomonadota bacterium; assembly: GCA_018261895.1. Lineage (GTDB taxonomy): Bacteria > Pseudomonadota > Gammaproteobacteria > Burkholderiales > Rhodocyclaceae > Azonexus. The sequence goes on from JAGTRT010000032.1 coordinate 28,414, forward strand.
GCCGGCGAACTGGTTGCGGGCGCTGGTCTTCATCGACATGCGCTTGAGCAGCTTGCTGAATTGCTTGAAGTCGCTGGCTTCGCCATCGTTCATGCTGGCCTGCAGGCGCTCCAGCGCCGCCTGGTATTCGGCTTCGAGCGCGCGGTAGAGCGCGATGGTCTTGCGGCCGTGTTCGGTGAGCAGCGTGCCGCCGCCATTCTTGCCGCCGGTCGAGCGGACCACCAGCGGCTGGTCGGCCAGGTTGTTCATGGCATCGACGGCATCCCAGGCGGCCTTGTACGAGATGGGTACGGCTTTTGCTGCCTGCGAGATGGAGCCATGCTGGTCGATGGCCTCGAGCAGGCGGATGCGGGTGTCGCCGAGAAAGGTGCCGAACTCGGTATCGACTTCCAGTTTGCCACGCAGGCGGTGCAGGATCGTATCCATGGTTTCGTGATGTTCAAGTTTATATAGCGGTTAATATAACTCAGTTGCTCAAGATCGAAATGGCTAGAAAATAAGGCTGGCGCTATGGTTGCATCGACAAAACGACCCGCCGTAAAGTGGCGCTGACCCGACAAGAATCCGTTAAGTTAATTTGTATATAGCGAAAAGCGGGCCAGCTCACTAAACTCAACCTGAAGAACATCATGAATGTCAGCGCACGCAATGTATTCAAAGGAAAAATCACGGCCCTGGTCGATGGCGCCGTCAATGCCGAAGTCGAACTGACCCTGCCGGGGGGCGACAAAATTGTCGCAATCGTGACAGAGGGCAGCGTCCAGTCGCTCGGCCTCGCCGTCGGCAAGGAAGCCGTCGCCTACGTCAAGGCGCCGTGGGTCATGCTGCTGGCCGGTCCGGCCAACGTGAAGTTCTCGGCCCGCAACCAGTTGGCCGGCAAGGTCGCCAAGTTGCAGAAGGGAGCGGTGAATACGGAAGTCGCGATCACCCTGCCGGGCGGCACGACGGTCTTTTCCGTGGTGACCAACGAGGCGGTCATGGAATTGGGCCTGAAAGAGGGCAGCGAAGCCTCGGCGCTGATCAAGGCCAGCCACGTCATTCTCGGCATTCCGGCCTGATTGGCTGATCCGGACAGAAAAAAGGCGGTCCGCAGACCGCCTTTTTTTGCGCTATGACCCGCATGGGAAATTTCAATTTTGGGCCTTTTTTCCGGTTGACCGTCAAAGCCTCTTTTTGAGCGTCTGGAAGGGCATCCTGTCTGTCACTGCCGGCATTCGCGCGCCTCCTTTTTGGGGGGGAGGACAAGGAACAGCGGCGGGGCATGGCTCACCGGTTTGCCGGTCTCTTCCTTCGCCGGCTCCATGTCGAGATGCCTTTAACGTTGAAGCAGTTGCCCCGCTTCAACCAAAATGACCACCAGCCACGCGAACATGGCAATGCCGACGGCGGCTGCAGCCATGTCCTTGATGACCTTGATCTTCTCGTTATGGCGATCCTCGACGAAATCGCACAGTGCTTCAATCGCGCTATTGATGATTTCTGCAAACACCACGAAGGCGGTGGCAAGGAGGATGACCAGAAAATCGACCCAGGCCCGCAGCGAAAACGCTGCGATCAAGATGATGGCCGATACGACAAGCTTGTAGGTCACTGACCAGTCATAGATGACGGCGTAGCGCAGACCTGAGAAAACGGTTCTCAGCTTGCGCAGCGGGTGGTAGCCAGGTTCGCCGATACCGAGAAACTTGTGCCTCATGAAACCCTCCTTTGGTCGAGCGTCAGCTTTTGTGCGGCGATGACGCAAGCGATGGCCGCGACAAGTCCGAAAACGATGTCTGTCGGGAAATGCACCTGCAGGTAGGCACGGGAAACCATGACCAGCAGAATGACTGCTGCAGCGCCGAGAATTTGGGCGAACAGGGAGCCGGTTCTGTGCAGAAGAAGCATGGCCAGAAGGCATGCTGTGACCTGCATGGTGTGCGCGCTGGGGAAGCTCCAATCCACGGGAACTGGAATGCTTGCAGGGTAGAGTTCGGGGCGGGGGCGCTCGACAATGGTTTTGGTGATGTGGGCAAGGCTGCTGGCCAGGAGCAGGCTCAAGGGCACGAAGAGAGCGGTGCGCCAACTTGAGCGCAGGTATTCCTTCCAGGCGATCAAAACAGCGATGGGCACCAGAACCCACAACGATCCCAGCCAGGTTATGGTGGCAAAGAATGTGTCGAGGCCGTTCGATTTCCAATCGTTGAGCAAGCCAAGCGCTACGCTATCGAACTGTGGAACGCTGCATTGGCTCCCGGCGCAGACCAGGGTGGCGCCAAGCGTCAGGATGCCTGCCGAGCCGCTTAGCCAGGCCGCAGCGACAGCTGGCTGTCGGGGCATCAATGTTGTCCGGTCTCCGGCAGTCGGCCGCCATGGCGGGCAAGATCCTCGCGCAGGCGGCTGATTTCCTCATGCAGTCGTGTCAATTCGCTTTCAACGCTTGGCTGCCCATCGCCGTGTCGTTCCTGCTGAATCGCATTGACGATGACCGCGATGAATAAGTTGAGCAAGGTGAAGGTGGAGGCCAGGATGAAAATCAGGAAGAAAATCCAGGCATTCGGATAAACCTCCATGACCGGGCGAACGATGCCCATCGCCCAGCTTTCAAGGGTCATGACCTGAAACAGGGTGAAGGCACTTTCACCCAGCGTGCCGAACCACTGCGGAAAGGCTGCGCCGAACAACTTGGTGGCGATCACGGCCGAGACATAAAAAATCAGACCGATGATCGCCGTCACCGAACCCAGACCGGGCAAGGCCGACAGCAGGCCGCCGACGACCCGCTTCATGCTGGGCACCAGCGTGACCAGGCGCAGTACCCGGAGCACGCGTAGTGCGCGCAGCACCGCCAGCGGGCCGGATGCCGGCAATAGCGCAATGACCACCACGGAAAAGTCGAATACGTTCCACGGATCGCGAAAGTAGCGCAAACCGTGAGCAATGAGGCGCAGCGCGATTTCGCCGACGAATATGGCGAGAATGGCCTTGTCGGCAATACTCAGCCAGTCGCCCCAGTCGGCCATCAGGGCCGAACTGGTCTCCATGCCGAGGATGACGGCGTTGATCAGGATCAGCCCGATCAGCGCATGCTGGACCCTCGGCAATTCGAGCAAGGCGGCCAGGCGTGGCCGCCAGCCGGCGCCCTCAAGGCCTGCATCAACAACGGTCGTCATTGCGCCTTGATCTCCTCTTTTGAGCCCTCCCTAGCCCGTTCGCGCGCCTCCTTTTTGAGGGAGAGGACGATGGATGTGGCGATGATGGCGGCGACCACGCCGAGCGAGACGGCAACCGGAATCTTGTAGAGGTCGATGAGCAGCATCTTGACGCCGATGAACATGAGCACGATGGCCAGGCCGTATTTGAGCAGCGAGAAGCGGTCGGCCATGTCGGCGAGCAGGAAGTACATGGCGCGCAGGCCGAGGATGGCGAAGATGTTCGAGGTCAGCACGATGAACGGGTCGGTGGTGATCGCGAAGATGGCCGGAATCGAATCGACGGCGAAGATCAGGTCGCTGAATTCGACGAGGACGAGCACGAGGAACAGCGGCGTGGCATAGCGCACCAGTTTGCCGGTGTCTTCCTTCGTGATGAAGAAGCGTTCGCCGTGCAGTTCATCGGTGACCTTCATGTGCCGGCGTATCCAGTTGATTACTGGGTTGTTGGCGAGGTCGGGGGTCGCGTCGGCGAACCACCACATCTTGATGCCGGTGAAGAGCAAGAAGGCGCCGAAGACGTAGAGCAGCCAGTGGAATTGGGTGATGAGCCAGACGCCGGCGAAGATCATGATCGTGCGCATGACGATGGCGCCGAGCACGCCGAGGACAAGCACGCGTTTTTGCAGTTCGAGCGGGATGGCGAAAAAGCTGAACAGCATCAGCCAGACAAAGACGTTGTCGATGGCCAGCGATTTTTCGATGAGGTAGCCGGTGATGTATTCCAGCGCTTTCTGGTTGGCCAGT
>JAGTRT010000033.1 GCA_018261895.1 Pseudomonadota bacterium
AGCCGCCTCCTGTTTAGCCGCCTCCTGTTTAGCCGCCTCCTGTTTAGCCGCCTCCTGTTTAGCCGCCTCCTGTTTAGCCGCCTCCTGTTTAGCCGCCTCACGGCGTACTGCTTCCTGCTTCGCCAATTCCTGTCGGGCAAGCTCTTGTTTCGTCGCTTCTTGCCTTGTAGTCTCCTGCCGCTCCAACTCACGGCGTGCCGCTTCCTGCCGCGCGACCTCTTGCCGGAGGGCGTCCTGTCTGGCCGCTTCCGCCTTGGCCTGCGCTTGTTTTGCGGCCTCCAGCCTTGCCGCTTCCCGTTGAGCCGCCTCCTGTTGAGCGGCCAGCTTTTTCGCGAGCTCCTGCTTCTCTGCCTCCTGCCGGGCGCCTTCCTTGCGCTCAGCCTCTTGCCTGGCGGTTTCCTGGCGAGCTGCCTCCGCTTTGGCCAACGCCTGCTTTGCCGCTTCTTCCCGAGCCGCTTCCTGGCGAGCGGCTTCCAGATTCGCTGCCTCCCGCCGCGCTGTCTCCTGACGCTCGGCCTCAAGTCGGGCGGCTTCCTCGGTTGCGCGCTCCCTTTCAAGTTGTTCTGCTCTAGCCTGCGCCTGCCGCGTCTCTTCGCGAGCGATGGCAAGTTCGGGGACCGGCTCGGCAGGGGCCGATGGAACGACGAATTCGGGATCGGCCTGCTCCACTGCCATGACCGAGGGGAATGGCTTGGGTTTTGGCTTCGGCGGTGGTGCCGGCGGCAGTGGTGGCGGAAGCTCGGGAGCCGCGCTGGCGACCTTCGTGGACGTCTTGCGGACAAGTTGTTTGGTCTTGGCACCAGGTTTCGTTTTGGTAGCTGCCTTTTTGGCCGGCGCACTGCGCGGTGGCACTGCCGGCCGAGGTGCCGCAAGCGCCGGCGGCACAGCACGGAAGGTCACGACCGCTGGACCGGTCGCGGCGACAGGCTCGATCATTTCAGGCGGCGGTGGTGGTGGGAGTGGCGGCACCTCGGCTGGCAGCGCAGCCGGTGCCGGCGGCAAGGTCAGCACTACGCGGAGGTCGGGAACCTCGGCTCGCCGAGCCTCCCAGGGAAAGGCAAAGCCTGGCAGCCCGAATTCACCACCACCAAAGCTCAGGCTGAGCAAAAAGCCATGAAACAGGAGCGAAAACAGCAGCGGAAGAAACAGCCGGCGCCCATCCTGCGATTTGCGACGAACCGGCTGCAGCGACCGGCTGGCGCGCTGCCTCAAGGGCTCGGGCGGCAGCATGGAAGGCCGCTCCACAGCACCACCGGGTTTCTCGGCAGTCAAGGGCAAGCCGCTTTCAATGACGCGACACAAACTCGACTAAAGCACGCCGACGACCCAATGAATCGGGTCTTCGGCGTTTTTCGGAGACGAGGCGTTATGCCGGCGTGAATATCCATGCGCAAATTATGCGGTCAGAAGCGATACCGGCAAAGGATGCGCGGCCTGCGAGCGCGACAGGCGTGGCAAAAATCCACTGACCGCCCGCGACATCATGACGCCTTTTTCGCCCACTCGGGCTGGAAGGCCGCAATGCTCTGCATTTGCGCCTCGCTCACCCCGGCAGCCGCCGCGAATTCCGGCCAGCGGGAAACTGCCTCGCGAATCTGCTGCAGCCGATCCCGGGCGTGGCGGATGTCGTAGGCCTTGGCCAGATCGAGCAGATCGTCCGCACCGATGTTCCATTTCTTGCCGCCGACCTGCATCTGGTGCCAGCGCGTCCATTTGCCTTCGGCCGGGTTGTGCGCGAAACAGGTGTCGTAGGCCGGGGCAAGGCGCCAGCGGCCGGAACGGTCCATCAGGAAGCCGAAATTCTTCGTGTGGTCGTCGCAATTCACGATGGCGACGTTGAAAGCACAGCGCGCCCAGGCCTGCGCCAACGCATCGGCGCCAAGGCGCAGGCCGAGCACCGTGCGCAGGTATTGCTCGTAGCCATGCACGTAAGGCAGGTTGAAATCGAGGTGCATCAGGCCGCACAGCGACTGCATGTGCAGCTTGTCGTTGCCGTCGCGGTCGAAACGACGGGTCATGAAATGCGCCCGGCCGCCCTCTTCGAGCAGGCGGCATTCGCTCATCTCGATGCCGGCCGCTGCCGCCATCAGGGCATGCGCGTATTCGATGCGCCCAAAACCGGCCGTGGTGCCGAGTTCGCCGTCGCTGCCCACATCGAACTTAAGCAGCCAGTGCTCGAAACCGGGCGGCAGGTCGAACTGCCCGGAAACCACCTGGTTGGTCTGCCGGTTCCAGCCGATCACCGCCTTGGCCCGCGCGCCACCGGCCGAACTGCCGATGTCGATGATGTCCTGCGCGATCCGCGAAAACTCGCCTTTCAACGCGCGCCGGGCATCCTCGACGAGATGCGCCATGTCCAGCGGCAGACTGGCCGCATCGCCGCGCACTTCCTTTTCCGCCGGCTCGAATTCCAGCGCGCCCATGCTGCGCCGCCCGACGTACAACAGGCGTTGCAGGCTGGTGATCTCGCCGGGCAGGATGCCGCGCCGTGCCAGGTATTCGTCGATCAAGGCATTACCGAACTTGTCGGGCAAGGCGTCGGCCAGCAGCCCGGGCAGGCCGTGAAAGGTTTCCTGCGCCAGCGACGGAAAGCTGAAGCGGCGCTTCGAGCCCATTTTCATGAGGATGGGCGACAGTTCAAGCCGCCCTTTTTCGAATTCCGGTGCGTAACTGAATTCGTAAAATCCGGGCTTGCCGCGCAAGGGCGCCACGGCGCCGGCAAATTGCCCCCAGATATTGACCTGTACGGCGCGAATATCGTCCATCGCCATGGCTTAGTCTTTCCGCGAGCGTGGCGCGCGTTGCCGGGCCTGCCCGGACTTTTTCTGCGCCGCGGCCAACACATCGAGCGGGCTCGGGCTGTCGGCATCCGGCACGATGCCGAGCAGGCCATCGAGCAGGTCGAGGGCACGCAGGATGGCGATCAGGTTGCGCAGCGTGATGGCGCCGGTTTTCTCGAAACGCTTGAGCGGCGTCAGCCCCACGCCGCTCTTCTGGGCCAGATCCGCCTGCGTCATCGCCGCGCCATTGGGCGAAACCCGCCATGCCTTGAGGCTGGCCGCCAACTGCGCGGCCAGTTCGTCATTGGTCATCCTGTAATTATCCATAGACTAAATTTAGTCCTTTAATTTGTAAATTGACGAATTACAGACCAATTATAGTCCATTAATAAACACTTTCAATCAACAGCCCAAATTTGGACCTTTATCAAACATAGAATCATTTAATCGTCTAATAATGGCCTATTAAATAAACCGGATACGGATTCCCCTTTGACATCATCGCCTCCCCAACGCTCAAGTGCTTGCAGACCGACACGACAAATAGCCCGTGAGCACCACCACCCTATGATAAATTTGCCGCCGACTTGATTCAGGATTCAACGGCAAGACCATGACCGACCAGCTCAACCTTTTCGACGGCAGCGCCAAAACGGCAGACGCCGTAGCAGAAACCGAAGCACCTGCGCTGCAACCAGAACACCCTACGGCACCTACTGCCGAACCCGCTGCGGACCCATCCGGCGAGCTGCAAACGGCAGAAACGCCACCCGATTTGCCCCCGGACCTGCCCCCCGCAGCCAGCGGACCGGCCGACGATATCCCCGCCCCGGCCGAATACGCCGCCCGCCGCTACCTCGAATACGCCATGAGCGTCGTTACCGGCCGCGCCCTGCCCTCGGCCGCCGACGGCCAGAAGCCGGTGCAGCGCCGCATTCTCTACGCCATGCACCGCATGGGCCTGTACAAGAGCCCGCGCCACGTCAAATCGGCGCGTGTCGTCGGCGATGTCATCGGTAAATACCACCCGCACGGCGACTCGTCGGTCTATGACGCCATGGTCCGCATGGCACAGGATTGGAGCCTGCGTTACCCCATCGTCGACGGCCAGGGCAATTTCGGCTCGCGTGACGGCGACAACGCCGCCGCCATGCGCTACACCGAAGCCCGCCTGACGCCGATTGCCGAACTGCTGCTCGCCGAAATCGACGAAGGCACGGTCGACTGGAAGCCCAATTACGACGGCGCCAACGACGAACCGGCCCTGCTCCCGGCTCGTTTGCCCTTCTGCCTGCTCAACGGCGCCTCCGGCATCGCCGTCGGCATGGCCACCGAAATCCCGGCCCACAACCTGCGAGAAGTGGCCAGGGCTGCCGTTGAAATCATCCGGAATCCCGAATTTGGCGAAGAACAACTGCTCCAGTTGATTCCCGGCCCCGACTACCCGGGCGGTGCCCAGATCATCTCGACGCCCGAGGAAATCGCCGCCACCTACCGCAGCGGCCGCGGCAGCCTGCGCGTGCGCGCTAAATGGAAGATCGAAAACCTGGCCCGCGGCCAATGGCGCCTCGTCATCACCGAACTGCCACCGGGCGTCTCTACCGCCACCGTGCTCTCCGAAATCGAAGCCTGTTCCAACCCGGTCGCCAAGGAAAAGGCCGGCAAGAAGGTCTTCACACCCGAGCAGCTCAACCTCAAGGCCGCCTTCCTGTCGTCGATTTCCGAAAGCGGCGTGCGTGACGAATCGGGCAAGGAACACGCCGTTCGCCTCGTCATCGAGCCCGCCTCGTCGCGGCAAGGTCAGGACGATCTGATTCGCATGCTGCTGGCCCACACCAGCCTGGAAACCAACGCCTCGATCAACCTGACCGTCCTTGGCGTCGGCGGCGCCCCGCGCCAGGCCTCGCTCTACAGCATGATCGAGGAATGGTGCCGTTTCCGCCTGGCAACCGTCGAAAGACGGACACGCCATCGCCTGACGGCCGCTGAAAAGCGCATCCACATTCTGGAAGGTCGGCAGGCCATCCTGCTCGACATCGACAAGGTCATCAAGGTCATCCGCGAGTCGGATGACCCCAAGGCCGACTTGATCAGTCATTTCAAGCTGTCCGACATCCAGGCCGAAGACATCCTCGAAATCCGCCTGCGCCAGTTGGCGCGACTGGAAGGCATCAAGATCGGCGAAGAACTGGCCAAGCTGCGCGAAGAAGCGGCTGGCCTCAACAAGCTGCTCGATTCCGACGAGGCGATGCGCGCCTGCGTCGCCGCCGAAATCGAGGCCGATGCCAAGAAATACGGCGACGACCGCCGCACCGTCATCGAAGCCGCCGAGCGCGTCACGATGTCGGACGCCAAGACCGTCTCCATCGTCGACGAACCGACCACGCTGATCGTCTCCAAACATGGCTGGCTGCGCTCGCGCCAGGGCCACAACATCGACCCGACCCAGCTCAGCTTCCGCTCCGGCGACAGCCTTCTGGCCTGCCTGCCATGCCGGACGGTCGATCACCTGATCCTGCTCGACACCAAGGGCCGCGCCTACTCGATTCCCGCCTCGGACATTCCCGGCGGCAAGGGTGACGGCGTTCCGGCCACCTCGCTGGCCGACTTCCAGGACGGCGGCAAGCCCTGCCTGGCTGCCGCCGTCAAGAACGAGTCGCTCTACCTGGTCGCCGGCGAAGGCGGCTACGGCTTCCGCGTCAAGGGCGAGGACTTCATCTCGCGCGGCAAGGCCGGCAAGGCCTTCCTGACCCTCGACGACGGCGAAACGCCGGCCATCTTCCAGCCAGCCCCCGCCACGGGCGACATTGCGGTATTTACGCAGGACGGCCGCGCCCTGGTCTTCGCCATCGACGAAATTCGCCAGCTACCCAAGGGCCGCGGCCTCAAACTCATCGATGCCGCGCCCGGCAAGACCGCGATAACGGGAATCGAAGCGGTCATCGAAGGCGTCGCCGGCAAGCTGAAAGGCGAAAGGCTGGAGGCCTGTCGTGGCAATCGTGGAGGCAAGGGGAAACCCGTCAAGGCCCCACGGAAATAGGCAATCAGATCGACCGCGTTGGCGAGACAAGGACAAACCCGGATAATATGCTCCGGTCGTAGTTTTCTCCGCCGGCGCGGCTTGTTCAAGTTCGCCCAGCCCCAAGCCAATCATCTGGAGCATGCATGTCTCGCACCCTGATTCTCGTCGCTGAGATTCTTCTCGTCGCCGCCTTGTGTTTTGGCATCGGGACGTATCTGGCCAACAAGATGGCCAATAAAAAACGGGCACGGCGCCGACTGAACGAACACTCGCTGCCCTTGTCTGCTTTTTCGACATTCGATCATCCGGCGGCCAACAATCCGGCCGACGACATGCCCCCGCTTGAAGAAGCCGAGGTGTTCATGATCTACGGGAAAAAAGCCAAAGCGATCGAGTTGCTCAGGAAAGCAATGGCCGACAAACGGGTCAGCCGCGACGAATACGATGCCTTCAAGGCCCGGCACGGAATCTAATAAATTACTTTAACGTCTTAATATAACTACATGATTTATATTAAACTTTATATGTAATTCAAGAACCAGAAATAACAAAAAACCGGGGTGGGCCAGTTCGCAACTGACCCACCCCGGTTTTGTTTCAGCAACCCGGATCAGGCTGCCGGATCGTTCGAGTGCATGACCTCAACCTCTTCATGCTCCCATTCCTTGATCGTATCGGAAACCAGACGCGCCTTTTCGTGGGCATCCGGCTGATGGTGATGCGCCTCCTCGTAGACCTCAAGGGCCTCGTGGATGGCTTCGGCCTTCGTATGGGCGTGGGTATGCGGCATGGTGATGCTCCTTCCTGTATCGCAAAGAAAAAGCCCTTGGTGGCCAAGGGCTTTTTCGTCAATCGACGGAGCCGGGCTCCGGTCGATGATGGCCAGACTCGGAAAGCTTAGGCAGCCTTCTTGGAAGCCTTCGGAACGGCAACAACGTTGGCAGCCTTCATCGTGGCGCTGGTAGCGGCAGCAACACTGGCTTCGGCAACTTCAGCAGCCTGCTTGGCAGCCTTGTTCAGGCCTTCGTAGGCTTCGTTGGCGGTCTTGATGGCGGTCTTGACAGCAGCAACGGCCACTTCGGAACCAGCCGGAGCGGAGGCCAGGGCCTTTTCGACCAGACCGGAAACCTTGGCGGTGTTTTCAGCAACCTTGGTTTCGACTTCCTTGGCCAGCTTGTCCTTGGTTTCGGAGGCGATGGCGATCACGTTGCGGGAGTACTCGATGCCCTTCTCGATGGACGGGGAAGCCAGTTCCTTTTGCAGGCTGACGAAAGCCTGAACATCCTTGGCGCCCAGCAGAGCGTTGATGTTGGACATGGTGCCTTCGAAAACGGAACGGGCAGCGGCCAGGTTCAACAGGGCCAGACGCTCGATGCCGTCAAAGGTGGTGTTGGCGAAAAAGAGGGCGGTGTTGATGCCGGACTTGGCGAAATCTTCGGGTTTGGTGAACATGGTGAATCTCCTGAGGTTGGGGTAACGAGTTGCCTTGGCTCATATGTTGCACCGCAGCATGACTTCATTCTAACCACAGAAAAACGCTTGTCAACACCTTTTTGTGCACCGCACCATATTCATGGAAAATCTGTTGCCTGCGCCCCACTGATCAGCGGGATTGGCCCGTCAAACCGGACTTTTCGAGGATGGCAGTCATCGCCTCGGCAGCGCCGAGCGGCAGATAGTAATCGACAATGTCGGAGAGCATGGTCCTCGCCGGGTTGATTTCCACTGTCGGCACCCCGCTCCCGGCCGCCAGCACGACCGGCTGCGTGATGTAGGGGAAGATGCTGGACGTACCGATGGTAAAAACGATGTCGAATCCTTCCTGGAAGGCATCGATGAAGCTTTCCAGCGCCTCCTCGGGCAACGCTTCGCCAAATAGCACGACCTTCGGGCGCAAAACGGCGCCGCAACGCGGGCATAGCGGCGGAATTTCCCGACCACTCATGTCCTCGCCGGATTCTTCGTGGCTGCAGCCGGTACATTCCAGTTCCTGGAGATTGCCGTGGATTTCGATGATCTCGCGGCTTCCGGCCTGGCGATGCAGGCCGTCGACGTTCTGGGTGAACACCATCACCCGCTCGAGATAATCGTCCAGACGGGCAATGGCGAAATGGGCCGCGTTGGGTTTGGCTCCGCGACAGTTTTCCTCGATCTGGATCAGGTACTTCCATGTAATGTCGGGCCGCAGGGCGAAGACATCGCCGGACAAGGCTTCCTCGATCCGCAACCCCTCTTCGGTCGCCTGGCTGTCATAGATTCCGCCGACACCACGGTAGGTCGGCAAGCCCGAATCGGCAGAAATCCCGGCGCCGGTAATGAACAAGGCTCGACGCGCCTGGCGCAGGCGCCCGGCCACCGCGTCCAGCGCAGCCTCAATCGACTCCGGATAGGCGGCCATCGCGAATTTTCCTTATTGAATCAGGAACTTGGTGAACAAGGCTTCCTTGACCCCGGTCTTTTCGTCTTCGTGGATCACATGGTTGGCCAGTTCGACGATTTCCTCGATCAGTTCCTTCTTGCCAGCCAGGGTCCGCAGTTTGCCCTGCTCTTTCCCCGAGAGCAGCAGGATGATCTCGTGCTGGATCTTGGGCTTGAACGATGCAAGGGTGTGGGCCGCTTCGGGCGTTGCGGTTTCCAGAATCAGGCCAAATTGCAGGTAGTTGTCCTTGCCCAGATTGACGGTAAATACCATCGGCTCAGGCGCCCCGCCGCCACCGTGGTCGCTGGCCAGGGAAGGCATCGGCAACAGCAGCGCGGAAACGAGCAAAACGGGCGCCACGAGGGCTTTCACAATCCGGGAAACGATGTTCATGACAATCCTAAAATGATGGCATCTCTTCAGGAGATCCCGACTTTATACCGCCTGAAATTGAAAAACGCCACCACGAAAGGCATACGCCCCGCATATTGGCGCAAATTCGCTACGCCCATCTCAGCACTCCCCGAGAAGGGCAGACCGGCGTATATTTCGCCCTCCGCCCATGTCCGCCACCCGAAAATTCGGCGCGGAACCGCCTTAAAGTTGTCAAATCATGCCGCTGCCCAGCTTCGATCCCGCCGTTTACCCCGCCCAGCTTGCTGCCAAGCTTGAATATTTCGAGCAGGCATTTGCCGCGCTGGGGGTCAAAAATACGGTTGCCCATGCCTCGACCCCGCTGCATTACCGGCTGCGCGCCGAGTTTCGCATCTGGCACGACGGCGACAGGCTGGATTACGCCATGTTCGATCCGGAAGACCCGAAGGTGCCAATCGCCCTCGACACCTTCCCGCCGGCCGCCGAATCGATCTGCACGCTCATGCCGTGCCTGCGCGACCGGCTGGCCGCCAGCGAGACCCTGCGTCGCCGGCTGTTCCAGATCGATTTTCTCGCCACCCTGAGCGGCGACATGCTGGTCACGCTGATCTATCACCGGACGCTCGACGACGCCTGGGAAACCGCAGCCCGCCAGCTTTCAACCGATCTTGGCATCCAGATCATCGGGCGCAGCCGCGGCCAGAAACGCGTGCTCGACCGCGACCATGTCATCGAATCCTTCGAACTCAACGGCCGCCAGCTCCGCTACAAGCAGGTCGAAGGCAGCTTTACCCAGCCCAACGGCGGCGTCAATCGCCAGATGCTAGCTTGGGCCTGCCAGCAGGCGGCTGGCATCGGCGGCAATCTCGTCGAGCTGTATTGCGGCAACGGCAATTTCACCATCGCGCTCGCCCCGCTGTTCGACCAGGTGCTCGCCACCGAAGTCAGCAAGTCGTCCGTTCATGCCGCCCAGTTCAACCTGGCCGCCAATAATGTCAAAAACGTTGCCATCGCCCGCATGTCGAGCGAGGAATTCAGCGACGCCCTGGCCGGCCGCGAAACCTTCACGCGCCTCAAGGACATCGACCTCGACCCCTTCCGGCACGCCACGCTCTTCGTCGACCCGCCGCGCAGCGGGCTGGATGCCGTGACGCTCGACCTGGCGCGCAGCTTCGACCGCATCCTGTACATCTCCTGCAACCAGCAGACCCTGCTCGAGAACGTCACCGCCCTTCAGGACACCCACCAGATCGCCGCCTCGGCCGTATTCGACCAGTTCCCCTACACCCACCACCTCGAATGCGGCCTGCTGCTTACCCGGCGCTAGCCCGACGCCTTCACAAGGTGAGCGCGTTAAACTCACACCTTTGCCCCAGCCAGCACCGCCCATGACCTTCTCCGCCCTCGGCCTCGCCGACACGCTGCTCCAGTCGCTAGAAACACTTGGCTACAAAACGCCGACGCCCATCCAGCAGCAGGCCATTCCTGCCGTCCTCGAAGGCCGCGACCTCATGGCTGCCGCCCAGACCGGCACCGGCAAGACCGCCGGCTTCGCGCTGCCCATCCTGCACACGCTGGCGACTGACGGCATCGAGGTCGGCAGCAACAGCGTCCGCGCCCTCGTCCTCGTACCGACGCGCGAACTGGCCGAACAGGTCCACGCCAGCTTCCGCCAATACGGCGAACACACCGGCGTCAGCACCTACGCGGCCTATGGCGGCGTCAGCATCAACCCGCAGATGATGCGCCTGCGCCGCGGCGTCGATGTCCTCGTCGCCACGCCCGGCCGCCTGCTCGACCTGTTCAGCCAGAACGCCCTCAAACTCAACAAGGTGCAGGTCCTCGTCCTCGACGAAGCCGACCGCATGCTCGACCTCGGCTTCTCGCGCGAACTCTACGCCGTCTTCGCCGCCCTGCCCAAGAAGCGGCAGACCCTGCTCTTCTCCGCCACCTTCTCCGACGAGATCCGCAGCCTCGCCAAGGCCCGCCTGCACAACCCGCTGTCCATCGAAGTCAGCCCGCGCAACAGCACCGTCAAGGCCGTCAAGCAATGGGTCGTGCCCGTCGACAAGAAGCGCAAGACCGAACTCTTCCTGTTCATGCGCAAGGACCGGAAATGGGGCCAGGTGCTCGTTTTCGTCAAAACCAAGCGCGGCGCCGACGAACTCGTCGGCCTCCTCCTCGCCAAGCGCATCAAGGCCGACGCCATCCACGGCGACAAGCCACAACCTGCCCGCCTGCGGGCGCTTGAAAGCTTCAAGGCCGGCGAAGTGCAAATTCTCGTCGCCACCGACGTCGCCGCTCGCGGCCTGGACATCGACGACCTGCCGCAAGTCGTCAATTTCGACCTGCCCATCGTCGCCGAAGACTACATCCACCGCATCGGCCGCACCGGCCGCGCCGGCGCCGCCGGCGAAGCCATCTCCTTCGTCTGCGCCGATGAAGCCCCGCTGCTCGCCGCCATCGAAACGCTCATCAAGCAGACGCTCAGCCGCGACGAAGAACCCGGCTTCGAACCCGACCACCGCGTCCCCCTCACCGGCGCCGCAGCCGTCCCGAAAAAGCCCAAGAAACCCAAAGTCGCAGGCGGCCGAGCAGGCAAAAACACCCCCCGCAACTGGGTCGGCTTCGACGAAGCCCCCAAACGCCCCGGCAACCGCCCAACCAGCCGCCCAGGCGGAATCTCACGGTCAACCGGAAAAAAAGCCCAAAATCAAAATCGGTCTGGTGGGCGGTAATTGCGCATCAATAGATAGAGAACCTATCTAATTTCCATAGGCTGCAACTGCCCAAATGCTGCCGTTGCCGAGTATTCAAAGCGAACGTTCAGGAAAGTTCGAGGTAAGGTGCAAATTGCAGTTTGCTGCGATTTATCTCCCCGAGCGAGGGGTTAGGCGGAATTGGTGGCATGGCGCCTGCGTTTTGTGCGAACCCTCAGCCAAGCTGCTCGAGCGAGATAGCCAATCGATGCGAGGAACAGTGGGACGGAGATCCAGAGCATGAACTGGCGTCTGGCTGGGTTCAGAACCGCAAAACTCGGGTCTATTGGATCAATCCAAACGGGTATGGTATTTCCTTGCTTCAGTCTTGTGGCCAGATCGCGGCAACGGGCCTCATCGAGCCTCCAATCTGCGACGAAGTATCTGCTTCCTGGGTATGTGGTGGAGCCGACTCGGTACTGATACTTCACGGAAAGGGTGAAGTGGACCTTCTCCCAGCGAACATGACGATGGCACTGAGCATCTGAGGTGACGACGCCTTCGACTGCTAGCGTCAGGTCTCGGGACAGCTCCAGGGAACTGACCTCACCGAGCATCCAAGCGGTGCTGATGAAGGCGATGACTGCAGCCACGGTTGAGGGAAGGCTGCGATCCTTTTCGGTGGGCATCTTGGTGCCGAAGGCGGTGGCTCTGAGCCGCCTAACAGTTATTTAACGGCCCCACCGGTCCGCATATTGAAAATTGTAAAACCTGGCAATTCAAAGTAGCTGATTGATTCATTTAGGGGCGACTCCGGCAGACTGTCCGCATAAGCAATGATAGTTCGGCCCGGCAAAAAAATAACTATGCCGAAGGCAAGAAGATTCTGCCGAATGGCAGCTTTCGAGCAGTTTCATGAAAAATCGCTACTGGCCGCTTGCAGCTACTCGCAGCTCATTTCAGCGTCGGAAAACAAAAAAGCCACCCGAAGGTGGCTTTTCCGTGAATTTTTGGCGCGCCCGGAGCGATTCGAACGCCCGACCCCTTGGTTCGTAGCCAAGTACTCTATCCAGCTGAGCTACGGGCGCACACCTAAATTTGCTTCTACTGCTTTGCCGGTTTTTTCAACCATCGGCAGGTTGTTCTGCTGGCGCGCCCGGAGCGATTCGAACGCCCGACCCCTTGGTTCGTAGCCAAGTACTCTATCCAGCTGAGCTACGGGCGCGCTGTCAGAGCCGCGCATTATACGGACGCTGGCGTAGAATGCAAGGTTTCCCGGGAAAAATAGCTGATGTCGTTTGCCTTCGTTCGCATGCCGAAATATCCAGAGTGCTGGTCGAGTTGCGGCTCGTGTGCGAGTGGCGATATTTTCATTCTGGAGTTGCTGGTAAAGGTGGGCGACCGGGTGGAGCGGGACGACAACATCCTGACGCTGGAAACGGGCAAGGTGGCGCTGGACATTCCCAGCCCGCACGCGGGCCGGGTGGTCCAGGTTCATGTCACAGAGGGCGATACAGTCGCCGAAGGCGCGCTACTGGTAACTCTGGAAGCAGACTGAAGACTTCGTCCAGCAGGCTGAGTTCGCCCCCTGCCCTTACTTTGGGAGGTCGACCTCCATGGCGTTGCGGACTTCGCGTACGCCGCGCACGCCGCTGGCCAGATCGAGTGCCCGGCGCAGGGCGTGTTCGTCGGGCACGGTGCCGGCGACGGTAACGACGGCCGACCTGGCGGCGACACGGAGTTGCGAGCCGGTCAGGCCGACATCGCTGCGCAGCAGGGTTTCGACCTTGTCGCTGAGCGTGGCGTCCTGCGCTTCGCTGTTGGCGACGATGGCGGCCAGCACTTGCGGGTCGTCGGTGGCAAAGGCGGAGAGGCCGAGGCCGGCAAAGGTGGCGGCGGCGGTAATACTGGCGACCATGAGCTTACGTTTGAGCATGGCATTTCCCTTCTTCTGTTGATTGCCTGCTGTGTATTGCGAAGTCCGTGCCAGTTTGTTTTTTTCGTTTATATTCAATTTGTTGTGAATCTTTCAGGCGTTGACGGCGGGAGCTATCCGTCGTCCTGTGACGACAGGTTTTTTGGCTCGCGCCCTGATTCCGATGGATGCCCGCTTTGACGGGAACGATCCATCCGGTCCGTTCAGCGCCTGTGCTTACGCGCTGGTCTGCGGACTGTCGCTTTCGCTGCGGAACATGGCCGGGGTGAGGTCGTGTTTCTGCAGGAGGCGGTAGAACTCCGTGCGGTTACGTTCGGCAAGGCGTGCGGCATCGGCGACGTTACCGTCGGTGAGCTTGAGGAGCTGGACGAGGTAGTTGCGCTCGAAGCGCTGCTTGGCTTCGGCGTAGTTGAGGGCATCCATGACCGGCACGCGCAGGGCGCGCTGGACGAGCGAGAGCGGGATGAGGGGCGTCGAGGTGAGCGCACAGCTTTGTTCGACGACGTTGAACAGTTGCCGGACGTTGCCCGGCCAGGCGGCGGTGGCCAGGGCTTCGAGGGCTTCCGGGGCAAAACCGTTGACCTGCTTGCCGTATTTTCCGGCGAGCAGTTGCACAAAATGCAGGGCGAGCAGCGGAATGTCCTCGCGCCGTTCGTCGAGACGCGGCAGGGTCAGCGAGACGACATCGAGGCGGTAATAGAGGTCTTCGCGGAACTGGCCTTGCGCCATGGCGGCGTCGAGGTCGCGGTGCGTCGCCGAGAGAAGACGGACGTCGACCGGCTCGGCCTTGGTGGTGCCGACCGGGCGGACGACGCGTTCCTGCAGTACGCGCAGCAGCTTGACCTGGAGGGCGAGCGGCATGTCGCCGATTTCGTCGAGGAAAAGCGTGCCGCCGTTGGCGGTCTGGAACAGGCCGACCCGACTGGCGCCGGCGCCGGTGAAGGCGCCCTTGGCATGGCCGAAGAGTTCGGATTCGAGCAGTTGTTCGGGAATGGCGCCGCAGTTGATGGCGACGAACGGCCCCTTGGCGCGCGGGCTGGCGCGATGGATGGCGCGGGCCAGGACTTCCTTGCCGCTGCCGCTTTCGCCACGGATCAGCACGCTGGCGTCGGAGGCAGCGACCATGCGGGCTTCGGCCATGAGTTCGGCCATCTTGCTGCTACGGAAGATGACGCCTTCCATCCAGGCGTTGTCGCCCTTCCCTGCGTCGCTCTGGGCGTCGCCGGCGTGCGTGACCGGGGCCGAGAGTTGCAAGGCACGGTCGATCTTTTCGAGCAGGATCTGGCTGTCGAAAGGCTTGGTCAGGTAGCCGAATACGCCGCGTGACGTGGCGTCGACGGCATCGGGAATATTGCCGTGGGCGGTAAGCAGGATGACGGGCAGCGTCGGCCGCGTGCGCCGGATTTCCTCGAACAGCGCCAGGCCGTCGATGCCGGGCAGGCGGATGTCGCTAACCACGACGCGCGGCGGATCGACGGCGATTTGCGCCAGCGCCTGCTCGGCCGAGCCGACGGCGGTGATGCGGAAGCCCTTGGCACGCAGGCGCATGGTCAGGAGCTTGAGAATGTCTTCGTCGTCATCGACGACGAGCACGTGGGCGCCGGTGGCGATCATCGCTTGACTCCTTCCGGCCTGACGGCGCGTGGACGCGGAATCAGGCTGTTTTCAATGTTGGCGAGGCTGTCGAGCTTCTCCTGCAGTTCGCTGCTCTTGCGCTGGCTGTCCTTCAACTGCTGCCCCTGTTTGTCGAGCTGGCTTTCAAGACGCATCCGCTCCTGGTAGTTGTCCGCCAGCTGGCGGGCCAGCGGGTGGAAAGGCAAGGCGGCGGCCTCGTTGGATTTGAGCACGGCCTCAAGCAGGCTCAGGCCCTTGCCGAGATCCTGTTGCATGCGCGGATACCCGAGCAGCAAGGCCATGCGCACCTGCGTGAAAGGCGCCTGCTGAACGGCAGCCAGGATGGTGCGCTCGCGACTCAACTCAGCCGGGGTCAGGCGCGAAAGCCCGTTGTAATAGGCCAGCGCGGCCTCCGGCGTGGCGTCGTTGGCACCGAACATGCGGGAAAACGGCCCGGAGGCACAGCCTGTGACGGTCAACCCGAAAAAAAGCCCAAAAATGAAAACCGCCAGACGGCGGGAAAGACAACGAGTGTTACTGCTCATCCGGTATTTCCACACAAAAATGGGCGCCTGTTTCCTGCGGCAGGAGAAAAACCGTCCCGCCCATCGCCCTGACCAATTCGCGGACGATGGAAAGGCCCACGCCGCTGCCCTGTCGCGGCGCCGGCGCGACGCGCTGGCCCTGCACGAAGGGTTCGAAAATGCGCTGCCGGTCCTCTTCCGCCACGCCCGGCCCCTGATCGATGCACTCGAAGCGCCACAGCCCGTCGACGTGCTTGACCGACAGCGTGACTTCGCCGTGTTCCGGACTGAAATCGATGGCGTTGGACAGCAGGTTGTCGAGCACGACAGTCATTTTCTCGGCATCGAGCATGGCCGTTTCCTGCGAGGATTCGACGATGACCTTGAGTTGCCGTGACTGGCTGTGCAGTTCGCGGCGCTGGGCGACCGTCGCCAGCAGCTTGCGCAGGCGGGTCGGCGCCACTTGCAGGCGACGCGCCTCGAAGGCCGCGGCGTTGAGCGTCAGCAGGCTTTCAATCTGCGCCTGCAGGCTAACCACGTTGTGCTGCAGGATATTGACCACCTCGCGCTGCCCGGCGGCGAGCGGCCCGGGCACTTCCTCGCGGAGCAAGGAAACCCCTTCCTTGAGCGCCGTCAGCGGCGTCTTGAGTTCATGCGACACATGGCGCAATGCCCGCTCGCGATCCGCTTCCAGCTCGGCCAGACGCTGGCGCAGCCAGTCGAGGCGCTTGCCCAGCTGGCGCAAGTCGGCCGGGCCGCCGACCGTCACCGCTTCGTCAAAACGACTGGCACCCAGCCGGATGATGGCCTGCTCGAGATGGCGCACCGGGCGAACGAGCCACCAGCCCATCGCCAGCGCAACGAGCAGCGCGCCGACGAGGGCCAGCGCGATGCGACCACCCAGACGCAGGCGGTTGGTTTCCAGATCGTCCAGCGATTTCCGGTTTTGCGCCTCGATCCAGCGCTGCCCGGCCTGCTTCAACAAGCCGTCGAGTTCGGCCATGCGGGCGAGCAAGGGAATGATCTCGTCCTGCGGAATGTTCTGGTCAAGGCCGCTGCGCAGCGCTTCGGCCACCATGCGCCAACCGCCCAGCAAGGGCACGAGCGGTTCGGCGGACAGCGTTTCGAGACGCTCGACCACGGCCAGCGACTGGCTGAGGTGTTCGTTGAAGCGCTGGCGGAAGACCGGGTTGTCGAGCACAAGGTATTGCCGCGCGCTGCGCTCGATGTCGATGGTGCGTTCGCCCAGTTCCTGAATCGAGGCCGTCAACTGGATGGCCTGCTCGCTGCTGCGCCGACTCTGATCGACCAGGCGCTCGACCACGAGCCAGCTCTGCACGGCCGCCCCACCCAGAAGCAGGACGATCAGCGCAAAGCCAAGCAGCATCCCCTGGCGAAAGGAAATTCGATTCATCGGCACCCTATGTACTAAAACTAAAGTTTAAACCGCCCGACGCACGGGCATGGATTCGCGAGCACCGCAAAAACCCCCTGCCACGGAAGAAACAGGCGGATATTATTGTTTAATAATCAATCAATTACATCATTGTCGCATTTTAACGACAACCCGCCCGTTTAGATTAGCTGCCTTTCCCGGGAAAACCAAAAATACCTGTCGCCAAATCCCGACAAGCATGGCGATAAATTTACGAATCAACTTTTAATAATTATTGCAAGCTGTTGTTTTATATTGGCTGTTGTTTCATGGCACGCTTATCGCAATGGAGTCCCAGTCGAATCTTCATCAAAACCTCAAGACGGGAGCTACCATGTTCAACAAACCCAACATCCCCAACCGCAATGACGTCATCACCCGCAAGGAGGTCAATAACATTCTGGGCAGCGCCTCCAACAACCTGAACAACACCACAGCCGCTGCCGCCGCGCCGGCCCCTGCCCCGGAAAAAGCCGAATCCGCCAGCGAAAACGTCATGGGCGCCCGCCTGATCGTCGGCCCGGACGTCAAACTCAAAGGCGCCGAAATCCTCGATTGCGATACGCTCGTCGTCGAAGGCCGCGTCGAGGCCACCATGGATAGCCGCGTCATCCGCGTCGCCGACAAGGGATCGTTCTCGGGCAAGGTCAGCATCGACATCGCCGAGATTCACGGCAGCTTCGATGGCGAACTGACCGCACGTTCGCAGCTGATCATCCACGCCACCGGCAAGGTGCACGGCAAGATCCGCTACGGCAAGCTGGTCATCGACGAAGGTGGCGAACTTTGCGGCGACATCAATGCCCTGTCGGCCGAAAAATCGACGACACCGTTTCACCTGCGTGAAGAACCAGCGATTGCCTTAAGTGCCGTTGCTGGTTGATTGCCTAATAGACAACCAATAGAATAGACAAAATGTACAACGTCATATATTCGGCAGGCACGCCCGCAGCAAAAGGGATTCCGGTCGCCCTCGGGCATCACGCTCCCCTCGCTACCAGCCACGGACACTGGCCCGATCAGGAGCTCCTCATCGGGCCAGCCACCTCCTTCCAGCAGCACCGTGCGTGCAATGCGCTGATTCGCCGGATGTACGAGGCTCAGGGCTACAAGGTAAGCGTCAGTCAGCGCCGCCTTGGCGATCCGGACCATGTCACCTTCGGCGCCTGGCAAAACGGCGAACTGCAAGCCACCATCAGCGTTTCGCGGGATTCCCGCAATGGCCTGGCAGCCGACACGCTATACCGGGAAGAACTCGACACCCTGCGCAACCCGTCGACGGTGCTGTGTGAATTCACGCGCCTCGCCGTCGATACCGCCTGCAAGGATCTCGAGCTGATCAGAAGCCTGTTCCGGGCCGCCCACCAGTATGCCCGGACGATCTTTGGCGGCACCGATGCCGTCATCGAGGTCAATCCGCGGCACGTCGGCTACTACTGCCGCCTCATGGGCTTCAAGCAACTCGGCAACGAACGCCAGTGCAAGCGGGTCGAGGCGCCGGCCGTCCTGCTCCATCGCCGGCACGCCAGCCTGCTGATCTGAGCGGGCACGTCTCGTGACACCAGGCCAGGACGGGAAACCGCCTGGCTTTTTTGCTTTTGGCGCCCTCTATTCCTTCGCAAATCGCCCCGCCGATGCCGTCGTTTTCGGGGATAATTATCGTTTTCGGGTCCGGTTGTCGGGCTCTTTTCGTTTAAGCACAAGGTACAGCGATGGCTCAATATGTCATGTCGATGCTGCGGGTCAGCAAGATCGTTCCGCCCAAGCGTCAGATCATCAAGGATATTTCCCTCTCCTTCTTCCCCGGCGCAAAGATCGGCCTGCTCGGCCTGAACGGTGCCGGCAAATCGACCGTGCTCAAGATCATGGCCGGCGTCGACAAGGAATACGACGGCGAAGTGCAGCACCTGGCGGGCGTGTCGATCGGCTACCTGCCACAGGAACCGCAGCTCGACGCCGCCAAGACCGTGCGCGAGGAAGTCGAATCGGCCCTCGGCGAAGTCATGCAGGCGCAAGCCAAGCTCGATGAGGTCTATGCCGCCTACGCCGATCCGGAAGCCGATTTCGACAAGCTGGCCGAGGAACAAGCCCGCCTCGAAGCCATCATCTCTACGGCTGGCTCGGATACCGAAGCCCAGATGGAACTGGCCGCCGACGCGCTGCGCCTGCCGCCCTGGGATGCCACCATCGGCAACCTGTCCGGCGGCGAAAAGCGCCGCGTCGCACTGTGCAAGCTGCTGCTCGCCAAACCGGACATGCTGCTGCTCGACGAACCGACCAACCACCTCGACGCCGAATCCGTCGAATGGCTGGAACAGTTCCTCGTCCGCTTCCCGGGCACCGTCGTCGCCGTCACCCACGACCGCTACTTCCTCGACAACGCCGCCGAGTGGATTCTCGAACTCGACCGCGGCCACGGCATTCCCTGGAAGGGCAACTACTCGAGCTGGCTGGAGCAGAAGGAAGCCCGCCTGGAAACCGAAAACAAGCAGATCGACGCCCACATGAAGGCGATGAAGCAGGAACTGGAGTGGGTTCGCTCGAATCCGAAGGCCCGTCAGGCCAAATCCAAGTCCCGCCTCGCCCGCTTCGAGGAAATGTCCAGCGTCGAGTACCAGAAGCGCAACGAAACGCAGGAAATCTTCATCCCGGTCGGCGACCGCCTGGGCGACAAGGTCATCGAATTCAATGGCGTGACCAAGTCCTTCGGCGACAAGCTGCTCCTCGACAACGTCAGCTTCGCCATCCCGCCCGGCGCCATCGTCGGCATCATCGGCCCGAACGGTGCCGGTAAATCGACGCTGTTCAAGATGATCACCGGCCAGCAACAGCCGGATTCAGGCACGGTCGACATCGGCCCGACGGTCAAGCTGGCTTACGTCGACCAGTCACGCGACTGCCTGGACGGCACCAAGACCGTCTTCGAAGAACTGGCCCAGGGCAGCGACATCCTGCAAATCGGCAAGTTCGAAATGCCCAGCCGCGCCTACATCGGCCGCTTCAACTTCAAGGGCGCCGACCAAGGCAAGCAGGTCGGCAACCTCTCCGGCGGCGAACGCGGTCGCCTGCACCTGGCCAAGACGCTGATGGCCGGCGGCAACGTCCTGCTCCTCGACGAACCGTCGAACGACCTCGACGTCGAAACCCTGCGCGCCCTCGAAGACGCCCTGCTCGAATTCGCCGGCTGCGCCATGGTCATCTCCCACGACCGCTGGTTCCTCGACCGCATCTGCACGCACATCCTGGCCGCCGAAGGCGATTCACAGTGGAATTTCTTCACCGGCAACTTCCAGGAATACGAGGAAGACAAGAAACGCCGCCTCGGCGAAGAAGGCGCCAAGCCAAAGCGCATCCGCTACAAGCCGATCACCCGCTAAACACCCTCGGCCAAAATTTCGATTTTGGCCATTTTTTCCGGTTGACCGTGAGATTCGGTTTTCAGACTACGAAAGCAAAACGGGCGCCTCTTGGCGCCCGTTTTATTTCTTCCCCCCGCGCTCGCGGAAGGCGGAAACTGAAATCTTAGTGCTTCAGGTTGGCTGCGAAAACAGCCTTGGACTTCTCGGAAAACTGGAATTCGTTGAAAGCGCGGGTGATCTCGGCTTCGTTGCGGCCTTCGGAATGATCCTCGAAGCTGATGCCGAGGAGCTTGCCATTGGCAGCCAGGGTCTGGAAGGCGAAACGCCAGCGTTGTGCTTCTGCCAGGCGCTCACGCAGCTCGGCTTCGTTGGAAATGGTAATACCGGCTTTCTTCAGTGAATCCAGGAATTGTTCGAAGGATTCGTTGCTCAGACTGCCCATTTATATCTCCGTAGTTATGCGGTGTTTCATCACCATGAGCCAATTAACGACCCGGTTTCGATTTGGTTGACACGAAAGTGAAAGAAATTTGAGTGCGATAATGTCGCCCCATGAAGAAGCCCAACACCCCCGCCGCCATCCCGGAAATCCGCCCCGGGCAGTCGATTGAACTGCTCAAGGAACTCCACATCCTGACCCGTGACGGAAAGCTCAACCAGGACACGCGACGCAAACTCAAGCAGGTCTATCACCTCTACCAATTCATCGAACCGCTGCTGGATTGCGCCGAGACGCTCGTCGACCATGGGGCCGGCAAGTCCTATCTCGGTTTCATCCTCTACGATCTCTGTATCAAGGAGCGTGCCAGTGGCGAGATCATCGGCATCGAAACGCGCCAGGAACTGGTTGAAAAATCGCGCGAACTGGCCGCCCGGCTTGGCTTTGAGCGCATGCGCTTCCTCGCCTGCACGGTCGAGGATTCGCTGACGGCCCCCGAACTGCCCGCCAGCGTCGATGTCGTGACAGCGCTACACGCCTGCAACACGGCGACCGACGACGCCATCCGTTTCGCCCTGACCAAGAATGCCCGCCATATCGTCCTCGTCCCTTGCTGTCAGGCCGAAGTCGCCGCCACCATGCGCGCCCGGAAGAACGAATCGCTGGGCAAGACGGCGCTGTCCGAACTTTGGCGACACCCGATCCATACCCGCGAACTCGGCAGCCACCTGACCAACGTCCTGCGCTGCCTGCTGCTTGAGTCGCACGGCTACGATGTGACCGTCACCGAACTGGTCGGCTGGGAACATTCGATGAAAAACGAGCTGATCATCGCGTCGAAGCGCGGCACGCCCCGCAAAAACGCCCGGGAACGCGCCGAGGCCATCCTGCGCGAGTTCAATCTCGACGAACTTGCCCCGCGTTTTACGTACTAAGGCGCCATGACCCGCATTCAACACCCTCTCGAACTCCTCGCCCCGGCCAAGAACGCCGACTTCGGCATCGAAGCCATCAAGCACGGCGCCGACGCCGTCTATATCGGCGGCCCAGCCTTCGGCGCCCGTTATGGTGCCGGCAATACCGTCGCCGACATCCAGCGCCTGTGCGAATTCGCCCACCGCTATCGGGCCAAGGTCTTCGTCGCGCTCAACACCATTTTGCGTGACGACGAACTCGAGGAAGCCCGCCAGCTCGCCTGGAAAATCTACGAGGCCGGGGCCGATGCGCTGATCATCCAGGACATGGGTTTGCTCGAACTCGACCTGCCGCCGATCCAGCTTCACGCCAGCACGCAAACCGACAACCGCAACGCCGACAAGGTGAAATTCCTCGAGGATGCCGGCTTCTCCCAGGTCGTTCTGGCACGCGAACTCAGCTTAAACGAAATTATTAAGATTGCGTCGCAAACCACTATTTCATTGGAGTATTTTGTTCACGGCGCACTCTGTGTCGCCTACTCGGGACAGTGCTACATCAGCCATGCCCACACTGGCCGCAGCGCCAACCGCGGCGAGTGCTCGCAGGCCTGTCGCCTGCCCTACACCCTGGTCGACGACAAGGGCAAGGTGGTCACCGAGAACCAGCATTTGCTGTCGATGAAGGACAACAACCAGACCGACAACGTGCTGGCCCTAGCCCGCGCCGGCGTCAGCTCCTTCAAGATCGAAGGGCGCCTGAAAGACCTGTCCTACGTCAAGAACATCACGGCGCACTACCGGCAACTGCTCGACGAGATCATCGCCGAGTACCCGGAATTTACCCGCGCCTCGAGCGGGCGCAGCACCTGGACCTTCACGCCGCAGCCCGAAAAGACCTTCAACCGTGGCTACACCGATTATTTCGCCAACGACCGCCAGGACGACATCGGCGCCTTCGATTCGCCGAGTTATGTCGGCGAGGTCATCGGCGAGGTGGCCGACATCGGCGACGGCTGGATTGTCGTCAACACCGACGAAACCTTCCACAACGGCGACGGCGTCTGCTTCCACGATGCCTATGGCGACGTTCAGGGCATGCGCATCAACCGCGCCGAAGGCAAAAAGCTCTATCCGGCCGAGATTCCCGAGGAACTGACGCCCGGCACCACCCTCTTCCGCAACCGCGACCAGGCTTTCGAGCGGGCGCTGGAGAAGGATTCCGCCGACCGCCGCGTTTCGGTCACGCCCGTCCTCGCCGAAACCGACGACGGCTTCGCCCTGACCCTGAGCGACGAAGATGGGGTGAATGTGACGGTCAACCGGAAATTTGGCCCAAAATCAGAATGGCAAGTCGCGCAGAATCCCGATGCTGCGCAGGCCAAACTCAAGGAAAACCTCGGCAAATTCGGCAACACGATGTTCGTCGCCGAGCCGGTCGAGCTCAAACTCAGCCAGCCCTGGTTCCTGCCGGTCAGCGCCATCAACGCCCTGCGCCGCGAAGCCACGGAACAGCTCGAAGCCGCCCGCATCGCCAGCCACCCGCGCCCGCCGCGCGCCACGCCAGCAGCCAGCCCGGCCGCCTATCCGCAGGAAGAACTGACCTACCTCGGCAACGTCTTCAACGCCAAGGCCCGCCAGTTCTACGAGAAACACGGCGTCAAGCTGATCGAGGAAGCCTACGAGGCCGGCAACGAAAAAGGCATGGTCTCGCTCATGATCACCCGCCACTGCCTGCGTTACAGCTTCAACCTCTGTCCGAAGGAAGTGAAACACCTCAAGCCGGACCCGATGACGCTGATCAACGGCAACGAAAAGCTGATCCTCAAATTCGACTGCAAAGCCTGCGAAATGCACGTCGTCGGCAAGATGAAGAAGGGAGTCACGCTCAACCTCGGCAGCATCCGCCCCGCCGCCTGATCAGCCCGGCTTGCGGAGCAGATCGACGCGCTGCGGATTGAGGAAGGTTGCGCCGTCCGGCCCCATGAAGGACTCGAACTTTTCCTGCACCTGCCGATAGAGTTCCGGGGCCAGTCGGTGATCGGTGTGGGTGACCTGGATCATCCGGGTATCGAACTGGGCAAAGTTCTCGAAATAGCTGCGGGTGTTGAAGAACAGCTGCTTGTCGAGCTGCAGGCTGCCTGAATCCACCGCCTTGCAGATCGCCGCGAAGGCCGCTTCGCGGACCACTTGCTCGTTGTGGAAGAGGCGAAAGACCTCGTTCAGATCACCGGCAAAAACCGGTTCCGAAATCCACGCCAGGCCGCCCGGCTTGAGCACGCGGGCAATCTCGGCCAGGGCGCGGTCCATGTCGGCCACCGGCACGTGGTGCAGCGACTTGAACATGAGCACGATGTCGACGCTGGCATCATCGACCGGAATCGCCTCGGCGCCGCCATGGCTGAAGCGCACCGTCGGCAGATCGGTGATGTCCAGATTGCGCGCATGCTGGATGGTGTCGACTTCGAGGGCGATGATCTCACTCGGCCGCCCGGTTTCCGCGAGAATCCGCGTCTTTTCGGCCTTGCCGCAGCCCAGTTCGAGCACGCGCGCGCCATCGAAGGGCAGTGCTTCGAGCAATAGCTTCATTTCATTGCACAGCGTAGTCTGGGTGGGATCGGCGATCTTCATGGCACATCCGGGAAGGGAAAAGAGCCCGAATTTTAGCGGATGCTGATGCAGCAGCGCGCGCCATGACGGAAAAGCAGCGCTATAGTCACGCCTGTCGCACCGTACCCGACCACCATGAAGCCCATTCCCTGCCCATCCTGCCAGCAAACGATGACCAAGCACCGCTTCGAGCGGCTGCATCACGGCGAAGTCATCCTCGACATGTGTTTCACCTGCCAGGGCATCTGGTTCGACGAATTTGAAAGCGTCCAGATCACGCCGGGCGGCGTGGTCGAACTGTTCAAGCTGCTGCACGAGCACCACGACGACCAGCGCATTCCCCTGCGCGACCCGCTAACCTGCCCGCGCTGCAAGGAAAAGCTGCTGCATGGCCTCGACGTCGCCAAACATGGCGGCAAATTCAACTACCACCGCTGCCTGCAAAAACACGGCCGCTTCACCACCTTCGCCCAATTCATGATCGAAAAGGGCTTCGTCCGGCAGCTCAATTCGGGCGAAATCGAGGAATTGTCGGCCAGGGTCGGCATCATCCGCTGCATGGGCTGCGGCGCCCCGGTCGATATCCGCAAGGACCACGCCTGCGGCCACTGCCGGGCGCCGATCACCATCCTCGACCCCGCCGCCGTCGAACAGGCATTGGCCCGCTTCCAGCATGCAGAGGAACGGCGTACGACCCGCGACATTGAGCTGCTGGGCGACGCCATCGTCATGCGCGAACGCGAAATCTCCCGTCAGAAACGCCTGCGGCGCGAGCCCGAGAACGCCGGCATCATCGACGCCATCGACCTGCTGAGCGCCGGTGCCGAGTTCATCTGGACCCTGATCAAACGCTAAGCAAGCCCAGCGTCGATCATTCACCGCCAACGGCCGAATGATCGAACGAATCTCGCCCGATCACATCCTGCCATTCCCCCGGTAGCGCTATCGGGTGCCACCAGGCATCCGCCGTATTTTTCCGGCTCGTGTTCCCGGCATGAATGGCGCAAAGACAAAGGCCGGCATCGCGATGGTCATGCACCGCCTGCGCCTCGGCCGCCCAGACAAACAGGTTGTCCTCGCCGACAGTAATGTCGGCAAAGGGGTTTTGCTGCCAGTAGCCCCGCCGGTAGGCCAACGTCGCGCCGCAAACCCACGGACGATCACGGTTCTCGTAGCGGTATTCCCAGCAGCGGGCTGTCGATGGTTCGTAAAAATGCACCTGGCTCGATCCCGACACCTGGCATTCCGGGCGGGCAAAGGCGGCCAGCTGACGCGCAAGGCGATCAGGCGCCTGCCAGTCATCGTCGTCCCAATGGACCAAGATGTCCCCCCGCGCCGCCTCACAGGCCAGATTGCGCTTTTCTCCCAAGCTAAGCCCGGCGCGGCAATCAATGACGCGAATATCGGGGTTGGCCGCCATCAGCGGGGCCGGCAGCGCCTCTTCGCTGACCACGACCAGTTCGGCATCCGTCCGCTGCTGGGCGCGAAACAGGGCGATTGCCCGCGGTAACAGATGCTGGCGTGAAAACGTCGGCATCAGGCAGGAAACGACAATCCCCTTGATCAAGTCGCCAGCCCCCGGCTGCCTCCGGCTATTTCTTCACCCTGTCGACCGGCTGGAAATCGGTCGAGTCCGGCGGCGAGCTGATTCGCAGATCGCGAGGCGGCTTCAATCTGATCGTGCTCAAATCCGGCGGAAGCTTCGCGCCACGCGCCTGCTCGACGGCATCGGCCGGCGCTGCATCATCCCTGGGCTGCTCCTGTTTTTTCATGCTGCCATCCTTTCACCGGAAATAGCGTCAACATTCGCCCATTTTGCCGCCAACAGGGGGCCAATGATCATCCCGGCCCCAAAAAGCAAAAAGGCAGGCCGCAGCCTGCCTTTGCATCGCCCGAGACGCGCTCGTTACTGCACGCGAATCTCGACGCGACGTCCCTCTTCCGCGCTACCCGAACCCACGGTGGACTCCGGTTTGCGCAGCTTGATGCGGTCGATGGCCACACCACCGCCCACCAGCGCATCGCGAACGGCCATGGCACGCAGCTTGGCCAATTCGGCATTTTTCACCGGATCGCCGGAAGGATCATGGAACCCGGACAGCAGCACGATGGCGTTCGGATTGGCGGCCAGGGCTTCCAGCGTCTTGCCGACGACAGCCTTGTCGGCCTCGTCCAGGGCGGCGGCGCCCACGGCGAAATGAACCTTGGCCAGAGCCTCGCCGACCGGCGCAATCTCCACCACCGCTTCAACAGCGGCCGGCACCGGTGCCGGCGGCGGCACGTTCTTGCCGGCACGCGCGCCATAGCTCACCGCCACCACGGCCAGCACGATACCGGCCAGAACACCGACGATTACCGCGGTCGATTCGTCATCATCATTCGCTGCCATGGTCACCTCTCAATTGGGTTGATCGAAGCCGAAAATATTCCGGGATTCTATGCCGATTCGCTACCGAAAAGCAGTTTCGGCGCCAGTTCGACATGGCCGTTGTCGCCGCCCAGCCAGATCACGCCGTCCTGGATGGTGCATTGCAGGCGCATGCTGCGCTCCGCCAGCCCGGCCAGCGCCTGGCTCTCCTCGGGCGACAGCGACAGGATGCGCAGGTTCTTCTGCCCCGCCACCTTGCCGGCCACCCCTTGCCACCAGATCTCGGCGGCGCGCGCCCCGTAACTGAGCACCATGACCTGGCGCGAGCGATTGCAGGCACGCCGGATGAGCTTTTCGTCGGGCAGGCCGACGTCGATCCAGCGCTCGATGCTCCCCGTCGCATCAAGGTCATACAGATCAGCCTCGTCGTCCGTCGCCGACAGGCCGCGCCCGAAGGTCAGCGTTTCCGACGCGTTCAGCGCAAAGGCCAGCAAACGAACCATCATCCGCTCGTCCGTCTCCGAGGGATGACGGGCAATCGTCAGCGAATAATCGCCAAAATGCGAACGATCCAGGTCGGCCAGCTGAAGCTCGGCCTTGAAAATAGTGGATTTGAGCGCCATGGCTGCCCCGTAAAAAGGCTGGATTATCCCACGCCGCGAGGAACCTCATCGCCGCTTATGGCGTCAACGTGACATGCGCGGAGCAACACCCGCCAAGCTTATAATCAGCATCCACTTATAAACGAGATCGCCATGCGCCGCCTGATACTTGCCTGCCTGATCGCCATCGCCGGCATCGCCCACGCCGAAGTCATCGACATCGACAACGCCCAGCTCGCCAAGCTCGCCAAAAACGGCGTGCCCGTCATCGATATCCGCCTGCAATCCGAATGGGAAGAAACGGGGATCGTCTCCGGCAGCAAACTGCTGACCTTCTTCGACGAAAAAGGCCGCGCCGATGCCGTCGGCTGGCTGGAAAAGGTCAAACCCTACGCCAAGCAGAACGAACCCGTCATCGTCATCTGCCGCACCGGCAACCGGACCAAGGCCGTCAGCCAGTTCCTGTCGCAACAGGCCGGCTACACCACGGTCTACAACGTCAAGGCCGGCATCAAGGGCTGGATCGGCGCCGGCGAACCCGTCGTTCCCGCCACCCAAAGCATCGCCTCCTGCAAGGCCGCGAAAACTTGCTGACACAAGCCATCGACCGCAAACGCTGCGCCACCTGCGAGCGTTGGGGCGGTCAACGCCAACCCGGCGAAACGCCGGGCACCGTCATCATCGAATCCGAAACCGCCGAAGGCCCCTGCCAGGGCGGCCCCTGGGACAACTCGCCCCGCCGCGCCCGCTCCGCCTGCGGGCACTGGCGGTGCTGGAGCCCACTAGAAACAGCCACCGATCACTGACCGGCCCGGCCAAACACCCAGCGCTCGAAATCGCCTGCTGACCGGCGATTCAAGCCCCTGCCCGCTTGCATCCCCCTGATTCCGGACTATGCTGAAATCATAGGCCGGTAATCACCAGCCCCTGTTTCAGTGCTTCGTTCAAGGGAGAATAAAAATGACCGACATCAAGACCCTGGCAACCACACTCGGCAGCAAGATCATCGTGGAACGCCCGCCCTTCCGACCGCCGCCCAACCTGCGTCGAACCGTCATGATCGACTTCGAAAGCGTGCCCAGCGGCACCGCCGTCGATAACACCTTCGCCGCCCTGAGCGTCACCTTCTCCAGCCTGACCACCAACCCGGCCAAACGCTGGTCGGCCTACGCCATGGCCATGACGCTCGGCACCGCGCAAAGCGGCAAGAACGTCCTCACCGTCATGAACGGTACCGGCATGCCGCTGTTCGACGCCCGCTGGGGCGCCGTGGAAGCCGTCTTCGGCCAACTCCAGCAATCCATCAGCGTCTGGGCCTATGCCCTGGATTCCCCGGAAGGCCTCGGCAGCAGCGACAACCGCCCGTTCATGGAAGCCTACGACAACAACGGCACCTTCCTCGGCAAGGTCAGAACCCAGCTCAGTTCGAAAGACGCCAACTTCTTCGGCCACTGGCACCCACTCAGCTTCACGTCGCCCACGCGCAACATCCAGCGCATCCGCCTCTCATCGCAAGCCCAGGGCTGCCCGTGGGTCTACACCGCCTTCGACAACCTGACCTTCGACCGGAACATCCTGCTCACCTGAGCGCGTGATCTGAACCCGGTGGATTCCTGCCGTTTTGGCCGGAATCCCCCGATTGGCCGAATCTCACGGTCAACCGGAAAAAAAGGGCCAAAATTGAAATGTCTCTGCCCCCTTTTTTGCTTCAAATCCGACGGCTGACGCCGCCATGGATTGGTGCGCTCACATGACTACGGCCAGCTAATGGGTGCCCCATATTATTAATATGTCTCGCCCCCCTTTGACCCAAATTGCACGCATCGATATGATCTATGTCTCTGGCATTCCCATCTTCATCAAGGACTAAATTTCGATGGCCGTTACTACAATAACGATTCGACAGTTGCTCCAGCGGATTACAGATGGAGAGATCCGGATACCTGCTTTTCAACGGGATTTTGTATGGGAGCCGGATCGAGTTCAGTTCCTCATGGACAGTATTTTCAAAGGTTATCCGATCGGAACCGTTCTCTTCTGGAGAACCAAGGAAAAACTTTCTTATGACCGTGACCTCGGTCCATTCACGCTACCTGAGCCGAAAAAAGAATACCCAATTGACTATGTATTAGACGGGCAGCAGCGTCTAACCTCAATCTTTTCTACCTTCCAGACTGAGCTAAAGCAGAATCCTGAAACTAGCGTAAAGTGGGTTGATATCTATTTTGACCTTGAAGCATCCGCGAATGCTCAGGATTCCCAATTTGTTGCCCTTGAGCCTACCGAAGTAAAGAAACAACACGTTCCGCTTCGGGTACTTTTCGATGTCGCCGAATTTGGCAAACTATCAAGAACAATTACCAACGAAGCGCAATTGAAAACATTAGATCAGTTGCAGGCTTTGTTCAAAGAAGCTCAAATTCCTGTCGAAACAGTTGAGACAGAGGAGCACTCCAAGATCGCGATTATTTTTGAGCGCATTAATCGAGGTGGCGTTCCATTGGACACCTACCAACTCCTGTCTGCATGGACTTGGAGTGGCGACTTTGATCTCAGAACAAAATTTGAAGAGTTATCCAACGAGTTAGATGAAGCTGGTTATAACGATCTTCGAGACGATCCCGATCTATTGCTAAAGTGCTGCGCTGCTGTTGTGCGAAACGACGCATCTGCTCATACGATTATTGACCTTAAAGGGTCAGAGGTCCGCGACTCTTTCACCGTACTACGGAGCGGTGTACTAGGCGCAATTGATTTCCTGCGACGGGATTGCGGCGTGGTCTCTTTAAAGGTTTTGCCTTACAAGTCGATGATCATCCCGCTTGCACGGTGTTTTGCAACGGATAAAGCGGCGGGTTTCCATCCAGACGCAAATCAACGGCGGGCTCTTCGACGCTGGTTTTGGCACAGTTGCTTTTCGCGTCGCTATTCGAATAGCGTAGATACCGCACTCGCTCAAGATATTGCCGCTGTTCAACAACTATTGATCGGTAATACCTCTGAATTTGACAAACGCCATTTCAAAGTTGAGCCGGACTACTTTACTGAGAATATATTTTCGCTCACATCTGTAAATACAAAAGTGTATGTATTGCTCTTGGCACAGGCAAAGCCGAAGTCTTTCCTTTCAGCCGCCGATGTTGATTTGGAAAACGTTCTTGTGTCGTGTAACCGGACCGAGTTCCATCATGTCTTCCCTAAAAATCATCTACTAACGAAGGAAGGCATAAAAGATAGAGCCACCCAATTCATGCTTGCGAACTTCGCCTTTTTATCTCAAACGGACAATCGCAGCATCCAAGACAAGGCACCATCCGAGTACGTAAAAATGATTCCTCCTGCGAGTATTGATTCGATCTTGGATTCAGCTTTTATTCCAAATGGCGGGCTTGATATGTCTTACGAGAGTTTCATTAAAGCGCGCTCGCAGCTACTTGCTTCTAAGGCAAATGAATTACTCGTATAACTCCCCCGGCAGATGCCTATGTAAGACAAAAGGGGTCAGAGACATTTCCTTTTGCCGAATCCCACGGTCAACCGGAAAAAAGGGCCAAAATTGAAATTTCGTAGCTGGACTGACCACGGGTATTCGGGCCTCCTTTGACGTGTCGCCCGCCATCAAGCTACGTTCTCGCTACGCCAGCCCGAAAAAGCAAAAAGCCCAGTCGTTTGACTGGGCTTTTTGCTGGTATTTCTTGGCTCCCCGACCTGGGCTCGAACCAGGGACCTACGGATTAACAGTCCGGCGCTCTACCGACTGAGCTATCGAGGAACGGTGCTGTCGGTCGTGCAACCGACAGGGCGCGCACTATATCTCAAACTCTGGAATGGCGGCAAGCATGCGTCGCGGCGTAGTGCAAAAAATCATTCCTTTTCGTCGTCGATGGCGAGGTCCGGGTTATCGGGGATCAGCCCGGCGGCTTTCAGGGCTGCCTGGCGGGTGGCGCGGAGTGTCGGCGTTTCGAGGCTGATGCGGCCGAGGGTGCCGGAGCGGTAGTCGACGAGGAGGATGGCAGAGGCTTTTTCGAGATCGAGTTCGCCGCCCCGCCCCTTGATGATGCAGCCACGCTTTTTGGCGACGGCTTCGATGACGCTGACGGCGTCCATGCCTTCGGTGGAGAAGCCGTAGCGGGCCATGAGCAGCTTGGGGTAGTGCTCGAGCAGGTAGCCGGCGAGCCAGGTGGCGACTTCTTCGTCGATGTAGGCGTTGACGCCGACGGCATGGCTGGCGGCGAGCATGAGGCCGTCGATGGGGTGGTCGATCTTCGGCCAGAGCATGCCCGGGGTGTCGTAGAGGGTCAGGCGGTTGCTGATGTCGATGCGTTGCTGGCTCTTGGTGTGAGCGTCGATTTGCCGACGTTGGGGATGCCCATGATCATGAGGCGCAGCGGCTTGACGGCGTCGTTGCGGTGCGGCGCGAGCTTCTGGGCGAGGCCGGGAATCTTGGCGACGTCGCCGGCCTTCTTGCAGGAGATGGCGACGGCCTTGACGCCGGGTTGGGCGTCGAAATGGGCGAGCCAGGCCTTGGTGGCCTCGGGGTCGGCCAGATCGGCCTTGTTGAGCAACTTGAGGCACGGGCGCTGACGGAAGACGCGCAGCTCGTGGATCATCGGATTGCTGCTCGCCTGCGGCAGGCGGGCGTCGAGCACTTCGACGACGACGTCGGCCACGGCCAGCGTTTCGCCGGCCTTTTTGCGGGCCGAGGTCATGTGCCCCGGGAACCATTGGATGGACATTGTTTTTCTTTCTATTTTCAGCCGCCGGTGACGGGCGGGAAGAAGGCGACTTCGTCGCCGTCCTTTATTGTGGCATCAAGTTTCGCCATGTCCTGATTGACGGCGCAGCGCAGGTTTTTGGCGGTGGCCAGCTTGTCGCGCCCCTGGCCGACCAGCCAGTCACGCAGGCCGCCGACGGTGGCGACCCCGGCCGGCAGTTCGATGGTTTCACCGGGCAGGCCGAGGGCTTCCTTGAGGCCGGCGAAGTAAAGAATTTTGACGCTCACGACAGCAGCTCCGCGAAGGATACAAAGCGCACGGTATCGCCGACGGCGATGGTGGTGCCCGGCGGGTTGAGGACCAGCCCGTCGCTCCAGCACAGCGAGGTGACGACGGCCGAGCCCTGGTTCTTGTACAACTCGACGGCGCCTTGTGCGTTGAGCGACGCGCGCAGGAATTCGAGGCGGGCGCCATCTGCCCTGCCCCACACCGAGGCGGACGGCAGATTCAGGACGCGCGGCGAAACGCTGGCCGCGCCCTGCAAACGCAGGATGAAGGGGCGAACCATGGTCAGGAAGGTGACGAAGGCGGCGACCGGGTTGCCCGGCAGGCCGAGGAACCAGGCTTTGCCTTCCGGCTTGCGGATTTCGCCGAAGGCCAGCGGTTTGCCGGGCTTGATGGCGATCTTCCACATGTCGAGTTTGCCTTCGGCTTCGACAGCCGGCTTGACGTGATCTTCCTCGCCGACCGAGACGCCGCCGCTGGTCAGCACCAGATCGTTGTCGGCGGCAGCGCGGCGCAGGGCGTCGCGGGTGGCGTCGAGCGTATCGGCGACGGCGCCGAGGTCGCGGACTTCGCAGCCCATGCCTTCGAGCAGGGCGCGCAGGGCGTAGCGATTGGAGTTGTAGATGGCGCCCGGCGGCAGCGGTTCGCCCGGCTGGACGAGTTCGTCGCCGGTAAAGAAGACGCCGACGCGGACGCGGCGATAGACCGGCAGTTCGGGCAGGCCGGCCGAGGCGGCCAGGGCGATTTCCTGCGGACGCAGCTTGACGCCGGCCTTGAGGATTTCGGCGCCGACCGAGATGTCTTCGCCGGCTCGGCGGATGTTCTCGCCTTCACGCGGCACGTGGTTGATGACCACGCCGCTCTCAGTCTGCTCGCAGCGTTCCTGCATGATCACGGCGTCGGCGCCGGCCGGAATCGGGGCGCCGGTGAAGATGCGGGCTGCCGTGCCTGGCTGCATCGGCGTGCCGACCGTACCGGCCGGGATGCGCTGGCTGACCGGCAGGCAGACACCGGCCGCGGTGATGTCGGCGACGCGCACGGCGTAACCGTCCATGGCCGAGTTTTCGAGCGGCGGCACGGCAACGGTGGAGTGCTGGGAAACGGCCAGAATGCGGCCGAGCGCGGCGGTCAGCGGCAGCGAACGGGTTTCCTCGACGGGCTGGGCGGCGGCCAGCAGTTTTTCCAGGGCTTGTTCAAAACTCAGCATGGGCGTTCCTGCAAATTCAGGTGGGCCATCACGAAATCGGCGATGGCCGCGTAGTCGTTGAGCGGCAGTTTGGGCAGATCGGTCGCGATGTCGGCATCAGTCGCCACGGCGACGATGTCACCCCGCTCCGGGTAGAGCGGCGGCTTGCCGTTTTCCGGGCGATAGACTTCGAGCTTGGGCACCGGTTCCTGCTTGAAGCCTTCGATGAGCACGAGGTCGCACGGCGAGAGGTGGCTGATCAGTTCGTTGAGTGTCGGTTCCGGCTCGGCGCGCCGCTCGTGCATGAGCGCCCAGCGGTCGCCGCAGGAAAGCAGCACCTCGGTGGCACCGGCTTCGCGGTGACGGTAGGAGTCCTTGCCCGGCTTGTCGATGTCGAAGCCGTGGTGGGCGTGCTTGATCACCGACACCTTGAGGCCGCGGGCAGTCAGCTGGGGGATGAGCTTTTCCAGCAAAGTCGTCTTGCCGGAACCGGAATAGCCGGCGATACCGAAAACTTTCATGGGCGAATTTTACTCGTTCAGCCGATGAAAACCGGGGCAAAACCGCCGCCCGGCGTCCGGAAATTGGTCGTTTGGCCCTGGTACAGGCGGGCGGCGACGAGCTGGATGCGGCCGGCGTAAACGTAGCAGCGGATGTCGGCTTTCATGGTTGTTTCAACGCCGTCGACCGGGACGACATGCTCGGAGGGCACCGCGATTTCCTGGGCGATGTAGCCGCCGTGCAGGATTTCCTCGAACACGCGCTTGGTCAGCTTGTCGCCGCGATAGGCGGCGCGGCTGCCGAAGCCGGCGGGCGGCTTGAAGAACCAGCGCTTGCGTTCAGCCCAGAATTGCTCGCCCTGCTCCGGCGTCACGGCGACGGTTTTTGGGATGCCGGCGAGCAGGGTCTGGCGGGTGGATTCTTCTACACCCAGCGCCTGCAAGGCGGCCTCGTCCGAGAGCTGCATGAGGTTGCGCTTGTCGGCGTAAAGGGCGTGGGCGCGCGGGTGCGGCGTCAGCACGACGCCACCGGATTTGAAAATTGAGCAAATTTTCCGGTTGACCTTGGCATCGAGGGCAAAGTCGGTCAGGCGGTTGTAAATCAGGTCGATGGGCTGGCCGGCAAGCAGAAGCTGCTCGCCGTCGCTCTCGAATTCGCCCGGATCAGCCACCACGGCCGCGATGCCGTGCTGCTCGAACAATTCCTTGAAGAGCGCGAATTCGGGGGCGAGAAACTGCTCGGCCGGGTTTTCGTCGACGATGGCGATGCGGCGCAGCGGTGCGTCGCCGCGCTCCAGACGCCATTCCTCGCGGAACATCGCAACGTATTCGTCACGAATCTTCGCGGCCTCTTCCACCTTGCCACGCGCGGCCAGCAGGTAGACGTTGAGCAGACCGCCGCCGGCGTTGGTATTGATTTCGATGAGCTTCGGGCCGGTTTCGGTCAGGTGAAAATCGTAGCCCATGAACACGCCACGCGACTTGACCGGCACGCGCGCGATCTCCGGCGCCTGGGCTAGCGCATGCGCCTGATAGGCCGGCATGGCGATGACCGATTCGATGGCCGTGATGATCCCGGCCATGGCCTGCATCGGCACGGCGCCGATGGTGATGTCGGCGCTGGAGAAGAATTGCGGCTGTATTACGGAGACACTATCAAATGCAGAAATCATATATTTATCGATGTATTGGATCCGTCATTTCGGCATAGATACGCCTGAACATCGGCACAAGTACTTTGTTGCCGACTTCACTGAGGTGATCATCGTCACTGTAGAGAGGCTGCAGGTTACGGCTACCAAAGCAGCGCTCCGCATCGCAAAGGTATTCTGTGGGATCAAGAATGGTAACTCCGCATTTTTTTGCAGCTTCGTCCTGAGCCTCCCAAACCCAGCGATTTCTGGCAAGGTAGTCTGCCTTGGCAATCGACACATCCTCGCGGTACCCAAAGGCGAGGCGACGTGATAGCACCTTGGGCACATCGAGCCCCATCTCTGGGATCGGTCGAACCAGATACACCTTTCTACGGCTGGCAGCATGGCAGGCAGTCTTGACGATCGCTTCCTTGAACTCGTTGACGAACTTGTCCTCTGGCGTGGCATAGGGCTGTGAAAAATAGACCAACGGTTTCGACGAGAGCTTGACAT
Organism: Pseudomonadota bacterium; assembly: GCA_018261895.1. Classification (GTDB taxonomy): domain Bacteria; phylum Pseudomonadota; class Gammaproteobacteria; order Burkholderiales; family Rhodocyclaceae; genus Azonexus. Next base: position 35,429 of record JAGTRT010000033.1, read on the forward strand.
CCTCGTTGGCACCAAAGGCGTATGCCGCATAGCGATTTGCAATCACGACAGGTACGCCACTCGGCAAGCTGCCTAGGCGGTCAGAAGCCCAACTGACAAATTCGCGACAAAAGTAATCGCCCCTTTCCCTAGCCATGACCTCCGGACTGATACTCAGGCCTCGCACATATGGGCAGCCACTATAGGACCATTGCACGGTCCCAGCGTTTGCACCACCCGACTCGGCAATAGCTGTAACCGTTGCAGATACATGGCTATCGCCAAGCGCGATAACCCTCCAGGTGTCGCCGCCCCAGACGCACGATGGTGACTCGATACCACGCGCGGCATGACACGCATCCCGACGCGGGTTCACGCTTCCCGAGGCTACAGCAACACGCTCAACCTCTGGCAACAGTCGCCCTTCGATGCCATTGCTTAGACGAACTGCAAACGCTGCCATCAGCACAGTGCAAAATACTGCGCCGACCCTGATCCACAATCGCAAAGGCGGCAGACTGCCCAAATAGCGGCGAACTGGCAACTCGACCCATCGACATGAGACATGGCCCATGATAAAAGTCAAAAGAATACCTGCGGCAATCACCATGGTGTTTTTCGGCTGATCTACAAAGGCCAACACAACGACCATTGGCCAATGCCACAGATAAAGAGAATATGAGCGATCACCAACCCACTGGGCAATACGATTTCCTGTCAAACGAGAACGGTCGCGATGAGCCGCCAGAACCATCATGGCGCCAATCACCGGCAGCGCAGCGCGCCATCCAGGCCAAGGCGTGCTCCATTCGAAAAGCAGGATAGAAACGAAAATCATGACGAAGCCAAGTGCTTCCACGACCATTTTCGCCGGGAGCCCAAATCCGAAGCGCCGCGCTAGCAGAAAGACCGCTCCGCCGGCCAGCATTTCCCATGCGCGAGCCGGCAAGAGATAGAACGCGCTGCTCGATGACTGGGTGGTCATTAGCACCGAGGCACAAAATGAAATCGCACCACCAAATAGAACAAAAATGAGTTGCGCCCGACGTCCTGGCCACAATCGCCAAACAGCCGCGAGCAAGAGTGGCAACAAAAGATAAAACTGCCATTCGACGGACAAAGACCAAGTATGAAGCAGCCACTTTTCATGCGAGGCGACATCGAAATAGCCCGCCTCACTCCAGAATTTGATATTTGAAAAGAAGCCCAGCGCACTTATGGCATGGGTTGCCAGTTGCTTGTAATCAAGCGGCGAGAGAACGAAATAGCCGACAACGAGTAGTACGACGCACAGCACAAGCAATGCGGGCACGATCCGCCTGACGCGCGCAGCGTAAAAGGAGAGAACGGAAAAGGCACCTGTCTCCAATCCTTTGACGACAATGGATGTCATCAGAAAACCGGAAATAACAAAAAACACATCGACGCCGACAAAGCCACCGGAAAACCCTGGGACATCGAAGTGATACAGGATAACGGCCATAACGGCCCAAGCCCTCAGACCGTTGATATCTGGACGAAAACCCGTAGGCACCTAATTTCCTGACATATGAGATTTCATCACTATATCTAGAATGTAACGATCAGCGTTGTAGAAAAAAATCCAGCACGACCTGCAATTCGCGGGTCCGCTTCATGGGTGGCAGACTTTGCCAGACGCGGCGGCCGTACGGCTTTGATATGAGTCGGGGATCGCACATCATGAGCACGCCTTTGTCGTTCTCGTCGCGAATCAGCCGGCCGGCACCCTGCTTGACGTTGATGACGGCGCGCGGCAGCTGGTATTCCATGAAGGCGTTGCGGCCTTCCTTTTTCATCTGCTCAATGCGCGCTGAAAGCACCGGGTCGTCGGGCGGCGCGAAGGGAATCTTGTCGATGACGACGAGCGACAGCGCCTCGCCGCGCACGTCGACGCCTTCCCAGAAGCTCTGGCTGCCGACCAGGATGGAATTGCCGTGAAAGCGGAAACGTTGCAGCAGGTCGTTCTTGCTGCCCTCACCCTGAACCAGCAGCGGCATGTCGATGCCCTCGTCTTCCAGTTTGGCCTTGAGCAGTTCGTGCGTGCGGCGCATGGCGCGCAGGCTGGTGCACAGGAAGAAGGCGCCGCCGTTGGCTGCCTTGACGGCCGGCCAGGCGGCATCGACGACGGCGTCGGTGTAGTTCCAGGCGTTCGGGTCGGGCATGCCGAGCGGCGCATAGAGGATGGCCTGCTTGTCGTAATCGAAAGGGCTGTGCCAGCAGGCGGAATCCGGCTCGCCGAGGCCAAGTTCGGCGCAGTAGTGGTGGAACTTACCCTGCACGGCCAAGGTGGCCGACGTGAAGATCCAGGCCCGCGGATGGCCGCCCATCTGCTTGCGGAAAATTTCGGCGACGTTGAGCGGCGTCGCGTTGAGCTGCAGTGAATGCGTGAAGGCTTCGGCCCAGCGAACGTAGCCGGGCGTCGGGTTCTGCCACTGGCCAAGGCGCTGAACGAGCTCGGTGGCGCGTTGCCAGCATTTCTCCAGACCCTCGGCACGTTCGGCCTGGGTTTCGAGCAAGGCGGTGAAGGCGATGACTTCTTCCTCCAGCGCTTTCAGGGCGATTTCAAAATCGGGCTTTTCTTCCAGTTGACCGTAAGAGAAGCGGCCGGCATCGACGCCGACGGCCAGACGAAGATCCTTGGCGGCTTTTTCGACTTTCTTGCTGGTTTCCGGCAGCGCCAGGCAGTCGCGGGCGTTGGTCAATGCTTCGGCGCGCACATCGCGGGCCAGATCGAGCACCTGCGCCGTCGAAATGCTGTCGCCGAAGAACAGCGTCGCCACTTCCGGCAATTGGTGCGCTTCGTCGAAAATGACCGTGTTGCAGGCGGGCAGCAGTTCGGCCATGCCTTCGTCGCGGAGCATGACGTCGGCGAAGAATAGGTGGTGGTTGACGACGACGAGATCGGCCGCCATCGCCTCGCGCCGGGCGAGCATGACGAAGCATTCCTTGTAGTCCGGGCAATCCTGGCCGAGGCAGTTGTCGCGCGTCGAGGTGGCGTGGCCCCAGACCGGCGAGTTCTCTGAAACCTCGATGCACTCGGCCTTGTCGCCGCTCTGCGTGGTCTTGGCGAAGACCGAGATGCGGCGAGCGTCGGCGGCATCCTCGCGGGTCAGAAAACGGCCGTCGGCAATGGCGTGTTGCAAATGGTAGGGACAGACGTAGTTGGCCCGGCCCTTCAACAGCGCGATCTTGACCGGCGCCTTGAGCGCGTCGCGCACCATCGGCAGATCCTTGTTGAAGAGCTGATCCTGCAGGGTCTTGGTGCCGGTCGACACGATGACCTTGCCGTTCGACTGCAGCGCGGGGACGAGGTAGGCGAAAGTCTTGCCCGTGCCGGTGCCGGCTTCGGCGATGAAGATCGAACAGCCTTTGATGGCGGCGGCGATGCGCTCGGCCATGTCAAGCTGCTGTTCGCGGATGCGATAACCGCTGATGGCCCGCGCCAAGGGGCCGTCGGGAGAGAATATTTCCGGGAGGGAAGACAAGGGAAGAAGCCTGAAAAATCAGGGCCGAATCTTAGCAGATGCGGGGTATTTTCAGGGCTTGAGGGAGTCGATGAAAGGCCATCGACGGCGGTCAAACGATCCAGTTCCGGAGGTAATGCCATAATCTGCTCCACGGCATTGACTGGAAAGCACGGATGTTCATCAAACTGGCCATAGGCACCCTGCTGATCATCGGGCTCGGCGCCTTTCTCGCCTATCGCAAGCGCTACCGCGGGCTGGCGCTGGGCGCCAGCTTGTGTGTTCTGACCATCCTGACCGGTCTGTGGGCGATCTTTCAATCGCGCTCGTCGACGGCCGCCGTCGGTATCCTGTTCCTGCCGTTCTATGCCGTGTTTTCGGGGGGTATGGCCTGGCTTTACCGCAACCTGATCCAGGCCAAGCACCGGCTGCTGCGGGGGCTGGGCTGGCTAGCTCTGGCCCTCTCGGTGTCGGTACCGGGCTGGCTGGTCTATTCCGGTTTTGAATCAATTGCCCTCAATCGCAGCCGCGACGCCCAGCACCAGGCGAATCTCGCCGACATGGAGCGCAACCGGCAAAGCATCAAGACCTTGCTGAGCGACAATCCGGGGCGCGAGACCGAAGTCGTCGAGAGCCTGATTGCCGAGCACACAGGCAACCGCAACTATCTTCTGCCACTGCTCGAAAGCCGCTTCGTCACGCCGGCCACCGTCGATCGTCTGGCGGCTTCCGACGATCTGGGCATTGCGCTTTCCGCGTTGCGCCATCCTGCCTGCCCGCCAGCCACGCTGGTCCGCATCTACCGAACGCACAGCTACCCGGATTACTTCTTCCAGGCCATTGCTTCACATCACAACACGCCGCCGGATATCCTCGTTGACCTGTACCGGCGACCAGCAACGATCACGGGGCTTGATCGTTCCTTCGCCAGCAACCCGGCAACACCCCGCGACATTCTTCTGGAGATTGCGACGACCACCAGAGAGAACTTCGTCGTCCAGCAACTGCTGCAAAACCCGAAATTCGATTGCACACTGCTCAGCCCCATCGAAGCCGCCCTGAACCGCTCGGAAAGGCCCGCCGACAGCTACAGCCGCGGCCGTCTGGCTGAATTGCAGAGCGGCCTTTGCGGACAACGCACACACTGACACGCGCTGTTGCAAACTGTTACTTGAGCTTGGCGGCCCGCTCCCCTATCTTAGGCACATGTGCTGACCAGACATCAGCCTGACGGTCCCACCTCCCCCCAACTCCCAAGGCCGTCCAGAAAGCCTCGTACTCCCCCGGTACGAGGCTTTCGCCTTTTCAGGGTCCGATTTCGGCTAAGCTTGGCGCATGCCCAAGCGCCGAAAAAAGAAGCCTGTTCGCCTCATCCATCCTTCCGAAGGCCCGTTAAGCGCGCGACTTGCCCCCCTGCATGCCGGGCGCGTGCTGGTCTTCTCCGATGCCAGCCAGAAGCGGCATGGCGGACTGGCAGCAGTCCTCTTCGAGACGCCTGAGAGCGAAGCGCTGGTGAAGGTCCGCACGGTAGGCATCACGGGCAGCAACGAACTCGAACTGCAGGCCACCTTGTTTGCGCTCGAACAGGCCAAAGCGCTGTTCCCCGGCCGACCGCTCTCGCTCTTTTCTGACAACCAGGACGCGGCGACCCGACTGAACCGCGCTAAAACCCTTGGCCTCGCCCAGGACCCCGAATTGCGGCAGTTCATCGCCGACATTGATCTCGGCAACACGCTCACGGAGGCCACCATTTGCTGGATCAAGGGACACAGTATCTGCCGGGGAAATATCCTCGCCGACCTCCATGCTGCAAATGCCGCGAACTAGCTTTCAATTTGACCAGATTAGCTATTGCACCTATTTATAAATGCTTCGCGAGCGCATATTTTGTTCGCAAAAGAACAATTGTCTAGGCAATTAAAGAAACAAAAAAGGCTGGGTTTTCCCAGCCTTTTTCTCTTATGCCAAGCAATATCTAGATATCGAACAGACTGATATCACTGCGGCAATATATCTTGCATAACTGAAATGTCAGCTATAGCAAGCCAGCTTCATTTGTTCAAAAAACCGCTTTTCTGCGCAAACCAGCCAGACCAGCCAAAGCCAAGCCAAGCAGAGCCAAAGAGCCCGGCTCGGGAACATTTGAACCTTGGCACTCAGCAGCTGTTGGATTTGCGGTACAAAAATCGATCGTCTCTTTCAGCTTTGCGTTCGCGAACGCCTGAACAAACGCACCAACTACCGTTTGATCGTTTGTATTCAAACCATTCAAATCGAAAGTTTGTCCGCCATGGTTTGCAGCAAGATCATCGTAGGACGCAACAGCACCAGAACGAGTGACGGCATTGAAAAGGGCTTTGTTAGCAGTAAGTTGAGCGTCAACCAATGCTTCCGTCCAGGCTGTGCCGCCTCCACGAGCAGTGGTATCGCCATTGGAAGCCTCGTCAGTAAAGATCATCAGATTTTTGACCGCATTGGTACGATAATTCAAATGAGTGCCGCCAAAAGCGTTCAAAGAAAAAGCCGTCGCGGTATAACCAGGCTCGGTAGCACCGTTTACCACCAGACCTGCCGCAGCAGTGGCGAAATTCGTGGCATTCGTAAAATCAGTAAGAACGCGCGGAACTATTGAACTATTGCCATAGCCGACCAATGCGAAACGGACATCAAGCCCGCCCGCGGAAAGGATGCTGGCAAATGTCCCAATGTTGTTGCGCAAATTAGTTTGAACATTCGACATCGAACCAGACTCATCAACCATGAACACGATATCTGATTGAATAAGTGCGTGGCTCAAGGACGAAGCACCCATTGCCGCAGTAAACACAAAGCTAGCTGCCAAACGACTCAATTTCATGACAATCTCCTATTTCTTGGAACCAAAATTGAAACACGTAATGACTTTAGCAAAAACCGGACCACTATATTTTTATCAATATTTTCAATAAATTAGAACATGTATCATTGGAGCAAACATCCAACATGTAAAAAATTCCGACACACTGCCTCAGCAAAGCGCTTTGATTGCTCCTTCGCAAAAAGCGGCGCACTAAAGACGAATATCTGGCACTCTCAAGACTATTCGAATGTTATTAGCTGTTTTTCCTGTCAATCTTGACTTCAATGACCGCCCTGGCATCATTCCTAGTTGTAGCTCGCCAACTACAAGCTGGCGCCTTGGCTCAAAGTGTTGCAGATGAAGACTTGGTTAGGCTAGGCACTTACCAATGTCCGAAACGATCTTGGAAGAATAGCTTCTGCCCCCCTGCCGCCCATTACCTGACGTTGCTGCCAACATTCGCAGAAATTTCGATAATGGCTATGCCCATGGATACCCCGCCGCAACGCTGTTACGTTTACGAGCCATCGCCATCGCGCTGCAAGATGATCTTAAATGCACGACCTTCGATGGACCTCCTAAAATGGAAAGAGGAATGAATCCCCTCGAAGGACGAGTTCCTTTTCAGCACTTATTGGGCCAAGGAGACCTTCCGCCTCAAACCAACCTGTTCGACAGGCGTAATTTAGCGTCACCTCTCATCTCATTCGCGCGAGGCGGTATGCATTACAGCCTGCCCGAGACTGAGCGCAGCCCCAGCATGCGTACCCAGACAGGTTCTCCTTCGATAATAACTGGGAACTTGGCGAGGGCGAAACAGCCCCAGGCCACCAACTGCCCGGCGACGAGCAGGCCGAAGCTGAACTGATAGGCGGTCGGCAAGGCAAGTCCGCCGTGCGCGAAGAGGTCGATCAGCCCCCCGAGGCCCCATTGCAGGCAGAAGGCGCCGATCAGGATGACCATGTTGAGTGCGCTGTTGGCGCGTCCGGCGAAGCTCGCGGCAAAGGATTGCGAGAGCAGCGTGTAGGCCAGGCTGTTGACGCTGAAGCAGAGGCCTAGCAGGGGCCAGAGCCACAGGCTGCCGGATTGTGGCTGCATGACCATGAACCCGAGCGCCAGGCAGGCTGCGAGCATGCCCCAGCGATACAGGCTTTCCAGCCTGATGCCGCGCGCGACCAGCCGTGTCGCGAAGGCGCCCATGCACACCATGCCGGTCAGCACGGCGAGGTTCATGCCGCTCAACTGGGTAGCCACGGCCATCTTGTCGCCGCCAGCCTGGACGCTGATCCAGCGCGCCGCCCAGAGGCCCTGCAGGGCCTGGAATCCGCCGGTCAGCAGGAAGGCCATCGGCGCGAAGCGCCAGAATGCCGGCGAACGAAAGACCTGGCGCAAATCCGTGAGCTGCTGCCAAAGCGTTCCGCCGGCGGCGGCTGCCGGAACAGCCCCCGGCGCGTCCGGCACGACAAAGAAAATCAGCGCGGCCATCAGCAGGGTCACCGCCGCGCCGAGCAGGCAGACATCGCGCCAGTTGCTCAGGGCCAGGACGTATTCGAGCGGCGCCGCCGCGACAATCGCGCCCAGGCCGCCGGCCGCCATGATCCAGCCCGTCATCGAGGCCATCTGCGGCTTCGGGTAGGCGATGGCAAATGCCTTGAGCGGCCCCATCAGACAGGCGGAAACGCCCAGCCCGATGATGGCCCGGCCCAGCGCCAGCGTCGCCAGGTCGTGCGCCAGGCCATAGATGAGCGCACCGATGGCGGCAACGACGAGCAAGGCCGACTCGACACGGCGCGGGCCGTAGCGATCGAGCAGGATGCCGACCGGCAACTGGGCCAGGCTGAAGGCGAGAAAATAGGTGCTGGTCAGCAGGCCCAGGGCCGCATCGCCGAAGCCCAGCTCCTGGCCGATCAGCGGCGCGATGACCGCGTTGGCCGTCCGATAGACGTACGACAGAAAGAAACCAGCTGCAAACGGCAAGAAGAGTTGCAAGCACAGCATCATCCAGGCCCTCCGGATCGACGAACAAAATGGCCTCGGCATCTTATGCCTTTTGGATGAGGCTGCGCACGAATCATTCAAAAAGAATACCCATTTCGCGTGAATTTCGCGGACGGCGCCCCCAGCCAATTGACAGCACGGACATGAAGAATGAATATGGCGCGACAAGCCGGATGGCATATGCCGTCCATCCGCCTCCACCCCAGCCGGTATAGGGATCGGCAAATCAGACCCGGGAGCCCGCCCATGAAAGTCCAATCCACCCTGCTCCGCAGCCTTGTCGCAGCCGCTGCCGTGTTCGCCACGCAGGCCGCCCACGCAGCCATCACCGACGATTTTGCGGTCGATGCCGGCGGCTGGCGAGCCATCGACCTGGCCGGATCCGGTGACTACGGCATGGTCATCAGTACGTTTTCCGTCACCCACCATGCCAGCGGCGGCGCGCCCGGCGGCCATATCAGTGCCAGCGACCCGAGCGTCTACTCTTTCTACTTCGATGCCCCGGGGAAATACACGGGCAACCTTTCTGCCTACGCCGGTGGCACCCTGAGCTTCGACACCTATTACACGCCCAACGAAGCATCGAGCGCCTGGCGCGACGACGCCGATGTCGTGCTGAGCAGCGGATCAACCCACCTCGTCTGGCAAGCCGCCAATAATCCCGGCGCCAACTGGACCCATGTCAGCGTCGCCCTCGATGCGGCCCAGGGCTGGAAAATCGGTTCGATCCACGGCAGCCAGGCGACGGCGGCCGATCTGGCCAACGCCCTGAGCAACCTCACCGCCCTGCGCATTCGCGGCGAATACGTCAGCGGCGTCATCGAAACGACCGGGCTCGACAACGTCAGCCTCGCCCCCGTCCCGGAACCGGAAACCTGGGCCATGCTGCTGGCCGGCCTGGGCATCGTCGGCACCCTGGGCCGCCGGAAACACCGGGCCAGCCGGTAAGCAACTCAAACCAACACGCCAGACAAAAAGAAAAGGCCGGGATCGCTCCCGGCCTTTTTTCATTTTGGCCAAAATTTCCGGTTGACCGTGAAATTCACAGTCTGGGCGGAAATCAGGCCTTCTTGTGGCTCGCCAGCTGCGTCCAGGTATCAACCACGGTGTCCGGGTTCAGCGAAATGCTGCTGATGCCCTGATCCATCAGCCATTCGGCCAAATCGGGGTGGTCGGACGGGCCTTGGCCGCAGATGCCGATGTACTTGCCAGCCTTGTTGGCGGAGGCGATGGCCATGGAGAGCAGCATCTTGACGGCCGGATCGCGTTCGTCGAAGAGGTTGGCAACGAGGCCGGAGTCACGGTCGAGGCCGAGCGTGAGCTGGGTCAGGTCGTTGGAGCCGATCGAGAAGCCGTCGAAGATCTTCAGGAAGTCGTCGGCCAGCAGTGCGTTGGACGGGATTTCGCACATCATGATGAGCTTGAGCTCGTTTTCGCCCTGCTTCAGGCCGTGTTCGGCCAGCAGATCGACGACGCCCTGGCCTTCGCCGACGGTACGGACGAACGGCACCATGAGTTGCACGTTGGTCAGGCCCATTTCTTCGCGGACCTTCTTCATGGCACGGCATTCCATCTCGAAACAGTCGCGGAAGGACTGGGCGATGTAACGCGAGGCGCCGCGGAAGCCGAGCATCGGGTTTTCTTCTTCCGGCTCGTAGAGTTCGCCGCCGAGCAGCTTGCGGTACTCGTTGGACTTGAAGTCGGAG
>JAGTRT010000001.1 GCA_018261895.1 Pseudomonadota bacterium
GCGAAGCCGGCACCGACCCAGGGGTGACCTTTTCTTTGGCTACTTTCTTTTGGGCAAACAAAAGAAAGTACGCTCGCCGGTCAACGGCGAAAACCAGCGCATCAGAATCGCCGCGCCGCGCGTCAAAACCAGAAACCAGCGTTTCAGAAACGCGAAGCCGCGTATCCGGTGCAAACGCCTCCCGTTCAATCAACGGAAGGCAACGCCTCCAGCGCCTCATGCACTTCCAGCCACCGCATTTCCGCCTCATCAATCTGCTCGCCAAGCATCCCGGCCTGTTTGTGCATTTCCTCGCTCTTCACCCGATCGACCGTGGTGTAGAACGCCGGATCGGCAAACGCGGCATCCAGCGCCGCTTTTTCCTCGTTCCATTTGGCCAGCTTGCGTTCGAGTTGCTCGATTTCCTTGATCAACGGCCGACGTTGGGCCAACAACGCTTGGCGATTGGCCTTGGCATCGGCGCGTTGGGCGAGGCGTTCGGTTTTCTCGGCGGCGGCATCGGGTTCCGGGGCTTTTTCGGCGCTGCGCTGGGCGGCGAGCCAGGCGGCGTAGTCGTCAAGGTCGCCGTCGAATTCGGTGACTTTGCCGTCGGCGACGAGCAGCAGTTCGTCGGCGCAGGTGCGCAGCAGGTGGCGGTCGTGCGAGACGAAGACGACGCCGCCTTCGTAGTCCTGCATGGCGAAGGTCAGGGCTTCGCGCATTTCGAGGTCGAGGTGGTTGGTCGGCTCGTCGAGCAGCAGCAGGTTGGGCTTGGTGCGGATGAGCAGGGCCAGCGCGAGGCGCGATTTTTCGCCGCCGGAGAAGGGGGCGATGGCGCGGGTGGCCATGTCGCCGCGGAAATCGAAGCCGCCGATGTAGTCGCGCAACTCCTGTTCGGTGGCGGTCGGTTCGAGGCGGACGAGGTGTTGCAGCGGCGATTCGTCGGGACGCAGCTGTTCGAGCTGGTGCTGGGCGAAGTAGCCGATGTTGAGGGCCTTGGCTTCCTTGCGTTCGCCGCCTTGCTGGGGAATGGTGCCGGCGAGGAGCTTGATCAGCGTCGATTTGCCGGCGCCGTTGCGGCCGAGCAGGCCGATGCGGCAGCCGGGGCGCAGGGTCATTCTGATTTTGGCCAAAATTTCCCGTTGACCGTAAGACACGCCGGCGCCCTCGATGGCGAGCAGCGGGTCGGGCAGGGCGGTCGGCTCGCGGAAGCTGAAATGGAAGGGCGAATCGACGTGGGCCGCGGCGACCATTTCCATGCGTTCCAGCGTCTTGATCCGGCTTTGCGCCTGGCGCGCCTTGGTCGCCTTGGCCTTGAAGCGTTCGATGAAGCTGGAAAGATGCGCAATTTCGCGCTGCTGTGCCTCGTAGGCCGACTGCTGGGTGGCCAGCCGGGCGGCGCGGGCGCGTTCGTAGTCGGAGTAACCGCCGGTGGTCAGGCTCAGGCGCTGGAGGTCGATGGCGATGATCTGGCCGACGACGGCGTCGAGGAAGTCGCGGTCGTGCGAGATCAAAAGCAGCGTGGCCGGCGTGTTCTTCAGCCAGTTTTCGAGCCAGAAGACGGCGTCGAGGTCGAGGTGGTTGGTCGGTTCGTCCAGAAGCAGGAGGTCGGCGCGGCAGGACAGGGCGCGGGCGAGGTTGAGGCGGACGCGCCAGCCACCGGAGAATTCGGCGACCGAACGCTGAAAGTCGGCGTCGGTGAAGCCCAGGCCGTGCAGCACCTCGGCGACGCGTGCCTTGGCCGAATAGCCGCCGATCTCGCCGTAACGGGCGTGCAGGTGGCCGATGGCCTCGCCGTCGCCCTTGGCCTCGGCTTCGACCAGCTCGCGTTCGATGCGGCGCAGCTCGGTGTCGCCGTCGAGCACGAAATCGATGGCGGCATCGGGCAGCGCCGGCGTTTCCTGGGCGACGCGGGCGATGTGCCAGCTGGCCGGGATGTCGACGTCGCCGGATTCGGCGTGCAGTTCGTTGGCGAGCAACGCGAAGAGGCTGGATTTGCCGCAGCCGTTGGCGCCGACAACGCCGACTTTCCAGCCGGGATGGATCTGGATGGAGGCGTCGATGACGAGCGGGCGGCCGGCGCGGGCGAAGGTGACTTGGCGGAGGGCAATCATGAGGGGGGTGATTATAGCGGGGGCATCGCGGCGACGCTTTTGGCATCCGCGCGCAGCGTCTCACGGTCAACCGGAAAAAATGCCCAAAATACGAATTCTTACAAAGACTTGCCGCGTATTCCAGAGATTTTGGCTACAGTCCGCGACAGCCTGCTAGAATCGCCGGATGATCAAGCAGATTCGCACCGACCAGCTCAAGGTGGGCATGTACATCCACGACCTGAATTGTGGCTGGCTCGATCATTCCTTCATTTCCAACACCTTCCACGTGCGCGATCAGGCGACACTGGACAAGGTCATGGAACTGGGCGTTCGCGAGCTGTTCATCGATACGCTGAAGGGCGCCGACGTCTTCGTCGCGCCGGCACCCGCCGAACCCCCGCCGGAAGTGGCGCCCAAGCCGGTCGAAAAGCCGGCCCCGGTCGACCTGAAGAACGAGGCCGTGCGCGCCCGGCGCCTGCATACCGAAGCCAACAAGCTGGCCCGGCTGGTCATGGACGATCTGCGCCTCGGCCAGGAAATCCAGATGGATCGTGTCGAACCGGTCATCGACAGCATGATGGAATCTGTGTTCCGCAACCAGAACGCCCTGCTGCCGCTGGCCCGCCTCAAGAACCTCGACGACTACACCTTCGAGCATTCGGTCGGCGTCAGTGCGCTGCTCATCGTCTTCGGCCGCGTCATGAAGCTGCCCAAGGAAACGATCAAGGACCTCGCCCTCGGCGGCCTGCTCCACGACATCGGCAAGGCGCAGATTCCCGACGCCATCCTCAACAAGCCGGGCAAGCTCAGCGACGACGAATTCCGGCTCATTCAGTCGCACGTCGACAAGGGGCTGCGCCTCCTCAAAGGCATGCCCGGGATCAGCGAGGTCGTGCGCCAGGTCGTCGCCGAACACCATGAACGTATGGATGGCTCGGGCTATCCGAACAAGCTGGCCGGGCAGCAGATTTCGCTCTACGGCCAGATGGCGGCGATCGTCGACGTCTACGACGCAATGACCTCGGAAAAGGTTTACAGCCAGGGCGTCCCGGCCACCAAGGTGCTCAAGATGCTGCTCGAATGGAGCAAGGACCACTTCGATCCGCAGCTCGTCCAGGCCTTCATCCGCGCCGTCGGCATCTACCCGACCGGCTCGCTGGTGCGCCTCGACAGCAACCGCATGGGCGTCGTCATCGAGCAGAACGAAGGGAAACTCCTCGAACCGGTCGTCCGCATCTTCTACCACGCCGGAAAGAAACACTACATTCCGCCCGAGATCGTCGATCTCGCCAAGGTGCAGGACCGCGTCGCCAGTATTGAAAGTTACGCCAAATGGAAAATCGATCCCTATCAGTGGTTGCCGGCCTGATCGCCCTGCTGGCGATGCCGCTCGCTGCCTTTGCGGCGGATGAGGGCGTCAGCGGCTACCAGCAGGCGTCATGGCAGTCCCGGCTGGACAAGGCCGCAGCCATGCAGGCCGAAAGCGAAGCCCGACAGGCCGACGCCGACCGCCTGCTCAAGCAGAAGAACGAGGAATGCGCGACCCGCTTCTTCATCAACGACTGCCGCAATGCCGCCGCGCGCGAACACCTGAAGACCACGCGCGAAGCCCGCCAGCTCGAAAACGAAAGCAAGGCGCTTGAACGCGCCGTGAAGAAGGAACAGTTCGTCGAACGCGAACGCCAGCGCGGCGAAGAAGCGCCCCGCCGTGCCGCCGAACTCGAACTGCGCCAGGCCGAAACCGTCAATGCCCAGCAGGAAGCCGAGGCCCGCATCGCTGCCCGGCAAGCCGAAAAGGCGGCCCAGGCCGCCGAGGGCGAAAAGCGCCATGCCGCCGACGCCGAGCGCATCCGCAAGAAGCAGGCCGCACACGACGCCCGCGTCGCCAAGAAGATGCAGGAGGCGCAGGAACGCGCCGCTGCCAAGGCGGCGGAAAAGAAGTAAGCGCGCGCCGCATGATCCGCAAGATCACCATCGACCAGTTGCTCCCCGGCATGTATGTTGTGGATTTGCACAAACGCTGGTTCGATCACTCCATCTGGCAGTTACGCTTCAAGGTGCGCGACGAGGCGCACATCTGGAAGCTGCGCGAAGAAGGCATCAGCGAAGTCAGCATCGATACCGACAAGGGCATCGACCTGCCGCCGCCTCCGCCCGAACCGGCTGCCGCCATCGCCCGCATCAACCGTATCGATTCCCGCCTCAAGACGCTGGCCGGGCTGCGTTCCGCCATGCCAATTGCCGTCTCGCTCGGCGAGGAAAGGCGGCGCGCCACCCGCCTGCTCAGCGAAGCCAGCGGCACCGTCAACAGCCTCATGCTGGCCGCCAGGGCCGGCTTGACCGTCGACGCCGCCCACCTCGAACCGGTCATCACCAAGATGATCGCCTCGGTCGGCCGCAATCCCGACGGCCTCGTCCCGCTCGCCCGCCTCAAGCATCACGACGCCTACGCCACCGAACATGCCGTGGCGACGGCCGCGCTCATCATCGCCTTCGGTCGCCATCAGGGCCTGCCCGAGCCGGAAATCGAAAAGCTCGCCCTCGGCACCATGGTCAAGGACATCGGCCAGACCGCGCTCGATGCCCGCCTCATCGCCAAGCGCGGCATCCTCTCGAAAGACGAGTTTTCCATCGTGCAGAGCCACGTCGAAGAGGGTTTGTCCGTGCTTGAAGCCACCTCGCGGCTGGCTGAAACCTCGGTCGCTGTCGTGCTTGAACACCACGAACGCTACAACGGCGCCGGCTACCCCTACCGCATGGCCGGCGACGAAATCTCGGCCGCCGGCCGCATGGCAGCCATCGTCGATACCTACGACGCGATGACCTCGGACCGGCCCTACCGCGCCGCCATGTCGCCGTCGCACGTGCTGCGCCAGCTCTACGACGAAGGTGGTTCGCAATACGACCCCGAACTCGTCGCTGCCTTCGTCAAGACGGTTGGCATCTACCCGGTCGGTACGCTGGTGCTGCTCGAAAGCGGACACCTCGCCGTGGTCGAGCAGATGCACCCCGAAAACATGCTGACGCCCATCGTCCGCGTCTTCTATCACACCGGCCGGCGCCAGTACGTCACGACGCCAGCCGAAGTCGACCTCTCGCGCAAGGTCGGCAACCACTACGGCCAGATTGTCCGCGCCGAAACCTTCGAGCGCTGGGGCATCAACCCCCTGAGCTGGCAACCAGTCTGATCAGTTTCTTGATCGGCGTCGGCACGCCCGCATCGGCTGCCCGCGCCAGTTCCACCCACTCCAGTCCCTGCTCGCCGGCCTGAACGCCCGCCGCCACCCTGCACAGCACCGGCAGCAGCGTCAGCCGGAAATGCGTAAAAGCATGCTTGAGCGGCGGCAAGGGCCTCGCTTCGCCCAGCGTCAGGCCAAAGCGACTTGCCACCGTGGCCGGATCGCCCTCCGGCGGCACCAGCAGGCCGCCCCACAAGCCCGACGGCGGGCGCCGTTCAAGCAGCAGGCGCGACCCGTCGCTGAGCAAAACGAAGGTCGATGTCCGTTCCGGCACCGCAGCGCGCGGCTTCGCCTCGGGCAGTTCGCCCTGCCGGCCGTCGCGCCTTGCCACGCAATCGGCCGCCACCGGGCAATCGCCGCAGCGTGGCCGGCTGCGCGTGCACAGCGTCGCACCGAGGTCCATCAGGCCCTGCGTGTAAACCTCGATAGCGCGCTCGGGCAGCAGGGTTTCGGCCAGATCCCAAAGCCGGTCGTGCACCTTCTTCGCGCCAGGAAAGCCCTCAATGCCGAACTGCCGGCACAACACCCGTTTGACATTGCCGTCGAGGATCGCCGCCCGCCGCCCGAAGGCGAAGGCGGCAATGGCGGCGGCCGTCGACCGGCCGATTCCGGGCAGCGTTTCCAGCGTCGCCTCGGTCTGCGGAAACTGCCCGCCATGCACCTCGACGACCTGCCTGGCGCAGCGGTGCAGGTTGCGCGCCCGGGCGTAGTAGCCGAGGCCGGCCCAATGCTCGATAACTGCCTCGATGGGCGCCGCCGCCAGCGCCTGCACATCGGGAAAGCTGCCCAGGAAGCGGGCGTAATACGGAATCACCGTCGCCACCTGCGTCTGCTGCAGCATGATTTCCGACAGCCAGATCCGGTAAGGATCGCGGGTCTTCTGCCAGGGCAGGTCGTGGCGGCCGGCGGTCTTCTGCCAGGCGATCAGATGCTCGGTAAATGGGTTGGGGGCTGCCAAATTGTTCCTCGACGCAGGGGGCGGGAGCGCCGATAATACGGCCTCTTTTTATTCCGGCCTATCCGTTCGAACCGATGAGCACACCGCAAAACGACAAGCGCGCCCTGCGCAATACCCTGGGACGCTTCGCCACCGGCGTCACCATTGTCACGGCCATCGACCCGGACGGGCACCCGATGGGCCTGACCGTCAATTCCTTCTCGGCCGTTTCGCTCGACCCGGCGCTGGTGCTCTGGTGCCTCGACAACAACTCGAACAACCTCGCTGCCTTCAAAAAGGCAACCCACCACGCCATCAACATCCTGGCGGCCGACCAGCAGGACCTGTCCAACCGCTTCGCCACCTGGCCCGCCGACCGCTTTGCCGGTCTCGACTGGCAGGCCGGCGTCGGTGGCGCCCCGGTCTTTCCGGGTTGCTGCGCGACCTTCGAACTGGCCATCACGACGGCCTACGAGGCCGGTGACCACACCATCTTCATCGGCCGCATCGAGAATTTCGAGCAGGCGGAGCGCGACCCGCTGCTCTTCTTCGCCGGCCAGTACCGCAGCATCGCCGCCCTCGGCTGAGTGCCCGGCACCGCCTCAATCGGCGGCCGGCAGTTCGATCTCGATGAGCAGCCCGGGGCTGCCATCGGATTTCAATTTTGCGGCAATTTTCCCGTTGACCGTTGAAACCACCTGCCGGGCGATGGCCAGCCCGAGTCCGTAGCCGTCGCCTGTCGCCACGTTCTGCCCGCGGTGGAAGGGCGTGAAAATCGCCTCCAGCTCCGCTGCCGGCACGCCTTCGCCCTGATCGGCGATGTGCAGGCGGATCGTCCCGCCTTCCCGCCGGGCATCGATGCTCAGCTGGCCGCCGGTTGGCGAAAAACGCAGCCCGTTGCGCACCACGTTTTCGATGGCCCGGTGCAGCAGTTCCGGGTTTGCCTGCACGAAGAGGTCGGGTGTCGCCGAGAAGTCGATGCCGACCTGCCGGCTCGCCCCCTCGAAACGGGCGTCGTCGACAATGCCGCCGAGCAGTTCGCCGAGGTCCACCTTCTCGACCGGCATTTCAACGCCGGCTTCCAGGCGGGAGAGGGTGAGCAGCTCGCCGATCAGCCCGTTCATGCGCTCGCCCTCGCGTTCGATGCGCGGCAGGGTGTCGTCGAGGCGGCCAGGTTGCTGGCGAACGAGCCCGATGGCCGCCTGCAAGCGGGCCAGCGGCGAACGCATTTCGTGCGACACATCGTGCAGCAGGCGTTTTTGCCCCTCGATCAGCGTTTGCAGGCGGGCGGCCATGCGGTCGAAATCCTGCCCGAGGTCGGCCAGCTCGTCGCGCCGGCCGCCCATCGCGCTGCCCACGCGGGTATCGAGCTTGCCCTCGGCCACCGTGGCGAAGGCGTGGCGCAGGTGGCGGATCGGTTTGGCGAAGTACCAGGCGACGCCTGCCGCGCAGAGCAGGCTGGCGACGAGACCGGCGATCAATGGAAACAGCGGCACCGGCCCGGGCGGTGGTTTGCCACCATGCGGCGGGCGGTGCGGCGGGCCGGCGCGCTCGCCCTCCGGCGGCGGGAGGCGATGTTCATGGAAACCCGGCGGTGGGGGCGGCTCCATGGTCATGGCCGGCCGGGTGTGTTCCCGTTCCAGCGAGAAAAAGAGGCCGGTGCCCGCCACGGCCGCTACCTGGCCGAGCCAGATGAACAGGAAGAGCTTCCAGAACAGGCGGCCCACGTCAGGTCCGGATCAGCTGGTAGCCCTGCCGATACACCGTCTGGATGCACGAGCGGCCATCGGGCAGGCTGCCGAGCTTGTGGCGGATGCTCGACAGATGCACGTCGATACTGCGGTCGAAGCGCACGAGCGGCCGGCCCATGGCCTGCTCCGACAGCTCGTTCTTGCTCACCGGCTTGCCGGCGTTGCGGGCCAGCACTTCGAGCAGGTTGTATTCGGTGCTCGTCAGTTCCACCGCGCTGCCGGCCCATTCGACACGGCGCTGCTCCG
Source organism: Pseudomonadota bacterium (assembly GCA_018261895.1). GTDB lineage: Bacteria > Pseudomonadota > Gammaproteobacteria > Burkholderiales > Rhodocyclaceae > Azonexus. Next base: position 8,249 of record JAGTRT010000001.1, read on the forward strand.
GGCGGATGCACAGCTCGCCAACCACGATGGGTGCCGCCAACGGTTCGCTGCTGGGCGCCGCACGGCGCAGGATGGCGCGCAAACGGGCGGCCAGCTCGCGCGGCAGGCAGGGCTTGGGGACATAATCGTCGGCACCCAGCTCAAGGCCGACGATGCGATCCATGTCGTCGCCCTTGGCTGTCAACATCAGCACCGGCATCGGGCTCGACGCCCGGATGCGGCGCAATACCTCGACGCCCGACAGTCCCGGCATCATCACGTCCAGTACGGCAATCGCGTACTGGCCCGACAATGCCGCCTCGACCCCGCTCAGGCCATCGTGCAGCGTCGTCACCACAAAGCCGTCCTGCGCCAGGTAATCGCCCAGCATCTCGGCCAGCTCGACATCGTCATCCACCAATAAAACCGCAGTCATCGCTCACAAATTCGTCAGAAATATCCTCGGGATCATAGCCAAGCCCGGCCCGGGCAGGCTGCAAATTTACAGACATTTACTTCGGGCCCGCGCCGGCATGCAGATGCCAGCGACACTCGGCAAATATTGCCGCCGGCGGAAATTTCCCCGTTTTTCGCCAGAAAATAGTCATTTTTGATGGTGTTTCGAAATAAATCGTCCGGATTTGCGACTTTTCTTAACAAACTTTTACCCCGATTAACGCAAACCGCCGTCAATCCAGGGCGGATCAGGCCGATAGTTTGCACAAGGGAAGCTACTTGGCCGTGGGCCAGGCATCTTGTTTAAACCTATCAAGGAGCAAATCATGTTGAGCGGAATCAACCAGGCAACACAAATGGCGAGCCTGCTGTTCTCCAAACTGGACACAAAGAACCAGGGCTATCTCGAACAAAGCGACCTGACCTCGGCCTTCAGCCAGATCGTCACCAACGCCTCCGACAAAACCAGTTCGACCAGCGCCGAAGACGTTTTCACCGCACTCGATACCGACAGCGACGGCAAGGTCACCAAGGATGAATTTGCCACCGTCCTCGCCCAGTTGCAGGAACAACTCGGCAGCCAGTTCGGCCACGGGCAGGCCCACGGGGCTGGCGGCGGCATGGCTCCACCGCCTCCGCCGCCCCCGGGCGATGATGCCGGCTTCACCAAGGAAGAACTGACCAGCCAGCTCGAATCGGCCGACAGCACCGACACCCAGCGCACCAGCCTGATCTCGAACATCGTCAACAACTTCGAAGCCGCCGACACCGACGGCGACGGCAAAGTCAGCTTCGCCGAAGCCATGGCCTACGATCAGTCCACCCAGGCTGCCAGCGACACCGGGACTACCGCCTCGGCTAGCAGCACTACCGCCAGCAACGGCGACGCCCAGCTCATGAAGATGATCATGCAGCTCGTGAACGCCTACCGGGTGGGCGATACCGCCGAAGACAGTGGGACGGCCTCACTGCTTTCTGTCTCGGCCTGAGCCTCCGCAGGCGATCTTGTTGTGGGACGGGAAAGATTGAGCCGCCCGCAAACGCCGTAATTTTGCTGGACTTGCCGCCCTCCACATCGCCAAGGGGTGGCAAGCCCTGGCGGGATCAGATGCTGCCCAAAGAGGCGGCGATTTCCTGCAAGGCGACGCGATCGATCTTGCCATTGGCGTTTTTTTGCAGCGAATCCAGCAGCAGCACGCGACGGGGGACCATGTACGGCGGGACGATGGCGGCGATCCGGCGCGCCAGTTCCTCCGGCGCTACGGGGTCGCTCATGGCGGCGAAGGCAAGAATTTGTCCGAGGCCGCCACCGAGTTTCTGGTAAATCACTGCGCATTCCCTGACATCAGGCAGGCTACCGAATGCCGCCTCGATTTCCTGGAGTTCGATGCGATAACCCATGTGCTTGATCTGGAAATCGCTCCGCCCCTTGAAATGCAGCCAGCCGCGCGCATCGCGGCGCACGAGATCGCCCGTGCGATAACCGATATCCGTGTAGTGCTCGTGATGCGGGTTTTGCGTGAAGGCCTTGGTCGTCCGTTCCGGGTCGTTGTAATACCCCAGACCGACTTGCGGTCCGCGCAGGAAAAGTTCGCCAAATTCGGGCTCTGCCGGGTCGAGCGGCAGGATTTCATAATCGAAATTTGGTGTCAGCCGGCCCAGCGGGGCGAGATTTTGCATGTCGTCGAAATCAGCAGGGCCGATCGTATGCGCCGAACAGATGCAGGTGCATTCCGTGGGGCCGTATACATTCTCGAGTTCAACACGCGCGCCGAACAGGTCGTACAGCTGGCGCAGCTTGGTCTTGGGGAAGCCTTCGCCGCCAAACACGATCTTGCGCATCGCGGGGAAATTCGCCGCGCCGAGCGCGCGCGTGGTCAGCAAATAGACCAGCAGCGATGGCACGGAAAACCATAGGGTGCAGCCTGCGCGATCGATCAGGCGCACCAGCTGGCGCGTATCGCACAACTGTTCGGCAGTGATCGGCACCAACGCGGCGCCGGAAAAGATTGCCGTGTAAAAATCAAATACCGAGTTGTCGAAATAGATCGGGTTGACGTTTGTTAGTACGTCATCAGGCGTGATCGAGAATCGTTCGCCCGCCCAGGCAATGAAGCCCAACAGGTTGGCGTGCGACATGACGGCACCCTTGGGCATGCCCGTCGAGCCGGAGGTGAACATGATGTATGCCGGAGAGCCGGCTGCAATTGCGCTGACCGCCGGTAGCGCCAACTCTTCCGGTGTTTCCGGCATGGTGCGCAGATTCAGGATCGGCGCATTACCTGTGGCGGCCAACTCGGCGCAAGGCAGTTCCTGAAAGGCATTGATGATCAGGCGCGGCTGGCAGGTGCCGAGTATCTTGCTTATACGTTGCCAGGGGCTATCCGGATCGAGATTGGTGTAGACGACGCCGAGGCGCAGGCAGGCCAGCATGGCAGCAAACGCGGCGGGCGACTTGTCGTGAAACATGGCGACCACCTGGCCTGGTCGCATGCCCAGCGCCCACAGCGTGCAGGCGATGCGATCGGCGAGTTGCGCCAGCTCGCTATAGCTGATGCATTCCCCGGTGGCCGGGTACAACAGCGCGGTGCGCCGGGCATGGCGCAGCGCAATTTCCTGGAAGGCAATGCCGAGGTTCGGAACAAAGGCCATGGTGAGAAATTTTCGGTCAAATTACCAGACCGCCATCGACTTCGAGCACGGTGCCAGTCAGATAATCGTTTTCGATGATGTGGCGCGCCGCGAGATAGATGCTTTCGAGGTCGCCAAGACGCCTTAGCGGAATCTGCTGCTGCAGGCGCGTCAGGTTGGCCTCGCTGAGTGCGGCGCGTGTCGAGGGCGTATCAATGAAACCGGGCGCAATGGCGGCAAAGCGCAAGCCGAGTCCGCCGAGTTCCTTGGCCCAGGTGCGTGTCAGCGCATTCACCCCGGCTTTGGCGGCAGAATAGGCGGATTGTCCGGCGTTGCCTTGGGCTGCAATCGAACTGATGGAAATCACGACGCCCTTGCGACGTTTGGCGAGCATGCGATCGACGACGCGGCTGGTGACAAAAAATACCGAGTCGAGATCGGCCGCCATCACACGCCGCCATGATTCGCGTGAATGCGCGCGGTCGCTGCGAGACAGCATATTGACGAGCGGCTCGCTGTGAATGATGCCAGCGTTGTTGATCAGCACGTCGGGGTCGAAGCCGCTGTCGAACACGGACTGAAGCGTGGCGTCGACGGCATCCGGATCGGACACATCACAGAGCCACGTCTGAATCCGGCCGCCCGATGCGGCGCGCAGTTCGTCGCAACGCGCTACATCCCGCTCTAGCACGCCGACCTCGGCAGATGCGTTCAGCAACTGCTCGGCCAGAAAGCGGCCGATGCCGGAGCCGCCGCCGGTGATCAGAATTTTTGCGCCGGTAAGATTCATAACGTGGCTCCGTGGGCCAGCAAGGCAGAGCGCGCATCGCCGACGCAACGGATATCGGCGATCTCGTCGCCCGTGAATTCGACCCGGTAGGTTTCTTCGAGGCGCATGATGAGCATCATGTGCGCCAGCGAATCCCATGTCGGAATTTCCTTGAGTGTGAGGGAATCCACGATCGAGGCTTCCGGCAGGCCGAAAACTTCACTAAATATTTTTTCCAGGGACATGGCAGTTTAGTGTTCAAAAATCGGTTGCGAGTTTGCCGCTAGTCGGCGCCTTCTACAATCGGCAAGGTTAGTGACGCAGCTTGACGAAGAGTGCCTTGCCACAGAAAAAGGCGTATTCGATGCGTTCTGCCGCGTCGCGGAGCAATTCATTGCCCGCACGATATGGCCCGTCGCCGTGCGCCCAAATGTAATCGTCGAGAATCAGCCACGCGCCGGGCAGCATCCGGTCAAGCCAGAGCGCGCAATCCTGCTGTACCGAAGCGTAATCGTGGTTGCCGTCGATGTGGATTGCCGCAATCTTTCCCGAGAATGGGACGCGGTGGCCGTACATGGAGGCGATCGCTGCGCCGCTGGCGTATTTCTTGAACCCTTCTGCGGCAGGCATGCGCAAGTGGGCATGGTCGTCGGCGCGCATCGGGACCATGTTGACCATGAAGCCTTCGCTGAGAACCTCGAAATCCCAATCGTCCACCAGCGACTGGAACTCATCCGGCGACTCGTGCTGAATCGCTGAATCCGTCTGCCAGGGATCGACCGTCAATAGTGGCCCAATGCGATAGCGCCATGCCAGGTAGAGCAACACGAATGCCGAGCGGCCCATCAACGAGCCGATTTCAACCACGTCCCCAGCCGGCGCGCTGGCAAGAACGCCCATCATGGCCGCCAGTTTGTCGTCGTTCGATTCGCCATAGATGTACCCCGCCTGGCGCAACACGCCCGCTACTTCGAACAGCGACAGCGTGGGGGCGCCATTGGCGCAGCGTTGCACAAACGGCAGGAGGCGTTGCGCGCGCGCCATCAACTGGCGATGCTGGTCGACTTGCTGCCTGATCGGCGACTGGCCGATCAATTCGAGCGTCAGATGCTGGGAAGCAATAAAGCGACGCATGAAATGATGCACGCTGGCGACCGGACAGAACAGGCGGCTGATGGATTCCTGCTGCACCAAGGGCAGGAAACATGCGGCGAAATCATCGTCATAAATCAAGGGCAGGCGATGGAGGCCGAATTCGGCGGCGATTTCGTCGCTTGCAACCGACGCGGCGCACACCACGCGCTCGCCCCTGCTGCGGGCAGCGCGCAAATACTCGAGCGCCATCTGATCGATGGCAGGGAAAACCAGCGTCGCGCCGCGATCCTGCGGATCATTCATGACCGAAGCCGAATCCCGAAGGTTCACCTGTTTTCATACGATCCTGTTGCCCCGCGGACTCATTCCTGTTTGCCGATATCGCGCAGCGCAGCCTGGCGCACCACCTCGTCGAGCCATTGATGCATGCTCTTGCCGGTTTTTTCGCGCGCCTCGTGCGCCAAACGCTTGGCTTCGGGCGTAACGCCTTCGAGCTGGCCATGGAAGCGCGTGCGATGCGTGCCACCGCGCACACCGGGAATCGGAAAGTCGAAATCGGCCTTCGGCTCGCCTTCGCCAACGACGAAATCGATGACAAAGAAAACTCCGCCGATAATCCATTCGAGGCGGGTTTTACGCGCTTGGACGGGCAATTTATCGAGCGGCAGTGGATACTTGAATTCCGGATTGGAGTTCATGAGAATGCGACCGAACTCGGTGTCGCGCAACCAGGGCGGCATGCTCTCATCACCGACCACAACCTTGCCGCCAGGCTTGGTAACGCGCGCCATTTCGGCGAATGCACGCTTGATATCGCCGAAGGCATTGATGCCGCCGAAGTGATAACAGGCATCGAAGCTGTTGTCGGCAAACGGCAGGTAATAGCCGTTGGCCAAAGCCGGTTCGACATGCGTGCTGACGTCATGCATGCGTACGAGATTCTTTGCCAGAAACGATGGCGAGAGATCCTGAATATACAGCTTGCCATCGGTCCCGAGCCGGCGGGCAATGATTTCGGAATCGCGACCGGTACCGGCGCCAGTCTCAAGCACGACCGATCCAGGATGCAGATCGAGCTTGTCGATCATGGCATTGCGCACCGCCTGCTCGTCCTCACCATAAGTGCTGAAGGTCAGCGGCAAATAACGGTCATAGGCGTCGGCCCGCTCCTCGTACTGCTGCAAGGCATGGCGATCAACCGCCGGCAGTTCGAACGGATAGACAAGATCGGGAACGCCGTTGCGGATTTCGAAGCGATGTCCTGAAGGGCTCGTCAGCACACCCGACACGATTTCGTTGCCTTCGCGCACCGCGTTTGAGAGCGTCAGCTGCTCCAGCGTTACAGGATCGAGATAGAAATTTTCTTCACCAGCGCGCACCGCTCCCCCTCGCTTGAATGGCCGACAGCATTGTCATCAATTTGGCTCTCCCGATGATATTCCGGACAACTGCCAAAAGCGCTGATTTTGCGCCTGATAACCAGTTATTTGAAACTGCAGGCAGCTTACCATTGGACGCCCGATGCGCGACAATACCGGGCAGTTCGCGCCCGGCCTCGCTATGGCCCTGCTATCGCGAAGCTGGCATTCGCAAAGGAAAGACCATGAAACGACTCGTCATTTTCGGGCTCGGCAAAATTGCCGATGTCGCGTATCAGCATATTGTTCGCGACAATCAATATCAGGTGGTTGGCTTTACCTGCGATGCTGCCTGGATTCCCGACATGGGCGGTCGCCAGGCCACGCATCTGGGCCATCCGGTAGTGCCCTTTGAGGAAATCGAGAACCATTACCCGCCCGCAACAACCGAGATGTTTGTCGCCATCGGTTACCACGAGCTGAATGCCGTGAGAGCCGTAAAATGCCAGGAAGCCAAGGCGAAGGGCTACACGCTGGCGAGCTATGTCAGCCCGCGTGCCGACCATGGGCCATGGCTGGAGATCGGCGAAAATTGCCTGATTCTCGATGGTGTCGGCATACAACCCGGAGTCAGGATCGGCAACAACGTCTCGTTGTGGAACAATGCCCTGATTGGTCATCATTCGGTGGTGCATGATCATTGCTGGATCGCTGCGGGTGCTACGCTCGGCGGCGGTGTCATTCTCGGCGAAAGATCCTTTGTCGGCCTGAATGCCACCATCGGCGGAGAGGTATCTGTAGGGGCGGACTGTTTTCTGGGCGGCGCCACCCTGCTGCTCAAGAACGCTGCGCCAGGCAGCGTGTATATCGCTCCCGGAACCGAGAAATTCCGCCTCGACAGCAAGGCGTTCCTGCGCATGACCGCGATGCCGGCCCTCGGTTCGCGGAATAAATAATACGACTGTGCTTCCAGTTGCAAACGGTTCCAGCGTCCGGCAGCTGCCAAGGTGAGACTATGTTTTCGTGGAAAAAGCTCGGCAACATCTTCAATCCAAGGCTCAGCAGCGGGCGGGACTGGATGCAGGAATACGCGCAATGCCCGACCCCGCTGATACTCGACGACAGCACGGTGCGCGTCTATATCGCCTGTCGTCCACAAAGAGGCGGCGACCTGCAGTACGTCTCCTATCCCGGCTATGTCGATCTGGCGCGCGATGACCTTACCAGAGTGGTGGGAATCTCGGCCGCGCCATTGTTACCACTTGGCAACTCCGGCAGCTTTGACGAATTCGGCATCATGCCAAGCTGTATCCTGCGCAAGGACGGGGCGATCTATATGTACTACTCGGGCTGGTCGCGTATGCAGTCTGTTCCGTACACGCTGGCGATTGGCATGGCTGTCAGCCGCGACGGCGGGGCAACCTTCGAAAAATCGGGCGAAGGGCCACTGCTTGCCACGGCATTGAACGAGCCCTATTTTGTGACCGGCCCTATCGTGCAGGTCATCGACGATCAGTGGCACATGTGGTACCTGACCGGAAGAAAGTGGCTCGAGTCCGGCAATGGGAAATACGAACCGGTTTACCAGATAGTCCACGCAACATCGTCCGATGGCATCGACTGGATACGCGACGGAATACCCATTGTCCCGACGCTATCCGAAGACGAATGCCAGGACATTTTTGCGCCATTTTTTCTGGCCGGAAAATGGCATGCGATTTTCGCGCATCGCAAGCCAAACACCGCAGAAAGCGAATACCGCCTTGGCTACGCTAGCTCCGATGATCTCGAAACCTGGCGGCGCGACGATGCGCAGGCCGGCATCACAACCTCGGCATCGGGATGGGATGCGCAAATGATGTGTTATCCGCAGCTTCTCGAACTCGACGGTCGCCTGCTCATGTTCTACTGCGGTAATGCTTTTGGCCGCGAGGGCTTCGGCATCGCCGAGTTGACCGGATATTCCGCTGCCCTGCGGGATTGAAGAAGGCCCTGTCATGTCAATCATCGACCAGATTGTCGACGGCCCCAGCCGGCAAAGACCGATATTGCAGCACATCCGCGCAGCGTCAAAGCCCGTGATCATCTATGGCGCCGGCGTCTACGCATACGTACTTCAGCGATTCCTGGCTTTAAACGGCATCATTGTGGAGTCAGTAATGGTGGATGCCGCCTGCAAAACCGACGATTCCTTTATGGGCCTGCGGGTCATCGCAACCGAGGAGGCCGTTAGCCGGCTTGCCGACTGCATTGTTGTTGTTGGCATTACGACTTACCCGCCGCAGGTGGACAAACTGAAGCGACTCGGGGCACGCGAAGTCCATGTCATCGATATTCCGGATTACCTGAATATGCCCGAGGCCTTCATGGACATGCGGTTCGTGAAAGACCATCTTGAACAGTTTGACCAGGCCGGGAAATTGTTCGCCGATGATCTGTCGCGTCAGACTTATATCGCTGCAATCAACGCCAAGATCAACGAAGACCTTGAATACCTCAAGCCCTTTGTCCGTCTCGACAATCTGTATTTCCCGGCCAGCGAATTTCCTCTGCGCGCAGACGAAGTCTTACTCGATGTCGGCGGTTTTACGGGCGACACCGTGCGCGAATTTCACAGTCTTTCAGGTGGGCGCTACACGCAGATCATCTCGCTCGAACCGTGCGAGGAGAACTTCCGCCAGCTGCAGGCCACGATACAGTCGCTCGGTCTGACAAAGGTGCTGCCCCTGAAAATTGGCGCCTGGGACCAGCGCACGACCTTGCGCTTTGCGAGGCAGGAAATGGACATCGACAACCAGATCACGGCGAATGGCGAACAGCAGATCGAGGTTGATACGATCGATTCGATCCTTGGTAGTCCAAAACATGCCGTGACGCTGATCAAACTCGACATCAATGGTGCGGAATATCGTGCGCTGGCTGGTGCGCAAGAGACGATTCGCCAGCATCGGCCAAGGATTGTTGTTCGACTGCACACCAAGGAGGATTTCTTTCGGATACCGCTCATGCTGCACCGAGTGGTCCCTGACATGAAGCTCTACCTCAGGCAGCGCAACTATATGTCGATGATGGTGGTTCTCTACGGCGTTTTCGACTCAGGTCTCTAACACCGCTAGACCGAAGCCATGGCGGCCGAACTCGTTGCCGTTGTAAAGCATGTAAATCCGGCCATCGCAGGAGAAAACATGCGGATAGCACAGCATGTCGGAATCCCAGTCGCCTTCGCTGACATCGAGAGACATCTGCGTATCGTCCCGCGTCCAGTTCGTCAGGTCGTCCGACCAGGCATGGCCGATCCGGTAGCCACGCTCGCGATTGCTGCGAAAGTCATGCGCCTGGCGATAACAGAAGAACATGTGATGCCTCCCGTCGATCTCGATGACAGTCGGCAACGCCTGGCACTCGTCGTTGCCGAGACGGCTGGCGATGACTTGCAGTCCGTCGTGCCTCTTCCAGTTGATGCCGTCAGCTGACACTGCATGGCCGATTTTGTAGATACGTTCTGGCGCAGCGGTGTCTGAGTAGCATTTCCAGCCGGTGCCAAAGATGTACCACATGTGAAATACGTTCCGGCAAATCTTCACGAATGGGTCGGCAACCAGACAGGGCTCGTGCAGCGATGCTGTCAGCACCGGTCCGTCGCCAAGTCGTTGAAACGTGATGCCGCCATCCCGACTGATGGCCAGTCCAATGGCGGTATCGACAGGGACCGAACTTCTCCGGTTTACTCCCGACGTGTAACCGTAAATGAGTGTCCCGTGACGGACCACATTCATGGGAAAAATCCCATGTTCGTCGAAACAGCCGCGTTTGCCGAGTTCGATGACGGTATGCGTGGATACTGCGACGGTCTTCCGAAAATCCTTTGCCATGTCGACATAGGCGATGTGACTCAGGTATTTCCCGTCGCCGTCCCGCGCGCGAGTCGAGAAATAGATTCTCACGAAATCGTCGAAGACCAGTGCCTGCGGAGACTGGGCGAATTCGGCACAGCCGTTGGGCAAGCTGAATTTTGTCGGATCGAAAAGCTTCCCGAGTTTTTTCCAGTTCATGGCGCGATTCTCGGCTCTCTAGATCAATTCGTAGCCCGAGGAGAGGTAATTTTTGATATCGCCGACGCGGTTGAACATCATCACATCGATGATGGATAACCATGGAACGAACGCACGATTGAATTGTGGATATGAATAAGGCCTTGATTTGAGGAATTGAAGTTCAATTCCGCGTGCCCGGAAATCCTCGCGTGCATACAATGCCTGCCCGCCGATGGGATTGATGTAGGCTTCGGCGCCGAGCTGCTGGCAGAGTGCAATGACCTTCTCCTGGCCAGCCAAACCAGCATCGATCGGTACAGACGACGAAATCAGGAGTTCGGTCTCGATCCCCAGATAGTCGCAAGTCTCGCGCAGAGAGCGGTAAATATAGTTGAACAGGTTCGTCTCCTGCTGCTGCACGCAGGTTTCGACCATCGGGAACACGCAGTCAAAATACGGTGCATGCCGATAGGCCTCGCGCAACCGGTTCAGGAGCTTGTCGCTTCTGAAGTCGGCGGCGATCTGCCGATCCACAACATTCAAACCCTCGGCGGCATTTTTGAGTGGTATGGAAAACCGTTGATCTACGCCATCCAGCAAATAGCGATTCCGGTTGATCCAGCCCTTTTTCGTGTACTGGATGTTGTCATAGACGACAAACAGCTCGGCGGTCTGTATCAATTGAAAATAGCCGATATACGGGAAAAAATATGGCTGCATGATCGCGATACGCTTCATTCGCCAGCCACACCCGCGATCAGTTCAACAATCATATCCACCTGCGCGTCGGAGAGCGCGGGATAGATCGGCAGACAGATCACCTCGCTTGCCACCTTGCGTGCCACCGGCAAATTCGCATGTTCTGCCGAAGGCATGCCGCGATACATGGGGAAATCGCTGATCAGTGGATAGAAATAGCGGCGCGCATAAATGCCGGCATCGTGCAATTTCTGATACAGCGCATCACGACTGAGCGGAAATTCAGGCTGCACGAGGATCGGGAAATAGGCGAAATTGCTGACCTTCGCGCCGGCGCCGGGCAAACAATAAATGCCCCGGACCCGCGCCAGACCTGCACGATAGCGCGCATCGACGGCCTTGCGCTTTTGCAGGACGGCGTCGATGCCCTTGATCTGCAGTAAACCAAAAGCTGCAGTGATCTCGCTCATCTTGCCGTTGATGCCCGCAGCGGCCACGGTGACTTCGTCCTCGAAGCCGAAGTTCTTCAAATGGTCGATACGCTGTTTGGTTTTTGCATCGTGACAAATGATCGCGCCGCCTTCGACGGTGTTGAATACCTTGGTGGCATGAAAGCTGAGTACCGACAGATCGCCGTGATTGAGCAGGCTGCTGCCATGGTATTGCACGCCAAAAGCGTGGGCGGCATCGTAGATGACCTTGAGCCCATGGTCGTCGGCGATTTTTTCGATGCGCTCGACGTCGCAGGGATGCCCATAGCAATGCACAGGCATGATGGCCGTCGTCTGTGGCGTAATGGCCGCTTCGATTCTTGCCGGGTCGAGATTCAGGGTGACTGGATCAATGTCTACAAATACCGGCTTGATGCCGTTCCACAGCAGCGAATGGGCGGTAGCGACAAACGAATACGGGGTCGTAATGACTTCGCCCGTGATGCGCAGCGCCTGCAATGCGGTCACCAGGGCGATGGTGCCGTTGGTGAACAAGGCCAGGTGCTCGACACCCAGATAGTCGCACAGCGCCTTTTCGAATTGCTGGTGAAACGGACCGCTATTGGTCAGCCATTTGCTCTCCCATATTTTTTCAAGATAAGGGATGAACTCTTCCAGCGCCGGCAAGGAGGGCTGCGTAACGTAAATTGGGGTGTTTTTGTGCGACTCGGTCATTGCTTGTTCTCGTGGCTCATGCCATCAAGCACATCCTGCAATGGCACTTCAAACGACGCTGGGGGCAACTCCGCGCAGTAGCGTTGCCACATGCTGCGCAAAGCGCGTTCGACGCCTGCGGCAACGACTTCTGGCTGACAGGTTGCCGATGCCGCAAAGCGTTCCCGCAGGTTTTGCCGAATATCCGCCAGGGCGGCCAGATTGCTCGCCCAGGACACGCCCTTCTGCACAAAATCATCTGCATTATCTGCAACAAACGCGTCCAGTCCGACGCGGTCCAGAATCGAGGCTCCCGATCTCCCGGCCGCAGTCGCCCCGCCGACCGTGAGGGTGGGCACACCCATCCAGATAGCATGGTATGTCGTGGTCCCGCCGCTGTAGGGGTAAGCGTCAAGACAAATATCGACCAGATGGTGCAAGCCGAGGTAAGTCTCCATATCGGAACGCAGGTGGATGATCAGCCGCTCGCGGGCAATTCCTTCACGAACGAATTCTTCGATCAGTTTGTCGCTGTTGTATTCCGGTGCAAGGCCACCCAGCAGCATTCTTGCGTCGGGGAGCGCGCGCAACAATTGTGACCACATGGCAATTGTTTCTGCATTGATCTTGTTGGCGCGATTAAAACTGCCGAAGGTAAGATGGCCCGCTTTCAGGGCCGGCAAGACATTGACTGCTGGTGCGGCCGTGAAGGGTGAAAATGGAGCGGCGGCAGGCAGATAGGCGATCTTTTCGGTAAATTGATCGGCAAGGCGGCCCGGCGGCAGAAAGTGGCGATCGGCAAGGTAATAGTCCATTGCCTGCAACCCGGTCGTTCCGGGATAGCCGATCCAGGTTACTTGCACTGGCGCAGGTTTGCGCGCGAAGCTCAGGAGCCGGTTTCTACCCGTGTGACCGGACAGATCGATCAGGATGTCGATTTTGTCGTTCAGGATCTGTTGCGTCAGCGCTGTGTCCGAGAGCTTGTTGACGACATTCCAGTGAGGCATGTAGCTGCGCAAGCGTTGGGTGACATCATCATCGAGAAAATGATTGTAGTAGGCATGCAGTTCCAGCGTCGTTGCGGCTCGCTTCTGGAGTTGCGCCAATATCGGTTCGATGAAGGGGGCGACCGCATGGTTGTAAAAATCGCCTGAAACCAGACCGACCTTCAGGCAACGGTGCGGGTCGCGAGAATTCGCGTGCTTTGGCCAGGAGGCGCGGTAAGGGGCTTCATACTTCTCGGCAAAACGGCAATGTTCGGCAAACAATGCAGCGGCATCCATCTTGGTGCTATGGCTCAACATGAACAGCATGTTGGAAAAAACCGCTGCAGCCTGCTCCGGGTTTTTCCCCAGCGCGCTGCGGTACAAGGGCAGCGCAAGATCGATTTCCCCCCTCAAACCGAGCGTGCGCGCCAAACCGACTTCTGCATCGGCATCGCCGGGTTTGAAGGCCAATGCAGCGCGGTAACTGGCTTCTGCTTCTGCATTACGCCCTTGCAGCGACAGTATCCCGCCGAGACTCGTATGGACAGCGGCGTAGCCTGGATTGATCGCCAGCGCTCGACGATAGTGACGCTCGCCTTCAGCCAGATCATTTGCTTCAACCAACATTACGCCGAGGTTTTTTTGCGTTTCGGCATCGTCAGGCAACAATTCGGCAGCCTCGCGCATTGCCGCCAGTCCCTCTTCGTTGCGGCCAACGGCACGCAGCATTGCGCCGAGAATCTTCCAGCCAGGTCCATGTTCGGGAAAACGCTGCGTCAGCGTCAGCGCTTGCGTCACGCCTTCCGCGTAACGCCCTTGCGTAAACAACGTCACCAGCTCGTTGCTCTGTTGCCGGGTTGGGCTGCCTTTTTTCCGCACCGCCTGAGCGAATGGCTTTGAGTGTTTGCTCGCGGGCGTTGGCTTTTCCTCTACTGGCGGCTTTGGCTGGGAGCTCAGAATACGGCTTGCCAGATTTTCGGCTGCCGCACCTGTCAGGCCATGCTGTTGGCCGAGCTCCAGCGTCTGCCGGGCGGCATCCGTCTGACCGGCCATGAGCAGGGCCTCGATATAGCCAAGCCAATAATCCGCCGTCTCAGGAGATGCTTTGAGTGCCGCCAACAGATAGGGCAAACCACCCTCGGGCCGTTGCACCTGGACATGAAGCAGGCCGAGCGAATAGTTGGCAACCGAATGCATTGGCTGAATTTGCAGAATTTCGCTGTAAAGCTGCGCAGCAAGATCGAGACGCCCGGCCAGTTGATGCTCCATCGCCTTGCCGCACATTTCATCAAGCGTCAGCACGGCATCGGGTTTTGGCTCATGGGTATCGGGCATGGGTTCGAATTCGGCAATGGTGGGCGAAAAGACCTGCTCATTATCATTGATTCTTCAAGCTGGCGACTGACCGAAATAGTGGGGGGAATCGGACAGGCCCATGGCACCGGAGCCAGCGTGGCACCGCCACCCGGGACGACAGCAGCGTCGCATCGCTCCTCTCCACTTCGGCCTGACCTGGCAAACCACGTGGAGCGGGAAAGATTGAACCAGCCGCCGTCTGCGCTTAGAATGCGGCCTTCTGCCCAGAGCGGGCGTCGTATAATGGTAATACCCTAGCTTCCCAAGCTAGAGCCGTGGGTTCGATTCCCATCGCCCGCTCCACAAGAATTCTGGCGGATTTTTGATCTGCAAAAGAAAAAGCCAACCGAAAGAGGTTGGCTTTTTTGTTGGCTCGATATCGGCCATTGTGTTGCCTGCAGCCAGCATCAGAAGCGATAGGAGGCTCCGAGAAAGACGCCGTGATTTTCCAGATTTGCCTTGTGGACCAAGGTGCCACCGGAGTTATTGGTGCTTGTGACTTCAGACTCTGTCGAAACGTTGCCAAACTTTGTGTAGAGATATTCGCCCTTGAGTGACCAATTTTTGGTCAGCGCGTATTCGCCACCAAAGCCGAGACTCATGCCTAACACCCAAGCTGATTTCAACGCGTGGGAATAGCCGCTGAAGGCATTGTCGGACAACGTGAAGTCCAATTGCAGGCGCGTGGCGGCAATGCCTGTGGTGACATAGGTCAGCCAATTCTGCTGCGCCCATCCGAGCCGAAGACGCAATCCCGCCATCCAGTCGGCCGAGACTGCCTTTTTTCGGGTCATTTGTGCTGTCGGCACCGTCTCGTAGGCCTCTGTCGTTACATACTCCTTGCTAACGGAAAGGGTATTGGCGCTTGCCTCGATCCCGACCAGCACATTCCCGTACTGCTTGCCGTAGCCAACGAACAGACCGCCTGAGCCGCCCGCTTGGTCCAGCTGGTGGGTTCCGCTGCGGGCAATTTGCCGGGCATCGGTTGCGTCCAGGTACTTGGGCGTTCCGACCAGCATGCTTGCATCTGAACGGCTGGCTGTTGCACCAACGAGTCCGCCCGCATAGAGCCCGGACCAATCGACATCCGATGCTGTCTGAGCCAGGGCGCTGTTGCCAATTCCGCCCATCAGTACAGCGAGTGCACAAAAATGAATGCCTTTCACATGGCCCCCAATAAAAAGAATAGAAAATTCAGTAAACGTGCGAAGAGTATCCTCTGACATTTCGCGCAATGTCAAACCGGAGTTTGTCCCGGGAGCTTCTCGCTTCGCTTGGTGGGGATATCAGTTGCCAGCGCAGGCTGCGCTGGACCAAGCCAGTGGCCGGCCCGGCACTTCGGGCGGATTTCGATTTTGGGCATTTTTTCCGGTTGACCGTCAAAGCCTGCCTCGGCAGGCCTGACGGCCCCGGCCGCCGCTCAGGCGAAGAGCGGGAAGGGGGCGAACTCGCCTTTGAGGACGGCTTTGCTGTCCAGGCCCAGCCATCCCTCGACGGCCGAGGCGTAGACGCGGCGGAAGTCGGTGGTGTGCTGCAGGTTGCCGCCTTCGACGAGCTGGGTCAGCGACGGCCGTTCGCCGTAGAAGCCGCCCTTCACGCCCTTGCCGAACAGGTAAATGTTGTTGGCCGTGCCGTGGTCGGTGCCGCGGCTGGTGTTTTCGCCGGCGCGGCGGCCGAATTCCGAGAAAGCGAGCACGCAGACGCGGTCGGCCTGGCCGATGCGTTCAAGGTCGCGCATGAAGCCGAGCACGGCGTCGGCCGTGTAGGTGAGCAGGCGCTGGTGGAGGTCGGGCTGGTGCACGTGGGTGTCGAAGGCGTTGTGCGGGTAGCCGGTGTAGTAGAGCCGCGTCGGCAGGCCGGCCGCGATGCAGGCGGCGATCTTGTTGAGACCGAGCGGGAAGATGCCGTAGTCGACGGGTGTCGAGTAGCTTTGCCAGGCCTGGCGGACGAGGGCCGACGCCTCGCGGGCGCTGCGCGCCACGTCGTTGAGGTAGGCGCGGCTGGCGTTGCCGTCTTTCGTCTCTGGGACGACGTCGAGCAGCGCGCGTTCCTGCTGGTAGCCAGTGCGGCGGAATTTTTCCGGGTCGTCGAAAACGACCGGGGTGTGCACGCGGCTGCGCACGGCGAGCGACTGGGCTTCGTCGATGTTGATGAGGAAATTGGGCCGAGGCGTCGGCGACAGGGCGTCGGCGGTACGGCCGAACCAGCCGTAGTCGCTGCCGCTGTTGGGCGCGGCGGTGTGCCAGTAGGCCATCGAGGTGAAGTGCGAGAACGACGGCTTGTCGTAACCGCAGCCCTGGACGATGGCCATCCGCCCGTCGTGCCAGAGTTTCTCGAAGCCGGCGAGGCCGGGGTTGAAGCCGTGCAGGTCGTCAATGCGGCGCAGGCGCTGGGCCGGGATGCCGATGTTGGGGCGCAGGCGGTAATAGGCGTCGTCACCATGCGGGACGACGGTATTCAGGCCGTCGTTGCCGCCGGAGAGTTCGAGGATGACGAGGACGCGTCCGTCGTCGGCACGCGTGGCGGCCTGGGCGAGGTTGCCGAAGATCGAGGGGGCGGCGAGCGGGGCGAGGGCATTCAGGCCCAGCGAGGCGAGGGCGCCCTGCAGCAGGCGGCGGCGGGAATTGGGGGCGGTCATGGTGATGTCCTTGGCGATGGTTCCTGAACGTTCGCTGCGCGTGCCCGGAAGCTGGCCGGCAAAACTCCTCCCGGCCTCCCCTTCTCAAGGGAGGAGAAAGCGCGGGCGCCCTGGAGCAGGCTCCCTCCCCTGAGAAGGGGAGGGCCGGGGAGGGGTTCGAGTGGCAGGGGCTGGATCATGGACGGGCTCTCAACCTAACTGGTATTCCGGGCGGCTCATGATGAGGTGCAGCGTCAGGCGCAGGGCGTCCTCGGCGTAGCTCACGGCGGCGGGCAGGTCGGCGCCGCCGAGTTCCTGTTCGAGGAAGCGGGCGAGGTCGGCGCGGCTGGCGTCGTCGAGCGGCACGGCGAGGAAGCGGCGTTCGAGGTAGCGCACGGCTTCCAGCGGCGTGCGGCAACCAGCGCGCAGGACCATGCCGGTGAGGTCGATGCGCGCCAGGGTGCGCGGGATCGGCTTGACGCGCTCGATGGCCATCTGCCAGCCACGGTAGCTGGCGTAGCGCGTGTTGAAGTCCTCGTCCTGATCGGTATTGCGGTTGGACATGGCCATCTGCTCCGGCGCGCTGTCCTTGCCGACCGGCAGGGTGGCGGTCGTGATGCTCATGCCGGCGCGGATGCGCTCATGCACGGCGCGGATTTCGGCGCCGGTGGCCATGGTCGGATAGCGGTCTTCGGGAATGAAGCCAATGTCCGGGAAGAGCAGGTCGAAGGCGAAATTGCCGCGCTGGAGCAGCAGGCCGGGCGTGATCCAGCTGCGGCCGCCGGCCCAGCCGGCGACGGTGGGCGGGTAGAGCAGGCGCTGGCCGAGGGCGCCGGTGCTTTCGTTGAAGTCCGGCACGCCGGGCACCTCGTGCAGGCCGAGCTTGCGATAGGTGGAGACGACGAGTTCGACCGGGCTCTTGATGTGCGTGCCGACGGCGTCGGACGAATAGAAGTCGCGCGACAGCAGCAGGGTTTCCATGAAGGGCGCGATCTCGTAGCGGTGCTGGCGCAGCAGCTCGCCAAGCTGGTGGCGCAGGGCCGGTTCCGGCTCGGTGCGGACGAAGAAGGCGTAGAGCTTGCCGGCGACGTACTCGGCAGTCACCGGCTGGGCGACGATGGTGGCGATGACGTCTTCGCCGGTCAGGCGCCCGGTGCGGCCGAGCACAGTCTTCTCGCCGTCGTCGTGTTTGGCCGGGTCGAACTTGAAGCGCAGGTCGTCGAAATTCCAGCCGGTGAAGGCGCGCGCCGCCTCGCGGATGTCCTGCTCGCTGTAGTTGCCGACGCCCATGGAGAAGAGCTCCATGATCTCGCGAGCGAAGTTCTCATTGGGCGCGCCCTTGACGTTGATGCCGGCGTCGAGGAAAGCGAGCATGGCCGGGTCCTGCGCCACCTTGAGCAGCAAGGTCTGGAAATTCCCGCGCCCCTCACGCTGGAAGAGTTCCAGCTGCTTGAGCATCTTGCGGTAGTCGCGCACCTTGTCCTCGGTCGTCGCGAAGTAGCCGTGCCAGAAGAGCGCCATCTTTTCCTCGAAGGGGCGCGGCGTGGCGAGCATGCGCTGCGCCCACCAGTAATTGACGCGGTGCGTCTCCAGGCGGCTCGCGCGCAGCCAGTAGAAAAACTGGTTGGTCACCGGCTGCAGGCGGCGGTTGCCGCCCGGCTTGACCTTGACGCCGATGGCTTCGCCGTGCGCCTTGGCCAGATCGGTAGTGGCCGGCCGGCTGGGCGGGAAGGCCGCGAACCCGGGCTGGAAGGCGCCGGACTCCTCGAAGGCCGGCAATGCCGCCTTCGACGCGCCCTCGAAATAGACGAGCCGCCGCACGGCCTGGCGCGGCGTCACGCGCGCCAGCTGGTCGATTTCGTCAGGCGTGCCGCCGAATCCGGCGCGTTCGAGCAGATGCGCGGCCTTGTCGCGGTTCCATTCACCGGCCGGCAGGGGGTCGAACGCGGCGGCGAGTGCGGCGCCGGCAGCAAGGACAAGGGCACCGGCCAGCAAGGTCTGGCGGGCCCGGCAGATGAGTTTCATGAGCGTTTCTCTCGAACGAGGCAGGGTTGCCGACGATTGTCCGCAACGCGAAAGCGCACCGCATCGGGAAAATCCGGGACATCGGCTCATGAAAATCATGACATCCGGCGGCGGGATTTCGATTTTGGGCGTTTTTTCCGGTTGACCGTGAGATTCCGAAAAGCCGTTGCGCGTATTGCTTGGGAGAGGCTGACGTTGGTCAACTGTCTCGGTTCGGCAAATAGCGTTCTCTCAACATAACGTTCCAAAGCGTACATCGGCTCTGTCCGTCTGAGCGCTGATTGATAAGGGGAGTCCCATGGGATAATCTCAATGTCATTCATCGCCTTGCCGGCGATTCAATCGCGTCCGTACTATTTCCAATAACTTGGAAGTTTCTGCTCGAAAATAAATGTAAGAGGACTGAATGAGTGCTATCGAAAAGTGGGCGGATCGGGTCTATGGCGAGACCGACTTTGGCCGGAATATAGCAACCAGTCTCTCCGGTCTACTGGGCCTTGGCGTGTACCTGTACTTTGGTGACTGGGTCATTGCAGCGTTCGCCGCAATCATCTTCTTTCCTGTCGCGCGTATCACGGCAAGTGCCATACATCTCAGGCTTTCTCGCAATGCATTGCTTCGAGCAAAGCAATGCGATGCATTGCGCACTTTCGACTCTCTGAGCGAGGAAGAAAGGGCTGTCGTGTCCGAGTTCGCAAATGCTGGCGGCTGCGTTCTAACCTGGAGCCAAATGAATAATTGTTGCGTTTCTGCCTCCGCCATAGAGTCACTTATTCAACGGGACCTATTGTCCACGTCAATGACAGCCGACGGAATGCGAGAGACGTTCGTGCTTGAGCCAGCCATCTTCGATGCGGGTGTCAGTCATGCCAAATCTCACGCAGGCCGCTTGGTTCCACGTTAACGCTCACATGTTGAATCGACTAATAAGCTTTATTTTCTGCCTTATGACCTTCACTGCGTTTGCGCAATCGCCGCCTGTGGCACGTGTCAGTGCGCTGGCGGACGGGAAACTCCTGCTCAACGGCAGTCTTGCTGATTTGCCAGTCATTGAAGCTGAGTTCCAACGAATTAAGAAATCGCAAGGTGCCATCTGGTACTACCGCGAAAATCCCCAAGCAGAGCCGCCGCCCCAAGCAATGGCAGTCATCAAGCTAGTTATCCAATATGGCCTTCCAGTCAGCATGTCGAGCAAATCCGATTTCTCAGACTACATAGACGGCAATGGTCGCTCCCTACCGCGCAAGCCCTAGCATCGGCGCGGCCTTCCGCCACTGGTACCTCCCGCAAGTGAGCCGCCTCTTACCTAAACCGTTCCTGAGCGTCCGCTTTTCAAAGCTAGCGACGACAGCAAATGGCACGAAGTCGCCGGTCCGACTGTCAAAATTAACTGCTTAAGTCGGCGCCATTTCTCACCCGGAATCGCCTGCTTCTAAACCAAGGTTTAGAGGCGAAACACAGGAGGCATTCGCGGTAATAATGGCACAACCGGAATCACCGATTTCCGGCCTTTATTCCAACTCAAAAAAAGGAGACATCATGGAATTCGAAGGCGGTTGTTATTGCGGCGGCGTGCGTTACCGGGCGGAAGGCAAGCCTATTCTCGAGGGGCAGTGCCATTGCCGGCAGTGCCAGTACATCACCGGCGGCGAGCCGAATACCTTCATCGCCATCCCGGCCAGCGGCTTTGCCTACACCCGGGGCAACCCGTCGTCCTTTACGCGGACCGACGTGCCCAATGCCGTGACGCGGCGTTTCTGCCCGACCTGCGGCACGGCCATCGGCACCGAGATTCCCGGCGGGCTGATGGCGATCAAGGTCGGCACCATGGACGATCCGACGTTGTTCGATCCCAAGGTCGCCATTTTTATGGTCGACAAGCAACCTTTCCACATGGTCCCCGAAGGGCTGGCCTGCTTCGAGCGCATGCCGGGGTAGGGCGGATTTCCCCCGGCGGCGAGCCGGGGGCGGTGGCGTTCAGCCGAGCAGCTTGCGTTGGTCGAGATACTTTTCGAGGATTTCGAGGCGGGCCAGCGGGTCGTCGAGTTCGAGCAGTTTCTGCTTGGCCAGGTTCTGGATGGGCAGGACTTCGGTGACGCGATAGCCGACCCATTCGGCGTCGTCGAAACGGTGCGGCTCGGGCAGGCGTTCCTTGCCGAGGTCGGCGGCGATGCGGCGGAGCAGCGGCAACAGGCGCTGGCGTTCGGGTGGCATCGGCGTCGGGCCGGGTTCGGCCAGCAGTTCGACCTTGGCTTCGATGAGATTGCCGGCGCCGACGCTGCTCTCGATGATGCGGAAGCGACGTCCGCCACGGGCGGTGATCATCAGGATGCCGAGCTGTTCCATCTCCCAGTCGCCGATGCTGGCTAGCGTGCCGACGGCGTGCGGCACGGCGCCTTCGCCGACTTCGCGGCCCTTGTCGATGAGGCAGATGCCGAAGGGCGTGTTGTCCTTGAGGCAGGCGGCGGCCATGTCGAGGTAGCGCTGCTCGAAGATCTTGAGCGGCTGCAGGCCGCCCGGGAAGAGCACGGTGTTGAGCGGGAAAAGCGGAATGTGCAGCGTTTCGACGGCTGTGCCGTCGGGCGAACGGGTGAAGTCGAACCAGCCCATCTCAGCGATCCTCGCCCCAGCGTTGCATCAGCGTGTGCGGCACAGCGAGCTGGTCGAGCACGCGGGCCACGACGAAATCGACGATGTCCTCGACGCTTTGCGGGCGATGGTAGAAGCCCGGGCTGGGCGGCAGGATGACGACGCCGGCGCGGGAGAGGCGCAGCATGTTCTCGAGGTGGATGGCGGAGAACGGCGTTTCGCGCGGCACCAGCACCAGCTTGCGGCCTTCCTTGATGACCACGTCGGCGGCGCGTTCGATGAGGTTGTCGGCCAGCCCCTGGGCGATGGCGGCCAACGTGCCCATGCTGCACGGGCAGACGACCATGGCGTCCGGCGGGTTGGAACCGGAGGCGACCGGGGCGAACCATTCCTCGCGACCGTACACGGCGAGGTTGTCCGGCGTGGCGGCGGGCAGGCGGGCGAGCAGGGCGGCCTTGGCATCGCTCGGGCGCGACGGCAGGTCGAAGTCGAGCTCCTGCCGGGCGACAACCTGCGAAGCCTGCGAGTAGAGCAGCTGCACCTTGCAACCGGATTCGAGCAGGCATTCGAGCAGGCGCAGCCCATAGGGCATGCCAGAGGCACCGGTGACCGCGAGGCAAATCGTTTTAGACATTGGATGATTCCAAAGGCGCAGGTTCAGCCAGCAGTTTAGCCGCGATCAGGCCGTTGATGGTGCCGAAAACCAGTGCCGCGGCGGCGAAAACCGGGGTGAGCAAAAATACGCCGTCGTGCGGAATGAGCCAGGCGCGGGCGAGTAGCAACTGGCCGCCGATGTGGGCGAAGGCGGCGAGGATGGACAGGCTGACCGGGCCGAACCAGCGCGCCGGCAGATGGCGGGCGAGGCCGAGGGTGAGCAGGCTGAGCGTCGTCCCGGTGAGCGACAGGAAGAAGCCGGGGGCGAGGAAGTAGCCGAGCAGCAGGCTGCCGGCCAAAACCCGCAGGGCGCTGACCCAGACCGCCGTGCCCCAGCCGTAGCGCGCCAGCACGACGAGCGTGACGATGTTGGCCAGCCCCGGCTTGACGCCGGGCAGCGGCGACGGGATGGCAGCATCGACCAGCGACAGCCCGACGGCCGCCGTGGCCAGCCAGGCGACGCGGCGGTCCTCGTCGGTAACGGATAATTCAATAACTGATGGAGTCATAGACCTTGGTCCGCCCGGCGATCTGGACGCTGACGCGATTCGGGGCGCAGATGGCGATTTCGCCGGGGCGCATGAGCCAGCCCTGCTTGACGCAATACTGGCGCGGGCTGGGGTCGGAGACGACGCGGGCGCGACCCGGTTCGACGGCGATCAGCGTGGTGCCGAGCGGTCCGGCGACTTCGAACTGCTTGCGCGCCTTGAGGTCGACTTCGGCGAAGACCTTGCCTTCCTGGCGGATGATGGCGCGGTCAGCCAGGCCGCCTTGCCAGAACACCGGGATGCTGCTGCCGACCGCCACCGCGCCGATCAGCAGGATCAGCCAGTCGCCCGGCCGGAGCAGCGCCAGCCAGTTCATGCGCGGGCCGGCGGGCGGCCGACGGACATTTCGATTTTGGGCATTTTTTCCGGTTGACCGTCAAAGCTGCCCGGATCAGGTCCCGGCTTGCGTGCGATGGCGTACCAGCACCCGGGCCCGCGCCGCGAATTCCCTGGCCAGCCATTCGGCGATGTAAACCGAGCGATGCTGGCCGCCCGTGCAGCCGATGGCGACCGTCAGGTAATTGCGGTTGTCGCGGATGTAGGCCGGCAGCCAGGTGGCGACGAAACGGCAGATGTCGTCGCGCATGTGCCGCACCTCCTCCTCGGCTTCGAGGAAATCGATGACTGGCTGGTCCTTGCCAGTCAGCGCCCGCAGGTCGGGGTCGTAGTGCGGATTGGGCAGGCAGCGCACGTCGAAGACGAGGTCGGCATCGAGCGGAATGCCGTGCTTGAAGCCGAAGGACTGGAACATCAGCGTCAGGCCCTGGCCCGGTTCGGCCTCGATGAACTGGCGCACCCATTCGCGCAGGCCGGCGGCCTTCATGCCGCTGGTGTCGATGCGATGGCCAAGTTGCGAAATGGGGTCGAGCAGGGCGCGTTCGGCGCGGATGGCCTCGACCAGGGTCTGGTCGTTGGCGGCCAGCGGGTGGCGCCGCCGCGATTCGGAATAGCGCTTGAGCAGCGTTTCCTCGTTCGCATCGAGGAACAGGAAGGTTGGATCGATGGTGGCCGATTTGAGTTTTTCCAGTTTTTCCGGGAGCAGGTCGATGCCGCCGCCCGAGCGGGCATCGATGGCAATGGCGACTTTCTGGATGCCCTCGGCCCACAGCATGTGAACCAGCACCGTCAGCATGGCGACCGGCAGGTTGTCGACGCAGTAATAACCGGCGTCTTCCAGCAGGTTGAGGGCCACGGACTTTCCGGAGCCGGACATGCCGCTAATCAGAATGAGTTTCATGGG
Source organism: Pseudomonadota bacterium (assembly GCA_018261895.1). Taxonomy (GTDB): domain Bacteria; phylum Pseudomonadota; class Gammaproteobacteria; order Burkholderiales; family Rhodocyclaceae; genus Azonexus. The sequence continues at coordinate 32,430 of JAGTRT010000001.1, forward strand.
CACAGAGCATAATCAAGGCGGCGCCTCGTATCAACCCGCGGCATAATATAAAGCCGGCATTCGCTTGCAGCTTGCCTGGCGAACAGAAAAACAGGAGATCAACATGCCCCCGACCATTCCCCTCCTCGATCTGCCCTTCATCGCGGAGCTGACCGCGCTGCGCCGCGACATCCACGCCCACCCCGAGCTCGCCTTCAACGAGAACCGTACGGCCGACATCGTTGCGCGCGAACTCGAACGCTACGGGCTGGAAGTCCATCGCGGCATCGCCAAAACCGGCGTCGTCGGCGTCCTGCGCGCCGGCACGTCGCAAAAAATGGCCGGCCTGCGCGCCGACATGGATGCGCTGCCGCTCGCCGAACTCAACGAGTTCCCGCACCACTCCCGGCACGCCGGGAAAATGCACGCCTGCGGCCATGACGGCCATACCGCCATGCTCCTCGGCGCGGCGCGCTACCTCGCCCTGCACCCCAATTTTGACGGTGTCGCCGTCTTCATCTTCCAGCCGGCCGAGGAATCGGAAGGCGGCGCCGCGGTCATGATCGAGGACGGCCTGTTCGCGCGCTTCCCGGTCGAAGCCGTGTTCGGCCTGCACAACTGGCCGGGCATCCCGGTCGGCGAAATGGCCGTCATGCCGGGGCCGGTCATGGCCGGCACCTGCGCCTTCGAGATCACCGTGCGCGGCCACGGCTGCCACGCCGCCATGCCCAATCAGGGCATCGACTCAATCGTCGCCGGGGCGCAACTCGTGCAGGCGCTGCAGACCGTGGTCAGCCGCAACCTGCACCCTTGCGAATCGGCCGTCGTCAGCGTCACGCAATTCCACGGCGGCGAAGCCTGGAACATCATTCCCGAGGAAGTCGTCCTGCGCGGCACCATCCGCAGCTTCAAGCCTGAGGTCCAGGAAACCGTCGAGCGCGCCATCGAGCGCCTGTGCAGCGGCGTGGCCGCAGCCAACGGCGCGCAGATCAGCGTCCAGTTCGACCACCGCTACCCGCCGACGGTGAATAGCGTCAACGAAGCGAAGTTCTGCCAGGAAGTCGCCGCCGAGGTCTTCAAGCCGGAACGCGTGCTCACCGACATCCTGCCTTCGATGGGCGCCGAGGACTTCGCCTACATGCTGCGCGAGAAGCCCGGCTGCTACGTCTGGCTCGGCAACGGCCCGGGTACCGGCGGCTGCACGCTGCACAACCCGCACTACGACTTCAACGACGAACTGCTGACCCTGGGCGCCAGCTACTGGGTGCGCCTCGTTCAGCGCTACCTGCCGGCCAATCCGGCAGCCTGATTGGCCCCTCGGGCGAAAAAAAGCGGCGTCGGACGCCGCTTTTTGAGGTTGTGCCCGGCGCTTAGAGCTTGAAGCGCGACACCTGCTGGCTCAGTTCGCTGGCCATGCCTTTCAGCCGTTCGGCCGACTGGACGACATCGCGCATGGCGCGAGCACCATCCTCGATGAGGCTGCGTACCTGATCGATGTGCTTCTGCATCGTGCCCTCGTTCTGATATTCGACACCGATGGCGTCGTTGATGCGCCCGACCACCTGCCGGACTTCCAGCGAGCTCTCGTTCATGCGGTCGAAGGCATCGCGCGCCTGGTTGGAAAGCTGCACGCTTTCATCGACCTGATGCATGCCGGACTCCATGGCTTCGACGGCGCGCTTGGTGCCGGCCTGGATGTTCTCGACCATGGCCGAGATTTCGGCGGTGGATTGCGAGGTCCGTTCGGCCAGTTTGCGCACTTCGTCGGCGACAACGGCGAAGCCGCGCCCCTGTTCGCCGGCGCGGGCGGCTTCGATGGCGGCGTTGAGGGCGAGCAGGTTGGTCTGACTGGCGATGTCGGAAATGACGCCGAGGATGGAATTGATCTGCGCAGACAAGGTGCCCAGTTCGCGGATATGCGTGGCCGTGACCTCGACCGAGCTGGCCATCGACTTCGTTTCCTCGGCCGCCTTGCTTGCCAGGACGGCGCCGCTGGTCGATACCTCGCTTGATCCCTGGACGATATGTTCGGCTTCGCGCACCGCGTTCATGACCTGGCCAAGGCTTTCGGAGAGCGCCTCGCCGTTGCTGACCATGTTTCGCGCCACGTCGAGCTGCTGATCGCTGCCGCTGGCCACCTGGCTGGTGGCCGTGGCCATCAGGTTGGCGGTCTGGGCTACATCGCGGGCATGGTTGGCCAGCGCACTGACCAGGTCGCGCAGGTGGTTCTGCATGGCCGCCAGACTGGCCAGCAGGCTGTCGCGGTCGCCGTCGGCGAGGTGGATCGGCTGGGTCAGGTCGCCGGTGGCCACGGCGTTCGCCACCTGGCGGGCGTAGGCCGGTTCGCCACCGAGCTCGCGCCGGACATAACCCAGCGTGGTGACGACGCTGGCAATGCCGACCAGCATGGCCAGCGCCGACAGGGCGAGGACGATGTTGCCGGTCTGCTCGGCCTTGCTGGCGACTTCGATGCGTTGCGCGGTGGTCGCCTTGTCGATGACCTCCAGATCGTCGAGCAGGGCCTTCTTCAAGCTGCGCCAGGCCGGCGTTTCCTTGCTGTTGACCAGCGCCTTGGCGTCATCGACGCGTCCGGCCTTGAGGGCCGTGAGCACTTCGCTCTGGGCATCGGCCTGGGCCTGGGCCAGCGGGCCGAGACGGGAGACCGAACTGCTGAAGCCTTCGACGGCGTTGGCCGCCTTGCTGGCTTCCTCGCGGGCACTGCCGAAGTCCTTGCGGGCTTTTTCAAGGTTCTCGAAGGCCTTGGGGTTGCTCGGGTCGAGTACGCAGTTGCGCAGGGCCTGGCCCATCTGCAGCCCCTGGCTGTACATGTCCTGATAACCGTGCTGGAGGGCGCCGATGCCGTCGAGGAAGTTGCCGAAGCGCGCCGAGGTGCTGCGCAGGCCACTGTTGGCGACGACGACAGCGGCGATGAACGCAGCCATGATCAAGGCCATGCCGAGCAAAAGCCGGTTGCGGAAGCTCATGGTCTTCCCTCCCTTTGTATTGGAATATAACGTTTTAATTGTACGGCTGGCGGATGACCGATACCAGCGGATTCCGAGGTTTCAGCCGGCGCTGATCATGCCGTCCCGGAGGCGTAGCGCATTGACCAGCAGCAATTCGCGCTCGACACCTGCCACCAGTCGTTCGTCGGACAGGTTGAGGAAGCGGGTATTGACGTCCACCGCGAAGGGGAGCGAAAGCAGGAAGGGGCCAAATTCCTCTCTGGGCAAGGCTTGCTTTTCCATCATCGCGAAAGCGGCGATGACCTTGATGGCGTGCCAGGCCAGCTGATCGATGTTGTCCTGGAAGTTGGCCAGCCGCCTGAAGGCGCGCTCGAAGGCCGCGTCGACCGTCCCGAATGGCTTGCCATGGCCGGGAATCACGACGTCGATGGGCAAACGGGAGAGCATGTCGAGGGTTTCCCGGGTGCTGGCCAGGCCGTCGGCTTCGCCAAGCAATTCGGGAAAGATGACGCCGAAGCCGTTTTCCCAGAGCGCATCGCCGGAAATCAGGATGCGCTTTTCCTGGTTGTAATAGGCCAGCGCTTCCATGTCGTGCCCGGGCACGGCGAGCGCCTGCCAGTTCAGGCCGCCCATTTCGATTTCGTCGCCGCCGGCGATCAGGCGGTCATGCTGGAAACGCGCGCTCTGCTGACCGAGCGGCGAGAGCAGCAGCGCATCCTTGTCCCATTCGGCAATGGCCGCATGCAGGCCGGCGGGAACGATGATCTCGCAGTCGAAGGCCTCCTTGAGCGCCGCATTGCCGCCGATGTGGTCGGAATGCGAGTGGGTGTTGACCAGGCGGCTCAGGCGGCGGCCATCGAGGGCATGGTGGACGAGGTCGACGGTCTGCCCGGCGTGCGTGACATAACCGCTATCGACCAGTGTCGCCTGATCGCCATCGAAGAACAGGATGTTGTTGGCGGATAGCCAGCCGCGTTCGAGGACGAGCAGGCTATCCGGGAGGGTGACACTCATTCGGCTTGTTCCGTCTTGTTGCCTGCATCCCCGGTCGGTGTCGGTACCACCAGTTCGGCGACGATGCCCGGTTCGGTCAGCGGGGGGCGGCCGCAACCCAGGCAGTAGCCGGAGTCCGGGTCGGCCATGCAGATGCCGACGCATTGGTAGAGATTTTCGTCCGGCTCGCTCATGAGTTTTCTGGTCGTTTGGCTTGTGTGCTGTTCGCGTCGAGTTCGAGGCGCCGGTGGGCGACCTCGGCAAGGATTCGGGCCCGGGCCGGGTCGTCGATGCGCGACCAGGCGGCAATCTCGTCGATGGTCCGGAAACAGCCGATGCACAGGCCGTTTTCCTTGTCCATCTGGCAAATGTTGATGCAGGGTGATTTGATCATTCAAATGAGCATGAAGCGGTGTTGTTGGTCGCGGACCATTTCAACCGCTTCAAGTGCTTCGTCGCGACTGATCCTGGCCAGCATGGCCAGATGAAGACGACGGTCGCGGGCAGTAAGTTCCGGGAAGTTCAGCGTATGGACATTGCTGTCATCGCTGCCGTCCTCGGTCACGACGCCCTGGCGGTCGACGGTGATGCTGACCGGCGTCAGGTGCAGCGCCTGTTCGGGGGCTCGCAGGTACTCGGCCAACGCATCGAGCAGATGATCCGGCATGAGCGATTCGGCAGTGTGGCGCAGGCGGGCGTCAAGTTCCGCCAGGTGCCGGGTGCCGACTTCCCGTGCGTGACCGCCCGAGCTGCCGCGCAGGACTGTCAGGTGGGCGCGCTCGACGGAGACATCGGCGCGCAGCCCTTCGCGTTCGCTGCGCAGCGCCTGCACGTGGGCATGGAAGGTGTGGAGCAGGCTCTCCAGCGCCTTGCAGCGCAGCGCGTCGAGGGTCGCCTGGAGCTGGCAGTTCGGTTCGATCAGCGTGTGTCCGGAAAAGAAGAGCACCAGTTGCGGAACGTCGTTGCGGATGACGTCGCCCTGCTGGGCCATGCCGAGCTGCTTTTTCTGCTGCCGGCGGGCGGCGAACATGGCGTAGAAATAGTCGCTGTCCCAGCTGCAGGGTTCGGTGAGATAGTCGCGCACGGCCTGACTGCGACCGAGCATCTGGTCGATGTCGTCGGCCGTGGCAAACAGCGCGTGCACCAGCGGGTCATCGGCAAAGGCTTTGCGATTGATGTCGATCGGACCGGGCAGGGCGCCGACCAGGCCATCACAGTAGCCCAGCGCGTACTCGACGGGGCCGCTCAGGTGTTTTTCGAACCCCGGCGCGGCCTTGAGCATCGGGTCGACGAGTTCGGCCACCCGGTCGAGTGCCTTGCGCAGGCTCGGGTCCAGCGGCGGCGCTGGCTTCAGGAAATCGGCAACGGTGGAGAGAAGGCTCACTCGGTTGTTTTGGCGCAGAGAGCCCGGCCGGCCTTGGCGCCATTCGGGCGGTTGATGGCACTGGAAATCCAGTCGCCGACTACTGCCAGTTTAGCCAGATCGACGCCGGTTTCAATGCCCAGACCCTGCAGCAGGTAAACGACGTCCTCGGTGGCCACGTTGCCGGAAGCGCCCTTGGCGTAGGGGCAGCCGCCGAGGCCGGCGATCGAGCTGTCGAAAACCGTCATGCCCATCTGCAGCGAGGCGTAGATGTTGGCGATGGCCATGCCGTAGGTGTCATGGTAGTGGCCGGCCAGCTTGTCGATGGGCAACTGCTTGGCGCAGGCTTCGATCAGGCGCTTGATCGAGGCGGGATTGCCGACGCCGATGGTGTCGCCGAGCGACACTTCGTAGCAGCCCATGTCGGACAGGGTTTTGGCGACTTCCGCCGCCTTCTTCGGTGAGACCGGGCCTTCGTAGGGGCAGCCGACAACGCAGGAAACGTAGCCGCGCACCGGGATTTCGAGCGCCGAAGCGGCAGAAACGACAGGTTCGAAGCGTTTCAGGCTCTCGGCAATGGTGCAATTGATGTTTTTTCGGGAAAAACTCTCGGATGCGGCGCCAAAAATGGCCACTTCGGTAGCGCCGGCCTCGATTGCCGCATCAAAACCTTGCAGATTTGGCGTTAAAACCGGGTAGACCGTCAAAGGGTGGCGGTTGATGCCGCGCAATACCGCCGAATTGTCGCCCATCTGCGGCACCCATTTGGGCGAGACGAAGGAGGTCGATTCGATGACGCGCAGGCCGGCCTCGGCCAGGCGTTCGATCAAGGCGATCTTGATCTCGGTCGGGACGACCTGGGCTTCGTTCTGTAGGCCGTCGCGCGGCCCGACTTCGACGATTTTGACTTTTTTGGGCAGGAACATGGTGCGCAGAGGGCTAATGAGAGACGGCGCTGCCCATCGCGACGATGAGCAGCAGCGGAACGGCAACGAGGAAGAGCACGCCATCGGCAGCCAGCGTGATCGGGGTGACGAGCAATTTGCCGGCCGTCGAGGCGGCCTTGGCGCCGGCCGATTTCTCGGCCGAAACGTTGATGCTGTAGTCCTTGCGCAGTTTCTGGGCGGTGTTTTCGGCCTGGATTCCGTTGGCGCTGTAGCGTGTGCCGGTGAGCGAGCCCGAGAAATTCAGGGTGCCGTTGGGCAATGGCTTGAAACCGGCGGCAATGGCCTTGTCCTTCTGCTCGGCCGAGGCGGTCTTGGCGATGTTCATCGTGTAGCCGCCCGTGATGCGCTGGGCGGCATCGACCGAGAAGGTCTGGAAATGGACGTTCACGATGTCGCGCAGATCGGGTTGCAGCACGGCCTTGATGGCGTCGGGGGCATCGAACAGGTAGTGGTAGTCCTTGCCGATCACGGCCAGTGTCTTGCCATCGGCCGAGAGCAGGACGGAGCCGACGGTTTCACGGTAGTTGTCACGGTCGTTGCCCGACATCATGGCGGCCGTCAGGCAACCGCTCGACATCGGGATTGCCGCAATGCCGCCGAGCAGGATCAGTTTTCTGCGCAGATCGTTCATGCCGAAATCGCCTTGGACCGGAATAATCTCGCCGGCATTATGCGCCACTTTCGAATTCAAGCAGCGCGGCGCCATCGGCCACCTGTTCGCCGGCCGCATAGCAGAAAGCCTTGACCGTGCCGGCGGCAGGGGCGGTGATGGTGTGCTCCATTTTCATGGCTTCGAGGATGAGCAGCGGGGCGCCTTTGTCCACCTTCTGGCCGGGTTGGGCGAGCAGGGCGACGACCTTGCCGGGCATCGGCGCAGTCAGTCCACCACCCTGGGCGCCACCGGCTTCGACGAGATGCAGCGGGTCATCGCGCAGGAGTGAGTACGTGCTTCCGTTGAGGAAGATGCTGCGCTTGTCGTCGACGGCGACGACGCTGGCGATCAGGCGGCGGTCGTCGAGTTCGACGGCAAAACGGTCGCCTTCGAGTTTCTTGCCGCGGGCCAATGTCGTGCTGCCGTTGAGGGTGATCTGCCATTGGTCGCGCTGGTAGCGCACCTGGGCTTCGATCAGGCTGTCGCCATCGCGGAAGCCGATCATGCGGGCAGCCGAGAGGTTCATGCGCCAGCCGTCGCGGGCGTGCCAGGGCGAATGGGGGTCGCCGCTGGCTTTCGCGGCGGCCTTGGCTTCGTGTTGCTCCCAGAGCAGTTCGCCTACCGTGGCGACGAGCAGCGCGTCGCGCGGCACAGCCTGGGCGGCGGGGAAGAGGAATTCCTTCTGGCGCTCGATGAGGCCGGTGTCGAGGTCGGCGCCGGCAAAGGCCGGGCAGGCGACGAGGCGGGACAGGAAATCGATGTTGGTCGTCACGCCGGCCACCTGGTAGTCGGCCAGCGCCTTGCGCATGCGGGCCAGGGCGCCATCGCGGGTTTCGTCCCAGACGATGAGCTTGGCGATCATCGGGTCGTAGAAGGGCGTGATTTCATCGCCTTCCTCGACGCCGGTATCGACGCGGACGTTGAGGCTTTCGGCCGGGGGCGACAGGCGGATGAGCTTGCCGGTCGAGGGCAGGAAGCCCTTGTTGGCGTCTTCGGCGTAGATGCGCGCTTCGAGGGCGTGGCCGCGCAGTTGCAGCTGTTCCTGGGCTAGCGGCAGCGGCTGGCCGGCGGCGACGCGCAGTTGCCATTCGACGAGGTCCTGGCCGGTAATAATTTCGGTGACCGGGTGCTCGACCTGCAGGCGGGTGTTCATTTCCATGAAGTAGAACGAGCCGTCCTGATTGGCGATGAACTCGACCGTGCCGGCGCCGACATAACCGACGGCCTTGGCCGCGGCGACGGCGGCTTCGCCCATCTGGCGGCGGCGCTCTAGCGTCATGCCGGGGGCCGGAGCTTCTTCCAGCACCTTCTGGTGGCGGCGCTGCACCGAGCAGTCGCGCTCGAAGAGGTAAACGCAGTGGCCGAGGCTATCGGCGAAGACCTGGATTTCGATGTGGCGCGGCTTGGTGATGTATTTCTCGATGAGGACGTGATCGTCACCGAAGCTGGAAATCGCTTCGCGTTTGCACGAGGCGAGAGAGTCGAGGAAGTCTTCAGTTTTTTCGACGAGGCGCATGCCCTTGCCACCACCGCCGGCGGCGGCCTTGATCAGGACCGGGTAGCCGATGGCGTCGGCTTCCTTGTGGAGCAGATCGGGTGTCTGGTCGTCGCCGTGGTAGCCCGGTGTTAGCGGAACGGCGGCTTTGCCCATCAGTTTCTTGGCTTCTGATTTCGAGCCCATGGCGCGGATGGCCGAGGCCGGCGGGCCGATGAAGGCGATGCCGTTGGCGGCCAGTGCGTCGGCGAAATCGGCGTTTTCGGACAGGAATCCGTAGCCGGGATGCACCGCCTGGGCGCCGGTGCGTTTGCAGGCATCGACAATCTTGTCGGCAACGAGGTAGGACTCGCGGGCAGCGGCCGGGCCGAGCAGCACGGCCTCGTCGGCGAGGCGGACATGGCGGGCGTTGGCATCGGCTTCGGAATAGACGGCGACGGTGCGGATGCCCATGCGGCGGGCGGTCTTGATGACGCGGCAGGCTATTTCTCCGCGGTTGGCAATGAGGATCTTGTTAAACATGCTGGGTCTCCCGCGGAGAAATAGCCTGAGCGTGCTGCGCACGCTGGCGGTTTGACTTCGTCGCTGCGCCGCTGCGCGGCTGGTCGCCACGATTGGCAATCAGGATCTTGTTGAACATGGCTTATTCCCCAATCCAGTTGGGCTGACGTTTATCGAGGAAAGCACCGATGCCTTCGCGGGCTTCCGGCGTGGCGCGCAGGTGGGCGATGCGGTGGGCGGTGTCTTCGACCAGCGTGTCGTTTATGGGCCGGCCGCTGACGGCGCGGATCAGGTCCTTGGCTGCGGCCTGGGCGTGCGGGCCGCCTTGCAGCAGGGCCGCCGTGATTTCCTGGACCTTGGCATCGAGTTGTTCCGGCTCGACGGTTTCATGGACGAGGCCGATGTCGCAGGCGCGGTCGGCGGCGATGCGTTCGGCCGACTGGAAGTAGCGGGTGGCCTGGCGGGCGCCGATGGCGCGCAGGACGTAGGGCGAAATGGCCGAAGGGATGATGCCGAACTTGACTTCGGAGGTGGCGAAGACGGCCTTGGTCGAGGCGACGGCGATGTCGCAGGCGGCGGCCAGGCCCATGCCGCCTCCGAGCGCGGCACCCTGGACGCGGGCCACGGTCGGCTTCTTCATCTCGGCCAGCGTGCGCAGCATGTGGGCCAGGGCGCGGGCGTCGTTGAGGTTGTCGTCGATGCCGTTGTTGGCGGCGCGTTTCATCCAGTTGAGGTCGGCGCCGGCCGAGAAGCTCTTGCCGCGGCCGGCGAGGACGACGACGCGCACGTCGGCATCGTCATCGAGCGCGATGCAGGCGGCGGTCAGTTCGGTGATCAGGGTTTCGTCGAAGGCGTTGTGCAGGTCGGGCCGGTTCATCCAGATGGTGGCGACGGGGCCGTTGAGTTCGATTTCCAGGGTGGTAAACATGTCTCGCTCCAATTATTGTTGTCGCTGGCGGATCAGGTCCGCCATGGGTTGGCCGTCCAGCGCGGCGATCAGGCTGGCCTGATTGGCGGCGGGCTGGTTCTGGCTGACTTTCCATTTGCCGACCAGGCGGTCGATGGTGATTTCGATGCCGACCACGGCGCCGAGCATCTTGTCGATGTAGTCGGCCGGGGCGTCGTCGATGGACCACGGATGGGGCAGGGCGGTTTCGTGCTCGGCGGTCAGCCCGTCGAGCTGGGCGCGCAGCCAGTCACGGTCGTCGATCAGGCGCAGCTCGCCGTGGGCGTGTACCGCGACGTAGTTCCAGGTCGGTACAACCTTGCCGTGCTCGGCCTTGGTGGCGTAGCCGGAGGGGCTGATGTAGCAGTCCGGACCTTTGAAAATTGAGAGAATTTTCCGGTTGACCGTGAGATCCGTTGCCAGCGGGTTGGCACGGGCAATGTGGCCGCGCAGGGTACCGTTCGGGCCGGCGCCCGCATCCAGATGCAGCGGGATGTGGTTGGCGTCGAGTCCGTCCGGGCCCTGGGTGACGACCGTGGCGAGCGGGTGGGCCCGCATCAGGTCGTGCAGGACGCCGAGGTCGGTTTCCGCGAAGTGCTTGGGTAGGTACATCGCCTTACATCCGGAAGATGCCGAACTTCGTTTCTTCGGCCGGCGCGTTCATTGAGGCCGACAGCCCGAGGCCGAGCACCCGCCGCGTATCGGCCGGGTCGATGATGCCGTCGTCCCACAGCCGCGCCGAGGCGTAATACGGATGGCCCTGCGTCTCGTACTGTTCGCGGATCGGGTCCTTGAAAGCGGCTTCCTCCTCGGCGCTCCATGTCTTGCCGGCTGCCTCGATGCCGTCGCGCTTGACGGTGGCCAGCACGCCGGCCGCCTGTTCGCCGCCCATCACCGAGATGCGCGCGTTCGGCCACATCCACAGGAAGCGCGGCGAGTAGGCGCGGCCGCACATGCCGTAGTTGCCGGCGCCGAACGAGCCGCCGATGACGACGGTGAATTTCGGCACCTTGGCCGTGGCGACGGCCGTGACCATCTTGGCGCCGTCGCGGGCGATACCGCCGTTTTCGTACTTGCGGCCGACCATGAAGCCGGTGATGTTCTGCAGGAAAACGAGCGGAATGCCGCGCTGGGCGCAGAGTTCGATGAAATGGGCGCCCTTCAACGCCGATTCGCTGAACAGGATGCCGTTGTTGGCGACGATGCCGACCGGGTAGCCGTAAATCCGCGCGAAGCCGCAAACCAGCGTCGTGCCGTAGCGCGCCTTGAATTCGTCGAAATCGGAGCCGTCGACGATGCGGGCGATGATTTCGCGCACGTCGAAGGGTTTTTTCGAGTCGGTCGGGATGACGCCGTAGAGTTCCTCGGTGGCATAGGCCGGTTCGGCCGGCGCGGTCAGCGACACCGGCGGCTGCTTCTGCCAGTTCAGATCCTTGACGATGCGCCGGGCGATGGCCAGCGCGTGCGCGTCGTTCTCGGCCAGATGATCGACGACGCCGGAGATGCGGGTGTGCACGTCGGCGCCGCCGAGGTCTTCCGCAGAGACGACTTCGCCGGTCGCGGCTTTGACCAGCGGCGGGCCGCCCAAAAAGATCGTGCCCTGATTCTTGACGATGATCGACTCGTCGCACATCGCCGGCACGTAGGCGCCGCCGGCCGTGCAGGAACCCATGACGGCGGCGATCTGGGGAATGCCTTGCGCCGACAGGTTGGCCTGGTTGAAGAAGATGCGGCCGAAGTGCTCCTTGTCCGGGAAAACCTCGTCCTGCATGGGCAGGAAGGCGCCGCCGGAATCGACGAGATAGACGCAGGGCAGCCGGTTTTCCAGGGCGATTTCCTGGGCGCGCAGGTGCTTCTTGACGGTCAGCGGGTAGTAGGTGCCGCCCTTCACGGTCGCATCGTTGGCGACGACCATGCACTCGACGCCATTGACGCGACCGATGCCGGCGATCACCGAGGCGGCCGGCACATCGCCGCCGTACATGCCATAGGCCGCGAACTGGCCGATTTCGAGGAAGGGCGTGCCGGGGTCGAGCAGGCCGTTGACCCGCTCGCGCGGCAGCAGCTTGCCACGGGCCAGATGCTTCTGACGCGCCGCTTCGGGGCCGCCAAGGGCGATCTTCTCGACCTTTTCATGCAGGTCGGCGACGACGGTCTGCATGGCCGCCGCGTTGGCCTGGAAATCGGCGCTACGCGGGTTGAGTTGGGATTTCAGGATGGTCATGTCTCTTCCTAGTTGTCAGTTATTTGTTTCTAGTTGTTAGCAGTAGGCGGCGTGGTTTTGCTAGTGACTAATGACTCATAACTCGCTACTGCCTTTCAGCCATTTGCTGACCGGTTCCGGGCGGTAGCCCGTCATCGCGGCCAGCAGTGATTCGATATCGGTATCGGCCAGCGCCATAGCGCGGTTCTGGGTGCGCAGGAAGCCTTCGTCGACCGCCTTGTCGAACATGGCCAACAGCGGGTCGTAGAAACCATTGACGTTGAGCAGGCCCATGGGCTTCTGGTGAAAGCCGAGCTGGCCCCAGGTCAGGATTTCGCAGAATTCCTCGAAGGTGCCGAAGCCACCGGGCAGGGCGATGAAGCCGTCTGACAGCTCGGCCATGCGTGCCTTGCGCGTGTGCATCGAATCGACGACCTCGATGCGTGTCAGCGTCCGGTGATCGACGGCACGACCGGCGACCTCCTTGCCCATCAGCGCTTCCGGGATGACGCCGATGACCGTGCCGCCCGCCTCCAGACAGGCATCGGCAACGGCGCCCATGAGCCCGATATTGCCGGCGCCATAGACCAGCTCGATGCCGCGCGCAGCGAGCAGGCGGCCGAGCTTTTCGGCCTCGGCGCGGTAGATCGGGTTGCTGCCGGCGTTCGAGCCGCAGAAGACACAGATTCGTTTCATCCTTGTTCCTTGCTGCCCAGTCGCAGCGTAACGGTCTCCGGTGGGCAATTGAAGCGAACCGGCAGAATGCTGGTGCCAACGCCAGCCGTGACGTAGGTGGGCGCCGGTACGTCCGGTAACCAGCCGAGGGCGTGACGCAGCGGCGAACGGCCCGGCGTGACCAGAGCGCCAAAGAACGGCACACGGACTTGACCACCATGGGTATGGCCGGCGAAGGCGACGAGGGTCTGGGGCGGCAAGTCCGGCGCGTTGGCGGGGTCGTGCATCATGACGATCGTGCGGGCATTGGCAGGCGCCGCGGCAAGGGCCTTGGCCGGATGGGCGTGTCCCGTCATGTCGTCGCCAATGCCGACCAGCCAGACGTTCTGGCCGGCCCCGGGGAGCGGCATGGCGCCGTTCTCGATGACGCGGATGCCCTTTTGTTCGAGTGCCTGCCGGATCTGCTGGCCGTCATGCCACCAGTCGTGATTGCCGAGCGTGGCGAAGACGCCGAGTGGGGCCTTCAGGCGGCCAAGCTCCTCGGCAATCTGCAGCGGATCGACGGCTTTGCCGCCGAGTACGCCCTGGATGACAAAATCGCCCGGCAGCAGGATCAAGTCCGGCTTGCCGGCGTTCAACTGATCGACCACCCTGCGCAGCATCGGGAGGCCGGCATGCGGCGCGCCAACGTGAAAGTCGGCCGCCACGGCGATGGTCATGGGCGGCCCGGTCCAGTCGGTGACGGCCAAGCTCAGGTCGCGCTGCTGCAACCAGCCCGGCTCGAAACCGAAGCCCCAAGCCGCCGAGGCAAACAGCGCTCCCAGGACGATCAGGCGTGACCGATTCATGTTTCGCTCAGAAACCGCCGGTTTTCAGCCAGTGTTCGATCTGCGGCAACCGGTCGGCGCCGAAGAAGGCTTCGCCGTCGATGACCACGTGCGGCGAGCCGAAGACGCCGGCGGCCAGCGCCTGGTCGCATTCGTCCTTGAGGCGGGCTTTGATCTCCGGTGCCTGCAGGGCGGCGGCCAGCGTGTCGCGGTCGATGCCGAGCGCGACGGCGATGTCGAGCACGGTGTCGGGCGACGAGATGTCACGGTCCTCAACGAAGAAGGCGCGATAGGCGGCGTGGGCGAAAGCGCGGGCCAGCGCGCAGTCCTGACCGTGCAGCCAGTAGTAGGCGCGGGCGGCGTTCTGCGTTGGCAGGGGGAAGCGGCTGGGCGGGTTGTAGGGGATGCCCATGTGCCGCGCCGAGCGATGGAAGTCGTGCAGCATGTATTTGCCCTTGCTGCTCACGCCGTCGGCCGGCGGGCGCGAGCCGGTGGCCTGGAATACGATGCCGAGCAGGATCGGGTGCCAGCGCACCTTGCGGCCGTACTGGGCGGCGAGGGCGTCGATCTTCTCGCTCATCAGGTAGCCGTAGGGGCTGGAAAAATCGAACCAGAAGTCGATGGGGGCCGGGTTGGCGTTTATTGTGTCGCTCATGTTTGTCTCCTCGTTGGGGCGACGGTCAATTTCAGTTTTGGGCTTTTTTTCCGGTTGACCGTCGCATTCAGGGTTTTACTACTCGTTGGCGATGGTCCGCCCGATGACCAGGCGCTGAATGTCGTTGGCGCCTTCGTAAATCTGGCTGATGCGCACGTCGCGGTAGATGCGCTCGACCGGGAAGTCGCTGGTGTAGCCAACGCCGCCGTGAATCTGGATGGCGTCCGAGGCGATCTTCTCGGCGGCTTCCGAGGCGAACATCTTGGCCATCGAGGCTTCCTTCAGGCAGGGCTTGCCGGCGTCCTTGAGCTGGGCGGCGCGCCAGACCATGAGGCGGGCGGCGTCGAGCAGCGTGTTCATGTCGGCCAGGCGGAAATTGACGGCCTGGTGTTCGATGATTGGCTGGCCGAAGGTGACGCGCTCCTTGGCGTAACGCACGGCGGCCTCGAAGGCGGCGCGCGCCATGCCGATGCTCTGGGCGGCGATGCCGATGCGGCCGGCTTCGAGGTTGGAGAGGGCGATCTTGTAGCCTTCACCTTCCTTGCCAAGCAGGGCGCTGGCCGGGACGCGACAGTTCTCGAAAATGATCTGCACGGTGTCGGAAGCGTGCTGGCCCATCTTGTCCTCGGTGCGGCCGACGATGAAGCCCGGGGTGTTGGTCGGGATCAGGAAGCAGGAAATGCCCTTCTTGCCGGCCGCCTTGTCGGTCACGGCGAAGACGATGGCCATGTGGGCGTGCTTGCCGGTGGTGATGAACTGCTTGACGCCGTTCAGCACGAAATGGTCGCCGTCGCGGTCGGCGCGCGTGGTGATGGCAGCAGCGTCGGAGCCGGTGTGCGGTTCGGTCAGGCAGAAGCAGCCCCACTTTTCACCGCGGGCCAGCGGTTTGAGCCATTCTTCCTTCTGCGCGTCGGTGCCGTATTTTTGCGTGATGCCGCAGGCCAGCGAGTTCTGTACCGAAACGATGGTCGAGGTGGCGCCATCGCCGGCGGCGATTTCCTCGATGGTCAGCACCAGCGACATGTAGTCCATGCCGGCGCCGTCCCATTCCTCGGGCACGCACATGCCCATGGCGCCGAGTTCGCCGAGTTCCTTGAGGGCCTCGGCCGGGAAGGTGTGGTGCTTGTCCCAGTCGGCGGCGAAGGGCGCCAGGCGCTCCTGGGCAAAGGCGCGCATCGAATCGCGGATCATTTCTTGTTCTTGAGTCAGGATCATGCTGATTTCTCCAGAGAAGTTTTTTGTCGTGTGGTCAGCCAGACGCCGGCAATGACCAGCAGGCCGCCGGCCAGGACGGCCGGGCGGAGCCGCTCGTCGAGCAGCAGTGCCGCCTGCAGGACGGCGAAGACGGGGACCAGATTGATGAAAACGGAGGCATGGCCGGCGCCGAGCTGATGCACGGCGGCCGTGAACCAGGTGTAGGCGATGGCCGTGCCGAACAGGGCGAGAAAGCCCATGCTGGCCCAGACCCGCCATGACCAGGCGGCCGGATCGATGTCACCCTGCACCAGCGCAGCCAGACCGAGCAGCAGCGCGCCGCTCAGGCTGGCGTAGAGCGTCGTTGCCAGCGCCGAAAAGCGGTGCGTCGCCTGCCAGCCGATGAAGGTGTAGGCCGCCCAGCTCGCCACGCAGCCGAGGATCAGCCATTCGCCAAGGCCGACCTCGCCGTTGATCAGGGCCAGCGGATCGCCGTTGCCGATCACCGTCAGGCAGCCGGCAAAGGCGATCAGGCTGCCGATCGCCTTGCGAACCGTCATGCGTTCCTTGCCGGTCAGCCAGGCGAGGATGACGACGACCGCCGGGTTCAGGGCAACGACGAGCGCGCCGCGCCCGGCCGAAATGCGTTGCAGCCCGAAAAAGAAGCACAGGCCGTACAAAAAGATGCCGAAAAACCCGAGCGCCCAGACCAAACCCCATTCCCGCCCGCCCTGCGGCAGCGGAATGCTGCCCTCGGCGAAGAGCAGCACGCCGGCGACGATGGCGCCGGACAGCACGAAGCGCAGCGAGGCGACGGCCAGCGGCGCCGTCAGCTCCTGGGCAATGACGCGTCCGGCGATCCAGGTTCCACCCCAGAAAAACATCGCAGCGATCAGTTTGGCGTAGGTGAGCGAACGGGTCTGCGGCAATTACAGCATCTCGACTGCCAGCGCCGTCGCTTCGCCGCCGCCGATACACAGCGAGGCGACGCCGCGCTTCTTGCCATACTTCTTCAACGCGCCGAGCAGCGTGACGACGATGCGGGCGCCGGAAGCGCCGATCGGGTGGCCGAGCGCACAGGCGCCGCCGTGGATGTTGACCTTGGCCGGGTCGAGCTTGAGGTCGTGTAGCGAGGCCATGGTGACGACGGCGAAGGCTTCGTTGATTTCGAACAGGTCGACCGATTCAGCCGTCCAGCCGGTCTTGGCGAACAGCTTCTGCATGGCGCCGACCGGGGCGGACGGGAAGAGGGCCGGGATGCCGGCGTGCGTCGTGTGGCCAACGATGCGGGCAATCGGAGCGAGGCCGAGCTTGGCCGCCTGCGATTCGCGCATGAGGACCATGGCGGCAGCGCCGTCGGAAATCGACGAAGAGTTGGCCGGGGTGACCGTGCCATCCTTCTTGAACGCCGGTTTCAGGGTCGGAATCTTGTCGACATTGACGGCGAACGGGCCTTCGTCCTTGTCGATCACGACATCGCCCTTGCGGCCGGCGACGGTGGTCGGGGCGATTTCCCAGGTGAAGCTGCCGTTGTTGCTGGCTTCGATGGCGCGGGTCGTCGAGCGGATGGCGAATTCATCCTGCGCTTCACGCGTGAAGCCGTAGCTCGTCGCGCATTCCTCGGCGAAGGTGCCCATCAGGCGGCCGCGCGTTTCCTTGGAATAGGCGTCTTCGAGGCCGTCCATGAACATGTGGTCGAACATCTGGCCATGGCCGAGGCGATAACCGCCGCGGGCCTTGGACAGCAGATAGGGGGCGTTGGTCATCGATTCCATGCCGCCGACGACTGCAGCGCCGTAGGAGCCGGCGAGGATGCCGTCATGACCGAGCATGGTCGCCTTCATGGCCGAGCCGCACACCTTGTGGATGGTGGCGCAACCAGCGGAGAGCGGCAGACCAGCCTGCAGCGCGGCCTGACGGGCCGGCGCCTGGCCCTGGCCGGCTTGCAGCACGCAGCCCATGAGCACCTCTTCGATGAGGTTGGCGTCGATGCCGGCACGGTCGACCGCGGCCTTGATGGCGACGGCGCCGAGATTGGCGGCGGTCAGGCTGCTGAAGCCACCCTGGAAGCTTCCCATGGCGGTACGGGCTGCGGAAACGATCACGATCGGGTCATTCATGCTTCTTTCTCCTTGCGTTGCTTGTTATCGAATTCAGGCGTCGAGCGCTTTCAGGGCGGCGTCGTAGCGGTAAGGCAAATCCTGCGGGCCATCGACCGTGATGCCGAGGTCGTGGATCAGGCCGTCCTTGAGGCCGTAGATCCAGCCATGGACGGTCAGTTGCTGGCCACGGCTCCAGGCATCCTGGACGACCGGGTTGTGGCAGACATTGACCACTTGTTCCAGCACATTCAGTTCGCACAGGCGGTCGTGGCGCTGCGCTTCCGGCAGGCTCTCGACATTGGCCTGGTGCTTGTTATGCACGTCATGGACGTGGCGCAGCCAGAGATCGACGACGCCGACCCGCGCCCGGTTCAGCGCGGCGAGTACGCCGCCGCAGCCGTAGTGGCCGACGACCATGATGTGCTTGACCTTCAGCACATCGACGGCGTACTGGATGACGGAAAGGCAGTTGAGGTCGGTATGCACGACGACATTGGCGACGTTGCGATGGACGAACACTTCACCCGGCAGCAGGCCGACGATCTGGTTGGCCGGCACGCGCGAGTCGGAACAGCCGATCCACAGGAATTCCGGCGTCTGCAACTGGGACAGCTTGTCAAAATAGTTCGGATCGACGGCTTGCATCTGGCTGGCCCAGGCGCGGTTGAAGTCGAACAGGTGCGACAGGTTTTCGCTGCGGATTTCTTCTTCCGACCAGTTGTCGAGGTCGAGGGCGAGGAACATCGTGCCTTCGATCGGCGTCTGGTAATAATTCGGCGCTTCGGTAAAGCCCAGCTCGCGATAGAGCTTCACCGCCATGCGCATGTTGGGCAGCGTGTCGATGATCAGCTTGCGGTAACCAATCTCCTTGGCGGCCTTGATGGCGGCCAGCGCCAGTGCTGCGCCCACGCCGTAGCCGCGCTCTTCCGGCGTGACGTAGAGGCGTTTCATTTCACAAACGCCATCGCTGTCCGGCAGCGGGCGCACGCCGACGCAACCGGCCGGCCGGCCATCGACCTCGGCAAAGAACAAGCGGCCCTGCGGCGCGACATAGGTGCCGGGCAGGGAGGCCATTTCCTGGTCGAAGTTCTGGTAGGACAAATCGACCCCCAGCCAGGCCGCGTAATTGCGGAAGTACTGGCGAACCTGCTCCAGTGCTTCAGTATCGTTGGCGGTGAGGGTGCGTAGGGTAACGGGCATGCTGTGTGGCTCCTTGATGCAGCGCCCCCGTCCGGGAGCGCCGGCGGGAGCTTGTTAGGCGGTTTCGGCGAAAAGTTCGCGACCAATCAGCATTCTACGGATTTCCGAGGTGCCTGCCCCGATCTCATAGAGCTTGGCATCTCGCCACAGGCGGCCCACCGGGTATTCATTGGTGTAGCCAACGCCACCCAGCGTCTGGATCGCTTCGCCGGCCATCCAGGTCGCCTTTTCTGCCGAGTAAAGAATGGCGCCGGCGGCATCCTTGCGCAGCGTCCGGGCGTGGTCGGTGGCGTCGCAGGCGCGGCCGACCGCATAGACGTAGGCGCGGGTGGCCTGCCAGGTCGAATACATGTCGGCGACCTTGCCCTGCATGAGCTGGAATTCGCCGATGGCCTGACCGAATTGCTTGCGCTCGTGGATGAAGGGCACGACGACGTCCATGCAGGCCGCCATGATGCCGAGCGGGCCGCCGCACAGCACGGCGCGTTCGTAGTCGAGGCCGGACATCAGCACCTTGGTGCCGTTGCCGATGCCGCCCAGCACGTTCTCTTCTGGCACTTCGCAGTCGTCGAAGAAGAGCGGGAAGGTGTTGGAGCCGCGCATGCCCAGCTTGTCGAGGTGGGTGCCGTGGGTGAAGCCTTTCATCCCTTTTTCGACGATGAAGGCGGTCATGCCCTTGGCGCCGGCGTTCATGTCGGTCTTGGCGTAAACCACCAGGGTGTCGGCGTCGCCGCCGTTGGTGATCCACATCTTGGAACCGTTGAGAACGTAGCGATCACCCTTCTTGTCGGCGCGGAGCTTCATCGAGACGACATCGGAACCGGCGCCCGGTTCGGACATGGCCAGGGCGCCGACGTGGTCGCCGGAAATCAGCTTGGGCAGGTACTTCTGACGCTGGGCTTCGGTGCCGTTGCGGCGAATCTGATTGACGCACAGGTTCGAGTGGGCGCCGTAGGACAGGCCGATGGAGGCCGAGGCGCGCGAGATTTCCTCGAGCGCGACGATGTGCGCGAGGTAGCCCATGTTCGTGCCGCCATATTCCTCGCCGGCCGTCATGCCGAGCAGGCCCATGTCGCCGAATTTTTTCCAGAGGTCGGCCGGGAAGTGGTTGATGCGATCCACTTCGGCGGCGCGCGGCGCGATTTCGGCGTCGGCAAAGGCCTTCACCGCGTCGCGCAGCATGTTGATGTCTTCGCCGAGGGCGAAATCCAGGCTGGGTATGTTCATGTTTGTCTCCTGATAGTTATTAGTGGTGAGTAGGGGAGTTGCTAGCGACTCCCCTACTAAGTACTAGCGACTGGCTTCTCGCCTTTCCCGTGCATCACCATGATCGTCTGCTGTATGAGTGCGCAGAGGCTTTCCTTGCCGTCTTTCACGGCAAAGACTTCGGCCTGGGTGACGATCAGGGTGCGACCGGGGCGAACCACCTTGCCGCGGGCAATCAGTTTTTCACCGTCGGCCGGGGCGAGCAGGTTCATCTTGAATTCGACAGTCAGTACCGACGCGGTTTCCGGTACGACCGTCATCGCTGCGTAGCCGGCTGCCGAATCGGCAATCATGCCGACGACGCCACCATGGACGAAGCCATGCTGTTGCTCGACCCCTGTCCAGTGCGGCAGATGAATTTCCGTCCGGCCGTGTTCGACGACCGGCATCGTTGCCTGGATCAGTTCCATGGCGTTCTGGCGGGCGAAACTGGCGCTGACGCGTTCGGCAAAATGGGGGTCGTGGATTTTGGTCATAGGTCGTGATTGTATTTACGTTGACGTTAACGTCAACTACGAAGTGAAAGTTTTTCAGGGGGCATTGCGGCGAGCCAGTTCCTGTTCGCACTGGCGTTCAAACTGGGTGATTTCGGCGAGCATGGCTTCGATGTCCTCGCGCTGCTGCTCCAGCGCGGCCCGGCGTTTTTCCATGACGCGCAGGCATTCGAGCAGTTGGGGCGTTTCGTCCTCGGTCGAGGCGTACATGCCGATCAGGTCCTTGATCTCGGCCAGGCTCAAACCGAGGCGTTTGCCGCGTAGCGCCATCTTGAGGCGCGCCCGGTCCCGGCGGTTGAAGACGCGCTTGCTGCCTTCGCGTTCGGGCGCGAGGATGCCCTGGTCTTCCCAGAAGCGGATGGTGCGGGGCGTGATGCCGAACTCGCGGGCGAGGTCGGAGATCGCAAAGGTGGTGGCCGTCTGGCTCATTGTGTCTCCTCAATGTGCGGCCAAGTTAAACAGATGCGAAGGGTTTTTTCAATCCGCTACCGTATGGTAAGTTGTCCGCCTTGCTCCCAAGGTTTGCTCATGTCCCTGCATTACCCCCACGCCCATCCGCCGGCTGCCGGCGAACTGACCGAAGTTGCGCCCGGTGTTTTCTGGCTGCGCATGCCGCTGCCGTTCCAGCTCGACCACATCAACCTCTGGCTGCTGCGTGACGGCGCCGGCTGGGCCATTGTCGATACTGGATTCCCTGATGACGCTGTGCGCGGGATGTGGTCGCAGATCCTGGAAAAACTGGATGGCCCGGTAACGCGCCTGATCGTGACGCACTTCCACCCCGACCACCTCGGTCTGGCGACCTGGCTCATGGAGAAGACGGGCGCGCCGCTGTCGATGACGACGGGTGAGTTCCTGACGGCACATGTCGTTTGGAACGAAGTCGGTGGCCACGGTGCGCGCTTCATGGTCGAACAGTTCCGCCAGCACGGACTCGATGCCGAGCGCCTGGCCAAGTTCGAGAAGCGGGGTTCGGGCTATCGCAAGGCGGTTCCTGCCTTGCCGGATTACTACGATCGCCTAATGTCCGGCGACTCCGTCACGGTCAACGGGAAAAAATGGCAGGTTTTGATAGGGCATGGCCATTCGCCGGAACATATGGCGCTTTACTGCGTCGAACTCGGCGTGTTAATTTCGGGAGACATGCTTTTGCCGAGAATTTCGACCAATATCAGCGTTTTTGCAGCAACCCCGAAGGCGGACGCGCTGCGCTGGTTTTTGGCTTCACTGGACGAAATGGCTCGGGACGTACCGGACGACACACTGGTATTGCCTTCGCACGGTCTGCCTTTCACGGGCATCCGGGCGCGGGTGGCAGCAATGCATTCGCACCATGAAGAACGATTGCAGGCTTTGGAAAACAGCTGTGAACAAGCGCCGCAGAGCGCAGCAGAGTTGCTCGATGTGTTGTTCAATCGGGCGCTCGATACGCACCAAACCATGTTCGCGATGGGTGAAGCGATTGCCCATCTGAACTATCTTGAGCAAGCAGGTCGGTTGTCACGCAGCATCGGCGCCGACGGAGTGATTCGTTATTCGCGGTCGCAGCTACAGTCCGCCACGCACTGACAGAGGGAGTTTCAGATGTCGCAGCAAACCGAAAACCAGGGCTTGAACTTGCCCAATCCGGCCGAAATGGCCAAGACCTACGCCGAAGTCGCCCAGCGCGCCTCGCGCCTGATCACGCAGTTCATGGAAAAGAAGGCCAAGGAAGGCGTTGAAGCGCCGGCCGACGAACTGGGCGTGGCCAAGGCCTTCATGGATCTGTCGTCCCGTCTGCTGGCCAATCCGTACAAGATGGCCCAGACCCAGATGAACATGATGTGGGACTACTTCTCGCTGTGGCAAAACACCAGCATGAAGATGATGGGCCTGCCCGGCGCCCAGCCGGTGGCCGCGCCGAAGAAGGGCGACAACCGATTCAAGGACGAAGAGTGGGAACAGCATTTCATGTTCGACTTCGTCAAGCAGTCCTACCTGATCACCGCCCGCCACCTGCATGACACCGTGGCCGGTACCGAAGGCCTCGACGAAGCCACCCAGCAGAAGGTCAACTTCTTCACGCGCCAGTACATCGACGCGCTGTCGCCGTCCAACTTCGCCCTGACCAACCCGGAAGTCTTCCGCGAGACGGTCAAGAGCAACGGCCAGAATCTGATCAAGGGTCTGAACAACCTGCTGCACGACGTCGAATCCGGCGACGGCCAGCTGCGCATCCGCATGACCGACACCTCGGCCTTCGAAATGGGCAAGAACGTTGCCACGACGCCGGGCAAGGTCATCTTCCAGAACGAACTGTTCCAGCTCATCCAGTACACCCCGTCGACGCCGACACAGAACAAGAAGCCGTTCCTGATCGTGCCGCCGTGGATCAACAAGTACTACATCCTCGACCTGCGCGAGAAGAACTCCATGGTCAAGTGGGCGACCGACCAGGGTCACACCACCTTCATCATGTCGTGGATCAACCCGGACGAGAAGCTGGCCCAGAAGTCCTTCGAAAACTACCTGCTCGAAGGTTCGCTCGAAGCGATCAACCAGGTTTGTGCCCACACCGGCGAAAACAGCGTCAATCTGGCCGGCTACTGCCTGGGCGGCACGCTGACCATGACCACGCTGGCCTACATGGCTGCCAAGAAGGACAAGCGCGCCAACTCCGCGACCTTCTTCACCACCATGCTGGACTTCTCCGATCCGGGCGAACTGGGCATCTTCCTCGATGAAGGCGCCGTTTCCGGTCTCGAAAAGCGCATGGCCGAGCGCGGCTTCCTCGAAGGTTCGGAAATGGCTGGCACCTTCAACATGCTGCGTGCCAACGACCTGATCTGGTCCTTCGTGGTCAACAACTACCTCATGGGCAAGGATCCGTTCCCGTTCGACCTGCTCTACTGGAACTCCGATTCGACCCGCATGCCGGCCGCGATGCACAGCTTCTACCTGCGCAACATGTACCTCGACAACAAGCTGAAGGAACCGGGCGGCATCACCCTGGGCGGCGTCAAGATCGACCTCACCAAGGTCAAGACCCCGTGCTACTTCATCTCGACCATCGAAGACCACATCGCACCGTGGAAGAGCACCTACATGGGTGCCCGCCTGCCGTCCGGCAACACCAAGTTCGTCCTTGGCGGCTCGGGCCACATTGCCGGCATCGTCAATCCGCCGGTGGCCAACAAGTATGGCTTCTGGACCAACGACGCGACCGACGGCAACCTGCCGGAAAGCCCGGAAGACTTCCTGGCTGGCGCCACGCAGAATGCCGGTTCGTGGTGGACGCACTGGAACGAGTGGGTGACCAGCCTGCCCGGCGGCGATGCCAAGGTCAAGGCGCGCAATCCGGAAGATGGCGCCCTCAAGGTCATCGAAGATGCCCCGGGTTCCTACGTCAAGTTCCGCCTGGATGCCCAGAAGAAAAAGTAAGGTTTCGTGACTTGAAATGCACGACGGGAGGCTGCGGCCTCCCGTTTTTATTTGGCGAACCTTGGATGTGCCCGCCTGTCTTACCGACAAGGACCGAAAGGAGGCACATCATGTTCGATTCTCCGGTCGTTTCAGTTCATATTCCGGTCGCCCTGCGGCATTTTGCCGGCGGGCACGAGGAAGTCACCGCCAGTGGCGACACGGTGGGTGAGGTGCTCGAGGCGGTGGGGCACGAATACCCGGCGATCCGCTCACATCTCATGGCGCCCGATGGCGATTTGCACTGGGCCATTGCGGTGTTTCTGGGGCCGCGCAGTGTCCGCGAATTGCAGGGTCTGGCCACACCCATCGAATTGGCCGAGACTCTGACCATCGTGCCCGTCAGCGCTTAATCAGCGCCGAGCAGGATTTCGATTTTGGGCAAAATTTCCGGTTGACCGTGAAATTGCCGGTCAGCCGGCTGCGCGGCTTTCAGTGGCGGAAAAGCGGCAGTTTTTCGGCAAAACTCGGCCATTCGACGGCGTCGAGCATGTTCTTGACGATCAGACCCAATTCCGTGTCCCCGGTGATTTCCAGTTCGCGGTTGAAGAACAGGGTGTCCGGATCTTCCTGGCGGGTCAGAAGTTGCAGGTAGGCCGACAGGTTGGCGGCAAAGGCCAGGTCGGGTTCGCGCTGCGGCGAGAAAATCGGGCGGAACAGACCGTTCCGATAGGTGTAGGACGCCTCGCCACCGGTATCAAGGATGCGCACGCGGAACAGTTTGTCTTCGAGCAGGGCCAGTTCGCTTTCCGGCAGCAGCTTCATTTTCAGCGCGGCGTTGAGGCCGGCGACCAAGGCCAGCGCATGCGGCCACTGCGGCAGCTTCTGGCCGATCTCGGCGATGAAGCCGGGCAGGCGGAATTTCGGGATGGTGAAGCTGCCGTTCATGTTCGTGCTCCTGTCTCAGGCCCCGAGTTGGGCCAGGGCTTGCGTGTGGTGCTGACCAATGCCGGCATCGCCGAACCAGTAGCCATCGACCAGCCCGCTGGCGTTCCAGGCCTGGCTGTCGACCGTCACTGCTTCGCCGCGTCGGGCTGCATCGAAGGCCGAAATGATGGCCTTGATGTGATCCTTCTGCGGACTGATGCGCACGATGTCGATGCCCATTTTCAGCATCTCCGGGATTTCGTGCAAGAGATTGTAGCTCTGCGCCGACATGGTCTGGATGCCGTTGATGGTCAGGAAATCCTGTCCTTCGCGGGTTTTCAGCGTCAGGCCCTCGGCGTGGTCGAGGCACTTGAACTGGCAGTCGTCCTTGTTCAGGTCGTAGTGGCGTGCCGTGAAGCAGCGCGCCGAGAAGGCTAAGGGGATTTTGCCGAAAGCGAAGACTTCCGTTTCGACCTCGGCCGGACGGCTGGCGTGCAGCGTCGCTATCATGGCGCGCGTGCCTTCGAGCGGCGGCACCCAGCGCTGGAGGCCGTGGCGCGCGAAGGTGGCGAGCGTCGCCTCGTTGTAGATGTTGAGGTGCGGGCCGGCCACGAAAGGCTTGCCCTGGACGAGGTTGATGGCGCCGAGATCGTTGGCTTCGACCATGCAGCCGGAGTCGTCGACGATCCGGCGCAGGGCCTTGAGGTCGCTCTCGGATTCGAGCAGGGCCTGGGCGGAGACGACGACCTGCTTGCCGGCGTCGGTCAGGTCGCGGGCCAGGCCGATCCAGTCGGTGGTACGCAATTGCTGGCGCCGCGAGCAGACGACTTCGCCGACGTAGATGATGTCGATGGCCGGGTTTTCGGCCATTTCGGCGTAGAACGCCATGACTTCAGCCTTGGGCCAGAAATAGAGCAGGGGTCCGAGCGAGAGTTTCATGTTGCGTCGTCCTTCAGCGCCAGGGCCGGTTGTAGGCGCCGAGCGTTGCCTGGCTGCCTTCGGACACCTTGGCCAGTTCGGCCTGCCAGGCCGGCTTGACGTGGAAGCGGTCGCTGCCGTCGCGCAGGGCGTCGAGCGCGGCGCGCAAGGTGCGGGTGACCTGGGTGACGTAGGTCGGGCTGCGCTGGCGTCCCTCGACCTTGATGGCGCGCACGCCGATCTTCAGGATGTCGGGCAGGATGGACAGGACGTTCAGGCTGGTCGGTTCTTCCAGCGCGTAATAGGTCTCGCCCTGGACTTCGAAGCGGCCCTTGCACAGCGTCGGGTAACCGGCCGGCTCGTCGTCGCCGAAGCGGTCGATCAGCACGCCGTTGAGACGGGTTTCCATGGCGCCGGGCTTCTTGTCCCATTTGACGTACTTGGCCGGCGAGCAGGCGCCGACGGTGTTCGGCGATTCGCCACAGGCGTAGGACGACAGCCAGCAACGGCCCTCGTTCATGACGCACAGACTGCCGAAACCGAAGACCTCGATTTCGACTGTGGTGTTCTTGATGACGTTCTCGACCTGGGCCAGCGTCAGCACGCGCGGCAACACGGCGCGGCGAATGTCGAACTCGCGCTGGCAGAAATTGATCGCTTCGTAACTCGTGGCCGAACCCTGGACGGACAGGTGCAGGCGCTGTTGCGGGTGTTTGTTGCGGGCGTAGTCGAGCAGCCCGATGTCGGCCAGGATGATGGCGTCGACGCCCTGATCGACAGCGGCATCGACGGCCTTCTGCCAGTCGGCGACGCGGCCGGCCTGCGGGAAGGTGTTGATGGCGAGCAGCACCTCGCGACCCTTGGCATGGGCGTAGCGAATGCCGTCGGCCATGGTCTTCTGGTCGAAGTTCAGACCGGCGAAGTTGCGCGCGTTGGTGTCGTTCTTGAAGCCGAGATAGACGGCGTCGGCGCCGTTGTCGACGGCGGCCTTGAGGGCCGGCAGGCTACCGGCCGGGCAGACGAGATCGGGCAGGGAGGTCATCGGGGACATCCGGAATATCAAGCGCGCGAGTATAGCGAGCCCCGCCAGGCGGCCATTGATCCTGGTCAAAAGGACGGCTCGAGCGCCGGCCGTGCCTCGCAATTGGCTGCTCGCACAAGGCTGTTTCGCTTAGAATAAGTCCCTCGGAATTGGCTGTCTCGGCCGGAAAAGGAAGGATGTTCAATGAGCAAGGAACGCGTTCTTGTTGTTGATGATGAGCAGTTGAACCTGTTCATCATCGAGGATTTTCTCGAGCAGGAACAAGTTACCCTGGAAATGCACGCCGATCCATTGGCGGCTTGGGACAGCCTGATTGCGCCGGACAGCGATTTTTCGCTGGTGATTCTCGATCGCATGATGCCCCAGCTCGACGGCATGGAATTCCTGCGCCGCATGAAGCGCGAGGAGCGTTTTGCCGGCATTCCCGTCATCATCCAGACCGCCGCGTCGTCTCCCGATCAGGTGAGGGAAGGCCTGGAAGCGGGCGCTTACTACTACCTCACCAAGCCCTACGAGCCGGAAGCGCTGATTTCCATCGTCCGCGTCGCGCTCGACGATCGCCGTTCGCGCAGCCAGTTGCTCAATCGGGCAGCGCGTCTGGAAGAGGCGCAAAAGCTCATTCGCAGCGTCGAGTACCGTTTCGTGACCATGACCGACGTGAGCAGCCTGGTGCCGGTGTTGGCTGCCATGTGTCCGGTGCCGGACGTGGTGGCGCCGGGCTTGTCGGATCTCATGGTCAATGCGGTCGAGCACGGCAATCTGGGCGTGAGCTATCAGGAAAAATCGCTGCTCAAGTGGGAAGGCGACTGGGAGGCGGAAATCGAACGTCGCCTCGCCCTGCCGCAGTTTCGCGATCGCTACGCGACGGTCCGCCTCGATTGCGCGCCGGATGCCATGGTGTTCACCATCACCGATCAGGGGAAGGGCTTCGAATGGGAGAAATATCTCACCTTCGATCCTGAGCGCGCCTTCGATCCGAACGGGCGGGGTATCGCCATGGCCCGGATGATGAGTTTCTCGAAGGTCGAATACCAGGGATGCGGCAACGTGGTCGTCGCCACCGTGCCCCGCGCGGGCTGAGGCTCAGCGGTTGACGACGGTCGGTCGGTAGCCGAGCGCGCCGCGGATCTTCTCCGCAACCCGGTCGGCATCGCCACGGCTGGCATAGGGGCCGAGCTGGACCCGGTGAATGCCATTGCCCGGGTAGACGCGCATGGTTTCGGTCAGCCAGTCCAGTTCGCGGAGCAGGTGGTTTTTGAGGCTTTCGGCGTTGTCGGCGCTGGAAAAAGCGCCCAGCTGCAGGTAAATGCCCTTCGCCGCCGGGGCATCGCCGCCGGTTGACGGCTGGGTTTGTACCGGCCGTTCCTCCAGTGCCATGCGCCTGGACAGTTGCTCGATTTCGTCGCTTTCGGCGTTGGGGGCGCGCGGTGGCGTGACCTGAGCGTAGGCCGTGCCCGCCGGTTCGCCCGGAATGATGGCTTCGACTTCCACCTGTCCGCTGCCGCCGTTCACCAGCCCCAGCTTGTAGGCGGCGGTGTAGGAGAGGTCGATGACGCGGTCGGCATGGAAGGGGCCGCGGTCGGTGACGCGGACGACGACCGACTTGCCGCTCTGCACGTTGGTGACGCGGGCGTAGGACGGCAGGGCCAGCGTGGTGTGCGCCGCGGTCATGGCGAACATGTCGTAGGGTTCGCCGATGGACGTTTTCTGGCCGTGGAACTTCTTGCCATACCAGCTGGCAATGCCGCGTGCCTTGTAGGGTTTGACCGCGGTGTTCGGGACATATTCCTTGCCGAGGACGACGTAAGGCTTGGTCGCCGGCTTGTGCAGCGGCTCCCATTTCGGCTCGGCATCGGGAATGTCGTCGAGGCCATCGGGAATGTCGTCGGCCGGGCCGTCGTCCTTGTAGAAGCCACCACCGCGTTTGAGCACGGCGGTCGGCCTTTGCGTCGGCGTCGGGGATTTCGAATTTGGCTGTTTTTCCCGGTTGACCGTGGGACTCTGCATCGGGGCCGGCGGCGCACTGCCGCAGGCGGCGAGGAGCAGGGAAACGGTGATGGCAGCAAGGCGGCGCATCATTTTTTCACCAGCATCCGGTGCGTATGGATCGACATCAGCATGCCGATGCCGAGGAACAGCGTGACGAGCGCTGTTCCGCCATAGCTCATGAAGGGCAGCGGGACGCCAACGACGGGCAGGATGCCGCTGACCATGCCCATGTTGATGAAGGCGTAGGTGAAGAAGCCCAGCGTGATGGCGCCGGCCAGCAAACGAGAAAACAGCGTCGGCGCACCGGAGGCGATCATCAGGCCGCGACCGATGAGCAGGGTGTACAGGAAGACGAGGACGGCATTGCCGAGCAGACCCCATTCTTCCGAATAGACCGCGAAGATGAAGTCGGTATGCTTTTCCGGGATGAATTCGAGGTGGGTCTGCGTACCGTTCAGGTAGCCCTTGCCGATGGCGCCGCCCGAACCGATGGCGATGGTCGCCTGGATGATGTGGTAGCCGGCGCCAAGCGGGTCGGTGGTTGGGTCGATCAGCGTCAGGATGCGCTTGCGCTGGTAGTCGTGCATCATGCCCCAGAGGATGGGGGCGGCCGAGCCGGCTGCGATCATCAGGCCGGCAATGACCTTCCAGGGCAGGCCGGCGAAGAAAATGACGTAGAAGCCGGCCGAGCCAACGAGCAAGGCGGTACCCAGGTCGGGCTGCTTGGCGATCAGCGCGAAGGGGACGAGGAGCAGCAAGGCGGCGACAAAGTAATGCTTGAGCTGCAGCGATGCCTCATATTTCTGGAAATACCAGGCCAGCATCAAGGGCATGGCGATCTTCATGATTTCCGACGGCTGGATGCGCGTGAAACCCAGAGAAAGCCAGCGTTTGGCGCCATTGACCTTGATCCCGAAGAGAAACACCGCGACGAGCAGGATGATCCCGAAGACGTAGAGCGGGATGGCGAAATTCATGAGTTTCTGCGGTGGCAGGCGTGAGACGAACCACATGACGACCAGCGCGATCCCCATGTTGCCGGCTTGCGAAAGCATGCGGTGGTTGCTGTCCCAGGTCGCCGAATTGACGGTGGCCAGACCGACGCTCATGATCGCCAGCGTGATGAAGAGCAGCGGGAAATCGATGTGGGCAATCAGCTGCTGCCAACCGCGACGAAGGGTGCCGGCGATATCGATCATTCTTCGGGCTCCTCTTCGACGGCGGCGCTGTCTTCCTTGGCCGCACCAGCCGGCAGCTTGCCGAGCAGATAGTAGTCGATGACCATGCGGGCAATCGGCGCCGCCGACTGGGCGCCGAAGCCGCCATTCTCGACGAGCACGGCGAGCGCGATCTTCGGGTTGTCGGCCGGGGCGTAGGCGATAAACAGGGCGTGGTCGCGCAACTCCTTCTTGGTCGAGCCTTCCTTGTACTGGGCGCCCTTCAGCGAGAAAACCTGGGCCGTTCCCGTCTTGCCGGCCGCTTCATAGGGCGCACCGGCAAAGGCCCGTGCGCCGGTCCCTTCCTTGTTGACGCCGACCATGGCGCGACGAATGACGTCAATGTTCTGCTGTTTGAGTTGCAGGTCACGAATCGGCTGTGGCTCGATCGGCCGTTTCTCGCCGGTCCGGGTATCGGTGATGTGGCGGACCAGGTGGGGGCGGAACATGATGCCGTTGTTGGCCACGGTGGCCGTGGCCTGGGCCAGCTGGATCGGCGTGTAGGCGTTGTAGCCCTGGCCGATGCCGATGGAAATCGTTTCGCCGGCGTACCATTTCTGTTGTTCCGGCTTCTTGAAGCGCTGCTTCTTCCACTCCTGCGACGGCAGCACGCCCTTCGACTCGCCGCCATCATCCTTGCCGAGATCGACGCCGGTGCGCTGACCAAGGCCGAGCGAGCCCATGAACTTGGAGATGTTGTCGATCCCCATGTCGTTGGCGAGGATGTAATAGTAAGTGTCGCAGGAGTGAACGATGGACTTGTACATGTCCACCATGCCATGGCCACCCTTCTTGTCGTCGCGGAACTGGTGGTTGCCGAAATTGAAGTAGCCCGGGTCGCTGATGGCCTGGCTGGGCGTGCGCTTGCCCATCTCCAGCGCGGCCAGCGCCATGAAGGGCTTGAAGGTCGAACCCGGCGGATAGGCGCCGTTGATGGCCCGATTGACCATCGGCTTGCTCGGATGATCGTTCAGTTCCTTCCAGTTGTCCGGCGTGATGCCGTCGACAAACAGATTGGGGTCGTAGGTCGGGGTCGATACCAGGGCGAGAATGCCACCCGTGCTGGGCTCGATGGCGACCAGCGCACCCTTGCGGTCGCCGAAGGCCTTTTCGGTAATCTCCTGCAGCTTGGCATCGAGGGTCAGCGACAGATTGTTGCCCGATACCGGCGGAATCCGCTTCAGGCTGCGCAAGGCGCGACCACCGGCGTCGATCTCGACCTCTTCGTAGCCCGTATCGCCGTGGAGTTCGAACTCGTAGTGCTGTTCGAGACCGGTTTTGCCCACGTGGTCGGTCCCTTTGTAATTCGCCTGCTTTTCGGCCTCTTCGATCCATTTCAGGTCGCGGTCGGTGATCCGGCCAATGTAGCCGATGGCGTGCGAAGCGATTTCGCCCAGCGGGTACTGGCGGAACAGGCGGGCTTTGACCTCGACGCCGGGGAAACGGTAGCGGTGCGCCGCGAACTGGGCGACTTCGGCGTCCGTCAGGCGCGTGCGGATGGGAATGGATTCGAAATTCTTGGCTTCGTCGAGCAGTCGCTTGAAGCGTTTGCGGTCCTTGGGCTGGATGTCGATGATCGAGGCCAGCGCATCGATCGTGGCCTCCAGGTTCCCTGCCTGCGATGGCGTGATCTCCAGCGTAAAGGCCGAATAATTGTGGGCCAGCACGACGCCGTTACGGTCTGTGATGACGCCGCGGTTGGGAACGATGGGGATCAGCGCAATCCGGTTGTCTTCGGCGCGCGTCTGGTAAAAATCATGCTGGATGACCTGCAGCCAGACGAAGCGGCCGAGCAGGATGCCGAAGGCGAGCAGCACGAAGATCGCGGCAAAGCCCAGACGAAAGCGAAAGCGATCGACGTCTGCTTCCGGATTGGCGAAATGTCCCACGGAATCCTTGCCCCGGCCTTAAATCGGGCGGTTCGGGTCCTGCTCGACCGGCTGGTATTGCGGCAGGAGCAGGATGAAGGTCGCGGGAATCCAGAGCAGGGTGGCCACGACAGGGCCGATGAAATAGCCCCAGCCCGGGAAGTCGGCGCCGACGATCAGGCGCATCACAGCCTGGAAAATCTGTGTGGCGACCAGCAAGGGCAAGACTTGCAAGGCCTGCTGGGCGAGCGGGAACCACAGGATTCGTCGGGACAGCGCCGAGGCCGTGTAGGCCAGCAGCACATAGGCAAAACAATGCTGACCCAGAACGGCGCCATCGGCCACATCCATGAGCAGGCCGAGACAGAAGGCCCAGCCCATGCCGACATGGCGGAATTCACGAATGCACCAGAAGCAGAGCACGAGCGCGACCCAGTCCGGGACGCCCGGCCAATGGGCGGTCGGCAGGAAATTGAGCAGCACGGCGCCAAGCATGCTGAAGAAAATGAACCAGGGCCGGACCGGCTGCAGGATGCGCGAAGAGGAAAAGGTTGGTTGCATCAGTTTCCTTTGGCCGCGGTTTTCTTTTTCTTTCCACCCAGGCCCGGCTTGTCGCTGCTGCTCGGACGGCCGGTGGATTCAGGCGGGGCGGGCGGCAAGGCCTGGCGGGGATCGAGGACCATGACCTCGCCGAAATTCTCGACGCCGGCAATCGGCACGCAGAAGATGCGGGCAAATGAATAGGCGCTGTCGCGTTCGATATTGACCACCTTGGCGACCGGGAAGCCCGCCAGGTAGATGCCGTCGAGGCCCGAAGTGACCAGGATGTCGCCGACCTGGATGTCCGCATTGGCCGGCATGTAGCGCAACTCGAGCTGGCCGTTGCCGAGGCCGAAGACGACGGAGCGCTGGCCGCTCCGCACGACCTGCACCGGGACGACCTGATCCTTGTCGGTGATCAGCGTAATTTCTGCCGAGAACGGGAATACGCGCGTGACCTGGCCAACGACGCCGGTCTCGTCGATGGCGGGTTGCCCGGCAACGATGCCGGCCTGTTGTCCCTTGTCGACGATGATCTTGCGCGAGAACGGGTCGCGCGCCGTGTAGAGAATCTGGGTAACCTGCCCGTTGGCTTTCTCGCGTTCCTTGACGGCCAGCAGTTTGCGCAGGCGCTCATTCTCGGCTTCCAACTGCGCCAGGCGCTGAAGGTTAGGCGCTGTGCTGAGCTGGGCGTGCTTCAGTTCGCTGTTTTCCTGCTGCAGGCCGCGCATGCCCTGCAGGTAGGTTGCCGCGTAATCGACGAGACTACCCGGCGTTTGGGCGACACGCTGCACCGGATCGACAACCAGCGCGATACTCTGGCGGAACAGTTCAAGGCTCTTGAAGCGCAGGTCGACGACAAAGATCGCCAGCGAAACGGCGATATAGAAAGTCAGAAGGGCCAGCGGTGCTGGCCCTCGCTTGAAGAACGGTGGCGGTGCGTGGTCGATGCCGGCCATCGCTTAAGCCTGTCGTGCTGCGGTCAACGGTCAGTCCGAGGCAAAAATGCTGCCCAGCTTGTCCATTTTTTCCAAGGCCATGCCACAACCACGGGCCACGCAGGTCAGCGGCTCGTCGGCGACGATCACCGGCAGGCCGGTCTCTTCCATGAGCAGGCGGTCGAGATCGCGCAGCAGGGCGCCACCACCGGTCAGGACCATGCCCTTTTCGGCAATGTCGGCGCCGAGTTCGGGCGGGGTCTTTTCCAGCGCGGACTTCACGGCGGAAACGATCTGGTTGAGCGGGTCGGTCAGCGCTTCGAGGATTTCGTTGGAGGAAATCGTGAACTTGCGCGGGATGCCTTCGGCCTTGTTGATGCCGGAGACTTCCATTTCCTTGACTTCGGCGCCCGGGAAGGCGGAACCGATGTTCTTCTTGATGTTTTCGGCGGTGTTCTCGCCGATCATCATGCCGTAGTTGCGGCTGATGTAATTGATGATGGCTTCATCGAGCTTGTCGCCGCCGACGCGCACGGAACCGGCGTAAACCATGCCGCCGAGCGAGATGACGCCGACTTCAGTCGTGCCGCCGCCGATATCGACGACCATGGAGCCCGTCGCTTCGGAAACCGGCAGGCCGGCACCGATTGCGGCGGCCATCGGCTCCTCGATCAGGTAAACCTGGCTGGCGCCGGCGCCGAGGGCAGATTCGCGAATGGCACGACGTTCAACCTGGGTCGAGCCGGACGGCACGCAGATGATGATGCGCGGGCTCGGGCTGAACAGCTTGGAGTCATGCACCTTCTTGATGAATTGCTTGAGCATCTGCTCGGTGACCGTGAAGTCGGCGATCACGCCGTCTTTCATCGGACGGATGACGGTGATGGTGCCCGGTGCCTTGCCAAGCATTTCCTTGGCTTCCTTGCCGACGGCCTGGATGGTTTTTTTGGCATTGGGACCGCCTTCGAGGCGGATGGCGACGACCGAGGGCTCGTCCAGGACGATGGAGCGACCGCGGACGTAAATCAGCGTATTCGCAGTGCCAAGGTCAATGGCCAGATCATTGGAAAAATATTTGCTGAGGAAACCGAACATCTGATGTGACTCCGCTTGGGGGGGTGCGGTAGGGAAAACTTTTATGATACCTTATAACGCTTTCCATTTTAAGACTTTGTGCACTGCAAAAAAGTCTTTGGCCCCAAATGTCGCTCACATTAGAACAGGTGAAACGCATTGCCCATCTCGCCCGAATCGAGATCAGCGATGCCGAGGCTCTGACCACCCAGGGCCACCTCAATGGCATTTTCCAGTTGATCGAGGAAATGCAGGCTGTCGATACCCGCGGTGTCGAACCGATGGCGCATGCTCAGGATGTCAGCCAGCGTCTGCGCGAAGATGCGGTGACCGAGGGTGATCGTCGTGCCGCCTACCAGGTCGTTGCACCGGAGACCGAAGCCGGCCTCTATCTCGTGCCGAAGGTGATCGAATGATCAACCGGAGCCTGAAGCAACTCTCCCAAGCTTTGGCGGCCAGGGAAATTTCCAGCCTTGAGCTGACCACGCTGTTCCTGGATCGCATCGATCGCCTGAACCCGACGCTCAACGCCTTTGTCACGGTCGACCGGGAAAAAAGCCTGAAAATGGCATCGGCTGCCGATGCTCGGATTGCCGCCGGCACGGCCGGTCCGCTGACCGGCATCCCGATTGCCCAGAAGGACATCTTCTGCGCCGAAGGCTGGACGACGACCTGCGGCTCGAAAATGCTGGCCAATTTCGTGTCGCCCTACGATGCGACAGTCATCCAGAAAATGCATGCCGAAGCCGGCCTGGTCTCGCTCGGCAAGACGAACATGGACGAATTCGCCATGGGTTCGTCGAACGAAACGTCGTTTTTCGGCCCGGTGCGCAATCCGTGGGACACGAGCCGGGTTCCCGGCGGTTCTTCCGGTGGTTCGGCAGCGGCCGTGGCCGCCCGATTGGCGCCGGCGGCAACAGGCACCGACACCGGCGGCTCGATCCGTCAGCCGGCTGCCTTGTGCAACCTGACCGGCCTGAAGCCGACCTACGGCGTGGTGTCGCGTTACGGCATGATCGCTTTCGCCTCGTCGCTCGATCAGGGCGGCCCGATGGCGGCCAGCGCCGAGGACTGTGCGCTGCTGCTCAATACCATGGTTGGTTTCGACGAGCGCGACTCGACCTCGCTGGATCGGCCGGTCGAAGACTACGCCCGCGACCTGGACAAACCACTGAACGGCCTGCGCATCGGCCTGCCCAAGGAGTTCTTTGGCGAAGGCTGCGATGCCGAGGTGATGGCGGCGGTGCGTGCGGCGATTGCCGAGTACGAAAAGCTCGGTGCAACGACCGTTGAGGTTTCGCTGCCCAATTCGCACCTGTCGGTACCGGCTTATTACGTCATCGCCCCGGCTGAAGCCAGTTCGAATCTGTCGCGTTTCGACGGTGTGCGTTACGGCTTCCGCGCTGAGGACTATGCCAACCTGGACGACATGTACATGAAGAGCCGGGCACAGGGTTTCGGTGCCGAGGTCAAGCGCCGCATCATGATTGGCGCCTATGTGCTGTCGCATGGCTACTACGACGCGTACTACCTGCAGGCGCAGCGTATTCGCCGCCTGATCGCCGATGATTTCGTCGAAGCCTTCAAGCATTGCGACGTGATCATGGGGCCGACCTCGCCGACGACGGCGTTCAAGCTGGGTGAGAAGGCAGCCGATCCTGTGCAGATGTATCTCTCGGATATCTACACGATTGCAGTCAATCTGGCCGGCTTGCCGGGCATGTCGGTTCCGTGCGGGTTTGTCGGTGGCTTGCCGGTGGGTTTGCAGTTGATCGGCAACTACTTCGCTGAAGCGCAACTGCTCAACGTCGCTCATCGCTATCAGCAGGCGACGGACTGGCATCAGCGCCGGGCGGCCATCGAATAGGCATGTGGCGGCGCCTGCTGCTCGCTGTCGTTGTGGCCGCGGCCGGTTGTGCCGAGGTCGAGAAGCAGCCGGAAAAGGTGCCTGAAGCCGTATCTGCCGAACAGCCGGTGACGGAGAGCCAGGAGCCCAAGTTGAAAAACTCGACGCTGAAGTACCTGGCCAATCGCAACCTGAAGCCGCAGCCGACGCGACCGCTGAACGTGCGTTCCCGCTGCACGCACAAGGACGCGATCGGTACGCAGACACGCCTCGATCTGCTGGTCAAGGAAGCGCAGGTCAAGACGTTTTCTGCCGAAGTCAGCATGAAGGGGCATGGCACCTGCCGGTTTGCCCTGGACGATTTCGAGCAGGTCGAGAAATTGCCGCAAGCACTGCTGCGGCACAGGAAACAGTCGGATTGCCTGGTTCGCATGTGGGAGCAGGGGCCGAAAGTAACGATTGCCTTCAACAGTTGTCCCAAGTCCTGCGATGGACAGGCCTTCGACTACCTCTGGCCGATCATGGTCGAGGCGAAGAGCGGACGTTGTTTCTGAAACGGATGAAGCTATGAATCAGTGGGAAGTAGTGATTGGTATCGAGACGCACGCACAGCTGGCGACCGTGTCGAAAATTTTCTCCGGTGCCTCGACAGCATTCGGTGCCGAACCGAATACGCAGGCCTGTGCGGTTGACCTCGCCTTGCCGGGCGTATTGCCCGTGCTCAACAAGAAGGCCGTTGATTGCGCCATTCGCTTCGGCCTGGCCATTGGTGCCGAGGTGGCGAAGAAATCGGTGTTTGCCCGGAAAAACTACTTCTACCCGGATCTTCCGAAGGGCTACCAGATCAGCCAGATGGACCTGCCGGTTGTCGTTGGCGGGCAAATCTTGTTGCAGGTCGGCCAGGGAGACAAGGCTTATGAGAAAGTTGTCCGCCTGACGCGTGCCCACCTCGAAGAGGATGCCGGCAAGTCGCTGCACGAGGATTTTCACGGCAAGTCGGGCATCGACCTCAATCGGGCCGGTACGCCCCTGCTTGAAATCGTTTCGGAGCCCGACATGCGTTCGTCCGACGAGGCCGTGGCCTACGCCAAGGCGCTGCACGCGCTGGTGCAGTGGATCGGCATCTGCGACGGCAACATGCAGGAAGGCTCCTTCCGCTGCGACGCCAATGTGTCGGTGCGGCCGAGAGGTCAGGCCGAATTCGGTACGCGGCGCGAAATCAAGAACCTGAACTCCTTCCGTTTCCTCAAGGAAGCAATCGATTTCGAGGTTCAGTGGCAGATCAACGAGATCGACGAGGGGCGCAAGATCCAGCAGGCCACCGTGCTGTTCGATCCCGATACCGGCGAGACACGCATGATGCGCAGCAAGGAAGACGCCCACGATTACCGCTATTTCCCGGATCCCGATCTCCTGCCGCTGGTCATTTCCAGCGACTGGATTGCCCGCGTTCAAAGCGAACTGCCGGAACTGCCGGGGCAGATGCGCGAGCGCTTCATCAGCGAGTTCGGGCTGTCGAACTACGATGCGACGACGCTGACGGCAAATTCTGAAATTGCGGCTTTTTTCCAGTTGACCGTGGGAATCGCCGGAAAACAGAACGCCAAGCCCTGCGCCAACTGGGTCATGGTCGATCTGGCCGGTCGCCTCAATAAGGACGGCAAGGAAATCGCCGAGTCGCCGGTTTCGGCTGCGCAATTGGCTGGGCTGATCCTGCGCATTGCCGACAACACGATCTCCAACAACATCGCCAAGAAGGTTTTCGAGGCGCTGTGGAACGGCGAAGGGGCGACGGCCGACGAAATCATCGACAAGCAGGGCTTGAAGCAGATCACCGACAGTGGCGCCATCGAGTCGCTGGTTGATGAAGTTCTTGCCGCCAATCCGGCCAACGTCGCCGAA
Source organism: Pseudomonadota bacterium (assembly GCA_018261895.1). Lineage (GTDB taxonomy): Bacteria > Pseudomonadota > Gammaproteobacteria > Burkholderiales > Rhodocyclaceae > Azonexus. The sequence goes on from JAGTRT010000001.1 coordinate 70,548, forward strand.
TTCAGGGCCGGCAAGGAAAAAGCATTCAACGCGCTGGTCGGTCAGGTCATGAAGGCCGCCAAGGGCAAGGCCAATCCGCAACAGGTCAACGACCTGCTCAAGAAAAAACTGGCGGGCTGATCAGCGGGCGGGAGTGGCCGTACCGCTATGCGGTGCGGCCGATGAGCGGCGCGTCAGCTCAAAGTAGCGTTTGCGGTCGGCGTCGTATTTCGCCTTGATCAGGTCGAAATCCCGCTTCTTGATATCAAGCAGTTCCTGCTGCAGCTTGATTTCATGGTTGACCGCACGCAGATCGCGATCAAGGTCCGGCGGCAGTGTTTTCTTCTTGTAAAACTCGGCTTCGTCTTCGAGCTTCTTGCGTTTGGTGCTGGCCTGATCAATGCGCGTGATGGTCGCCAGGATGGCCACGTTCACGTCCGCCTCGGCCTTGCGTTGCGCCAGGTCGATGTCTTCGGGGGTCGCATAGGTGTCGAGGAGCGCCTGATCGCGACGCCGCTGTTCCCGACTGGCATCTTCCAGCTGCTTGCGGCGCTTGTTTTCCAGCGCCTGCTCGGCTTTTTGCTCGGGAGTCAGTGCCGCCCCCACTTCCTTGACGATGTTGCCGCCACTGTCCAGTACGCGATAGGCGCGTCCCCGGCACTGCTCCGGCAACATGTCGCCACAAATGCGGCGCCCCGTAGCCGGGTCGTTGCAACAGTAAAACTCGCCCGCTGCTTGCGCGGAGCCAAGCATCATCAAGAGTAGAGAAGCGGCGAGCAGTTTAGGCATTGATACCGTACTGCTCCCGGTAGCGGGTGACCGCCTCACGATGGGCGGCAAATTCCGCGTGGTGGGCCAGGTAGGTCAGCAGATCGCCCAGCCCGGCGACGGCGATTACCGGGATGCCGTAATCGCGCTGAACCTCCTGAACTGCCGACAGTTCGCCCTGGCCTCGCTCCTGCCGGTCGAGGGCGATCAGAACGCCGGCCGGCGTGGCGCCTGCTGCCCGGATCAGTTCGACCGATTCCCGAACCGAGGTACCAGCCGAAATGACGTCGTCGACAATCAGAACGCGACCGGCCATGGCTGCACCAACCAGCGTGCCACCCTCACCGTGATCCTTGGCTTCCTTGCGATTGTAGGCAAACGGGAAGTTCCTGCCGCGTTGTGCGAGCGCGACGGAAATCGCGGCCACCAGCGGAATTCCCTTGTAAGCCGGGCCAAACAGCATATCGAACTCGACGCCGCCTGCTTCGACGGCTTTCGCGTAGAATTCGGCGAGACGGCCTAGAGAGTTGCCGTCGTTGAACAAGCCGGCATTGAAAAAGTAGGGCGATAGCCGTCCTGCCTTTGTTTTGAATTCGCCAAAGCGCAGTACCTGGCAACTCAGCGCAAATTCAATGAAATCCTGACGAAAATCCATATTTTTCCATTTCATTCGACCGGGAAAACCCGGCCGATCATTGCACAATGTTACGCATCATCTCCCTGAATCTCAATGGTATCCGTTCTGCGTGGAATAAAAATGTCCTGCCGTGGGCGGCTGCACAGCGTGCCGACATCTTCTGCCTGCAGGAACTGAAAGCGCAATTGCCTGATCTGTCCGCAGAAATGAAGGCGCCGGATAGCATGCATGCGTTCTATCACTGCGCTGAAAAAAAAGGGTACAGCGGCGTGGGTATCTGGTGCAGGCAGGCGCCAGACAAGGTTGTCGAAGGCTTCGATGGCGGCGAGTTTGATGCCGAAGGACGCTTCATTCGAGCCGATTTCGGCAACCTGTCGGTGATTTCGCTCTACCTGCCGTCCGGCTCGTCGTCGCCAGAGCGCCAGGAGGCCAAGTTCCGGTTTCTCGACGCATTTCTGCCGCATATGGCTGCGTTACGTGCCGAGGGGCGAGAAATCGTGCTGTGCGGTGACTGGAATATTGCGCACCAGGCCATCGACTTGAAAAACTGGAAATCGAACCAGAAAAACTCTGGATTTTTGCCAGAGGAGCGGGCCTGGCTCAGTCGCGTGTTTGACGAACAGGGCTGGGTCGACGTCTATCGACGCCTCTACCCCGATGCTGGTGAGGCTTGCTACACGTGGTGGAGCAATCGCGGTCAGGCATGGGCCAAGAATGTCGGTTGGCGCATCGATTATCAGATCGCCACACCTGGGATCGCCGCAATGGCCGAAAAGGCCGAGGTCTACAAAGCCGAGCGATTTTCCGATCACGCGCCGCTGATCATCGACTACGACTTCAAATAAGCATCCAAAGTGAATTGATTTCGCGGCGCCGTAGGGATAATCTGTATCTCTGCTCAACTCTCCAACGAGGTTCGAAATGTCTGAAGAAATGACTGCTGCCAACAAAGAAAAGCTGGTTACCGATTTGAAAGTGGTGATCTCCGATACCGAAGAGCTGCTGCGTGCCACTGCCGGTGCTGCCGGTGAAAAGGTCACTGAGCTTCGTGAGCGCTTGGGCGTTCGCCTGCGCGACACCAAGGAACGCGTTCTCGATCTGGAAGCCGCGTTGGTCGACAAGACCAAAGCTGCTGCACGCGCCACCGACGATTTCGTGCACGAAGAGCCCTGGAAAGCGGTCGGTGTTGCCGCTGCATTGGGTCTCGCACTCGGCGTGCTGATCGGTCGTCGCTAAGCGGATGGCCGAACAGGCGGGCGGTGGAGCGGGCCGCGAAGGTCTCTTCACCGCACTGAAAAACAGTGTCGCGACGTTGATCGCGATAGGGAAGACGCGCGCTGAACTTCTGGTCACTGAGCTTGAGGAAGAGAAGCTTCGCCTCATGTCGCTCTGGTCCAAGGCGATCGGCGCAGCCTTCCTGCTTGCCGTCGGTGTCGTGCTGGGCATATTTTGCCTTGCGCTGGCCTTCTGGGAGCAGCGGGTAATGGTTTTCGGGATTTTTGCCGCCTTGTTCATTGGCGGCGCACTGGTGTTGATCGCATCGCTGAAACGCCAAACCGCTCAACCCAGCAAGATGTTCCGAGCCAGTCTTTCGGAACTGGAAGCCGACATGGCGCTATTGCGTCGTTACCGTGACAAGGCGGAATGAATCCGAAATCACTGGAACTTGCGACCCGACACGGCTTGTTGAAAGCGCGAATCGATGAACAGCGCCGAGCCCTGGCAGGCCATTCTGTTCCGCTCGAATCGGCGCTCGCCCAGGGCGACAAGGTACTTAAGGGTGTCGACTGGTTGAAGCATCATCCGGCCGCCGTTGGGGTGGCTGTCGCGCTGGCCGTTGTCGCGCGTCCTCGTCGGGCAATGCGCTGGGCGCGGCGCGGATTTTTTCTTTGGCGGGGATGGCAATCCATTCGTAGCGCGCTGCTCGGATCCCGTTGAACGTGGCCGAAACAGGAGCAGACGAAACTGCGCTACCGGCCTGGTGGCGACAAATGGTTTCATCGCAGCGGCGCCAGGCGCGCAGGATTCTGGCCGAGCTTGTCGCGACGCGAGGGATCATGCCCTTGCTCATGAAGGTTCGTAATGGAGGCCACTGGACGCCGGATGAAAAACTGGAACTCATCCGCCATTTGCGTCGCATGGTTCGCCTTTCACCCTATTTGATCGCCCTTCTCCTGCCGGGCTCTATCCTGTTCTTGCCAATTTACGCGTGGTGGCTGGACAGGCGTCGCGTCAGGCGCGAGGACTAGCCTCTCCTGGGTTTTCACTCCAAGGTGCAACTTTGAACAAGAGCAGCATGCCTGGAACGGCGAGTATCACGCATAGCCAGTAGAAGCTTGTCCAGCCGAGTGTTTCAACCAACCATCCTGCCGAGGCATTGATAAAGGTACGTGGCACCGCGGCCAAGCTCGTGAACAGTGCCATCTGCGTCGCCGTATAGGCCGGGTGGGTCGAACGGGCGATGAATGCGACAAAGGCCGCCGTTCCCAAACCGACGCCTAACGCTTCGAGGCTGATGACAAAGGCCAGTGAGACGCGCTCGGCTGCTCCGATATTGTCGTAGTGCCCTTGGGCTGCCAGCCAGGCAAAGCCGAAAATGGACACCAGTTGCACGATGCCGAACAGCCATAGTGCACGGTTGATGCCCAGTCGGATCATCCACAGTCCGCCGAGCAGGGCGCCAATGACGGCTGGCCATAGACCGGCATGCTTGGCGATGAGCCCGATATCGGTTTTGGTAAAGCCCATGTCGAGATAGAACGGGGTGGCCAGCGCCGTACACAGACTGTCACCCAACTTGTAGAGAAAGATGAAGCCGAGGACCATCAACGCACCGCGCCAGCCTTGCCTGCCGATGAATTCGTGGAACGGTTCAGTCACTGCCTGGCGCAAGGTCTTGGGCGCCCCCTTCACGACAGGTTCGCTGACCAGCCAAGCCATGACCATGCCTGGAATCATGAAGGCTCCGGTAATCCAGAACACCTCATTCCAGGGCAGACGATCCGCCAGAATCAGCGATAAGGAGCCGGGAATCAGGCCGGCGATTCGGTAAGCGTTGACGTGGACGGCGTTGCCAAGCCCCAGTTCGTTGTCGTCAAGAATTTCCCGCCGAAAGGCATCGACGGCGATATCCTGCGTACCGGACAGGAAGGCGAGCAGGGCAGCCAGCCACAGGATGGGCCAGATGCTTTCTTTGGGGTCCAGGCCTCCCAGTGAGCCAATGGCGAACAGGAGTCCGAGTTGGGTGATCAGCATCCAACCTCTTCGCCGCCCGAATCCAGGAACGCTAAAGCGGTCGAGTAGCGGGGACCAGAGGAACTTCCAGGTGTAGGGGAACTGGATCAGTGCGAAGAAACCGATGGTCTTCAGGTCTACGCCTTCGCTTCGCAACCAGGCAGGTAACAGGTTGAGCAGCAGGTAGAGCGGCAGCCCCGAGCTGAAGCCGGTAAAGATGCAAATCAGCATCTTCCGGCTGAGCAGGGCGCCAAGCCAGCTTGGCATCAGCGGTTCTGCGTCAGCCGATAGACTGCCAGGCTGCCGAGGAAGTTAACCTCGTTGGTCACGGGATTGCCCTCTTCGTCGAGAACACTGCGCTCCCGGATGATCAACCCCATCTTGTCGCAGAGCGCTTCAAAATCGAGCAAGGTAAAGAACCGCACGTTGGGTGAGTCATACCACTGATAGGGAAGATCTTCGGAAACCGGCATCCGGCCATCCAGTACGGAGCGCAGGTTTTTCCAGTAAGCGAAGTTCGGAAAGGAGACGACAGCTTCGCGGCCAACGCGCAGCATTTCGGCCAGAATGCCTTCGGTGTGGCGTACCGTTTGCAGCGTGCGCGACAAAACCACATGATCAAAAGCCTGATCGGCGAATTCATCCAGACCGCGCTCAAGGTTGCCCTGAATCACGTTGATGCCGTTTCTGATGGCTGCAAGTACATTATCGTCGTCAATTTCGACACCAACACCCTGAACTCCGCGCTGGTCGATCAGGTGTCGCAATAGCGTACCGTCGCCGCACCCAAGGTCGAGTACGCGATGGCCAGGTTCAATCCAGCCGGCGATCAGGTCGAAATCGGGGCGCCCAAGGGTATGCGTCATAGCTTGATATTCCGCAGGTAGGCGTCGACGATGCCGTGGTAATGGGCATCTTCCATCAGGAAGGAGTCATGGCCGAAGTTGAGGTCGATTTCTGCATAGGAAACATTGCGCCCGGTGGCCAGCAGTGCAGCCACAATTTCCTTCGATCGGGCGGGGGTGAAGCGCCAGTCTGTTGTAAACGAGGCGATCAGGAAGTTGGCTTTGGTGCGCGCCATCGTGGCAGTCAGGTTGCCGTCGTCTTCGCGCGAAGGATCGAAATAATCGAGCGCCTTGGTCATCAACAGATAAGTATTTGCGTCGAAATAGCCGGCAAACTTGTCACCTTGGTAGCGCAAGTAGGATTCAACCTCGAATTCCACATCAAAACCAAACGAAAAAGCGCTATTGCGCAGTTCGCGGCCAAATTTTTCGCCCATCTGGTCATCGGACAGATAGGTAATGTGTCCCAGCATGCGTGCCAGGCGAAGACCGCGTACCGGGCGGGTATCGTGTTCGTAGTAGTTGCCGCCATGAAAATCGGGGTCGGTCAGAATGGCCTGTCGTGCTACGTCGTTGAAGGCGATATTCTGGGCAGAGAGCTTGGGGGCTGCTGCAATCACGATGGCGTTGCGTACGCGTTCGGGGTAGGTGATGCTCCAGCGCAATGCCTGCATACCACCCAAGCTGCCGCCCATAACGGCCGCCCAGCTATCAATGCCGAGACGGTCGGCGAGTCTCGCCTGGGCGTGCACCCAGTCATTGACCGCAATGATCGGAAATGATGCTCCCCATGGCTTGCCGGTTGCCGGATTGATCGAGGAGGGCCCGGTCGAACCGTGGCAGCCCCCGAGGTTGTTCAGGCCGACTATAAAGTATCGATCGGTGTCCAACGGTCTGCCAGGACCGACGATATTGTCCCACCAGCCGATATTGTCCGGCTGGTCCCGGTAGTGGCCGGCAATGTGGTGGTGTCCGGAAAGTGCGTGGCAAACCAGGATGGCGTTGGACTTGGCCGCATTGAGCGTGCCATAGGTCTCATAGACCAGGTCGTACGCGGGCAAAATCCCGCCACTACGCAAGTGCAATGGCTGATCGAAGTGAGCGCGCTGTGATTCGACGGCGCCGACGGAATATCCTGGCATGCTTATCCTGAAAACAAAAACCCAGTTGGCCATGAACGTGAACTCGTCGGGCTAACTGGGTGTTCCCGTTTTAGCAGAATTTATGTGGCGCCCGCAATCAGAGCTCAAATCGGCGCGGCTGAAAGTGATCCAGCGTCTGCAGACAATACCCAGCAGCACGCTAAAAGTCAATGTAACGATCGGGAGGTTCGATTGGTAGTGTGTCCAACATTTGATAAAATCGAAACAAAGCAAATTTAAAGAAAGCTTTGGCCAAAATGCTGGATCAACGGCGTCATCAACGGATTCGTTTCGGCAACTTGCCAAAAGTCAAAATCGGCTTCGGGGGAGCGATCGGCGAAGGCTTGATCGAAAATCTCTCCTTGTCCGGTCTGATGGTTCGGACGGATATGCCACTCGAAATTTCGCACAATATCGGTTGTGAGTTTCGAATCTTCGGGTCGGCCTTGATCGATGTTCCGGCTGCAGTGATCAGTCGGGTCGGCAATGTCTTCGGCATTCGCTTCCAGACCGGGCCGATCAATCAGATTCTCATCGAAGATGCCATCAATTCAGCGCTTGCCAGTGGGAATGCTTCAATCCTGAATGTGCGGGAACTCGGTGGAAAGAAAATTATGCGGATTACCGGAGGGCTAGGCGGTTCGCTGCGCAATGATTTCATGCATGCATTAACCAGGGTTGGTGTAGACGAAATCGATCTTGAAGGCGTCACCTTGGTGGATCAGGCCGGACTGGCGTTGTGCCTGGTCGCCAGCAATCGGCATGGTGTGACCTTGGGTGCGCAGTCGCCATGTTTTGCCGAGGCATGGCGACAGGCTTTGGCTGCGCCCGGTGAATTTGAAAAATCCGGAGACGCCAGGTTGTGATTGATCGCGCGGGTAAATATCCATCCATATCCTTGGTGGCAGCATTGGCCTTGGTGTGGATGAATGGCAATGCCCGGGCTGCGGACGAGGATGCTTACTTCAGTGAGTTGCCGATCGTGGCGTCGGTAAGCCGTCTGCCTCAAAGGCTGGCGGATACGCCTGCAGCTGTGACCGTCGTTGATCGAGAGATGATCAAGGCCTCAGGCGCACGCGACCTTAGCGATATTTTTCGCCTGGTTCCCGGCTTTCAGACCTATCCCAATAACACCGAGGCGGCCAGGGCAACTTATCACGGCCTGGGAGATGGTGACTATGCGCCTCGGGTTCAAGTCCTGATCGATGGGCGCTCCATGTTGTCGCCGCTTTTTGGCAGCGGCGTCAATTGGGCAACTTTGCCGGTCGCGCTTGAGGATATCGAGCGTATTGAAGTGGTACGCGGAACCAACGCCGTTTCGTATGGCAGTAATGCATTTCTGGGGGTCATCAATATCATCACGATCGACCCGGCCTTGGTTCGCGGGTTTTCGGTATCGACCAATTATGGAAACCAGAATGTCCGCGATTATGGTTTTAGAACCGGAGGTAAGATCGGGGAAGTCGGCGATTTTCGCTTTACCTACCGTCACCAGAATGATGATGGGCTGACTGACCGCTTTAACTGGATCGACTCGTATCGCTCGCGTCTTTTTGACTTTCGAGCGGATTTTGTGTTGAGTGAGCGGGACATCCTGCAACTTAGTTTGGGACAGGTTGAGGGCGTAACGCAAACCGGGCGTCTGAATAAAACCACCTTGCAAATGGATCCGACAAATCCGTTCAGGGATCTCAGGCAGACCGATAGTTACGTTCAGTTGCTGTGGCGGCGCGTGTTGTCAAATGATTCGGACATGCAGATGCGATATTCGTATGTTTCGGACGAGTCGACGGACGCTTTTACCGTGCCTCTGCCCGGCTTGGCGCCGATCCATGTGAATCAGTCTGGCGATCAGGGTCTGCGGCACGAGATCGAATTGCAGCACAGTCTGCGAGCATTCGAGGTGGCCAGGCTTGTTTGGGGCGGGAGTTGGCGTGCTGATTCTCTGCGCTCCGAGTGGACGTTGCGCGATCAGGGAACGGTTAAGCGTGATGTCGGGCGCGTTTTTGGCAATATCGAATTGAAGCCTGCAAAATGGTTTACCGGCAATGTCGGGCTTGCCGTGGAAAACGACTCGCTTGCCGGCGCACATGTATCACCCCGAGTCAGTACCAATTTCCACTTCAATCCACAGAACACGGTTCGCTTTGGTTTGTCGCGGGCCTACCGGACCGGTAGCATCCAGAACTACCGTGGGCGGGAGGAAACGCCTGTTCCGAAGGCTTATCCTGGCTACGAGTTCATTTATGTTGGCAACCCTGAAATGCCGGCAGAACGCCTGGATACCGTCGAGGTCGGGTATCTCGGAGATTGGCGCGATTGGCGTTCCAGTCTTGATGTTCGCATATTCAGTGAGCGCGTACCCAATCGTCTCTACCGCATGGATTTGGGTGTTAGCAACAATAACGTTCCAAAAGGAACTGTACCGATTCAGGATGTCCGAATCGAAGGCGTGGAATACCAGTTCAAATGGCAACCGTTTGACTCTACACGTCTTGTCCTGAACCAGACTTTTGCCCGGATAACCAACGAGTTTCTCGCGTCGGCACTGGCTCTGTCCGGATCCGAACTTTCGGTTCCATCCAAGCGCTTTGATGCCTCCGAATTCACAAACAATTCGATGCCGAGTCGCTCAACCTCGCTCATGTGGATACAGAAATTGCCGCTGGGATTCGAGTTTTCCCTGATGGGTTATGCCCAGCAGAGCATGCAGTGGTCGACCAATACGGTATCGAAGAAATACCGTCGCTGGGACACTCGGTTAGGCTATCCGTTCCGTTTGGGGGGTGTCGGCGGGGAGCTTGCGCTGACCATACAGAGCCTCAACGGTGCGCACAATGAGTACAAGGCAACCAGGCCGGATGATTCGACGCCCGATTCGCGCATTGTCGAGCGGCGACAGTGGGTCAGTTTGCGGCTCGACTTCTGATTGTCTGTTTGGTTTTGGCTTATCAGGCCGAGCGCATGACGGCGCCTTCAAGCCAGACCTCGAAAGGTTCGCTGGGGGCGACGGCTTTGCCTTCGGCGAAATCGATTCCCAGATTGCGCAGTTGCTCCAGTGTTTCCTGGTCGTCGACGCCGTCGGCGATGGTGTGAATATTCTGGTCAGCCGTAATTTCCTGTACTGCGCGCAAGAGGGCTGTTGAAGCCCGATTTCCGCCCAGTTCGCGGGTCAGGCTGCGGCTGAGCTTGACGTAGCTCGGCGTAATGCTGCGCAGGTGGGTGAATGAGGACAGGCCGCCACCGAAATCTTCCAGGCCGATCTGGCAACCGAGCGATCGCATTTGCCGCGAGAACTCCATCGCCTGGCTGGTCAGTAGCGTCAATGTGTCTTCAGAGAAAACAAAGCAGAGGCGGTTACCCTGCAGGTTTCTGCTGATCAGGCTTCGGCTGATGTAGTCGATGGTTTCCTTGCTGCCGACCGAGGCGCGGGAGAGCGGGACGATGCAGTGCAGGAGCTTCTGCTGGCTCTTGGCCCGAGCCAGGGCAGCGACGGCGGTTTCGATGAGGCGCTGGTCGATGGCAGGGGCGAGATCGTAGCGCTCTGCCGCATCGCTCAGGGCGGCCAGGGTCACCGGTGGTTGCCCGGGTTCGTTGAGGCGGGCGGTCAGTTCGACCAGATGGTAGGGCGATGGCAACTGCATGGCGCGCAGGGGCAAGGCTTCGACCAGCAGGCGATCCTCGGCCAGTGCATTGGCGATGCGGCTGGCCCAGTTGCTGGTTTCCTGGCGGCGATCCGGGTTGGTTTGCGCTTCCTGCTCGCAGACCTGATTGCGACCGCTTTCCTTGGCTCGATGGCAGGCCGCATCGCCTGCCGCCAGAATTTCGTTGATGTTGCGAACCTTGCGGTTGACGGTTGTCAGGCCGATGCTGGTGCCGATGGCAAAGACCTTGTCCTGCCAGATGAAACGATAGGCCGCGGCGAGGCCGCAAATGTCTTCGGCGACCTGCCTGGCGCGTGAGCCCGTGCAATTGGCCAGCATGATGCTGAATTCGTCGCCGCCCAGGCGGGCCAGCGTGTCTTCCTCGCGCAGGCGTCCCTGGAAGAGCAGGGCCATCTGCCTGAGCAGCTCGTCGCCGGCAAGGTAGCCGCAATTGTCATTGACCTGTTTGAACCGGTCGAGGTCGAGGAAGAGCACGGCAAAATCTTCTCCACCCGCCTGCACGCCGGCCAGTGCCTTTTCCAGTCGGTGCTCGAATTCGCGCCGGTTGAGCAGCCCGGTGAGTGCATCATGCCGAGCCTGGAAGGCGAGCTGTGCGGTGGCTTCCTCGATGCGGGCCTGCATCGAGAAATGCACCTCCTCGATATGCGTCGCCATTTCGTTGAATCCGTTTTCGAGGATGCCGATTTCGCCGCTTGATGTCGCAGGAACGCGTGTATCCAGGCGGCCCGAGGACATGCCGTGAATCGCCTGGACCAGGCGCATGACGGGGCGCGCCAGATTGTCGGCCATGGCGATGGCCAGTGCAGCGAGGATGAGCAGTCCCGACAGCACGATCATCAGTCCTCTTTGCAGGAGCTGGCGCTGCTTGTTGACCAGTTCGGTCTTGTCGAACTCGACGAACACGTGGCCGATGATTTCTGCGGGGAGCGACTTGCTGCTGGCGCTGGGCTCGAAGAGCGCATCGGTTTCGCTCATCGAGCGTTTTACCGGCGCGCCAAAGGCCACCCAGTGTTCGGTTTCACCGACCTGCGCAGGTTCGCCCAGCGCCCGCTGCAGTTCTTCGGCGGCGAGCGAGACGCGGCCACTGACTGCAATGGTGCGGCCTTTCTGGTTGACGATGACGGCTGCTTTGACCCCGGATTCCTGGACGGTTGCCTGGGCCAATCCGTGCAGGCTCTCGATCTGGCCCGCGATGATGCCGTATTCGCTGATGGGGGCGAGGTAGCGGACCGTGGCCAGGCCTTTGGTGCGCAATTCGCCTTCCAGCGTACGGATGCCGCTGAAGGTGAAATAGGTGACCAGGACGATGGCGATGAGCGCGCTGGGCAGCAGGGTCAGCAGGAGCAGGCGATGACGCAGGGTCAGTTGGTTCATTTGGCCTCCCTTTCCCCGGCCATGGCGCGCCGGAGGGCAGCCTCGTCGGGTACGTTGAGACCGAGCGACTGGGCAACGTTGGTGTTGATGGCGATGGCGAATTGCGTCGGCCCGCTCGGTGCGGGCAGGCTGGTGCCGTGGGCGATGATCATGTCGGCCGTCTGGCGGGCGATCTGGGCGGGGGTGCTGTGCAGCGCCGCCAGTGCCCCGGCATTGACGAAGGCCGGGGAATAGCCGATGACCGGCCGCTGGTAGCGGAAGGCCGTGATCAGGATGGCCTTGATGTTGTTTCTTTTGTAGATCGTGCTGTCCGGGATGGCAACGAGAACATTGGTTCGGCCGAGGATGCCGTTGAGGGCGGGCAACAGTGCGCCTTCCGTGTCCGCATCTTCGCTGTCCAGGCTCAAACCTGCATTGGCAAAGGCCAGGCGGTACTGGCCGACGACGTTTCGGGTTTCGACGCTGAAGAGCATCCCCATTTTTTTGGCGCCGGGCAGCAGATGGCTCAGGAAGGCGGCCTGGCGGGCGGCGGGTTGGTCGAGGTAGATGGCCGTGATGCGGCCGGGTTTGCGGAATTCGCTGAGTATCTTTTCGTAGCTTTGTCGTGGCAGCAGTGTCGCGATGATCGGTGGGCTGTCGCCGCGACTGAGCGCCTTGCGGAGCGCTTCGCCACCGACCGTGACGACCACGTCGGCCTGGCCGGCGAGCGGTGGCAGGGTGTCGGCCAGCAGTCTGGTCGAGACGCTCCAGTTCGATCCGACGAGCGCTTCTTCGAGCGTTCCCGAGAAGTCGGCATAGGTGCCGCCGCGTTCGCTCAGGACAAGCGCGATACTCCCTCCCCATGCCGGCAGGACAAGGGAGTACGCGAATGCGAGTGCAAACAGGGCTAAGCGTAACATTGTCCGAATATTGCCTTAGCGACTATGCCATTGCAATTGAGGTTTTCCACTATTCGGACGGTTTTGGCGAATTTTGTGCTTTGTCCCGTGAGATTTGTCACGGGTAAGGTAAAAACCGCTTACGCAGCGTGAAAAATGCGCTCCGGATCGAGGATGTCGAGGAGTTGCGGCAAGCCTTCGCTGATCGCTACCGGACCGGGGGTCAGGATGATGGCCGATTTGATTTCATGCATGTTTTTCCGGTTGACCGCAGGAATGGCGTCCCAGCCCGGTCGGGCGGCGACGCGTTCGGGACGGAAGTGCTTGCCACACCAGGAGCCGATGATGATGTCGGGCGCCGCAGCGATGACGTCTTCCGCTGTCGGCCGGCGGTCCTTGGCCAGCGGCGAGCGGGCCTGTTCGGCGAAAACGTCCTCGCCACCGGCGATTTCGATGAGCTCGGAGGCCCAGCGGATGCCGCTGATCAGCGGTTCGTCCCATTCCTCGAAATAGACGCGCGGTTTCTTGCCGGTTTTGGCGTAGCGTTCGGCGGCGATGGCGCGGGCTTTGGCGATCTCGGCTTCCAGTCCGGCGACGATGTCGAGCGCCTTGGCCTCGGCGCCGACCAGTCGACCGACCGTTTCGACCATGCCGAGAATGTCCTCGACGCTGCGCGTATTGAAAGCATAAACCGGCACGCCGGCCTTGATCAGATCACGCGAAATCTCGCTCTGCAGGTCGGAGAAGGTCAGCACGAGGTCGGGCTGGACGGCGAGGATTTTCTCGATGTCGCCGCTCGTGAAGGCGAAGACCTTGGGCTTTTGCTTGCGCGCTTCGGGTGGGCGTACGGTGTAGCCGGAAATGCCGACGATGCGATCCTGCTCGCCGAGGGCGTAGAGCACTTCGACCGTTTCGGTGGTCAGGCAGACGATGCGTTGTGGGGTGCGGCTCATTTGGCGGGCCTCCGGCTGCGCGCCACGTCGAGATGGGCGCAGAGTTTCTCGGTACCGTCGAGGATGCGTGGCGTGTGGCGTTGCATGATGTCCGGGTTGATGTGGAACAGGTTGTCGCGTTTGACGGCGGTCATCCGTGTCCATTTGTCCCAGTCGTGCAGCCATTCCGGCTTGGCATCGCCCATGCCGGTGGCGACGATGGCTTCCGGGTCGGCTTCGAGCACGGCTTCGACGGTGACGTTGGGCGCCATCTGTTTGAGGTGGCCGAAGACGTTCTCGCCGCCGCACAGCTTGATGGCGTCGGTGATGATCTGCGGACCGCCGACGGTCATCAGCGGCGTCTTCCAGATCTGGTAGAAGACGCGGACCTTGCGCTTGCCGGCGTTGGTCGTGCGGATGGCGTCGAGGCGTTTGCGGAAGCGTTCGGCGGCGGCGTTGGCGGCGACTTCGGTGCCGGCCAGCTGGCCGAGGCGTTCGAGCTGGTTGGCGATGTTGTCGATGGTGTTCGGCTGCGAGACGTAGACGGTCAGGCCGAGCGCCCTGAGCTTGTCGACCTGCGTCATGTTGTTGCCGCTTTCCCAGGCCAGTACGAGATCGGGTTTGAGGGCGGCGACGGCTTCGAGGTCGATGCGCGAATAGCCGCCGACGCGCGGCACTTTCTTGGCTTCCGGCGGGTGGTCGCTGTAATCGACGGTACCCACCAGCTTGTCGCCGGCACCGGCCGCGTAGAGGCTCTCGGCGGCGTGCGGGGCGAGGGTGACGATGCGTTTGGCCGGCGCCTTGAGGCGGACTTCCTGGCCTGTGTCGTCCTTGAAGACGAGATCGGCATGCGCGGTGCTGGAAACGAGCAGTCCCACGGTCAACCGGAAAAAAAGGCCAAATTTCAAATGTCTCTCCAGGCAGAAAGGGCGTCGCTCAGGCGCTGCCAGCCGGCTTCGTCGCCGGGCAGGCCGAAGCGCAGCAGCGGTTGCTGGTCGTAATGGCGGGTAAGGATGCCCTGGCGGGCGAGGGCTTCGTGCAATTCGGCCGAACGGGCGCTGGTCAGTGTGGCGAACAGGGCGGTCGATTTGACCTCGCCGAGCGGGGCGAGCAGTTCGTGCAGGCGGGCGCTGGCGGTGATAAGGCGGGGGCGGGCGGCGGCTTGCCAGGCGTTGTCCTGCAGCGCCAGCCGCGTCACTTCGCGGGCCGGGCCGCTCACCGTCCATGGACCCATCGCCTCGGTCATGCGGTTCAGGATGTCCGGCGCGGCAAAGATGAAACCGACGCGCGCCCCGGCCAGCCCGAAGAACTTGCCGAGCGAACGCAGCACGATGAGGTTCGGCGCTTCCTCGGTGCCGGCCAGCGGCGTCAGGCTCTCTTCCGGCGTCGGGTCCATGAAGGCTTCGTCGATGATCAGCCAGCCGCCCCGTTTCTTGAGCTGCTGGGCGGCCTCGACGACGATGCTGCGCGGATGGCGGTCGGCCGTCGGGTTGTTCGGATTACAGAGCAAGACGTAGGGCGTCGCGGCGGCCAGCGCACGCGGTAGCGTGGCGTTCTGCAGAAAACGCATCTTGTGGCCGGCGCGTTGCCAGGCTTGCGGGTGCTCGCTGTAGATCGGCGAAATGCAGGCGACGACGGCACGCGGCAGCAGGGCCGGCAGCCAGTGGATGGCGGCTTGCGAACCGGCGACGGCGAGCAGGTTGGGGTTGCCGTAGTAAGCCGCGGCGGCCGCTTCCAGTCCGTCGTTTTCCTCGGGCAGGCGATGCCAGGCCGCGGCGGACATGGGCGGCACGGGCCAGCCTTGCGGGTTGATGCCGGTCGACAGATCCAGCCAGTTTTCCAGCGGGATGTTGTAGTGCGCTGCGGCTTTGCGCAGGCCGCCGCCGTGTTCAAGCATTGATGAATCCAATCACGAAAAAGACGGCCAGCCAGAGCCACAGGCTGCGCCGGATCAGGACAATCGCCCGGTCGAGGTCGGCGGCCACGGGGGCCGGGCCGGCGCCGAGCGGCGGGCGGGTTTCTTCCTGTCCATGATAAATGGCTACGCCGCCGAGGAGAATGCCCAGGCTACCTGCGCCGGCCGACATCACCGGCCCGGCGTTCGGGCTGTCCCAACCCGGTGCCTGTGTCCGCCAGCAGGCCAGTGCCGTGCGCGTGTGGCCGAGCAGGGCGTAGGTCAGGGCCGTCAGGCGGGCCGGAACGAAATTCAAGGCGTCGTCGAAACGCGCGGCGAAGCGGCCGAACAGGTTGAAACGCTCGGTGCGGTAGCCCCACATCGCGTCCAGCGTGTTGGCCAGCCGGAACAGCACGGCGCCCGGCCCGCCGAGAAGGGCGAACCAGAAAAGCGTGCCGAAGATGGCGTCGTTGCCGTTCTCCAGCACCGATTCGACGCCGGCCTTGGCAACGCCGGATTCGTCGAGCGCCGATGTCTCGCGCGAAACGATCCAGCCGACGCGTTGCCGGGCTTCATCCAGCCGGCCTTCCTGCAGCGGCTTGGCGATGGCCTCGGCGTGCTCGCACAGGCTCTGCGCACCGATGGCGAAATAGAGCAGCACGGCATCGACCGCAAACGGCGCCAGCGGCCGCAGCCAGAAAGCCAGCGCCACCCACGGCCCGACGGCCAGCAACCAGGCCAACACGCCGCCGGCGATGGAACGACGGTTGAGGCGCTTTTCGATGGCCGCCGCCAGATTGCCGAAGCCGACCAGCGGGTGAAAGCGCGATACCTCGCCGAGCAGGCGGTCGAGCAATACGGCGCTCAGCGCGGCCAGTGGCATGGCGAAGGCGTCAAACGTGAGCATCATGCCGGGAAAACGCCCTTTTCCTGAATGTCGGCCTGCATTCGGGCCAATTCCACGGTCAACGGGAAATTTTGCCCAAAATCAGAATCGCCCCACTGCTCGAAATAGACCAGATCGTTGATCGGCAGACGCGGCAGCCAGCCGGCTTTTTCCAGTTCCGGTTTGTCCTTGAAATGGCTGACGTATCCGATGCACAAATAGGCAATCGGCACGATGTGGTGAGGAATGCCGAGCGCGTCCTGCAGCGCCTTCTCGTGAAAGATGCTCACCCAGCCAACGCCCAGCCCCTCGGCCCGCGCCGCCAGCCAGAGGTTCTGCACGGCGCACACGCTGGAGTACAAATCCATCGTTGGCATGTGCGTGCGGCCGAGCACCACCGGCCCGCTGCGCGAACGGTCGCAGGTGATGCACAGGTTGATCGGCGCTTCGAGAATGCCCTGCAGCTTGAGCTTGGAATAAATCTCGCGCTTCTCGTCCGGGAACATCCGGGCCGCTTCGGCATTGGCCTCGGCGAAGACGCCATGGACGCGCTGCTTGACCTCGTCCGAGCGGACCAGCAGGAAATTCCACGGCTGCATGAAGCCGACCGACGGCGCATGGTGCGCCGCCATCAGCACGCGGCTGAGCAAATCGTCCGGAATCGGCGTCGGCAAAAACTGGCCGCGCACGTCGCGCCGGCTGAAAATAGCCTGATACACCGCCGCCCGCTCGGCGTCGGAAAAAGCCTGCGCCTGCGGCGCCGAAAGGTTTTCCATGGAGTCCCCTTCTGGAAAAACAAAGGCCGCCGTCCACGCAGCCTGCAACCATCTCCCGGCCGGTCTTCTGACTTGGGTTCATCCGGATCGCACGCCTTCCCGCGCTGACGCGCAGTGGCCAATGTACGTCCGTCCCCCTCACAGCGTTGGGCACGCGGCGGAATTACACCGCCTTCCCGATTCTCCGTCCCGGCGCTTTCACAAACCGCCCCCTGACTTTGTCGACTTCGCCTCGCCGTGCAGATTGCACTGTCCCACGGGGATTCCCGTTGGTCATCTTCGGCTCGTCTTCGCGTCAGGGACAATTTGTGAAAGCGCCGCAAACGGCACCGGAAGATCCAAAGGGCGAAGGATAGCGCAGGTGGTGGAGGAATGGGCGATGGGGCGTTCGCTCATCAGAGTTGTCGGTTCGGATCGATTCAGGGACGCCAGCGTCGAATAATGAATATCGCCAGTGCTGTCATCCCCGAACTCAAGAACACCAAGCCAAAATAAGGCAGACGACGAACCCATTTGGCAAATGACCTGTCTTGGTCCAAGGTTTCAAATGAAATTCCGTAATGGAGACAAACTAAATGCGCTAACAATGTGGTCGCCAATCCAAGCATCAGGAAAGCGTAGCCGGGAGTCGGGGTGAAGTAGTTTTCCTTGCCCCGTAGCAAATATACGATGGGTAGCAACACCCCTACCGAAACGGCAATTCCCACATAGGTTAGATTCAGGCGAACGGATATGAAGACGATGAATAATGCAAATGGGAAGATAGCTAGACGTTCCATTGACGAGAAATAAGGTTTTTCTAAGGTTGAGATAAGCAGTTTAATTCAAACGGCATTTTGGTTGGCTCGTCTGGCGATCTGGCTGGCACGGTCAATGGCCTAATCGGGGATAATCCAAGCTTTTCTTCCTTTGCCTCGCCATGCCCTGTTCCTCTCTCATGGTCCAAGGGACCACCTCCGATGCCGGCAAGTCCACGCTGGTCGCTGCCTTGTGTCGCATTCTCCAGCGCCGGGGCGTGCGCGTTGCGCCGTTCAAGCCGCAGAACATGGCGTTGAATTCTGCTGTGACGGTCGATGGCGGGGAGATCGGGCGGGCGCAGGCGTTGCAGGCGCTGGCTTGCGGGTTGGCGCCGCATACGGATTTCAATCCGGTCTTGCTCAAGCCGACGACGGACAGGAAGGCGCAGGTCATCATTCATGGCAAGGTGGCGTTCGACCTCGATGCCAAGGCCTACCACGACTACAAGCCGCGGGCGATGGGGGCGGTGCTTGAGTCCTGGGCGCGGCTGACCGCGGCTTACGACTGCGTGGTGGTCGAGGGGGCCGGGTCGCCGGCTGAGATCAATCTGCGCGACCGCGATATCGCCAACATGGGTTTCGCCGAGGCGGTGGATTGCCCGGTGATCATCGTTGCCGACATTGATCGGGGCGGCGTGTTCGCGCATCTGGTCGGTACGCTGGACCTGCTGTCGCCGTCCGAGCAGGCGCGGGTCAAGGGTTTTGTCATCAACCGTTTCCGCGGCGACATTGCGTTGCTCGAATCCGGCCTGACCTGGCTGGAAGAGCGCACGGGCAAGCCGGTTCTCGGCGTTTTGCCCTATCTGCACGGCCTCATGCTCGATGCCGAGGACGCGATTGCGACTTCAACGGTCAACGGGAAAAAAGCGCCAAAATTGAAATGTGTCGCGCCGGCCTATCCGCGCACCTCGAACCACAACGACCTCGACCCGTTGCGCCTGCATCCGGATGTCGATTTTCGCTGGATCGGGCCGGGCGAAACGCCGCCGGCCGCCGATCTCATCGTCCTGCCCGGTTCCAAGGCCGTGCGCGCCGACATCGACTGGCTGCGCGAGCAGGGCTGGGCGGCGGCCATCCAGAAACACCTGCGCTACGGCGGCAAGGTGGTCGGCCTGTGCGGCGGCTACCAGATGCTGGGCAAGATGATTCACGATCCGCAGGGGCTGGAAGGCCAGCCGGGCAGCACGCCGGGGCTGGGTGTGCTGGACGTGGAAACGACGCTGGAAGCCGAAAAGCAGTTGCGGAATGTGAGTGGTCACTTGTCGCTGCCGGGCCAGCCGGCCATGACTGGCTACGAGATTCACCTCGGCGTGACGCGCGGCGAAGGGCTCGTCCGCAGCGCCGTCACGCTGGTCGACGGCGCCAGCGACGGTGCCATTTCCGCCGACAACCAGGTTTTCGCGACCTACTGCCACGGCGTCTTCGATCACCCGGAAGCGCTGACCGGCCTGCTCGCCTGGGCCGGCCTGCAGGAGACCGAGCAGGTCGATTTCGCCGCCCGCCGTGAGGCCGATCTGGATCGACTGGCCGATTCGGTCGAGGCGGCGCTGGACTGGTCGAAAATGGACGCGCTGCTGCCCCGCACGGCCGGCGCCTGAACGCTCAGGCGGGCGGCGTTTCGCCCGCCGGCTTTTCCGGGATCAGCTCTTCGTGATGGATGCGCTTGAGCGCGACCTGGCGCTGGATTTCGCGCAGGTCTTTCTCGCGGCCGTGCAGCGAATACTGGGCGCGCAGCGTGCTGAACACCTTCTTGGCGTCCGGTCCGGCCATCAGGTGGTCGGCTTCCAGATCGGCCAGTTCGTGGTCGCCGGTCGACAGCGCGGCACGCAGGATGTCCACATTCGTCGTGGCGCCGAAATCGCTGCCGAGCATGGCCGGACGCAGGCCGGCGAAGCGCGCCTTGCCCTTTTCCGGCGAACAGAGGGCGAGCAGGGCGGCGAAACTGGCCTGCTCGGCCAGCGTCATCTTCTGCACCTCGGTATCGCGCAGGCCGAGCAGCACCTTCTCGGCGGTGATCTTGTCGCCGGCATTGACGTGGCCGCGCGCCGTGGCCAGGCGGTCCTCGGCCGAAATGGCGCCGGGCATGGTGTCGTTGGCCAGCACGTCGGTCATCGCGGCGAGGGCCGTTTCAGTATCGCCATTCAGCGTGGCGGCCTCGGCCAGCAGGCGCTTGCGCAGGTAATTGCGTGGCGTCTTCTTGGCCATCTCGTCGAGCACCTGTTGCGCTTCGGCGTGTTCGCCCTGCGCCATGCAGATGGTGGCCTTGAGGTCGCCGGCGTCGAAAAAGTGCGGGGTGCGGGCGACAACGCGTTCGATTTCCTCGCGCGCCTCCTGCAGGCGGTTCTGCCGGTGCAGGGAGCGGGCGACACCGGCCCGGGCCCAGGGGAAGTCGTAGGCCTCGAGAATGCCCCGGTAAGCGCTTTCGGCGGATTGGACGTCGCCGCTGGCGAGAAAGACCTCGGCGCGCTGGCGCAGGATCTCGAAGCGGTAGGGGCGGCCCTCCTCGCTCTCACGCGACGCTTCCAGGATGGCCAGTGCATTGGCGTATTCCTGTTTGCGCTTTTCCTTGTAATAGCGATCGAAGAAGCGCTTCTTGGCGACAATGCGGTCAAGGCGCAGGAGCAGCTTGTCGGGCGAGAAGGGCTTGATGATGTAATCGTCAGGAATCAGTTCGACAGCCGAGACGACCTGCTCGTAGGACTGTTCGCCGGTCACCATCATGAAAATGGTTTCGTCGGGCAGCAGGTTGAAACGGCGAAGTTCTTCGAGCAACTGCTGACCTGAGCGGCCTTCGCCGAGCATGTAGTCGCAGAGGATGATGTCCGGCGTGTTGTTGCGGATGCGGAAAATCGCGTCCTGGTAATTGGCCGCGAACTCGACCGAAAAGGCGCCGACCTGCTGGGCGATGGTGCGCAGCGCGTCGCGCGCCTGCGCCTGATCGTCGATGACGAGAAAACGCTTCTTGCTGTAGTCGCTCATCAGGGCAAACGAAGTTCGAAGCGGGCGCCGCCCAGGCTGCTGCCGTTGCTCAATTGCAGGCTGCCCTGGCGCGCATGGCGGGTGTGGAGTTCGGCCAGGCGTTCGGCGACGACGAGGCCGGTGCCGGAGGCCGGCGGCAGGGTCGCGAAGCCGGGGCCATCGTCGTCGACGGTCAGGCATAGCCATTCGTCGTCGGTCGTGGCGCTGAGGTGGACGGCCTGGCGGGCGAAACGGCCGGCATTCTGCACCGCGTTGTTGAGCATGTCGGTGACCAGGTCGCGGTCGAGCGGCCATTCGTCGATGACCTGGCAATCGACGGTGAGCGTGATGCCGCGTTCGGCCAGGTGCTTCTTCTGCGCCAGCATGACCTCGTCGCAAACGTCGCCGACGATGGTGGGCGTCACGGCGGCAGCGGCGTCGTGGCGCATCAGGTGGTAGGCGGTGAGCGTGCGCGACAAGCGGTTGGCGGCCGATTCGATGGCATAGCGTGCCTCGCCGAGCGGGATGCCGTGTGCCGCTTCGGCCGCGGCGATGATGGATTCGGCGATGAACAGCTGGTTTTTGGCGTCATGCACGCCGGAAGCCAGCATATCCAGCAATTTATGCATGGTTGGTCTCCTCTTTTTATTTTGTGCGAAGCAGGGTCTTTCAGGCTGTCGAACGCAGCGTGTAGGCGAGGCTCAGGCGCAACGGAATGTCGGCGGCGGTGAACAGGCCGGTCAGTTCGCTGGCGCTCATGGCAGCGGGCGAGACGCTGACGCGGCCGTCGCCGGCCTCGAAAACCGGGGTGTCGAGCAAGGCCAGGCGGGCCGCTTCGAGGGCGCCGAGGGCGTCGCCGTCCAGTGCCGTATTGGCCATCAGCAGGAAATGGATGAGTGGCGGTGGCGCGTGCATGGCCGCCGTTTCGCCCGGCAGGCGCGAGTTGCGCACGCGGGTGTCTTCCTCGATGCGCCACGGCCAGACGTAGAGGCCGGGGGCGTCTTCCGGGCGGCTCATGCGGACGGGCAGGGTGGCCTGTTTTTCGAGTACCTGGCACAAAGCGGTGAGACGGGTGAAAAGCGGCATGGCGTTCTCCTGAATGTGCCGGGTGATGATTCAGGCTAGCACAGCGGCGCCGAGTTGGCAGGCTGTTTCAGGCTCAGCGGCAGGCCGGCGGCGACCAGCGTGACCTGGTCGCAGACGGCGGCGACGCGCTGGTTGAGGCGGCCCTGCTCGTCGGCGAACAGGCGCGACACCGGGTGCATGGGCACGATGCCCCAGCCGACTTCGTTGGAGACGAGAATGATGTGGCCGGGCAGGGTGGGCAGGAGGTCGATGAGTGCCGCCGTTTCATCGCGGAATACCGGGCAGTCGATGGCCTCGCCGGCTTCGGCCTGCGTCGCGGCCTGGCCGGCGAAGAGCAGGTTGGAGAGCCAGAGCGTCAGGCAGTCGACGAGCACGCAGGTGTCCGGCGCGGCGAGTTCGCGCAGGCGGGCGGCGAGGTGCAGGGTTTCCTCTGTGCAGCCCCAGTCGGCCGGGCGGCGTTCGCGATGGTGGGCGACGCGGCGGGCCATCTCGCCGTCGAGGGCCTGGGCCGTGGCGAGGTAGACGACTTTCAGGCCGCGCTTTTCAGCGGATTCACGGGCACGTTGTTCGGCCAGCAGGCTTTTGCCCGAGCGCGCGCCGCCGAGGATCAGTTCTTTCATGCCCGGCACTTTAGGTGATTGCATAGCGAACGGGCAAGCCGGATAATTCGCCCCGATTCGACGTAACGGAACCCGGTGCGAGGCAACTCAATTCCGGGGCGGGCCCGCCGCTGTAATCGGGGACGGACGCTGCAACAGGCCACTGGTGATAACCGGGAAGGCGCAGCGATCCGGCTGATCCGAAAGCCAGAAGACGTGTCGAGTCCTCTTGGGAAACCTGTGGACAGGGTTTCGCGGCTGCGTTGGGCGAAGTTCGCCCGGCATCGCCGCGAGGCCCTTTTTCTTTTTGGAGAATCGGATGCATTCGCTGGACTTCAACATCACCGCCCCGGATCGGGGATTTGAAAATTCGCTCAAAAATCGGGTTGACCGTAAGACCAAGCCGCTCGGCGCGCTCGGCCTGCTCGAACGCACGGCGATCAAGATCGGCCTCATCCAGCAGACGCTGACGCCGACGCTGAGCAACCCGCAGATGCTCGTTTTTGCCGGCGATCACGGCGCAGCGAAGGCCGGCGTCTCGGCCTACCCGCAGGACGTGACCTGGCAGATGGTCGAGAATTTCCTGGCCGGCGGTGCGGCGATCAACGTCTTCGCGCGCCAGAACGGGCTCGGCCTGAGCGTCGTCGATGCCGGTGTCGCTCACGATTTCGGCGAGAACCGCGCCGGGCTGATCGACGTCAAGATCGCGCCGGGTACCGCCAATTACATCGAGCAGTCGGCGATGAGCGCCGAGCAGTGTGCCCAGGCCATGGCGCAGGGCGCCGGCATCGTCCTCGCACTGGCCGCCAACGGCTGCAATGTCGTCGGCTTTGGCGAAATGGGCATCGGCAACACGGCATCCGCTTCGCTGCTGACGCATTGCCTGACCGGCCTGCCGCTGGCTGACTGCGTCGGCCGCGGCACCGGGCTGGACGACGCCGGACTCGCCCGCAAGCAGGCGCTGCTCGACACCGCGCTGACGCGTTACCGCGCCGCCGACGGCAAGGATGACCCGCTGGCCGTGCTCGCCGAATTCGGCGGTTTCGAGATCGCGACCATGGTCGGCGCCATGCTGGCCGCGGCCGAGGCGAAGATGGTTCTGCTCATCGACGGCTTCATCGTTGGCTCGGCGGCGCTGGTGGCCAGCCGCCTGGCGCCGGCCCTCACGGAATACTGCGTGTTCTGCCACCGTTCGGCCGAAGCGGGGCATGCGGCGCAACTGAAGGCGCTCGGCGCCGAACCGTTGCTCGACCTCGGCCTGCGCCTCGGCGAAGGCACGGGTGCCGCGCTGGCCTACCCGCTCGTCCAGGCCTCGGTGAATTTCCTCAACGAGATGGCCAGTTTCGAATCGGCCGGCGTGTCAGACAAGGAATGATCCGCCGCGAGCTGGGCGCCTTCTTCGCCGCCCTCGGCTATTTCACCCGGCTGCCGGTGCCGGCCTGGGTCGGCTATTCGCCGGACGGGCTGGTCCGCGCGGCGCGTTACCTGCCGGCCATTGGCCTGCTCGTCGGCGGGTTCGGCGCGCTGGTGTTCTGGCTCGCGCTGCACGTCTGGGCGCAGCCCGTCGCTGTCGTGCTGGCCATGGTAGCCACCATCGCCCTGACCGGCGCCTTCCACGAGGACGGGCTGGGCGACACGGCCGACGGTCTCGGCGGCGGTTGGGACAAGGCGAAAATCCTGGCGATCATGAAGGACTCGCGGGTCGGCAGCTATGGCGTGATCGCCATCGTGCTCGCCCTGCTCGGCAAGTTCGCGCTGCTCGTTAGCCTGCCGGCCGGCGAGGTGGCCATGGCCCTGATCGCCGGCCACGCCGTGTCGCGCTGCTGTGCCGTGAGTCTCATGGCGACCATGGATTACGCCCGCGACGACGAGTCGAGCAAGGCCCGCCCCGTCGCCAGCCGACTGGGCACCGGGCCGCTGCTGGTCGCGCTGTTCTTCGCCGGCCTGCCGCTACTCTTGCTGGCCCCGCAACAGATCGGCCCCGCCATTGCCCTGGCCGCATTGGCCACCCTCTGGCTCGCCGCCAAATGCCGGCGCTGGCTCGGCGGCTATACCGGCGACTGCCTGGGGGCGGTGCAGCAGGTGGCGGAAATCGCTTTCTACCTTGGTCTGGGCTTCCATATCTGAATTGTGGCTTCCGTGAAACGGTTGTGCCGCAACGGCTTCGGCCGTATTATGCAATTCGGATGCGGGCCGGCTACCGTGATTCCATTCCATTCGAACCAGCCGGAAAAGGGAGAGGTCATGCTATTGAAACGATGTATGCCGGTCGCGGCATCCTTGCTCGCCGCCCTGGCGCTGGGCGGATGCGCATCGGGATTTACCAAGGTGGCGCCAATGCCGCCGGCTCAGTTCCAGCGCCTCGGGCCGACGACCGGTGAGGCCTGCGGCAGCCTGGGTGTTTTGGCCACCGCTTATTACGCCATTCCGATGGGCCTGAACAACCGCGTCGAGAACGCCTACATCGACGCGCTCAACAAGGTGCCGGGTGCCACGGCCCTGATCGACGTGACGATCAAGGAAGACTGGTTCTGGTGGCTGATTGGCACGGCGCGTTGTGTGAAGGTGACCGGGGAGGCGATCAAATGAAGACTCTGACTCAACGCCTGACCCTTGCCGGCGCGACGCTCGCCCTGCTTGCCGGCTGTGCCGGACAGGCTGTCCAGCTGGGTAGCCGCGTCAGCGGGCCGATCCCGACGGGCCAGTCGCGCGTCATCACGGCCGAAGCCTGCGGCTTCCAGCTGCTGCTCTTCATCCCCATCGCCATCAATGGCCGGATGGCGTCCGCCTACGAAGAACTCGAGCGGCAGGCGGCCGGCGACTTCATCACCGATGTCGAAGTCCAGGAACGCTGGGGTTACCGCTTTGTCGGCACGCAATACTGCACGGAGTTGCGCGCCAAGGCGATCAGCGCCCGCTGATGCTTGACGGGAGGCTGCAGCGCGGCCTCCCTTTTCCGGTGGCTCGATTTCACGGTCAACCGGAAAAAATGCCCAAAATTGAAATTTTGCTGGTGAGCGTGAGCGGTGCCGCCCGGGCCATTTGCCGTTAAGCTTCGGCCATCGCACTCGCGCCCGACACCATGGAAAAACCGAACGCGCCGTCCACCGAAAAGAATCGCGAACCGATTCTCGCCGTGCTCCGCGACATCTTCGCCGAGCGCCGGCGGGTGCTGGAGATCGGCAGCGGCACCGGCCAGCATGCCGCCCACTTTTGCGCCCAACTACCGCATCTGACCTGGCAAACCTCGGACCGCCTGGATTTCCTGCCCGGCATCCGCATGTGGCTAGCCGAAGCCGCCTTGCCCAATGTCCTGCCGCCGTTCGAGTTCGACGTCCTCGGCCCGTGGCCCAGTGGCGTCTACGATGCGGTCTATAGCACCAACACCCTGCACATCATGTCCTGGGAGGCCGTCGAAGCCCTGTTCGCCGGCTTGCCCTCCGTACTTGCTCCCGGCGGCCTGCTCTTCATCTACGGCCCGTTCATGATCAACGGCCGCCACACCAGCGACAGCAACGCGGCCTTCGACCAGTCACTGAAGGAAAAGGCGCCGCATCAGGGTTTGCGTGATGTCGTGGCGGTCGACGCGCTGGCTCGGCAAAGCGGGCTGGAACTGGTCGAGCAACGGGACATGCCGTCGAACAATTTTGCTCTGCTCTGGCGAATGAGAAAAGCATGCGCCTCCACCTGATCCGCCACCCCAAACCCGAGGTCGAACCGGGCATTTGTTACGGTCAACGGGAAATTTTGGCCAAAATCGAAATGGCCGAATTGGATCGCCTGCGTGCAGAACTGCCACCCGGCTTGCCGGTGTGGAGCAGTCCCTTGCTGCGTTGCCGGCATCTGGCGGAGCAGCTTCATCCACAGCCCATCATCGACGCGCGCCTGGCGGAGCTGAATTTTGGCGACTGGGAGGGGCGGCCTTGGGACGCGATTCCGCGTCATGAACTCGATGCGTGGGCGGCCGATGTGGTCGGCTATGCGCCACCGGGCGGCGAGTCGCCGCGCGCCTTGCAGCGCCGGGCGGTGGATTTCGTGGCGTCCTTGACGGTGCCGGAGGCGGTGATCGTCACCCACGCTGGCGTCATCCGCTGCCTGCTGGCGCACTGGCTCGAACTGGCTGACGACGAATGGCTGACTGTGTCGGCCGACTTTCTCTCGATCACGACCGTCGAACGGGATGCAAACGGTCGGGTACGACTCGTCACGAAACGGTAAAATGCGGACTTTTCCAATTACGTCCGCCGCCAGTGAGCCAAGTCCCCGAACCAACGATGTCCAGCCGCCAGATCTACCTCCGGCTGCTCAGCTGGGTCAAGCCGTACTGGCGCGTTTTCGTCATCGCCATCCTCGGCATGGTGGCGACGGCGGCGACCGAGCCGGTGGCACCGTGGCTGCTCAAGACGCTGATCGATAACGGCTTCAAGGCGGCGAGCGAGCGCGAAATCATCCTTTTGCCGCTGGCCATCGTCGGCATTTTCATCCTGCGCGGCATGGCGACCTTTACCTCGGGTTTTTCGATGGCCTGGATCGCGGCGCGTGTCGTCTTCGACCTGCGCCAGGCCATGTTCGGGCGCCTGATGACCCTGCCCACCCGCTTTTACGACGACCAATCGACCGGCGTGCTGATTTCCAAGGTGGCCTATGACGTCACCAACGTGACGCAAGCCGCCACCGGCGTGTTGACAACGGTGGTGCGCGATTCGCTGACCATCCTCGGCCTGCTCGGCTACCTGCTTTACCTCGACTGGAAACTGACCCTGATCGCGCTGACCGTCGGTCCGGTCGTCACTGGCCTCATCCGCATCTTCAGCAAACGCCTGCGCGCCGCCGCACGCAGCGGCTATTCGGCCATGGGCGTCATTACCCACATCCTCGAAGAAGCGGTCGGCGCCCACAAGGTGGTGAAGATATTCGGCGGCCAGCAATACGAAAAGAGCCGTTTCGACCAAGTGCTCAACACCTTCCGCCGCGCCACCATGCGCGAGGCCGCCGCGGCTGCCGCCACGGTGCCGCTGACCCAGGTCGCCGTCTCGATTTCGGTCGCCATCATCACCTACATGGCGCTGCGCCAGTCGAACAGCGATGCCGGAACGACCGTCGGCGAATTCCTCTCCTTCATCACGGCGCTTGTCATGCTGCTCGCCCCGGTCAAGCGCCTGACCGACGTCAGCGCGCCCCTCCAGCGCGGGCTGGCCGCCGCCGAAAGCGTCTTCCAGGTGCTCGACGAAGTGGCCGAGGACGATCGCGGCACGGTGCGCATCGAGCGCGCTCGCGGCCATCTGCAATTCGAGCAGGCGCATTTCACCTACCCGAACGCCCCGCGCCCGGCGCTGACCGACATCGACCTCGACATCCAGCCTGGCCAGACCGTGGCACTGGTCGGTCCATCCGGCAGCGGCAAGAGCTCGCTGGCCGCGCTCGTGCCGCGCTTCTACCATCTCACGCAGGGCGTCCTGCGCATCGACGGCCATCCGCTCGAAGAACTGACACTGGAAAGCCTGCGCGACAACATCGCCATGGTCAGCCAGGATGTCGTGCTGTTCAACGACACCGTGCGCGCCAACATCGCCTACGGCCACGCCCAGAACGCCACCGACGAGCAGATCGAAGCCGCCGCCCGCGCCGCCAACGCCTGGGAATTCATCAGCCAGATGGACAAGGGCCTGCTCACCGAAGTCGGCGAAAACGGCGTCAAACTCTCCGGCGGCCAGCGCCAACGCTTGGCCATCGCCCGCGCCTTCCTCAAGAACGCGCCCATCCTCATCCTCGACGAAGCCACCTCGG
This sequence comes from Pseudomonadota bacterium, assembly GCA_018261895.1. Lineage (GTDB taxonomy): Bacteria > Pseudomonadota > Gammaproteobacteria > Burkholderiales > Rhodocyclaceae > Azonexus. The sequence goes on from JAGTRT010000001.1 coordinate 98,785, forward strand.
CCCTCGACACCGAATCCGAACGCCTCATCCAGGCTGCCCTCGACACCCTGATCGTCGGCCGTACCACCATCGTCATCGCCCACCGTCTGTCGACCATCGAACGCGCCGACCTCATCGTCGTCCTCGACCAGGGCCGCATCGTCGAACGCGGCCGCCACGCCGAGTTGCTGGCCCGGGACGGGGTGTATGCGAAGTTGCAGCGAATCCAGCGCGAGACGACGCCCGCCGAAGGATCGTTACCAGAGGAAAGCGCCCCATCCCATGTCGTCAACTAAGCCCACTTCTCCCGCTCAGCCTGTCAACGCCTGGGTTGATGCCGTCTATGTCCTCTCCGTAAAAGGCTCGGAATTCCGCATTCGCCATATCGAGGCGGAGCTGGCGAAAAAGGGGATTGCCTTTTCGTTCATGTTCGAGCACGACGCCGTCGAATTGACCGACGAACTGCTGGCGGCGACGTTCGGGCCATCGGGGATGAAGCGGGCGCACAAGTCGCTGGTGCTGAAGAATATCCAGATCTGGAAAGACTCGGTTGCTCGCGGCTATCAGCGGGTCCTCGTTTTCGAGGACGATGCGGTGCTCAACGACGATTTCATCGCTGGTTTCGATGCAGCCATGCAGGCCGCAGTGAAACTGCCGCCAGGCTGGCTCGTCTTCCTCGGCGGGCTCGACACCAAGGTTCCGGACGACTATTTCCTGGCGCCCGGCCCGCTCGTCGAGTTGCCCATTCCAACCGCCGAAGGATGCGTTCATGACCGGCTGGTCATGGAACGTCGCCTGGCCTGGCTGGAAAACAACCTGGTTACCCTCTCCGTCGATCATCTCATGGTGCATATCGATGCCGCGATGGGCTCGCACCAATACTGGCTACGCCATCCGATCGTCGAGCAGGGTAGCGTGACTGGGGTGTTCGACAGCCTGCTCGATGCCGGACGACAGAAACACAGCAGGACTTTCAACGTGCTGCGCAACCGCTGGAACAAGTTCCGGCGTCGTCGCCTCCGGGAGTGGATTGTCAAATTCAAGGCGCTGGGCCGCTAGGACGACGACCGTCCCGATACTATCTGCTGGAAACGACATGACATTCTTTGGCAAATCCTACGATCCCCACGCCGTCGCTTGCGGCTTGATGTGTTTTGTCGGAATCTCCGTACTCTTTTCGCCGCCGTTGATGAATCTCGCAGCGCTCCTGCTGCTGGTCGTCATCTTGAGCACCCCTTTGTTGCGCCAGCGCTTGTGGGCGACCTGGGAACTGCCGATGGTGAAATTCCTTCTGCTTTTCTTCGCCATCATGATTGTCGGCACCAGCTACAGCGTGGCAACGAAAGACGTCGCCATCCGGATGGCCATCGGGTGGACCAAATTGCTCCTGGTGCCGATCGGTCTTTCGCTGTTTGCTGACCCAAACTGGAAATCCCGCTTCCTGAATGCCTTCGTCGTGGTGGTCACGATCTGTGCGCTGGTTTCCTTTGCCTTGTGGTTCCTGGAGATAGATTTGCCGGTGGCCAGTCGCGAACGTGGCGTCTTTCTCCGAAATCACGCGACGCAGGGTATGGCGTTTGCCGTCGGCGCCTTCAGTGCCTTCCTCATGGCCGTAGAGCGAGGTGAAGGGCGGACGCGGGGTTTATACGTGCTGAGTGCCTTGTTGCTCCTGGCCAATATCGCAATGGTCACGACCGGACGTAGCGGTTATCTGGTCGCGATGGTCTGCACCGTGGTGGCTGTGGTCGGCTATGTGTTCTTCGGTCGGCGTCGTGTGACGGCCCGGGATGTACTCGGGGCCGTATTGCTGGTGCTTGGCGTAGTCAGCGTTCTGTTGATTGTTCCGACTTCACGCGAGCGCATGATCCAGGGTGTCCAGGAAATACAGCAATACGAGCAGGCGACCGAAGAGACCTCGATGGGTATCCGCATGATTTTCTGGAAAAATGCCATCGAAATGATCCGGGAGCGGCCCGTGCTGGGTTACGGTACTGGCGCTTTCGGCACAGCCTATGGTCAGAAGGTGGCCGGGCGGGAAGGAATTGCTGCGACGCCAGCGGGTGACCCGCACAACCAGTACATGAAGATCATGGCCGAAAATGGCGTGTTTGCCCTGCTTGTTTTTCTGGCGTTTCTGGTTGCCGCAGCCCGTCAGCGCTGTGCGGCCCCGTGGCGCTTGCTGGGGGTAAGCGTACTCGCATCCTGGTGTGCGACCAGCCTTTTCAATTCACATTTCTCGACCTTCAACGAAGGCAATTTCATCTACGCCTGGCTCGGCATCATGCTGGCGCCGCCCATTGCCGGCACTGAATCCGTCTAGGAGACCAGCGCTGCGCGGGCAGCCTCGACAACCTGCTCCACGGTGATGGCGAGAAGGCATTGGCTATCGCTGTCGAGATGCCGGTCGCAACCTTCAAACAGGCAGGGGACACAGTCGCCGGGGCCTTGAATCAGCCGGACATTTCCCTGATGTCCGCTGCCGATAAAGGACCAGGGGCTGTCACCGGCCGGGCAATCCTTCGGCCACGGGCCCCATTTGACGGGGTTAGATGGCCCGAACAGGGCGATGGTCGGGATGCCGGTGGCGGCGGCGAGATGGGTGACCGCCGTGTCGGGGCCGACGAAGAGGCGGGCGCCTTTCAGTAATTCGGCGGTTTCAGCCAGCGAGAGCAAGCCGGTCAGGCAGCGACAGCCTTCTGGCACCTTGCCGGCGATGTCGCGGACGTAGGCTGCCTCGCTCGGGTCGCCGCTGCCGGTCAGGAGCACCTCGATACCCTGCTGTCTGAGCCAGGAAATCAGGGCGATCCACTTGCTGCTGTCCCACATCTTGTAGCGGAATTTGGGATTGGGGTGGATCACGGCGTAATTCGTGACCCCGGTCAGGCCGAGTTGTTCCAGCCGCTGGCACCAGTTCTCAGCCAAGACCCGCGGTGCTTGGACCTGGCCGATGGCCGGCAGGCCCAGCGCTTCGACCAGACGCAGCCCCATGGTCACGGTATGCGTCTGCAGGTTGTCGAAGGGAACGGCGATGTTCAGCAGGTGGCGCTTTAGCCAGGAGGCTTCTTCCGCGGTCGTGAATCCAACCGAAAAACGGGCGGCCGCCCAGGCAAAAATCCGCGCCCGGTCGCTGGGGATCGCGGCGAAAGAGAGATCGTAGCGACGCCAGATCCTGCCGAGTTGCGCCAGCTTTTCGCGCAGGCTGGCGCGTTGCGGAAAAGCCAGCACCTGATGAACGTCGGGGTTGCCTTCGAGCACGCCCTGGGTGCCGGGCAGGACAAGAAAATCGAGTTGGGCATCAGGCCAGGCCGCCTTGACGGAGCGAGCCAGCGGCGTGGCGAGCAGGACGTCGCCAATGCGCTGGGTGCACACCACGAGAACGCGTTTTGGCGGGGTTTGGGATGAAAAGGCTGGGGGGTGCAAGGGTGTTATCGGCGTGTTTTTCGCAAGTCCCCTATAATACATGCCCGTTCGCATCGCTCTGCCGGTGCCAGGCCGAGTTTCTTGACGAGAAAGTAGAAAAATCGAGATGAGCAGCACCATTCCGCCCAAGATTACCGCCTACATCATCGCTTTCAACGAAGCGCAGAAGATTGCCGCGGCGGTGAATAGCGTCCTGTGGGCTGACGAGATCATCGTTGCCGATTCCGGCAGTACCGACGGCATGGTCGAGATCGCCGAAAGCCTCGGTGCCCGTGTCGTGCAGGTGCCGTTCAAGGGCTTTGGTGATTTGCGCAACAACGCGATTGCGGCCTGCACCCACGACTGGATTTTCAGCCTCGATGCCGACGAGCGCTGTACGCCGGAGGCACGCGACGAAATCCTGCGCGTCATCGCCGATCCGGCCAGCCTCGACATGTATTGGATGCCGCGCCGCAATTTCTTCATGGGGCGCTGGATCAAGCATTCGGGCTGGTATCCGAACTACCGCCAGCCGCAGCTTTTCCGGCGGGGCAAGATGAGCTACACGATGGAGCCGGTGCATGAAGGTTACGTGCCGCACAGCGACCGGCCGGTCGGGCATCTGCAGAATCCCATCTGGCAGGTGCCGTTCAAGAACCTGCACGAGGTTGTGCACAAGGCCAACCGCTATTCGACGCTCGGCGCCGAAAAGCTCACCCTGCGCGGGCGCAAGGGCAGCATGGGCAAGGCGCTGACGCACGGCCTGTGGTCCTTCATCAAGCACTACATTTTCAAGCGTGGCTTTCTCGATGGCTGGCCGGGCTTCATCATCGCCTTCGGCAACTTCGAGGGCACGTTCTACCGCTACGCCAAGGGCTACGAGATGGATCAGGCCTGGAAAGTGCCGGAAACGCCGCCCCTGCACCGTCCCTGATCGTTGGTGCAGCCCGCCATGACGCCGCAACTGATCTCGGTCATCGTCACCACGTATAACCGTCCGGATGCCTTGCGGGCGGTGCTGGCATCCCTTGCGGCGCAGACCGATACGGCGTTCGAGGTGCTGGTGGCCGATGACGGTTCGCGCGCCGAGACGGCCGAGGCGGTATCGGCGGCAGGCGCCCATTTTCCGTTCCCGCTTCGCCATCTCTGGCAGGAAGACGACGGCTTCCGTGCGGCGGCGGCGCGTAATCTGGCGGTGGCGGCCAGCCGCGGCGATTACCTCGTTTTCATCGACGGCGACTGCATCCTGCGCCCGGATTTTGTCGCGGCGCATCGCGCCTTGGCCGAGGCTGGCTGGTTTGTCGCCGGGAACCGGGTCTTGCTCTCCGAAGGCTTCACGAAAAAGGTGCTGCAGGCGCCGATGATCGAACTGCACGGCGACAGCCATTTGACCTGGCTCGGCCGGCGATTTTCGGGCGCCATTAACCGCTGGCTGCCGCTTTGTCACTTTGCCGGACAGGGCTGGCGCAAACGGCAACCACAACGCTGGCAAGGCGCGCGGACCTGCAATCTGGCGCTGTGGCGGCGCGATTTCGACACGGTGAATGGCTTCGACGAGGCCTTCCAGGGCTGGGGCCATGAAGATGCCGACCTCGCCATCCGCCTGCTGCATGCCGGCGTGCAGCGCAAGGACGGACGTTTTGCGACGGCCGTCCTGCACCTCTGGCACCGCGAGAACGACCGCAGCAATCTGGCCGAGAACGAACGCCGCCTGGCCGAGATTCTGGCTGCCGACCGGCGCCGCGCAGCGGTCGGTATCGATGCCTACGACACCGCGCGGGTGACTGCGGCGGAAATTTCGAAATTGGGCAAAATTTCCGGTTGACCGTGAGATTGGGGTGGAGGCCTAGTGCGCCGCTTCCCAGTTCGGTCCGACGCCCACTTCGACGACGAGCGGTACCTTGAGCTCGGCGACCTGACTCATCAACCGGGGCAGGTGGGTGCGGATTTCCATCAGTTCGTCGTCCGGCACTTCGAGCAGCAGTTCATCGTGCACCTGGAGGACGAGCTTTGATTTCAGCGCCGATTTTTCCAGCCAGTTCTGCACGGCGATCATCGCCAGCTTGATCAGGTCGGCCGCCGTGCCCTGCATCGGCGCATTGATCGCGGCGCGTTCGGCGCCCTGGCGGCGGTTGCCGTTGCTCGAGCGGATTTCCGGGAACCACAGGCGGCGGCCGAAGGCGGTCTCGACGTAGCCTTTTTGCCGGGCCATTTCGCGGGCCTCTTCCATGTAGCGGGCGACGCCGGGGTAGCGGGCGAAGTAGCGGTCGATGTAGGTCTGCGCCGCGCTGCGTTCCAGCCCGAGCTGGCGGGCCAGGCCGAAGGCGCTCATGCCGTAGATCAGGCCGAAATTGATGCTCTTGGCGACGCGGCGCTGGTCGGGGCCGACTTCGAGCGGCGTGACGCCGAAGATCTCGCCGGCAGTCGCGCGGTGCACGTCCTCGCCGTGCGAGAAGGCGTGGAGCAAGCCTTCGTCGCCCGACAGGTGGGCCATGATGCGCAGTTCGATCTGCGAATAGTCGGCCGAAACGATGCTGGAACCTTCGGGCGCGATGAAGGCGGTGCGGATCTTCCGGCCTTCTTCGCTGCGCACTGGGATGTTCTGCAGGTTGGGATCGGTTGATGCCAGACGCCCGGTTACAACGGAAGCCTGAGAGAAGTGAGTATGC
>JAGTRT010000034.1 GCA_018261895.1 Pseudomonadota bacterium
CGAAACCATCCTCGCCACCTTCGAGATGGAAGAAATCCTCTACGAACTGCGCAACCACTCCGCCGGCCTCAACGCCGGTCGCTGGGACTACATCTTCTCGTGCATCAAGAAGTTCAAGAAGAACAAGGACTTCTGCCTGGCCCAGCGCAGCGCCATCACCATGGAAGTGCCGTTCATGCGCGGCTACGCCCTGGCCCTCGTCCAGGCTTGCCACAAGCGCGGCGCCCCGGCCATGGGCGGCATGTCGGCCCTGATCCCGATCAAGAACGACCCGGTCGCCAACGAAAAGGCCTTGGCCGGCATCCGCCACGACAAGACCCGCGACGCCAACGACGGCTTCGACGGCGGCTGGGTGGCGCACCCGGGCCTCGTGCCCATCGCCATGGAAGAGTTCGTCAAGGTCCTCGGCGACAAGCCGAACCAGTGGGAAAAGCAGGTTGACGGCAAGTTCGGCCCCGAACAGTGGCTCGACTTCCGCCCGACCACCCCGATCACCGAAGCCGGCCTGCGCAACAACATCAACGTCGGCATCCACTACCTCGGCTCCTGGCTGGCCGGCAACGGCTGCGTGCCCATCCACAACCTGATGGAAGATGCGGCCACCGCCGAAATCTCCCGCTCGCAGGTCTGGCAGTGGGTCGTCTCGCCGAAGGGCATCCTCGACGACGGCCGCAAGGTTACCGTCGAAATGGTCCGCCCGATGATCGCCGAGGAGCTGGTCAAGGTGAAGGCCACCGTCACCGCCCAGGGCGAGGACACCGCCACCTACGACCAGGCCGCCGAGATCTTCGACCGCATGTCGCTGACCCCGGATTACCCGGACTTCCTGACCCTCCCGCTGTACGAGGCGATGGCCTAAAGCAGTACCCGGAAAAAAGGCGCACAGACGCCCGACGCCGACAGAGAAGCATCAAGGAACGCCCCGCCTGGCCGGGGCGTTTTCCTTTTTGGGGAAACGGGCGCGGAAAGGACCGCCCATCCGGCCCGATTGCCGGCTTTGACGGTCAACCGGAAAAAAGGTCCAAAATTGAAATTTCACGGGGCATCGCGGCGCATGGATCGAGCGCGCAACCGGCAATCGCCAGGGTACCTTCGCCCGCCAGTTGACCTTGATCAAACAAATCACCTTCTTGCGGTCAAAATCTATTCCATGCAGATTGATCCGCTTAGTCCTTAAGCCATAATCACGCTCTGTAAATTTTTGCCTTTGCGGAAAACAGTGCCGTGAATCTCAACGCGAAAGTCACTTTCTTTTTCGTCAGTATCTTTACCGGCCTGGTGGTCGTGCTCATCGCCATCAGCCTCTATGCCTTCCGGAATTTTTCGATCGCCTCGGCGACCGACCACATCCGGACCGCCGGCGAGATCGTCCGCGTACATCTGACGGAAGCCATGATCAATGGCGTCATCGACAAGCGCGAGAGCTTCCTGCGCCGCCTCGTCGAAGTCCAGGGACTCAAGTCGGCGCGGGTCATCCGCTCGCCGGAAGTCGAAAAACAGTTCGGCAAGGGCCTGAGCCAGGAAGCGGCGGCCGACGACCTGGAACGCCAGGTGCTCAAGGAAGGCAAGCCGCGTTTCGAGGTCATCAAGGACGGCGAGGAAACGGTTTTCCGCGGCACCATCCCCTACATTGCCACGGCCAGCGGCAATCCCAACTGCCTGCAATGCCACCAGGTCAGCGAAGGGGCCGTGCTCGGCGCCGTGAGCATGAGCATGTCGATCGAGGCCCTGCGCGAAAAGGCGCTGCTCACCGTCGCCGGCATCGGCGTCATCGTCGCCTTCTTTGCGCTGCTCCTCGTGCTGCTCCTGCGCCGCCTGTTGCGCCCGATTTCGGATACCGCCAACGCCGTCGAGGCAGCCGTCCAGGAAGCCCTGCGCGGCAACTTCAAGGCGCATGTCGAGCAGAAGACCAATGACGAGATCGGCCAGATCGCGACCGACATGAACCGGCTGCTGACCTTCCTCGACGACGGCCTGAACCGCATCGGCACCAACGTCGCCCGCCTCACCGAGCGCACGCCCGCCCCCGGCGAAAACCTGCTGACGGCGACCATCGACATGGTCGACGGCCTGACCAAGGCCGCCCACTTCAAGCAGGCCATCGAAGAGGACGAGATCAAGATCGAGATCTATCAGCGCCTCTCGGTCACCCTGCAGCAGGAATTCAAGATCAACGAATTCTCGCTCTACGAAGTGTCGAGCAACAAGAAACAGATGAAGAGCGTCATGGTCGATGGCGAAATGGCCGACACCTGCCGCTGGTGCGACCCGCAGATCCTGGTCCGCCCCGAGGCCTGCCGCGTCCGCCGCACCGGCCACCTGGTCGACAGCATCACCAGCCCGGACATCTGCTACTCCTTCCGGCCGCCCGCCGAACTCGGCGAACGGCGCCACGTCTGCTTCCCGGTCATCCAGTCCGGCGCCGTCGGCAGCGTCGTCCAGCTCGTCACGACGCCCGACAACCAGGAAACCCTGCTCTCGCAGATTCCCTTCATCAACGTCTACCTGCGGGAAACCGCGCCGGTGCTCGAAACCAAGCGCCTCATGGAAAACCTGCGCGACTCCACGCTGCGCGACCCGATGACCGGCCTCAACAACCGCCGTTTCCTCGAGGAATACGTCGAGACCCTCGTCTCCAGCGTGCAGCGCAAGCGTGCCCACGTCGCCATCCTGATGCTCGACCTCGACTACTTCAAGATGGTCAACGACACCTACGGCCACGACGCCGGCGATGCCGTGCTCAAGGCGCTGGCCACCCTGCTCAAGCAGTCCGTCCGCGCCTCCGACCTGGTCATCCGCTACGGCGGCGAGGAATTCCTCATCATCCTCGTCGACAGCGAGGGCGAAGCCGCCGACAACGTGGCCGAAAAGATCCGCCACGCCGTCGAAAGCCTCAAGGTCCAGGTCGCCGGCATCACGCTGCAGAAGACCATCTCCATCGGCATCGCCGATTTCCCGACCGACAGCGACACCTTCTGGCAAGCCGTCAAGTTCGCCGACGTCGCGCTCTATCAGGCCAAGGAACGCGGTCGCAACCGCATCATCCGGTTCACGCCGGACATGTGGACCGACAACAAGGAATACTGATCTGCACCGGGGCGGCCAGCCGCCGCCCCGCATCGGTGCATCAGCCCGCCAGCACCTGTCCGGCGGCAGCGGACCAGCGCCGCACAATATCCAGCGGCCCCGTGCGCGCCCTTTCCCTCGCGCCCAAGGTTTTCCGGCCAATTTGACGGTCAACCGGAAATTTTGCCCAAAATTGAAATCCGGCTTCGCGCCGCGTCTGGCCCCCGAAACGGCCAATGGTTTCAAACACCTGTTTTCCCGGCACATTTTGTGCAATGCAGCATATGCAAGGCAAACGATATGTCGCATTTACGACAGGAGAACATCATGGACCGTTGGACCAGCCTCACTGAATTCTTCGCCTGCGGGCTTTTCGTGCTTCCCGCCATCCTCGGTATCGGCCTCGACGATTTCGAGGTCTTCGCCGTGACCCTCGGCCTCATGCAGTTGCTGCTCATCGCCGTGACGCTGGGCGCCCCCACCGTGGCCGCCCCGAGCGACAAGGTCAACGAACGCCACCGACGCTGATCGGCCCGCCAGCCGCCCCCCTCGGTGCCCCGTCGCGATTGGCCGCTTTATCCGATACTTCCGGTATCGGATAAAGCGACAAAATCGCCTCTATTCATCGAAAACAAGGGGTAATAGACTGCCATCCTCGTTTCATGCGGATTGCACCATGCTCGGCGCCCTCACCCAATTGCTCCTTTTCCAGCTGGCCGGCGAAGTCCTCGCCCGCTCGCTCGACCTGCCCATCCCCGGCCCCGTCATCGGCATGCTCATGCTCTTCGTCGCGCTCATGCTGCGCGGCGGCCCCGGCGAGGGCCTGCAGACGACGAGCCAGACCCTGCTGCAACACCTGTCGCTGCTCTTCGTGCCGGCCGGCACCGGCATCATGGTTCACCTGCACCGCGTCTCTGCCGAATGGCTGCCCCTGCTCGTTTCGCTGCTGGTCAGCACGCTCGCCACCCTGGTCGTCACCGCGCTGGTCATGCGGCTCTGCCAGCGCACACCTGCCGCCCCGGGAGAAACGCCATGAACCCGGACATCACGCAGATCTGGGTTTATCTGTCGGCCTCGCCGCTGCTTGGCCTGACTGTCACCCTGCTCGCCTACCAGGGCGCCTTCGCGCTCTACCAGCGCTCCGGCAACAACCCGCTGGCAAACCCGGTGCTCATCGCCGTTTTCATTTTGGTGGCTTTTTTGTCGTTGACCGCAACATCCTATGAAACCTACTTCGCCGGCGCCCAGTTCGTGCATTTCCTGCTCGGCCCGGCCACCGTGGCGCTCGCCATCCCGCTCTACACGCAGTTCAAGCGGGTGCGCTCGATGCTGCTGCCGGTGCTCGCCGGGCTGATCGCCGGCAGCCTGACCGCCATCGTCTCGGCCGTGCTCGTCGCCCGCCTGCTCGGCGCCAGCGCCTCGACCCAGCTCTCGCTCGCCCCCAAGTCGGTCACCACGCCAATCGCCATGGGCATTGCCGAGCGCATCGGCGGCATCCCGTCGCTGACCGCCGTGCTCGTCATCGTCACCGGCATCCTGGGCGCTGTCGGCGCCCGCTACGTGTTCGACGCCATGAAGGTGCGCGACCCGGCCATCCGCGGCTTCGCCATCGGCATCGCCTCGCACGGCATCGGCACCGCGCGCGCCTTCCAGGTCAATGAGCAGAGCGGTGCCTTCGCCGCGCTGGCCATGGGCATGAACGGCGCCCTGACGGCCATGCTGGTGCCATGGATCGCCGATTTCCTCATGAACATAGGGTAAGTACCTATGGCCGATGCGGCCCGGGCAGCGAAGAATTTCGCCATGCTCATGCGCCCTCCGACTCCCCAGCCGAAACACACCCGGCTCTGGCTTGCGCCCTATGTCGCCATTGGCATCTTCGCGCTCGCCATGCTCGTGCTCACCGCGCTGCTGCAATGGCGCGAACTGGACACGGCGCGTTCGGCGCTGGAAGGCGACATGCACTGGGCGGAGCGCACCATCGAGAACCGCCTGCATGCGCACCAGGATTTCCTGGCCGAACTCGGCCGCGAGCAGGAATTCAAGCAGCTCACCTACGAAGCCTTCCAGGTCAAGGCCAGCCGCTATGTGCGCGAGGCGCCGGAAATCCAGGCCATCGTCTGGGTCGACACCGATGGCAAGGTCGAATGGGTGGCGCCCAACGAGGCCACGGCCGTCTTCGTCGGCGAACAACTCGGCGGCGAACGCCTGGCCGCCTTGCAGGAAGCCCTGCGCGTGCGGCGCGCCGTCGTCTCGCAGGATTACCGTGACGCCACGCAGCGCCCATCGCACGACATCATCCACCCGGTCCAGCGCGGCAGCGCCGACCTCGGCGCCTTCATCGCCCTGCAATCGCTGGAAACGCTGCTGCGCGCGACGCTGCCCACCGTGTTCACGACCCGCTACAGCCTGACCGTGGTCGATGCGCAAAACCGCGAACTGCTCAGCAACTCCTCGGTCAAGCCGACCGACCGCCAGGTTTCCGGGCAGATCAGCCTCGAACTGCCCAACAACCGCCTCGGCCTCAACATCGTTGCCTACCGCGTCGGCGGCGCCTGGCTGCCCTTCGTGCCGGCCGCACTCATCACCATCCTGACGCTGATCGCCTCGGTGACCCTGATCCAGCTGCGTCGCCACGCCCACCACCGGGCCGAGACGGAAGAGGAACTGCGCGCCGCCTACGCCTTCCGCCAGGCCATGTCGCAATCGCTGATCACCGGCCTGCGCGCCATCGACCTCGAAGGCCGCATCACCTTCGTCAACGCCGCCTTCTGCCGCATGACCGGCTTCGACGAGAGCGAGCTGGTCGGCATCAAGCCGCCCTACCCCTACTGGCCGCCGGAAGAATTCGACCGCCTGCAGCACAACATCGACACCGCCCTGGCTGGCCAGGCGCCGGCCAGCGGCTTCGAGATGCGCATCATGCGCAAAAACGGCGAGCGCTTCGATGTCCGCCTCTACTTCTCGCCGCTCATCGGCACCAACGGCCAGCAGATCGGCTGGATGGCCTCGATGAACGACATCACCGAGCCGAAGCGGGCGCGTGTCGAACTCGAACGCGCCCACGAGCGTTTCGTCACGGTCATCGACGGCCTCGATTCGGCCGTGCATGTGGCCGACGTGCAGACCGGCGAGATCCTCTTCGCCAACCGCGCCTTCCAGAACATTTTCGGCTTCGACAGCGTCGGCCAGAATTCGGCGCAGATCACCGCCGCCTGCCGCCCGGCCCCCGAATGGCTGCACCACGACCCGGCCACCCTGAGTGCCGACGAGCTCCCCTGCGAACTGTTCGACGGCGAAATCCAGCACGCCCTGTCCGGCCACTGGTACCACATCCACGAACGCGCCATCCGCTGGGTGGACGGGCGCACCGTACGCGTCCAGATCGGCGCCGACATCACCGACAAGAAACACATCGAAGAGGTCAACCTGCAGCAACAGAAACGCCTCGAACAGACCTCGCGCCTCATCACCATGGGCGAAATGGCCTCGTCGCTGGCCCACGAGCTCAACCAGCCGCTGTCGGCCATCGCCAACTACTGCGCCGGCTGCGTCAAGCGCATGCAGGCCGGCAACTACAAGCTCGACGACCTGCTCGCCGCCATGCAGAAAGCCTCCGACCAGGCCGAGCGGGCCGGCAAGATCATCCGCCGCATGCGCGACATGGTGAAGAAGGGCGACCCCAACCGGCAGCCCATCGCGCTCGAGGAACTGGTCGACGAAACGCGTGCCTTTGCCGACATCGACGCCCAGCGCACCGGCACGCAGATCGTCGTCGACCTGCCGGACAATTTGCCGAAAATCGTCGTCGACCGCATCATGATCGAGCAGGTGCTGCTCAACCTGCTCAAGAACGGCATCGAGGCGATGGGCGACGTGCCGGTCGAGCGCCGCCTGCTGACCCTGCAGGCCCAGCGCGTCGACGAACGCATGCTGGAAATCACCGTCGCCGACCAGGGGCATGGCCTGGCCGAGGAGGACATCGAGAAGATTTTTGCGCCCTTCTACACCACCAAGGCGGAAGGCATGGGGATCGGCCTGGCGATCTGCCGCTCGATCATCGAGTTTCACCAGGGCCGGCTATGGGTCGAGCCGCGGCGCGAGGGCGGGACCGTATTCCACTTCACCGTGCCGATCGAGGAATGAGGCGAGGACAGCAATGAATGATCTGACGCAAACAATTTACGTGGTCGACGACGACGAGGCCATGCGCGACTCGATGACCTGGCTGCTCGAAGGCGAAGGCTACGTGGTGGCCTGCTTCGATTCGGCCGAGAATTTCCTCAAGGCCCGCCACGACGAGATGCGCGGCTGTATCGTGCTCGACGTGCGCATGCCGGAAATGAGCGGGCTCGAACTGCACGAAAAGCTCGACGGCCTGGGCTCGCAACTGCCGGTCATCTTCGTCACCGGCCACGGCGATGTGCCGATGGCCGTCTCGGCCCTGCAGCGCGGCGCCTGCGACTTCATTGAAAAGCCCTTCCACAACGAGGACCTGCTGTCGCGCATCCGCCGGGCGCTCGAACTCGACAGCCAGCTCTCGGCCCGCCGCGAGCGCGACGGCGCCATCAGCCACCGTCTCGACCAGCTCACCCAGCGCGAGCGCGAAGTCATGCAACTGGTCGTCGCCGGCAAGCTCAACAAGCAGATCGCCGACGAGCTGAACATCAGCATGAAGACCGTCGAGGCCCACCGGGCGCGGGTCATGGAGAAAATGGGCGTGCGCACCCTGGCCGAACTGGTCAAGGCCGTCATGTCGGTAAATTGAGCTAGCCGACTGCCGCGCCGGGCGGCCCCGGCCTCAGAGCGGAATGATGTCGTCGCCGCCGGTACCGAAACGGCCCTCGTAGTGCTTGAGCTGGCGCACTTCCTTGCGGCGCATCAGCTTTTCCTGCACCTTGAGGGGAAGGTCAGTGAACATGATCAGGTCCTTGGCGATGAGCAGTTCGATGGTGTCCTCGATGACCCGGACGAAATCGCGGTCCAGTTCGTTGAGTTCGTTCTGCCGCCAGCGCTCGTGGATGAACTGCAGGACCTCGGGATGATCGGCCGGCAGGGCTTCGCAGGCATCACCGAAGGGCATGGGATGCATTTCGCGAATCTTGCCGTCGCTGTCTCTCTCCACGTAAAGCATGCCTGCGTCCTTTCCTGATTGATCAGCGCAGTCTGCATGAGCTGATCCCTATTTGCAATTGAGCGGCGAGATTGCCGCGATCTCAGTAGTTCTTGACCGGCCCCTTGACGGGCATTTTCGGCTTGCCGGAATAGGTGACAGCCGGGGCCTTGTAGCCGACCGCCTTGCCCTTGTCGTCGTAAATGATGGTGGCCGACTGTTCCTGCGGCTTCTTGCGGCTGGCCGTGATCTCCATGGTCGCCGCCCGGGCCGGCGTTGGCCGGTCCATTTCGGCGCGCATGATGCGGACGCGTTCGGTGGCAATGCGCTTGTCGATCACATCGGGCGACATGCCGCGCTCAACCAGCTTTTCGCGCATGCTGAGCAGTTCTTCCAGTTCCTTCGAGCTGCGCATCGAACGCACCGGCGGCCCCCATTTTTCCTTGGGCTGGGCCACGGCGATGTTGAATTCCTCGGGATTGCTCACCATGCGCGCCAGTTCGAGCCGGTCATTGCGCATGGCCCATTCCAGCGCGCCGTCTCCCCAGTCGTTCTTCGCCGTCCGGTCGGCGCCCTTTTCGATCAGCTGGCGGGCCAGCTTCTGGTGCCCCTCGTACACGGCCATCATGAGTACGCTGGAGCCATTGGTGCTCTGCGCATTGATGTCCGCCCCCTGGGCAATGAGGTACTCGGCCACCTCGGTGTGCCCGGCAAACACGGCGTAATGCAGCGCCGACCAGCGACGCTGGGGCGCGTTGATGCTCGCCCCGCGTTCGAGCAGCCATTTGACCACGTCGAGGTTGCCGCGCCAGGCAGCCAGGGCGAGCGCCGTTTCGCCGTTGGTGTTGAGCTTGTTGATGTCGGCGCCGCGGGCGATGAACAGGCGCATCAGCTCCAGCTTGCCTTCCCAGGCGCCAATCATCAGGCCGGTGCCGACGCGGCTGCCCATGAAGTCCGGCGACAGGCCGGCGTCCAGCCATTCCTCGGCCTGGCCGATGTCGCCCAGCTCCATGCTGATCGTGAAGCGCAGCGGATCAGGCAAAGCCGGCGCGGCCTCCGAAATAAGCGGTGCCGAAGCCCCCAGCAGCAGCCCCATCGCGCTTATCATGGCGAACCATTGTCTTGCCTTCCGTTTCATCGCTTTTCCATTGCCACAGGTCAGCCCCCATTTTCTCATGACCCGGATCGATTACCGGCTTTTTGCTGCGCTCGCCATCTCGCTCGCGCTGCACCTCTTGCCGCTGCTGCCGGATTTCGATTTTGGGCAAAATTTCCGGTCGACCGTCAAACCCCTCACCGCCGAGCTTCGCCAGCCCGCGCCGGCCGCTGCGACGCCACCGCTCAGCCTGCCCGAAGCACGCAAGCCACCACCGGACGCCCCCGCGAAAGCCCAGCCGGACAAGTCGCCGCAAACCACCGATCGCGCTGCGCCGGCGCCGGCCAGGACCTGGACGCAGGCCGTCCGCGAACACCTGAAGAAACTCGATGCCAGCGGCCAGTTCTACCCGGCCGACGCCATCGCCCGCGGCCTCGAAGGCGAAGTGCTGGTGCTGCTCATCATCGACGAGGCCGGCAAGGTCAGCGCCGCCCGCGTCGAACAGGGCAGCGGCCACCCCATTCTCGACGAAGCTGCCCTGCGCGCCGTCCGCTCACTGCAATCCCTCCCCGCCGACGCACCGCGTCAGGTAGTCCTGCCGGTACGTTTTCGGCTGCGCTGACAAAAAAATGGCAGCGCGAACCCAATTTTCGGGAAAAACGTGACAAAAACAGCGTTCCAAATTCAATTTGAACGAAAAAACTACCCAAAATAAATAGAAAACAAGGCACCTGCCGACCTATTTGATCTGCCTCAAACCTTCAGGTATAACCTGCAATAGACTCCGCATTCGAATTCAGCTTGGTTTCGACCTCTATCCTCGATTGGCAATGCAGTGAGACAGATTGATTACAGATTCGGTGTGCCGTGTAAGCGCGAGCAGTGCTTTCGCTCCCCCAGTCTGACTCGCCGCCAATCCGGGGCGAGCGAGTCAGCGGGAACAGCCGCATGAACCTGCCTGCCGTTCCAGCCCCCCAGCACCATCTCCTGACGGCTTCTGCCCAGGTGCAGCGAAAGACGTGCGCGGCCCTTGATGCATCCGACCCCCACGACCTCGATTCCGAGAAGGCGACACCATGAAGAAGGCCCCATCAGCCCGCAAGGCGCAAGCCAATCCGGAAGCCAAGGACTTTGACGGTTACGTCGTCTGTATCGGCGCTTCGGCTGGCGGACTGGATGCGCTGGAGAAGTTCTTCCAGGGCTGCCCGATCGACAGCGGCGCGGCGTTTGTCGTGGTCCAGCACCTGTCGCCCGACCACAAGAGCATGATGAACAACCTGCTGGCCCGGCATACCAAAATGCCGGTGATCATGGTTGAAGACGACATGCCGATCGAGGCCAACAAGGTTTACCTGATCCCGCCCGGCGCCATCATGCATGCCACGGCCGGCCATCTGCACCTGACCCCCAAGAGCCCGCGGGGCCTGACGCTGCCGATCGACATTTTCCTGTTCTCGCTGGCCGAGAATTACGGCAAACATGCCCTCGGCGTGATCCTCTCCGGCACCGGCACCGATGGCACGCGCGGCGCCGTGGCGATCAATGCCGCCGGCGGCTTCCTGATGGCCCAGGAGCCGGAGTCGGCCAAATTCGACGGCATGCCGCGCAGCGTCATCGCCACCGGCGTCGTCGATGCCATCCTGCCGGCCGAAGAATTGCCGGCACGACTGGTGGCACACATCCTCAACGTGCCCTACAAGGAATTGCCGGTCGAAACCAAGGTCATCCCCTATGCGACGATGACCAACGAGGAGGTTCTCGCCGGCTGCCTGCAAATCCTCCATCAGATCGGCGGCATCGACTTCTCGGACTACAAGCCGGCAACCATCATGCGGCGGATCGAGCGACGCATGCAGGTCCGCCATACGCCCGAGCTCTACCAGTACCTCGACCTGCTCGAAAACGACCGGGGCGAGGTGATTACCCTGCGCCGGGAAATGCTGATCTCGGTGACCAGCTTCTTCCGCGATCCGGAAACCTTTGCCGAACTGGCCGAGAAGGTCATCGCCCCCATGGTCGCGCAAAAGCTGGCCGGGGACACCATCCGGGTCTGGGTGGCGGGCGTCGCGACGGGAGAAGAGGCCTACACCATCGGCATGCTCTTCATGGAAGCCTTCGAGCGCGAACGACGCTGGCCCAACCTCAAGATCTTCGCCACCGACGTCGATCTGCAGTGCGTCGAAACGGCGAGTATCGGCCAGTATCCGGAGTCGGCCGCCGCGGAACTGTCGCCGGAGCGACTCGAACGCTTCTTCACCAAGAAGGGCGACACCTTCCTGATCAAGAACGAGTTGCGCCAGTGCGTGGTGTTTGCCCGGCACAACCTCCTCGCCGACCCGCCCTTCACCAAGATGGACCTGGTCACCTGCCGCAACACCCTGATCTATTTCAAGTCGGTCGCCCAGGAACGCGCCCTGCGCTCGCTGCAATACGCCATCAACCAGGGCGGCGCCTTGCTGCTCGGCTCCAGCGAATCGCTGGCGGCGATGACCGAGGGGCTGCAGACAATCAGCGCCAAGCACAAGATTTTCCGGCGCAAGGGCACGATCTCCATGCCCTTCCTGAACCGCAAGGGCAGCGCCATCTATGCCCATCCGGTCCTCGACAAGGCCCCACATGGCATCAAGGGCCGGCGCCGCACGATTGACAACAATGTGGCCGATGCCGGTGTGGCAGCGCTGATGGCCAAATTTGCCCCGCCCGCCATCCTGGTCAACGAAAACCACGAGGCGGTGCACCTCTACGGCGAGGTCAACACCTTCCTGCACAACAAGGAAGGCGCCGCCAGCCTGCAGATCAACCGCATGCTGCCCGACGCCCTGACACCGGTGGCCTCGGCACTGCTCTACAAGGCCGCACGCGACAAATGCACGCTGCTCTCCGACCTTGTCGAGGTGCACCTGCGCAACGGCCAGCAATGCCGCTTGCGACTGTCGGTGCACCCGATCGACAACGAGAGCGAAGAGCGCCTGTCGCTGCTCTGTTTCGAGGTCGAATCGGCCCCGCAGGCCGAAGCAATCGAGGCGATCGATGTCGACAAGGAAACGGTCGCCCGCATCCACATTCTCGAACGCGAACTGGGCGCAACACGCGAGAGCCTGCAGGCGACCATCGAGGAGCTGGAAACCTCGAACGAAGAGTTGCAGGCGACGAACGAAGAGCTGATGGCCTCCAACGAGGAATTGCAGAGTTCCAACGAGGAGTTGCAATCGGTCAACGAGGAAATGAGCACGGTCAACGCCGAGTTCCAGGAAAAAATGCTGATCGTCAGTCGCATCAACGCCGACCTCGACAGCATGGCCAAGGCGGCTGGCGTGGCCACGGTCTTCGTCGACGCCGAGTTGACGATTACCCGCTTCAGCCCGGATGCCTGCCAGATTTTCAAATTGCGTGAATCCGACGTCGGCCGGCCGCTCGATGACATTTCGCATGTCCTGCAGTATCCGGACCTGATGTCGGACATGGAAAAGACGCTCAAGACCGAGCGGATGACGGAGCGCGAAATCGCCTCGCTCGATGACAAGAAGACCTATCTGGTCCGCATGCTGCCGTACCAGATTCCCTCGAGCCCCCTGCGCGGGGCGGTGGCGACCTTCGTCGATGTGACGGCCTACCACGACGCCAAACGGCTCCAGGCGATCATCGATGCGCTGCCCGAGCACATTGCCGTCGTCGATGTGCTGGGCAAGATCATCATGATCAATGCGGCCTGGCGGCGCTTTGCCATGGCCAATGGCGACGCCGATCTCAAGCGCTCGGGCGTGGGCGCCAACTATCTCGATGCCTGTCAGGCCGGAAACCACGCGGACGACGACATCGCCCTGGCGGCGGCCACGGGATTGCGCGGCGTGCTGGAGGGCAGCAAACAAATGTTCAGCCTCGAATACCCGTGCCACTCGCCGACGGAAAAGCGGTGGTTCGTCATGAATGTGGCCCCGGTGATCGGCCAGGAATTCGGCGCCGTCGTCAGCCACGTCAATGTGACGGCGCGCCATAAAGAGAAATCAGCATGAGCTATCGCCAGGTCAACCTGACCGAACTTCGTGAGCGCGCCCTGAAGGCGATCGAGCGAACACGGGCCGGTCTTGGCGACACACCGGGCAGCATCGCCGAAAAGGACAAGCTACATCTCGTCGAGGAGTTGCGCGTCTACCAGACCGAACTGGAAATCCAGAATCAGGAGCTGGCCGAGGCCCAGAGCGAAACGGCGCTGGCCCTGGAAAAGTATCGCGCGCTGTTTGCCTACCTGCCGCTGCCTGCCGTCATCATCGACGCCCAGGGCTTCGTTCTCGATGCCAACCTCCAGGCCAGCGCGTTTCTCGGCCTGAGTCAGAACTCGGCCTTGCAGCGCCGTTCGGTGATACAGCTTTTCGAATCCGAGAGCCGCAGCGAAATCTACCGCCTGCTGCGCGACCGTTCTAACGAATCGGCCCAGACGCTCAACCTGCTCAGTCTGCGCATCGGTGGGCGAACCATCATCGCCGACGTGCATGTCATCCACCTGCACGAGGAGGCAACGCCTGAGGGACGGACCGTTCTGCTCTTTGTCGACCAGAGTGCGGAAATGGCGCTGCGCGAGAGCGAGCACAACCTGCGCAGCCTCGCGGACGCCAGCATGGGGCTGATCTGGGCGGCCGGAGACGACCGGCTCTGCTACTACTTCAACAAGGGGTGGCTCGAATTCACTGGCCGAACGCTGGAACAGGAGCAGGGCACGGGCTGGGTCGAGGGCGTGCATGCCGAGGATGTCGCGCGCTGCCTGGCGATCTATGACGCGCACTTCAACGAGCGCAGGGCGTTCAGCATGGATTACCGCCTGCGCCGCCACGATGGCGAATTCCGCTGGATTCGCGACAACGGCACGCCGCGCTACGACAGCGAGGGTCGATTCATCGGCTACATCGGTCATTGCCTCGACATCACCGACCGGGTCGAGGCCGAACAGTCGCTGCGCAAGCTGTCGCAGGCTGTCGAGCAAAGCCCGGAAAGCATTGTCATCACCGACCGCAACTCGGTGATCGAATACGTCAATGCGGCTTGCCTCAAATCCACCGGCTACAGCGAAGCGGAGCTGATCGGCCAGAATCCGCGCATTTTCAATTCCGGCGAAACCGCGCCGGAGGTATATGCGCGGCTCTGGGAAACGCTGGACCAAGGCAAGCCCTGGGCCGGGCAGTTCTGCAATCGACGCAAGGACGGCGCGGTCTATTACGAACACGTCCGCATCGCGCCCATTCGTGATGCCAACGGCGAGATCACGCATTACGTTGCGGTCAAGGAAGACATCACCGAGAAGAAGCGCATTGCCAAGGAGCTGGACGCCTATCGCGAGCATCTCGAAGAAATGGTCGCCAGCCGCACGGTCGAACTGGCGCACGCCAAGGACGCAGCAGAAGCGGCCAATATCGCCAAGAGCGCATTCCTGGCCAACATGAGCCATGAAATCCGGACGCCGATGAATGGCGTCATGATGCTCACCCATCTGCTCATGCAGACACCGCTCAACCCCAACCAGCAGGACAAGCTGGGCAAGGTCGTGGACTGCGCCGAGCATTTGCTGAGCGTCATCAACAACGTGCTCGACATCTCGAAGATCGAAGCCGGGAAGATGACCCTGGAAGTCGGCCAGTTCTCGCTCCGCGAGGCGTCGGGCCGGGCCATCACGATGATTCAGGCCAAGGCGAACGAGAAAGGCTTGAAGCTCAGGCTGGCCATCGATCCGCAACTGCCGCACGAGGTCATTGGCGATGCCACCCGGGTTAGCCAGGCGCTGCTGAACTATCTGGGCAATGCCCTGAAATTTACCGAGCAGGGCGAAATCGTCCTGCATCTGGAGCAACTGGCGTCCGAAGGGAAGCGGGTGAAGGTTCGCTTCTCGGTCAGCGACACCGGCATCGGCATTGACGGCGAAACGCTCAAGCATCTGTTCCAGAATTTCGAGCAGGCCGACAATTCAACCACCCGGAAGTACGGTGGCTCCGGCCTCGGCCTGTCGATCACCAAGCACCTGGCCAAGATGATGGGCGGCGAAGCGGGCGCCAACAGCGAACCCGGCCAGGGCAGCACCTTCTGGTTCACCGCCGTCTTCGAGTGCCCGGACGAGATCGCCGGCGACCCGGCAACGCAAGCCCCTGCCCGCTCGGAACTGGCGCCGGATGTCCTGCTCAAGCGCGACTTCGTGGGAACGCGGGTGCTGGTTTGCGAGGACAACCCGATCAATCAGGAAATCATTTCGGAATTGCTGCGCTTTGTCGGCTTCCATGTCGATGTGGCCGATAACGGTGCGAAGGGCATCGCCCTGGCGCGGGAAAATCACTACCGCCTGGTGCTGATGGACATGCAGATGCCGGTGGTCGACGGGCTGGAAGCGACGCGCGAACTGCGAAAGATGCCGCATTGCGATACCACCGCGATCGTGGCGATGACCGCCAATGCGTTTGAAGCCGATCGCGACGCCTGCATCCTGGCCGGCATGGATCACTTCGTGACCAAGCCCATCCAGCCCGAAGCCTTGTTCGATCTGATTTACGGACTGCTGAACCGGCGGCGAAAACTCTAGTCTGGCGGCTTCGGCGCGCCTCCCGGCGATTTCGATTTTGGCCAAAATTTCCGGTTGACCGTCAAATCGCTCGTTTTCGGGCGTCAACTGCCCGCCGAGACGCCCGACCAATCCCGAGGCATCAAAAGATCGGCTTTCAGGCGTGGATTGTTGTATCTTCACAGGTTCAGTCGACCCAACGAATACCCGCATCGCCGTTTCAGCCACGGGACAAGCCCTAACTGACGGTGCCCGACACCAGACCATGGATCAACAAACGAAACGCCTTCGCAAACTCGTCACGCTGGTGGTCGCATTCGGCCTGACGCTGGTCTGGGCGACGGCGTTCTACGAACTGCAGCGCAGCGAGAGCAACGAACTGCGCGAGTCGGAATTGCGCACGGTGTCGCAGGCGCAGATCTTCTCCGAATTCGCCCGCTCGACCATCAAGCGGCTCGACGAATTCATCCTCGATATCCGGCCGAACTGGCAGGGCGACTGGCGAGCCTTCGCCGAGATCGTCCAGCGCCGGCAGGAAATCGTCGGCGACATCGTCTTCCAGGTCGCCGTCATCGACCGCGACGGCCGCCTCGCCTTCTCCAATTTATCGAAGCCCAATGATCGCACCGACCTGAGCCAGCGCCGGCATTTCCGCGTGCATGCCGACGCCCCGGGGCAGGACCGGCTGTACATCAGCAGTCCGCTCAAGGGCAAGGTGTCGGGCAAATGGACGATCCAGTTCACCCGGCCGATCTACCGGGATGGCCAGTTCGCCGGGGTGTTTGTCGTTTCGGTCAGCCCGGATCTCTTCGCCAACTTTTCGAACAAGCTGAACCTGACCCACGGAACGGTGCTCTCCATCGTTCGGGACAGCGGCGAAATCATGATTCGCTACCCGACGCTCGAAAGCAGCTACGGCCAGATTATCAAGAACCGCGTCTATCTCGAAGCGGACGCCCCGCTCACCGGCAACCAGCGTGCCGTGGCTGCGGTCGACGGCCAGGAGCGCATGTATGGCTACTACAAGCTCCAGGAATACGGCCTCAATGTCGTCATCGGCGAAGGCATCAACGATGTCATGGCGCCGTATTTCCACTATCGTGCCGTGGTCATCGGCATCGCCGTGGGCATCAGCCTCTTCGCCCTGCTCATCTACCTCATGTTCAGCCGTTCCCTGGGCGAACTGGGCCGGGTCAAGGCGGAACTGATCAGCGCCCGCGACAACGCCGAGAAGGCCAATCAGGCCAAGAGCCAGTTCCTGGCGACCATGTCGCACGAAATCCGTACGCCGATGAACGGCGTCATCGGCATGGCGGAACTGCTGCTCGACAGCCCGCACCTGAACGAGCACGACCGGCACAACGCCAGCGTCATCACGAGCAGCGCCAATACCCTGCTGTCCATCATCAACGACATTCTCGACTTCTCGAAAATCGAGGCCGGCAAGCTCGAGATCGAGGCCATCCCCTTCAATCTCCGGGCCCTGCTCGACGATCTGGGCAAGGTTTTCCAGGCTCGGGCCAGCGCCAAGAGTCTCGTCCTGAGCATGGTCGTGGCCGACGACGTGCCGACCTGGGTCGCGGGCGACCCGACGCGCCTGCGCCAGATCCTCGGCAATTTCCTGAGCAATGCCGTCAAATTCACGCTGGCCGGCTCGATCCGCCTCGAGGTTGAGCGCCGCGGCGACGACCTGCGCTTCGCCGTCCACGATACCGGCATCGGCATGTCGGAAACGGTGCTCGCCGGCATGTTCACACCCTTTGCCCAGGCCGACGTGTCGACCACCCGCCGCTTTGGCGGCACCGGGCTCGGACTGGCCATTTGCAAGAAGCTCGCCGCGCTCATGAACGGTTCGCTCGGCGCCCGCTCGGCCGAAGGCAGCGGCTCGACCTTCTGGGTCGAACTGCCACTGCCCGCAGTCGCCGCCCCGCTCGTCACCCCCACGCCCGAGGCCCTGGCCGAATCCCACGACCTCTCGGCAAAAACCATCCTGCTGGTCGACGACAACCAGGTCAACCAGATGGTCGCCATCAAACTGATGCGGAAACTCGGCATCCACGACATCATCGTTGCCGGCGACGGCCAGGCCGCGCTCGACAAGATGCATGAACGCGCCGTCGACCTCATCCTGATGGACTGCCAGATGCCGGTCATGGATGGCTACGAGGCGACCCGGCGCCTGCGCGCCGACGGCTTCGCGCTCCCCATCGTGGCCATGACCGCCAACGCCATGAAGGGCGACCGCGAACTCTGCCTGGACGCCGGCATGAACGACTACATCAGCAAGCCGGTCGCCCTCGACCCCTTGCGCGACGTGCTCGTCCGCTGGCTGGTCGTCCGCCAGGCCTGAGCCATTTCGATTTTGGGCAAAATTTCCGGTTGACCGTCAAAGCCCGGTCGGCGCCTGTTCGGCCGCCGCCGGCAAGGCCACCGTCCGCCGATCGTGACGATAAATGCTGACCAACACGGCAGCGCCCAGGCCGATCGACACCGCCAGCATCGCCAGGTTGGTCGCCTGCAACCACGCCATCGCATAGCCGCCGGACAGGAAGGTCGAGATATCCCAGGCGCCGTGCGCCACCATCGCCGGCCAGATCAGGCCGCCCTGGCGGCGGAAGAGGTAAAGCACGACGCCGCTCAGCGCCGCGATGACGACCTGGAACAGGCCAATCGCCCCCATCCCCATGAACACATTGGGCAGGTGGAAGAGGCCGAAGCAGATCGCCGTCCAGATCGCCGCCGTCGATTCGGGCCGCCCGCCCTGGCGCAGGCAGCGCAGGAAGATGCCGCGGAACAGGGTTTCCTCGGCAAAGCCGACGAGGATGCCCGAGATCACGATGGGCAGCAGCAGATCGAGCGGCACGGCCGTCCACCGGATGCCGAGCAGGCGAATGAAGATGGCCAGCCACCAGAAGACCATGGCCACCTTCATGACCCGCGTCGTCTCGAGGCGAAACGGGTCGCGCCACACATGATCCCAGCGCGTGAAGCCGACGAAGACCAGGAGCAGGACGCTGCCCGCCAGCAGCGACAGCACACCCGTGCGCCACGCCCCGGCCGCCGTGCTGAACCACTCGGCGTACGGAATGCCGGAACTCGACTGGATGAGGACGGTGAGCGCCGTGTACAGCACCCAGACGACGAGACCCACGGCCAGCGTGGGGCGGATGCTCGAACGAGCGGCGTTTGGCGTAGCGGTCTTCAAGCGGGGCCCCCTTTGCGCTGGCGACGAAACGGTTGTCGGTGTTCCGGATCATAATGGCCGAAATGCATTCCGGGAAATCCGGTGCGCCACGCCATGGCTGCCCGTTTGCCGAAACCAATGGCAGGCTGACGATGTCGCAGCAATGCCCCCCCTCCACCCCCGACCGACCCGAACGGAGCCACGATGCCAGCCAATTCACTTGAAGACCGCGCCATGGGCGCCCTGCTCGGCGCCTTCATCGGCGACGCCCTCGCGCTCGGCCCGCACTGGTACTACGACCTCGATCAGTTGCACGCCGATTATGGTCCGTGGATCAGCGACTACACGACGCCCCGGGCGGGGCGCTACCACGCCGGGATGAAGGCCGGCCAGCTCTCGCAATCGGGCATTCTGCTGCGCCTGACAGTGCAATCGCTGGTCGCTTGCGGTGGCTACGATGAAGCGGATTTCTGCCGCCGGCTCGACGACGAATTCTTCCCGCTGCTCGACGGCACGCCGATGAACGGCCCCGGCGGCTACACCAGCCAGTCGATCCGCGAGGCCTGGCGCAAGCGCGTCGGCGCCGGCCTGCCCTGGGGCCAGGTCGCCGGCAATGCCGACACCACCGAAGCCGCCGAGCGGGCGCTCGCCATCGCCATCCGCTATGCCCTTCAACCCGCCGAACTGGCCGCCGCCGTCACCCGGAACACCGTGCTCACGCAAACCGACGGCACGGTCGTCGCCATGACCGTCGCCTACGGCGCCGTGCTCGGCATGCTCGTCGAAGGCCAGCCGCTCGACGCCGGGATTTCCGGCAAACTCATGGCGCGGGTCAAGTCGGGCGAGCTGCCCTTCCATGCCGTGACCAGCGGCAACCTGCAGGCACCGCGCCCCGGCCAGGCCGAAGCGCCAACGGCCGGCCGTTTCCCGTCGCCGGATGCCCTGCTCAGCCAGTCTTCCATCGCCCTCGCCGCGCTCGATCCCGACATCCGCATCGAACCGGCGTGGAAAGTCTCGCTCGTCTACGGCATGCCCTGCGCGGTCTATCACCAGTTTCCCGCCGCCTACTACCTGGCCGCCCGCTTCCCGGACGATTTCGAATCCGCCGTGCTCCACGCCGTCAATGGCGGCGGCCAGAACCTGGCCCGGGCCATGCTGACCGGTGCCCTCGCCGGCGCCCAAACCGGGCTCTCCGGCATCCCGCAGCGCTTCCTGAGCGGCCTCGAAAACAGCGGCGAATTGCTCGACCTGGCCGGGCGACTGGCGCAGCAGATGCGGCCATAGCTCGCCCGCGGCCCGCTGAAAAATTTCAATTTTGGGCAAAATTTCCGGTTGACCGTCAAAGCCGGTCGGCGGCGCCGCAGGACGCCTTAAATCGCCCCGTCGGCCCGCATGGCGGCAATGCGTTCCGGCGTGTAGCCGAGGCTGGCCAGCACGGCGTCGGTATGCGCGCCGAGGGCTGGGCCGATCCATTCCGTGCCGCCCGGCGTGTCCGACAGCTTGGGCACGATGCCCGGCATCCTGAATTCCTTGCCGTCCGCCAGGCGGGCCGTTTCGAACATCTGGCGGGCGATGAACTGCGGGTCGGCGAACATGTCGGCGGCCGAATAAATGCGTGACGACGGCACCTCGGCGGCGGCCAGCGTGGCCAGCACTTCGGCCTCGTCGTGCTCGGCGCACCAGGCGTCGATCAGGCCGTAGAGCTCGTCGCGCCGGGCATCGCGGCCCGCGTTGTCGGCCAAGGTCGGATCGTCGGCCAGATCGGGGCGGCCGATGGCCAGCATGAAACGCTTGAAGATCGCGTCACCGTTGGCGCCGATGGTCACGTGCTTGCCGTCGCGGGTCGTGTGCGTGCTCGACGGCGTGATCCCCGGCATGATGTTGCCGGTGCGCTCGCGCACAAAACCAAAGACGTCGAACTCCGGCACCATCGATTCCATCATGGCGAAGACGGCCTCGTAGAGCGCGACATCGACGACCTGCCCGGCGCCGCCATTGACTTCCTTGTGACGCAGCGCCATGAGCGCGCCAATCGCCCCCCACAGCGCGGCAATCGAGTCGCCGATGGAAATCCCGGTGCGCACCGGCGGCCGGTCTGGAAAGCCGGTGATGTAGCGCAGGCCGCCCATCGATTCGCCGACCGCGCCGAAACCCGGCTGGTCCTTGTACGGCCCGGTCTGCCCGAAGCCGGAAAGGCGGACCATGACCAGCCCCGGATTGTCGGCCTTGAGCGTCTCCCAGCCCAGGCCGAGCTTTTCGAGCACGCCGGGGCGGAAATTCTCGACGAGGATGTCGGCGTCGGCGATCAGCCGGCGCACGAACTCGCGGCCCTCCGGATGCTTGAGGTTGGCCGTCACCGACTGCTTGTTGCGCGCCTGCACGGCCCACCACAGCGAAGTGCCTTCGTGCAGCTTGCGCCACTTGCGCAGCGGGTCGCCGCCGTCGGGCGATTCGACCTTGATCACCTCGGCGCCGAATTCGCCGACGATGCGCGTGCAGAACGGCCCGGCGATGAGGGTGCCGAGTTCGACGACCTTGAGGCCGGCCAGCGGTTTTTGGGGCGTGCTCACGTCAGGGCTCCCAGTGTTCAATTTTCAGTTTTTGGCCAAAAAGCCTGTCGACCGTGGCACTGACCGCCGTCGGCGCGCCGCTCGTCGCTACCGTCAGGTGGCCGTGCCCGCCGCCGAGCAGGCCGCCCGCCGTGAGCAGGCGCTCCAGTTGCCGCGCCACCGGCTCGCCGGTATCGAGCAGCACCGTGCCGGCCGGCATGCGCCGGGCGATGGCCTCGGCCACCCACGGGTAATGCGTGCAGCCGAGCACGACGACGTCGGCCGCGGCCGTCGCCAGCGGCGTCACGAAGGTATCGAGCAGGCTCGCCACGACCGCGCTGTCCGGCCCTTCCGCCTCGATGGCCTCGGCCAGCCCCGGACAGGGCCGGGCGATGACGCGATGGCCGTTGGCGTGATTGCCGACCAGGCGCTGGAAGCGTTCGCTGGCCAGGGTTCGCGTCGTGGCCAGGACGCCGATGACGCCCGTTTTGGTCAGCCCGACGGCCGGCTTGACGCCCGGCTCGAGCGCCACGACGGGCAACTCGATGGCCGCCCGGATCGCCTCGGCCGCCGCCGCCGTCGCCGTGTTGCAGGCGATGACCAGCGCCTTGGCGCCGCGCTCGACGAGCGCCCTGGCGATCAGCACGCCACGTTCCCGCAGGAAGGTTTCAGGGCGGTCGCCGTAGGGCAGGAAACGGGTGTCGGCGAAATAGAAAAAGTCTTCGTGCGGCAGCCGATCGCGCAAGGCGCGCAACACGGTCAGGCCGCCAAGGCCCGAATCGAAAACGGCGATGGGATGGGTGCTCAAGAATGCATCCGCAAAAAGACTCAGGCGTCGATTTTAGTCGCTGTCGGCGCCGTACCCAAAATCGGGCCGCAAAAAAAGCCGACGCACCGGTCGGCTTGCGCAGGACAGCGCAGCGCAGTCACTTGACCGGCGTGATGGTGCTTTCCTCGACCAGCAGCGGGTAGTTGTAGCCCATGCCGAAATCGCGGTTCAGGGTGACCTTGCCGGTCACGCGGACGGTGTCGCCGACGGCGGCGGTCTGCTTGCTGGTGACGATGAGGTTGTTGCTCGACGCGTCGCCGCTGCCATCCTGCACGTGCACGAAGTTGCGCTGCATGATGCCGTTGTTGACCTTGGCTACCTTGCCCTGCACGGTGACTTCCTTGCCGGCCAGCGCGGCCTTGTCCTTGTAGACGGAGGCGACGGACTGGACGGCCGGCTCGGCGGCGACGGCGCTGCCGGTTGCAAGCAAACCGGCGACCAGCAGGGCAATGATCTTTTTCATGGTGGAATGGCTCCAGAGGGTTGGGCTGTCGAGTATCCGCCCCACCTTGCCCGGCGTCAAATGAACCGTACAATCGGGGCAGCCCGAGCCAAATCAGGCATACTCACGCGCTCGCGCCACAACCTGCCCCACGCCTCGCCCCGAAGACCCGACCGCCATGAAACTGTTCGCCCTCCTGCTCGCCGCCTCGCTCAGCCTGCTCCCCCCCGCCCACGCCGCCATGCCCGGCGAAGTCGCTATTGGCAGCGCCCTGCGCGATCTGCCGATGCAGGGGCTGAACGGGCCCTCGCAAAAAATCACCGCCTTCCGGGGCAAACCCCTGATCGTCAATGTCTGGGCCAGCTGGTGCGGCCCCTGCCGGGCCGAGATGGGTTCGCTCGACCGCCTGGCGAAACGCTACGGCAAGCAATTCACGGTTATCGGCATTTCCACCGACGACTACCCGGACCGGGCCCGGGCCTTCCTGAAGCAATCGGGAACCGCCTTCCCGATGTTCATCGACAGCCCGCCCTGGCCGCTCGAGCACATGCTCGGCGCCAACCGCCTGCCGCTGACCGTCCTCGTCGCACCCGACGGCCAGGTGCTGGCCAAGTACTACGGCGCCAGGGAGTGGGACAGCCCGGCCTCCGTCGCTGAAATCTCGCGGGTCTTCAAGCTGAAGCTGTAAGCGGACGACGCGCCACCGTCAATCAGAAACAGGTCATCCTGCCGCGTCGCCGCGACATCCGATAAACCGCCCGCCAGCGCAGGATGGCGTGCGCCATGAGGCCGCGGCGTACGCCCTTGAGGCGCGCCCGGAAGGCAGCCAGCGCCGCCCGCGTGCGCTGATAGACCGGGTGGCGGTGCAGGGCGTCGAAGATGCGCATACGGAAGCGGACCACGGCGGCATAGGCGCGCGCGAACCAGGCAATCTCGAGGAGTTGCGGCTTGGTCAGCGCGAAAATGCGCGCCACCAGCGCCGTGCCGACCACCTTGGCGGCGAGGAAGGTGACCAGCCCGAGCAAGGGCGCGCCATGGCCGATGAAATACAGCCCGATCAATTTGAACGGCAGCAGCACCGCGCCGGGAATGAGGAAGCAGGCCAGCGCCACATAGCGCGGGGCGCCGGCGATCCAGCCTTCGAGCCGGTGCAGCAGCGGCAGGCGGCCGATGCGCGCCATGAGCCGTTCGAGCGGATCCCACAACCACTCCCAGAACCACAGCACGAAGGCGGCGAGAAGGACGAAGGGCGGCGTCAGCAGGCGTTTCAGTCGTTGTTCCATGATTTTTCCGAAAAGTATGCAGGCGAAATATAGCGAATCGCGCCGCGCTCGCCTTCCGGAACCGTGTGACCGGCTGTAACGCTTCGTGCCGGCGCCGACCATGCCGGTCAGCCGCCTTTGACGGTCAACCGGAAAAAATGGCCAAAATGGAAATCCCGCTCCGCCTGCCGGCGCCTTGTACATGGCTGCACGAAAACCCGGCCCGTCCGCGGGGCGACCGGGTGGCAGACCATCAATGGTCGATGCGCGTTTTCAGGCGAACGGTGAACCAGAACAAGCTGCCCTTGCCACGCTCGCTGCTGCACCCGGCCTCACCGCCCATGATGCTGGCGATTTTCCGGGTGGTCGCCAGGCCGACGCCCAGCCCGCCGACATGACGCGTCGAGGAATTGTCGATCTGCTCGAAATGCCGGAACAGCTTCGGCAGGTCTTCCGCTGCGATGCCCTCACCTTGATCCTCGACTTCAAAGCGGATCAGCGTGCTCTGCTCATCGCGCTCCAGTTCCTTGGCCCGGATGACAATCGAACCCGTCTCGGAAAAACGAAGGGCATTGTCCACATAGTTCCCCAGGGCGCGGGCAAGATATTCCGTGTCGCCGATCACCGGGGACTGAAGTCCCGACACATCGACCTCCAGCCTGCGGTGCTGCAAAGCGGCCTTCTCCCGCAGGTTGGCGAGTGCCTCATCGACAAACTGTCGCACATCGAACACGGTTTCCTGCAACTCCAGTTTGCCCGCCTCCAGCCAGGTCAGGGAGAGGATAGACGAAATGATCGATTCCAGTCTGTTGCAGGCCCCCATGAGCTTGTCCAGTCGATCGGTCTGCTTGGGCGTCAGCGATTCCAGAAGGATCAATTCGGCCATTGCGCCAACCTGGTGCAAGGGCGTCCGCATTTCATGGCTCATGTTCGCCAGAAAGGCACTCTTGGCAACGTTTGCGGTCTCTGCCGCCTCCTTGGCCAAGCGCAGCTCCGCCGTCCGCGACTGCACTTCCGCTTCAAGGTGATCGCGATAGCGGGCCAGCTCGCCCTCGATCCGCCGGCGCTCGCTCACGTCGCGAAAAACCATGACGGCGCCGGTGATCTGGCCGTCCCGCTTGATGGGCGAAACCGTGTACTCGACGGGGAAAGCCGTGCCGTCCTTGCGCCGGAAAGAATCGTCGAGCACCTGCCGGTAGCTGCCGTCGCGCAGCGTTTTGTCGAGGGCGCTGCCCTGGAAAGATCCGTCACCGCCCGCCGGCGTGAGGCACGCGACGATCTCTGGCGGGACATCGAGCTGCCCGTCTTCCTCCGTCCAGCCCAGCATGCGACGGGCGGCCGCGTTGATGAAGACCGGATGTCCGGCGGCATCGACACCGCAAATGCCCTCCCCGGCAGCCGAAAGAATGTGCTCGCTCTGGCTGCGCGTTTCGATCAGTTGCGCGGTGGCGACATTGAGCCGCCCCTGCCGCAGGGCAATCGCCCAGCTAAAGCACCAGGCCAGCATCAGGGCAACGCACCACAGCACGCCGTAACGCACCACCCGGGCCAGCTCGTTCGGCGACAGCATCCCCCGTTCAACCCGGCTGAGCGCGATCCAGTAATAGTCCCCGGCGGTCAGGGATGCCTGACTGCCGCCAACCGGTTCGGCCGAACCCGACGACGAATAAACGCCTTGTTGCAATGGATAGATGCGCGACCAGGTCCACAAGGTGCCGCCCGAGGTCATTTGTCCGCTGGCCTCGCTTTGCATGCGTTGCCAGATGTCGGGATGCATGGTGGCCAAAGTCTCGGTGCGGCCCAGCATGAATCCCCATTCGTCAGCCGGATATCGACTCTTCAGCCAGAAACCGTCGCGATTGAGCAATTCGATGGGCTCGACACTGGCGTCCCCCGCCCGGTTCAATCTGGCCAAAAGGTCATTGCCGCGATAGTTCAGGATGGCAATGCCGCGCCGCTGCCCGGCAGGGTCAAACAGCGGAGTGGCCAGCCGGATCATCGGCCGGAATGGCATCTCGACCTTGCCGGCCTCGACGTTGAGATCAAATGGCGAAATATAGATTTCGCCCTGAGCAAGTGTCATCGTATCGAGGAAGAAATAGCGTTGCCCCTTGTTCTGCAATTGGTCTTGGGCAATCTTCAGGGGGCGGCCCTGGTCCATATCGACGCGAACCCGCTCCATACCGGATTCGTCGATATAACGAACCTGATCGTAGATGCTCTTTGCCGCAACGAAAACCTCGATATCGCGTTCGAAATGCTCGAGTTCGCTCGGCACGTTCGAGGCCAGAAATCGTTGCAGGTGGGTGGCGTTGGCAACGAGACGAACATCGGAAACGATATCCCTGACGAATGAAATGATGCTTCCGATTCGTCGTTCGATCCTGGCCTTTTCCTGAACTGCATCGCGCGCCAGACTGCTGTCAGACTCAATCTTGAAGGTCAGCGCGGCGCCGGCTGAAACCAGAAAGGCAAGCAGACCGAACACCATGACCAGCAGTGAACGGTCCACGAGTTGCGACTGACTGCGAAAGGATGAAATATTGGACTCAGCACTCACGGCGTGACGCCAGACAGATATTGAATATCAGTGGATTTTAATCCTTGTCGCGATTCAGATGAGAATCTTGTCGAACGCCCCCGCCTGCCTTGAGCATCCGGTCGCAAAGGACCACGTCCACGGTGGCCGCGAGGTTCATGCAGCCGTGCGCGGGATGCAGACGATGCCCCGGCACCACGACGTGGCGTTCTGGCGCAGGCTGCCGCCTTCCGGGCCGACACCCTGGCGGTCAGCCGCCTTTGACGGTCAACCGGAAAAAAGGGCCAAAATGGAAATTCTGCCCGGCCCGTCAGATGCCGAAATGGTGGCGCACCTGGTCTTCCAGCAGGCGGCTGGCGAGCGCTTCGCTGCACCCGGCCAGCTGGTCGAAGATGTCGCGCGCCATGGGGCGGAACACGGCCATCACGCCCGGATCGAAATGCGTGCCGGTGTCCTTCTCCAGGATCGCCATCGCCGCATCGAAACCCATCGGCTCCTTGTAGGGCCGCTTCGAGCATAGCGCATCGAAGACGTCGGCCACGGCAAAGATGCGCGCCGCCAGCGGAATGTCCTCGGCCTTGAGCTGGCGGGGATAGCCCCGGCCATCCCACTTTTCGTGATGCCCGGAGACGACCTCGCTGGCGCCCTCCAGCCAGCCGATACCGGTGACGATTTCCTCGCCCTGGCCGACGTGGGTTTTCATGATGGTGAATTCCTCGTCATCCAGCTTGCCCGGCTTGAGGAGAATGCCGTCCGGGATGCCGATCTTGCCCACATCGTGCAGGAAGCTGCCGATGATCAGCGCTTGCATCGAGGTGCCGCGAAAGCCGAGCTTCTCGGCAATGCGCGCCGCGATCCAGGCCACCCGGTAGTTGTGGATGCCGGTATCCGAA
This sequence comes from Pseudomonadota bacterium, assembly GCA_018261895.1. Classification (GTDB taxonomy): domain Bacteria; phylum Pseudomonadota; class Gammaproteobacteria; order Burkholderiales; family Rhodocyclaceae; genus Azonexus. Next base: position 27,512 of record JAGTRT010000034.1, read on the forward strand.
TCGCGCTTGGCAATGGCGCGACCCAGCGCCTCCATCATCGAGATGTGCGAATCGAGCACCTCGCGCGCCTTGCGCTCGTTGTCGGCGGACAGGCGGACGACCACCGGATAGATCGCCGCGCCGCACAGCAGTGAGGCGAACCCGACCATCAGGGCCGCCGACAGCGCGCTGCCGAGCATCTGCTGGCGCTGCCAGTCGGGCACGACGCGGACTCCTTCGAAATAGCCGGAAATCGCCGACTGCGGCGCACTGCCCTGGCGCAGCGGGACAAACACCCGCAGCACCCAGCGCCCATCAGGCAGCTGGAGGCTTTCGTAGGAGGTCATCGAATACGCCGGCTTGGCGTGGTGGACGAGCACGCCCTCGAGCTGCTGGCCGTCGGCCGTCATTTCCTCGGCCAGCCGCAGGCCCTGGCCGTCATAAATCTCGGCAATGTCGAACAGGCCACCGGCCAGCGTTTTCGCCGCGTCGCCCGCCCGCGCGGCTGCATCCGGCCCGCTCAGGGCAATGGCGCCGAAATGGCGCAACAGGCGCTGCGACTCTTCAATCGCCAGCGAGACCGTGCTTTGCTCGGCGTTCTCGCGAGCGACGAACCAGGCCAGCGGGCTGGCGAGCAGGGCAAGCACCAGACTGACCGCGCCAATGCGCCATGCCGTCCGTTTGTTGAAGGGATTCATGCGACCTCCCGTTTTCATTTGTCTCGCTCGACTCCCGATTCTCCTCGCCGAACATTAAGGCTGCCTGACGGCCTTCAGCATCCGGTCGTAAAGCACCACGTTCACGGTAGCCGCGAGGTTCATGCAGCCGTGGGTGGGGATGTAGACGATGTCCCGGCACCACGAGGTGACGTTCTTGCGCAGGCTGCCGTCTTCCGGCCCGAAAATGTAGAAGGCGCGCTCGGGATGGGTGTATTCGGTAAGCGGCTTCGCATCGGGATGGACTTCAATGGCAACCGGCACGCAGCCGAAGGGAATGACCTGCTGCAGGTCGTCGACGCCGATCAGCGGCAGTTGCAGATGGACCTGCTTGGTGTCGGTGCGGAACTCGGCCGCGCGCTCGTAGCGCTTGCCGGTGTAGAACACGGTATTGACGCCGTAGCAGCCGGCCGCGCGCATGATCGAACCGACGTTCTCCGGCCCTTTCGGGTTGTAGAGGCCGATGCAGGTGTAGCCGGTGTAGCCCTGGACGGCCTGGCGGCGGGTGATGGTTTCGGTGCCGGGACGAGGCGCGGAATCGGGGCTGGCGTGATCGTTCATCCGCGAATTGTACCGCCGCCAAAGAAAAAGCCCCCGGGCGGGGGCTTTTGCCGGGGCGCGGACGCCTTACATGCGGGCGATCATCGCGTCGCCGAAGGCCGAGCAGGACAACTCCTCGGCGCCGTCCATCTGGCGGGCGAAGTCGTAGGTCACCTTCTTGTCGCCAATGGCGGCTTCCATGGACTTGATGACGAGGTTGGCCGCTTCCTTCCAGCCGAGGTGGCGCAGCATCATTTCGGCTGACAGGATGAGCGAGCCGGGGTTCACCTTGTCCAGCCCGGCGTACTTGGGCGCCGTGCCGTGCGTCGCCTCGAAGCAGGCGTACTGGTCGGATATGTTCGCCCCCGGCGCGATGCCGATGCCGCCAACCTGCGCGGCCAACGCGTCGGAGATGTAGTCGCCGTTGAGGTTGGTCGTGGCGATCACGTCGTATTCGGCCGGGCGGAGCAGGATCTGCTGCAGGAAGGCGTCGGCGATGGAATCCTTGACGGTGATTTCGCGGCCGGTGTTGGGGTTGGTGAAATGGCACCATGGGCCGCCGTCGATCGGAACGGCGCCGAATTCCTTCTGGGCAACTTCATAGGCGGTGTCACGGAAGAGCCCTTCCGTGTATTTCATGATGTTGCCCTTGTGCACGATGGTGACCGACTTGCGGTCGTTATCCACGGCGTACTTGAGCGCGGCGCGGACGAGGCGGGAAGTGCCTTCGACCGAAATCGGCTTGATGCCGATGCCTGACGAATGCGGGAAACGGATCTTCTTGACGCCCATTTCGTCCTGCAGGAACTTGATGACTTTCTTGGCCTCGGCCGAGGAGCACGGCCACTCGACGCCGGCGTAGATGTCCTCGGTGTTCTCGCGGAAGATGACCATGTTGGTCAGTTCCGGGTGTTTGAGCGGCGATGGCACGCCCTTGAAATACTGCACCGGGCGGACGCACTGGTAGAGGTCGAGTTCCTGGCGCAGGGCGACGTTGAGCGAGCGGATGCCGCCGCCGACCGGCGTCGTCATCGGCCCCTTGATCGACACCGAATATTCCTTGAGCGCGGCGAAGGTTTCCTGCGGGAACCACTCGTCGGGGCCGTAGATGCGCGTCGATTTTTCGCCGGCGAAGACCTCCATCCAGTGAATCTTCTTCGCCCCGCCGTAGGCCTTCTCGACGGCCGCGTCGATGACCTTGATCATGACTGGCGTGATGTCGATGCCGATGCCGTCGCCTTCGATGAAAGGGATGATCGGGTTGTTGGGAATGGGCTGTCCCGGAACGATTTTCTGACCGCCTTGCGGCACCTTGATGTGAGACGTCATGGGCTCTCCTTGGGTGGTTGTCGGATGGGCAACTGCCGCTCGATCCGTTGAACTGCGAAGCCCGACGCGGTTCTCCGGCGCCGGGCGTTGCGCTGATTATGTCGCAAAATGCCGGCCGATGTCAGCCATTTGCCCGGCCGGGGCGAATCCCACGGTCAACCGGGAAAAAGGGCCAAAATGAAAAAAGCGAAGACCGGGCGGGTCTTCGCTTTTTCGGGTCACCGGCGCCATGCGCCGGGGATGGCCAGGTCTTAGCCGCGCGCAGCCTTCAGGGCGGCGTTCAGCGTCGGGCTCGGGCGCATCACGGCCTTGCACTTCTCGGCATCGGCCTTGTAGTAGCCACCGATATCGACTGCCTTGCCTTGCACCGTCTTCATTTCTGCGACGATCTGGGCTTCGTTGTCGGACAGGGTCTTGGCCAGCGCGGTGAACTTGCTTGCCAGTTCCTTGTCTTCGGTCTGCGCAGCCAGTTCCTGCGCCCAGTACATGGCGAGGTAGAACTGCGAACCACGGTTGTCCAGCTCACCGGTCTTCGGCGACGGCGACTTGTTGTTGTCGAGCAGCTTGCCGGTGGCGGCGTCGAGGGTCTTGGCGAGCAGGATGGCGCGCTTGTTGCCGTCCTTGATGCCTTG
>JAGTRT010000035.1 GCA_018261895.1 Pseudomonadota bacterium
CATTTGCCGCTCTGGCCGCCCAGGCCAAGGCACAGCTCGGCGCCTGAGCGAAAGCGTAATTAAAAAAAGGAGGCGCAAGCCTCCTTTTTTAGTTTCGGCTCCCGCTTTGCGGCTTCACGTCGGCTACGCCGACTAGAGCCTTCACTGAAGCGTGCGTTTTGTTGGTGGTTTTGTTGGTGGACGTCTATGGACAATCTCGATCAAATCGTTAGCGAAGCCCAATCGGCTTTCGCTGCCATTTCTGACCCCGATGCGCTGGAACAGGTAAAAGCCCGTTTCCTCGGCAAGAGCGGGCAGATCACCGAACTTCTCAAGGGCTTGGGCAAATTGCCGCCGGAAGAGAAGAAAACCGCCGGTGCCGCAATCAATGTCGCCAAGACGGCTGTTGAGACGGCGCTCAATGAGCGTCGGGAAGCCATTCGCAAGGCTGCGCTCGAGGCGCGCCTGGCCGAAGAAGCTCTGGATGTCACGCTGCCCGGTCGCGCCGAAGCGCGCGGTGGCCTGCATCCGGTGACGCGCACGCTGGAGCGCATTGAGTCGCTGTTTCGTTCCATCGGTTTCGACGTGGCCGACGGCCCCGAAATCGAGGAAGACTTTTTCAATTTCACGGCCATGAACACGCCCGAGGATCACCCGGCGCGTTCGATGCACGACACCTTTTACCTGCAGAACCCGGACGGCACGGTGGCCGACAAGGTGCTGCTGCGCACCCATACCAGCCCGATCCAGGCGCGCTACATGAAGGCGCATGTCGAACGTTACGGTCAACTGGAAAAAATGCCCGAAATCAGAATCATCGCGCCGGGCCGCGTCTATCGTGTGGACTCCGATGCGACGCATTCGCCGATGTTCAATCAGGTCGAAGGCCTGTGGGTGGGTGAGGGCGTTTCGTTTGCCGACCTCAAGGGCGTGATTGCCGATTTTCTCAAGAGCTTCTTCGAGACCGACGATCTGGTGGTCCGTTTCCGTCCTTCCTTCTTCCCGTTTACCGAGCCGTCGGCCGAAATCGACGTCGCTTTCATGAGCGGTGCGCTGAAAGGTCGCTGGCTGGAAATCGCCGGTTGCGGGATGGTGCATCCGGATGTGCTGCGCATCGCCGGCATCGATCCGGAAAAATATACCGGCTTCGCCTTCGGCTTCGGTCAGGATCGCCTGACCATGCTGCGTTACGGCGTAAATGACCTGCGCCTCTTCTTTGAAGGCGACCTCCGTTTCCTGAGGCAATTCGCATGAAATTCTCTGAATCCTGGTTGCGTACCCTTGTTGACACCCAGCTGTCGAGTGAGGAACTTTCCCATCTGTTGACCATGGCAGGCCTCGAAGTCGAGGGTCTGGAGCCGGTCGCCCCTCAATTCAACGACGTCGTCGTCGCCCAGGTGCTGGAAGTCGTCAAGCATCCGGATGCTGACCGTTTGAACGTCTGCAAGGTCGATACCGGCCGTGGCGAGCCGACGACCATCGTCTGCGGTGCGCCGAATGTCGCCGTCGGTTTGCGCGTTCCGTGTGCCTTGCCCGGCGCCAAGCTGCCCGGCGATTTCGTCATCAAGATTGCGAAGGTACGCGGCATCGAGTCCTCGGGCATGCTCTGCTCGGCCAAGGAACTCGGCATCGCTGAAGAGGCCTCCGGCCTTCTGATCCTGCCGGCCGATGCGCCGGTCGGCCAGTCGATCCGTCAGTACCTCGACCTTGACGATAACCAGTTCGAACTCAAGCTGACGCCCAATCGTGCCGATTGCCTGTCGCTAAGCGGCGTCGCGCGTGAAGTGGCGGCCATTGCTGGCGCCCAGGCCAAGCTTGTTGATGTGCCGGAAGTGGCGGCAAGCATCGCCGATCAGCGCGCCGTAGTCCTCGATGCGCCGGCCGCCTGTCCGCTGTATTACGGCCGCGTTCTCAAGGGCGTCAATGCCAAGTCGCCGACGCCGGAATGGATGAAACGCCGCCTTGAGCGTAGCGGCATTCGTTCGATTTCCGCGCTGGTCGACGTCACAAACTATGTGATGCTTGAACTTGGTCAGCCGCTGCACGCCTTCGACAACACCAAACTCGAAGGCGCCGTGCATGCCCGCATGGCCAAGCCGGAAGAAAAGCTGCTGTTGTTGAACGAGCAGACCATCAGTATCGATGCCGACATTCTGGTCATTGCCGACGACGCCAAGCCGCTGGCCATGGCCGGCATCATGGGCGGCGAAGAGAGCGGCATTACGCTGGAAACCAGCGAACTGTTCCTGGAATCGGCCTTCTTTGCCCCGAAGGCGATCGCCGGTCGTGCCCGTCGCTACGGTTTTGGTTCTGACGCTTCCCATCGTTTCGAGCGTGGGGTCGATTTTGGTGGTACCAAGCGCGCCATTGAACGTGCGACGCAACTGATTCTCGACATTTGTGGCGGTGCCGCCGGTCCGGTGGTCGAGTCAAAGGCGAGCCTGCCCGAACGTAAGGCGGTCCGCTTGCGCACCGCACGTGCGTGTTCGGTGATCGGGATGGCCTTCACGCCCGAAGAAATTGCCGGCTTGTTCAATGGCCTCGGACTTCCTTTCGTGCGCCAGGGCGATGACTTCCTGGTGACCCCGCCGACCTGGCGCTTCGACATCGAAATCGAGGAAGACCTGATCGAGGAAATCGCCCGTCTGCACGGCTACGACAACATTCCGGCTCCAGCACCGCGCGGCAACCTGAAAATGATGGTGCAGCCCGAGGCGCAACGCCCGGCATCCCGCGTTCGCCAGTTGCTGGTTGATCGCGGCTATCAGGAAGTTGTCAATTTCGCTTTCGTCGAGGAAGCCTGGGAAGCCGATTTTGCTGCGAAGACCGCTGAAGCAGATTTGATTCGTCTGGCCAATCCGATTGCCAGCCAGATGGCTGTCATGCGCTCGACGCTGTTCGGTGGCCTGATTTCCAATCTGGTTACCAATCTCAAGCGCAAGCAGAATCGCGTCCGCCTGTTCGAAACAGGTCGGGCATTCGAGCGCAATCCCGCCGCAACGCCGGTTCCCGGCTTCGCACAAAACTGGAAGCTCTCCGGTCTGGCCTATGGCAGTGCCCTGCCCGAGGGCTGGGGTAGCGCTGCGCGCAAGGTCGATTTCTTCGATGTGAAGGGTGATCTGGAGGCCTTGCTGGCACCGGCACACTTGCGATTCGAGAAGCTTGCTCACCCGGCCCTGCATCCCGGGCGTGCAGCGAGGGTGCTGCTTGATGGACGCGAAATCGGCTGTCTGGGCGAACTGCATCCGGAATGGGTCCAGAAATACGATCTTCCCGTCGCGCCGGTCGTTTTCGAACTCGATTTCGATGCCGTCAAGTCCGCGCAGGTGCCGGTGTATGCCGAGGTATCGAAGTTCCCTCCGGTGATACGCGACCTAGCGATTGTCGTTGATCAGGGTGTCGCTTTGCAGACCCTGATCGATGGCTTGAAGGGGCAGGTTTCCACCCTCATTCAGGACATCCAGTTGTTCGATGTTTACGTCGGGAAAGGGGTGCCGGAAAACAAAAAAAGCCTTGCTTTCCGGATAGTTATGCAAGATACTCAACGCACTTTGCAAGATTCGGAAGTTGATGCTGCGATGCAGCAACTGGTGTCCTGTTTCGAACAGGCATTCGGTGCTCAACTGCGTGCCTGACGGAAATAGTAACGATGACGCTAACAAAAGCTGAACTCGCGGACCTGCTTTTTGAAAGAGTGGGCCTCAACAAGCGCGAGGCCAAGGACATGGTCGAAGCCTTTTTCGAAGAAATCCGAAACTCCCTGGAAGCCGGCGATGGCGTCAAGCTGTCCGGTTTTGGCAATTTCCAGTTGCGCGACAAACCGCAACGGCCCGGGCGGAATCCGAAAACCGGACAGGAAATTCCCATCACGGCGCGTCGCGTCGTGACCTTTCACGCTAGCCAAAAGTTGAAGTCAGACGTTGAACTCGCCTTCGATGGAACCGCGGCATAAAACGCCGGGCGGCGATGAATTGCCGCCTATTCCCGCCAAACGCTACTTCACCATCGGTGAAGTGAGCGAGTTGTGCGGAGTCAAACCCCATGTACTGCGTTACTGGGAGCAGGAATTCAACCAGCTCAAGCCGGTCAAGCGACGCGGAAATCGTCGCTACTATCAGCACCATGAAGTGTTGCTGGTCAGGCGGATTCGTGAGCTTCTTTATAATCAGGGCTTTACGATCAGCGGTGCCAGGAATCGGCTCGACGAAGGTGGTGCCGTCGAGGTGGCCGCAGTTGAGTTGCCTGACGCTGCCAAGGTTCCGGGCGGTCTGCGCGGTGAATTGAAGTCGATTATCGAGATGCTGCAGCTATGAATCCCGCGTTTTTTGGGTATAATGGCGGGCTTGTCGGGGCGTAGCGCAGCCTGGTAGCGCACTTGCATGGGGTGCAAGGGGTCGCGAGTTCGAATCCCGCCGCCCCGACCAAGAGAATCAACGAGTTAGGCCAATCTTCGGATTGGCCTTTTTCGTTTCTGGATTTTCACATGGGCCATACGGTTGCTGGAAACAATTTGGCAATGCTGTTCAACTGACAGGCAGATTGCCCCACTGCGTCGATCATGTTTTGAGTTCCCGAATTCGCGCTCAATTGGCTAAATTAATGCGTAATATGCACCGTGGCTGATATATTCGGCGTTCCTCAATGATTACCGCTTGCTGAGTTTTCAGCATGCTTTGATTTCGTCACGGTTTAACACGATGCAGACCCGACTCCATAATTATTCCCGGCAAGGCTTGGTAGTGTTGATTTTGGGGCTTGTACAGGCGGGCTGTATGCATCCTGCTTACAAGGATGGCCTGAATTTCATAGCGGCCGGCAAAAAAGAAGAAGGGGTTGCCTCGCTTGAACAGGCGGCGCGCGAACGGCCGCGCGATGCGGAAATCAAGGCGGCGATGATTCGTCACAAGGGCGAATCGGTGGATGGCTATCTCGATGAAGGCAATCGCCAGCGCGAAGCGGGAAATAGCGATGCTGCGGAAGCCGCCTACCGGCGCGCGCTGGCCATCGATGGCCGCAATACGCGGGCGATTCAGGGGCTGGAGCTGATTGCGGTCGACCGGAAGAATGCGTCGAATTTGGCGCAGGCTGAACAGCTGCTGAAGAAGGGGGATTTGCTGGGGGCGGAGCGCATCGTTCGTACGGTCCGGGCTTATGACACTCTGAATCCGTTGGCGCGCAGTCTGCAGCAGCAGATCGACATCCTGCGCGACAAGGAAATGAATCCATCGGCCAACCCGGCAGCCAAGGCTGCGCTGGCCAAGCCGGTGGTGCTGGAATTTCGCGATGCGTCGCTGAAGTCGGTTTTCGAGGTGCTGTCGCGCTCCTCGGGGCTCAACTTCGTTTTCGACAAGGACGTGAAGGGTGACACGAAGGTCACTTTCTTCGTTCGCAACAGCCCGCTGGAGGACATTCTCCGGCTGATCCTGACGACCAATCAGCTCGAAAAGCGCCAGCTCAATGAAAACAGCTTCCTGATTTATCCGAATACCCAGGCCAAGGCCAAGGAGTATCAGGAACTCGTCGTGCGCAGCTTCTATCTGGCCAATGCCGATGTGAAGCAGGCGCAGAGTCTGGTCAAGACGGTGGCCAAGAGCAAGGACGTTTTTGCCGACGAGAAGCTCAACCTCCTGATCGTCAAGGACACGCCGGATGCCATGCGCCTCGTCGAGCGCCTGATCGATTCGCTCGATCTGGCCGAGCCGGAAGTGATGCTTGAGGTCGAGGTGCTGGAGGTAACGCGCAGCCGCCTCAACGAAATCGGCGTGGATTGGCCGGACAGTGTCGGTTATGGCGCCTTGCAGCAAACCATCACGACGACGACGAGCACGGCAGCCGGCATTTTGCAGAACGTGACGCCGGGCGGCACCTTGACGCCGGGCTATATCAGCCTGAAAGGCGGCTCCAATCTGACGAGTTTCGTGGCCAATCCCGGCGTGACGCTCAACCTGAAGGGAATGAACGCCGATACGAATGTACTGGCCAACCCGCGCATTCGCGTCAAGAACCGCGAGAAGGCGAAAATCCACATCGGCGAAAAGCTGCCGGTGTTTACGACCACCTCGACGGCGAACGTCGGGGTTTCAGCTTCGGTAACCTATCTGGATGTGGGCCTCAAGCTCGATGTCGAATCGAACGTCACGCTTGACGACGAGGTGTCGATGAAGGTCGGGCTGGAAGTGAGCAGCATCGTCAAGGAAGTGATGGGTCCGTCGAATTCGCTGGCGTATCAGGTTGGTACCCGCAGTGCGAGTACCGTCCTGCGCCTGAAGAATGGCGAAACCCAGGTGCTCGCCGGCCTGATCAATGACGAAGAGCGCAAGGCCACCAATCATATTCCGGGGCTGGGCGAGATTCCGCTGATTGGCCGCGCCTTCGGTACCCAGCGCGACAGTTCGATCAAGACCGAAATCATCCTGCTCATTACGCCGCGCGTGCTGCGCAATATTCATCGTCCCGATTTCGGTCAGCCGGCATTGCCGTCCGGAACCGAGTCTGCGGTGGGGGCAGCCCCGATGAACATCCGCCTGCAGGGCACCAAGGCCTTGTCCGTTGCGCCTCGCAGCAATACCGGAGGCGCCGCTGCGGCGAACCGCGTGGCTCCCATGCCGGTCGATCCCGGCATGCCGGTTGCACCGCCGATGGTCGATGGCCTGCAGTTGGGTGGCCCGGACGAAGCGGCCGCCGGTGGCGAGGTCGAGTTGAGTTTGATGGCACCCGGTCAGGCCGGGGCGCTGACAGCTGACGTGTCCTTCGATCCGGCGCTGCTGGAAGCCGTTCTGCCGGCTGCGGTGGCGCCGGGGCGCGTCGCCCTGCGGATCGAGGGCGGGCGTGGCAGCCTGCGCCTGCGCGCTTTGCCGACGGCCAGGGGCGAGACGCGAATCGACGTGACCGGCGCCATGCTCGAAAGTGGCGAACCCTATTCCGGGGCCACCGTTTCGCATGCGCTCAAGCTGAGATAGGCATGATCGGCAAGGCGGGGCGGGGTTTCTCGCTGATCGAACTGGTGGTCACGGTCGCCATCGTCGGCATTCTGGCGATGACGGCCATGCCCTTGATCGAGATGAGTGCCAAGCGGCAGAAGGAAGCCGATTTGCGAGCTGCGCTGCGCGAGATTCGTGGTGGAATCGATGCCTACCGGCGTGCCGTCGATGAGGGCAAGCTCGAAAAGAAGGTCGATGAAAGCGGCTATCCGCATCGCCTGGAAGACCTGGCGAACGGCGTCGAGAACATCCAGGATCCCAACAAGGCCAAGCTCTATTTCCTGCGTCGCTTGCCGAGGGATCCCTTTGCCGACGATCCAGCGAAGCTGCCCGAGCAGACCTGGGGCAAGCGCAGCTATGCCAGCCCGCCCGATGCGCCGCTTGAAGGAGCCGACGTTTTCGACGTCTATTCGCTGGCCAAGGGCGTTGGGCTCAACGGCATTCCGTATCGGGAGTGGTGAATGATGAATTCCCGGAATAAAGGTTTCACCCTGATCGAGTTGCTGGTGGTCATGGCGGTCATCGCCACCTTGCTGACCATTGCCCTGCCGCGCTATTTCCAGCATCTCGACCGGGCGCGCGAAGCCTCCTTGCGCGAGTCGTTGGCGGTCATGCGCGACGCCGTCGACAAATTTCGCGCCGATACCGGGCGCTACCCGGAAGCGCTCGAGGAACTCGTGTCCAAACGCTATCTGCGCAAGGTGCCGCCCGATCCCATCACCGAAAGCACCGAAACCTGGGTCATCGTGCCGCCACCCGACGAGCCGGGCCAGAAAAAGGTCTGGGACATTCGCAGCGGCGCGGAAGGGCAGGGGATTAACGGCAGCGATTATTCGACATGGTGATCCGGCGTCCCGCCCGTGAATTTGACGGTCAACCGGAAATTTTGGCCAAAATCGAAATATCCGACGAGGCTGGATTCACCTATCTCGGCCTCCTGTTTTTCATCGCGCTGGCCGGCATCGCGCTGGCCGGCGTTGGGGTGCTCTGGCAGATGGAAATCCGGCGCGAAAAAGAGAAGGAACTGCTCTTCGTCGGCGAACAGTATCGTGCGGCCATCGGCAGTTACTACAGCAAATCGCCTGCCGGCAACAACCAGTTCCCGGAAAAGCTCGAAGACCTCCTTCTCGACACGCGTTTCCCCATGCCCGTGCGCCACCTGCGCCGGCTTTACCGCGACCCGATGATGGCCGATGGCCAATGGGCCCTGATCCGGCAGGAGGGGCGCATTACGGGCGTGGTGAGTCGATCCGCGGAACAACCCTTCAAGGTGGCTGGCTTTGCGCCAGAGCAGGGGGATTTCGAGGGGGCAGTGAGCTATACCGAATGGCGCTTTATCAGCAACGGCGGCAGTGTGGGGCCGGTGGGGCGCGGTGTGGGCAACCCCGGTGCCGCTCCAGGGAAAGGGCTTATGCCCGGCAGTCCAATGCCCGGACAGATGGGAGCAGCCCCCGGCATGCCCCGTTAATGCCAGCCTTGGGAAGCATTCATGCGGCGATAGTGGGCCAGGACCAGCGGGACATAGCGCTGGGTCTCCGCGTACGGCGGGAGCCGGTTGCCATGGCGAAGCACGGCATTTTCGCCGGCGTTGTAGGCGGCCAGCGCCAGTTCCAGATTGTTGTCGAACATGGCCAGCAGGTCGCGCAGGTAACGCGCGCCGGCGCCGATGTTTTCGCCGGGGTCGCGCAGATTGACCGTGCCGTAGCGGCGGGCCGTGGTCGGCAGCAACTGCATGAGGCCGGTCGCGCCCTTGGGCGAGACCGCATCGCGGTTGTAGCCCGATTCAACGGTGATGACCGCATGCAGCAGTTTGGCATCGACGCCGGTCGCACTGCTGGCGCGCATCACCGAATCGTGGAATGGCCGCTGGCCGTAGGGCAGTGCGAGCACGCCACGGGGTTGCCGCAAGGCGACGCGGGCGGGCTCGAAACGGTCGGCCAGGACAAGCCGGTAACGCTTGTCGTTCGGGATGTTGCTCAGATGCTCGATGCCCTCGTCGTCGACAAAGCCGAATATGCCGCTCGTCGCTTGCCCGTGGATCGGGAACAGCGCAGCAGCCAGGCAGAGGAGGAAGGGACGAAGACGCATGGGCTCAATGATAATCCAGTTGACTCCATAGTCTATGCTGCGCGTGTTACCGCCCATTGACCGAATCATGAACTTGCCGATGTGCGTCGCGACAGTGGGCATCATGGTCGTGTAACGCCGCTTGCATAGTATGATTGGCGGTAGTCTTCTTTCCTGAATGGCAAATACGTGGTGCGCAACCTCTTTTCCCGGATTTTTGATCGCATGTCGGCGCAGCGCGCCGTTTCCCGTGTCCGTCAACGCGGATTCACGCTGCTTGAACTGCTGGTCGTCATGGTCATCATCGGTCTGCTGGCCGGCTATGTCGGGCCGAAATATTTTTCGCAGATCGGCAAGTCCGAAATCAAGGCGACGCGGGCCCAGATCGATGCGCTCGAAAAGGCGCTCGACCAGTATCGTCTCGATGTCGGTCGCTACCCCAATACCGAGCAGGGGCTCTCGGCCCTGAACAAGCGTCCGGCCGGCGAGGCGCGCTGGCAAGGCCCCTACCTGAAGAAGGAAGTGCCGCTCGATCCGTGGGGCGGCGCCTACCAGTACGCGCAGCCAGGCGAACACGGTGAATTCGACCTCTACTCGTTCGGCAAGGATGGCAAGGCCGGTGGCGAGGACGAAAACGCCGATATCACCAACTGGTGAGCACCGGATAAGCAATGGATTACGACGTGATGGCCGTCTTTCCCGGTCGGGGTGTTTCCCGACTGACGGTGTCGGCCGAATCCGCCGAGTCGCTTGTTGCGGCGCCTGCCCTGCAGGGGGCGGTCATCGTTTCCTCGCGGCCGCTCGGGCAGCGCACGGCGCGGGGCCGACGCGGCCAGTTTCCCTTGCCCTTGTTCACCCGGCAGATGCTTTCGCTGCTCAAGGCCGGCCTGACCGTCGTCGAGGGGCTGGAAACACTGTCGGAGCAGGACAAGGGTTCGTCCACCTCCGTCGTCCTCGGCAGCCTGCTTACCCACCTGCGCGAAGGGCAGTCGCTGTCGAGCGCCATGCAGCGCCATCCCGAGGCCTTTCCCGATCTCTACGTGGCCACCGTCAAGGCCAGCGAACGGACCGGCGACATGCCGGAAGCCCTGGCCCGCTACCTCGTCTTCCACGAAAAACTGGCCGACCTGAAAAAGAAGATTGTCAGCGCCGCCATTTATCCCGTCCTGCTCATGACCATCGGCACGCTGGTCACGCTCTTCCTGCTCGGTTTCGTCGTGCCGCGCTTTGCATTGGTCTTCGCCGATAGCGGACGCAATCCGGAAGGCCTGTCCAGCCTGCTCTTTGCCTGGGGCGGCTTCATCAACGAGCACGCCGTCGGCATGGCGGTCGGCGCCGCGCTGACCGTGGCTGCCCTGGTCGGCCTGTTTTCGCTGCCCGCCGTGCGCGCGTCCGTTGCCCAGGCAGCCTGGCAGGTGCCGGCGCTGGGCGAACGCATCCGGCTCGTCTTTCTTGCCCGTTTCTACCGGACGACCGGCATGCTGCTGCGCGCCGGCATTCCGCTCAAGACCACGCTCGGCATGGTCGCTGACATCCTGCCGGCCGCCTTGCGGCCCGGGCTGCGCCAGGCCATCGCCGACATCGAGCAGGGCCAGCCGTTTTCCCGTGCTGCCGAAAGCGGCGGCCTGACCACACCGGTCGCCTTGCGCATGATTGCCGTGGGCGAGCGCAGCGGCCAGCTGGGCGACATGATGGAGGCCGTCGCGGCGTTTTACGACGAGGAAATCAACCGCCTCGTCGATACCTTCACCCGCCTCTTCGAACCGCTGCTCATGGCAGTGATCGGTGGCGTCATCGGGGGCATCGTGCTGCTGCTGTACATGCCGATTTTCGAACTGGCCGGCAACTTCCAATAGGATGGCGCATGAATTCACCCCGGGAGGCGCACGTGCCGATTGAGCATCAGGAACGCGAGTTGCTGCTCGCCGAGGCGCGCCAGCTGGCGGCAGCCGGCGGCGGCCTGCCGGCGGTCATGGCCGCCCTGCAGGGCGATTTTGGTCAGAACGAGGAAGCGGCTGGCGAATTGACGGCGCAGGTTTTCGGTTTGCAATCCATCAGCCTGGCCGAGCTGGCCGACTATTCGCTGGCCCTGTCGCTGGCGCCCTTTGCCGAATTCATCCGGCGCCAGGCGCTGGTGCTCGAAGCTGGCGATGCCTACCTGGTCGCCACGCCCAATCCCTTCGACGTCACGCTGCGCGACTGGCTCGAAGGCATGGTGCCGCTGGGCAGGCAGTTGCGCTGGCGGGTGGCGCCACCGTCGGTGCTGGCCGCCTTCCTGGCGCGCGAGGAAACGCGGGTCAGGGCGCTCGATGGCAGCCTGAGCGGCGAGGGCGGCCAGATCGCCATCGGATCGGTGGCCGAAGACCTCTCGCTGCAACGCATTTCCGAAGACGGCAGCGCCATCGTCCGCCTCCTGCGCTCGACGCTGCACGACGGCCTGAAAGCCGGGGCCAGCGACATCCACATCGAGGCCAACAGCCGCGGCCTGGCCATCAAGTACCGCATCGATGGCGTGCTCAATTACGCCGGGGCGATCGACGGCAGCGACACGGCCGAGCAGATCATCTCGCGCATCAAGGTGCTCTCCGAACTCGACATTTCCGAGCGCCGCGTGCCGCAGGACGGCCGCTTCAAGGTCAGCTGGCAGGAACGCGAGATCGACATCCGCGTCTCGATCATGCCCAGCATCTGGGGCGAGGATGCCGTGCTGCGCGTCCTCGACAAGCAGGCGCTGACCGATCACCTGCAGGGCCTGCGCCTCGACGCCATGGGTTTCGACGCCGACATCCTGACGCGCATCCGTCGTCTGGCCAGCGAGCCCTACGGCATGGTGCTGGTCACCGGGCCGACGGGCAGCGGCAAGACGACGACCCTGTACGCCGCGCTGAGCGAGATCAATCACGGAGACGACAAGATCATCACCATCGAAGACCCGGTCGAGTACCAGCTGTCCGGCGTGCTGCAGATCCCGGTCAACGAGAAGAAGGGCCTGACCTTCGCCCGCGGCCTGCGCTCCATCCTGCGCCACGACCCGGACAAGATCATGGTCGGTGAAATCCGCGATGCCGAGACGGCACAGATCGCCGTCCAGGCCGCGCTGACCGGTCACCTCGTGTTCACCACGGTGCACGCCAACAATGTCTTCGACGTCATCGGACGCTTCCTGCACATGGAAGTCGATCCATACAACCTCGTGTCGGCGCTCAATGGCGTCATTGCCCAGCGCCTGATTCGCACCCTGTGCCCGGCCTGCGCCCAGCCGGCAACGCCGACGCCCGACGAACTGGGGGCTGCCGACATCGGTATCGTTTCGGCCGGCGAGTGGCAATTCCGGCGTGCTGTCGGCTGCGGCAGTTGCCGCGGCACCGGTTATCGCGGTCGCAAGGCCATCGCCGAGATGCTCGTCCTCAATGACGAAATCCGCGAACTGATCATCGGCCGGGCGCCCATCCGCCAACTCAAGGAAGCCGCCCGCCGCAGCGGCACCCGCTCGCTGCGCGAAAGCGCCCTCGATCTTGTACGCAACGGAATTACCAGCCTGGAAGAAGCCAATCGTGTCACTTTCGTGGCTTGACCGCCTGACCCTCTTCATTCACCCGCAGCAGCTCGTGCTCGAACGGCAGCCGTGGCGGGGCGCCGCTTCCCGTCAGGTCGCCGAGGTCGCTTCCCCGGCGGCTGGCGAAGCCGACTGGCAGCCGGTGCTCGCCGCCGCCGAGACCTTGCTCAGGGCGAGCGGTCGGGGCGGGGCCTTGCGCATCATCGTGGCCGATCACTTCGTACGCTACGCGCTACTGCCATGGAGCGAGATGCTGACCGGCAAGCAGGCGCGCCTGGACATGGCGCGCGCCCTGCTCAGAAATGCATTGGGCGACAAGGCGGATGCCCTGGACATTGCGCTGGATCGCACGGCCTTTGGCAAGAACGGTATTGCCGCCGGCATCGACCGCCAACTGCTCGGCGGGCTGCGGGCCCTGGCCAAGACGCG
The DNA here is from genome assembly GCA_018261895.1 of Pseudomonadota bacterium. Taxonomy (GTDB): domain Bacteria; phylum Pseudomonadota; class Gammaproteobacteria; order Burkholderiales; family Rhodocyclaceae; genus Azonexus. Next base: position 13,012 of record JAGTRT010000035.1, read on the forward strand.
ACGCCTGCGCCTGGGCAGCCTGCAGCCCCGGCTCATGGCCGAACTGGCAGCGACCGGGGCGCCGCTGAACGACGGCTGGTTTGCCTGTCTCGACAACGGCTGGCTGAGCCTGGCCGGCGTGCGCGACGGCGCGATAGCCAGCCTGCGCAATCATCGGGCGAGCACCGCCGATCCCGCTCTGCTCGCCGGCGAACTGGCCGGACTGCTGGCGGCGGAGTCTTCGACGGTCAACGGGAAAAAAGTGCTGATTTCAACATTTTCCGTCACGCCACCCGCCTTGCCGGGGGGCTGGGAAACCAGCCAGGTAGCCACGGTCTGCGGAGCGTCCCATGCGTGATCCCGGCCTCGATTTTCAACCGCGCCGTCCGGGACTGCTGACGGTCGTCCTGCTGCTGGCCGGCGTGCTGCTCTGCGCCGATGCCTGGCTGGAAGACCGCAATTTGCAGGGGCAGCTCGACGAAGCCGCTGCGCGCCTGGCCCAGGCCAAGCGCCGGGCCGATCGCCTCGATGCCGGCCGGCGCGACAGCCAGCCGGAGAATGTGTTTTCCGCCGAGGAAGCCAAGGCCCTGCGCCAGACCATGGGCTTGATCCGCGTCGACTGGGAACGGCTGTTCCGCAGCATCGAGGATGCGACCGGCGAGGATGTCGCCTTGCTCGCCATCCGCCCCAGCGCGAGCGGCAAGTCGGTCCAGCTTTCCGGCGAGGCGCGCAACATGGCGGCGGCGCTGGCTTTCGTCGATGCCCTGCGCCGCGAGCCCTTGAGCAATGTCGTGCTGCTATCGCACCAGATCCGGCAAAGCGACCCGCAACAACCCATCCTTTTCGAGATTTCCGCAACATGGTCGACCGGCTCCTGAACCGCCTGCTGGCGCGTTTGCGCTATGCACTGGCCAACCTGCCGGTGCTGCCGCTCATTGCCTTGCTGCTCGTCCTCGGCGCCACGCTGACGCACTTGTTCCGCCTGCCGGCGCACGAAGCGGCCATCGAGGAAGCCGAGCGGCGCGCCGCCAGCCTTGAACGCAGCACCCGGCGCGCTGCCCTGGAGCGCCAGGTCGACCGCGTCAGCCCGGACGACACCCGCCAACGCCTGCTTGAGCGCTTTCCCGACGAGCAGCAGCTCAACGGCGAACTTGGTCGCATCATCGAGATGGCCGGCCAGGAAGGCCTGCTCGTTCCGACCGGCGAATACCGGCTGGTGCCTGGCAAGGACGGCCTGTTCGACCGCTACGTCCTGAGCCTCCCCGTGAAGGGAAGCCACGCCGTCATTCGCCGCTATGTCGCCAGCGTACGCAAGCAGTTTCCCGACATCGCGGTCGAGGACATCAGCCTGCGTCGCGAGAACATCGGTAGCACCGAGCTCGAAGCCCAGTTGCGTTTCGTCATCTTTCGCCGGAGTCGGACGACATGAGCCCGAAACAACGCTGGGCCATCCTCGCTAGTCTGCTGGGCGCCACCCTGCTGGCGGCGTATCTCGTCGACGACGAAGCAGCGCCGGAAAAGCCCAAACGCAAGGCCAGCGTGGCGACCCGCTCGGCCGCTTCGTCGGCCGCCGCCGATGTTCGGCGGGATTCCAGAAATGCGCCAGGTTCCGAACTGGCCAGTGCGCCGTTGAGCTTCCCGGAACCGGCGTCGGCCGAGGGCGACGGCGAGCGGAAAGTCATCGATCCCTTCCGCAGCAAGAGCTGGTACGTCGCTCCGCCACCCCCGCCGCCACCGAAACCGACGGCGCCGCCGCTGCCCTTCCAGTATCTGGGCAAGCTCAAGGAGGACGACGGCATCCGCGTTTTCCTCAATCAGCAGGGGAAGCACATCATCGCCAAAGTCGGCGACGTGATCGATGGCGTTTACAGCGTCGAAGATATCTCCGGCGGGCAGATGACGCTGCTCTATCTGCCGCTCAAGGAAAAGCAGATCCTGGCGATCGGTTCCGACAAATAAGATTCGCTGAAATTCGCCGGCTGAAACGAAAAATCCCGCACCGAGATGCGGGATTTTTGTTGTCGGGCCGGATGACTTACTTTGCCTGGCGCTTTCGGGCAGCGAAGCCGATCAGGCCGAGGCCGGCCATCAGCATGGCCCAGGATTCGGGTTCCGGCACCGGTGCTCTGCTATTGCAATCGACTGCGCCGACGAAAGCCCTGCGTGTTTCGGAAAGATGACGATGGCCGAATGGCCAGCACGCCGGCATGTTCATTCGCTCGCCACTAAGGGTTTTCCTTACCCCATATCGACGCATCGACAGGCCAATGTCGTATTAGGATGTCATTCGGTCGGCTCTCACGGTCAACCGGAAAAAATCCCCAAAATCGAAATGGAGACAAAACATGAAAAGACAAAATGTCACGTCGGTGCGCCCGGCATTGCGCTGCCTCAGCGCGCTGGTCATGCTGCTCGGTGCCGGCGCGGCCCACGCCGATCGCTGCAGTGTATTGATCCAGGCCTTCGGCAGTCAGCTGGCCGATGTCAGTTGCGTCGACAGCACCGATCTGACGACGGCCAATCCGGCCACCACGCCTGCCAACAACTCGCTGCCCGGCCTGCCGCCGTTCGCGTTCACGCCGCAGACCGACCGCGCGACGATTGCCCCCGATGCCGCCAACCGGACGCCCATCGCCGGGCCGGTGCCCGGCGTCCAGCTCAATGCCCGCATCGCCAGCGACCCGACCGGCCAGGCCCGCTTCCTGTTGCGTCTGCCGGCGAAGTGGAATGGTCGCCTCGTCGTCGCCGGTGCTTCCGGCACGCGCAGCGAATTCAACGGCGACTTCGCGTGGAGCGATTACGTCGTCCAGAAGGGCTATGCCTACGCCTCGCAGAACAAGGGCGTGCTCAACCTCAAGTTCAGCGATGCCAGCGATCCGCTGGCCTGCCGCCTCAACCCGACCTCGCCGCTGTGGGTCCAGTTCTACGATAACGGTCCGGGCCAGGAATTCACGCGCTGGCGCGACTACATGGTGCTGGCGTCGAAGCTCGCCCACAAGGGCGCGGCAGCCAACTACGGCAAGTCGCCGCGCTACACCTACGCGGTCGGCACCTCGAACGGCGCCTATCAGGTGCGCCGGGCCGTCGAGTCGGCGCCGGACTGGTTCGATGGCGGCGTCGATTGGGAAGGCACCTTCGTCGATGAAAACGGCCCGAACCTGCTCACCGACCTGCCGGTGGCCGTGCGCAACTATCCCGACTACGTGGCCAGCGGCGCCGACGCCGCCAGCACCGCCGCGAAGAACATCCGTGGCGCCGGCTTCCCGCCCGATCTGGGCAGTGGTGCAACCTCGCTGTGGGCCATGAATTCGGCGTCCTTCTGGGAAGTCACGCTCTGCCAGTGGCAGAAACGCGTCGATCCGGCCTACGACACCTACGGCAGCGGCCCGGGCGACTACAACTACATCGGCCGCCTGCCGGTCTCCAAGGCCGACGACGCCGTCGCCGATTTCGCCACGACCGGCCGCATCAAGCGTCCGCTCATCACCGTCGCCGGCACGATGGATGCGCTGCTGCCCATCGACCACCACGCCCGCGCCTACGCCCGCAAGGTCGCCGCCAGCACGACCGAGCGCGGGGACGATGACGACCGCCATCGTCACGGCCATCGCCGCGATCCGGCCTACCGCCTCTACGAGGTGCAGAACGGCAACCACATCGAAACCTACAAGCTGACGCTGCCGCAACTGGAACTGATCCAGCCGCATGCCCAGCGTGCCTTCGACCTGCTGGTCAGCCACGTCGAGCAGGGCAAGGCGCTGCCGCCCGATCAATGTATCGGACGCGGCGCTGCCATCGCCGATGCCCCGGCCCAACCGGGCCATTGTGCGGAACTGCTGGCGCCCTGAGCGACAGGCTTCACAGCGCGGCGGCACGGCTACGACACCCGTAGCCGTGCCGTTTTTGTTGGCGGCAGGCGAATGCTTAGAATGTTGTCCGGGGACAGGGGCGCTTTGACATTCCGCTGAAATGTTCCCGAAACACGAGGTGACTAGACTGCGCTTGCGTTCAGCCCGGGCGCCAGTCGATGCCAACCTCATCTTTGCCAACGGAGTTTCCAACATGTCGAATGACATTTCGCGCAGCGCCATCGCCGCTGCAATCGCCTCACTGTTTGCGTTGACAGGGGCAATGCCAGTCAGCGCTGCCCAGCCGGTCGTGCAAGGACCGGAGTCCGTTCAGGACTGGTTCAACAACGGCCAGCGCTTCATCCATCAAAGCAAGCATCTGCATGGCGAGCATCGTCGTGCCAAGAACGTCATTCTCTTCGTCGGTGACGGCATGGGCATTTCGACCCTGACGGCTGCGCGCATTCTGGAAGGCCAGCTCAACGCCAAGCCGGGCGAGGAAAACCGCCTGTCCTTCGAGAAATTCCCCTACGTCGCGCTCTCCAAGACCTACTCCTGGGACCAGCAGACCTCCGATTCCGCACCGACGATGACGGCCATCATCACCGGCTACAAGGCGCGCGAAGGCCAGCTGTCGGTCAACCACCTGACGCCGCGTGGCGAGTGTTCGGCTGCCGTGATTGCCGCCAATTCCCTGCCGACGCTGCTTGAACAGGCGGCTGCCGCAGGCAAGGCGACCGGCGTCGTCTCCACCGCCCGCCTGACCCACGCCACCCCGGCTGCGACCTATTCGCATACGGCCGTCCGCGACTGGGAAGCCGATTCCAACATCCCGGCCTCCTGCGGCACGACCGGCGTGGTCAAGGACATCGCCCGCCAGCTCATCGAAGTTTCGCCGACCGTAAAGCAAAGCCTGAAGGTCGCGATGGGCGGTGGTCGGACCTACTTCATGCCGAAAACGGCCTTCGACCCGGAATACCCGACGACCAAGGGGCGTCGCAACGACGGTCGCGACCTGACCGCCGAATGGGTCAGCTCGCGTGGCGCCAAGGCTGCCTACGCATGGAACAAGGCCCAGTTCGATGCGGCCGATCCGGCCACCACCGATTATCTGCTCGGCCTGTTCGAGCCGTCGCACGTCCAGTACGAGGCTGATCGCGCCAGCGACCCGGCCGGTGAGCCGTCGCTGACCGAGATGACCGAAAAGTCGATCAAGATGCTGCAGAAGAGCCGCAAGGGTTTCTTCCTGCACGTTGAAGGCGGTCGCATCGACCACGCGCACCACGCCGGCAATGCCAAGCGCGCGCTGCTCGACACCATCGAACTCTCCAATGCCGTCAGGAAGGCAGTCGAGATGACCGATCCGGAAGAGACGCTGATCATCGTCACGGCCGACCACAGCCACGTGTTCACCATCGCCGGCTACCCGCATCGTGGCAACGACATCCTGGGCCTGACCAAGGAAGTGCCGGCTGTCGATGGCAGCCCGACCTCGCCGACCAAGGCTGGCGATGGCCTGCCTTACACCACGCTGGGTTACCAGAATGGTCCGGGCGCCGTCAGCGGCGCGCGCGCCGATCTGACCAGCGTCGATACCGCCGCCCTGGGTTATCTGCAGCAGGCGGTCGTACCGATGGGTTCCGAAACCCACGCCGGTGAAGATGTCGCCATCTACGCCACGGGTCCGAAGGCTCATCTGGTTCATGGTTCCATGGAACAGAACTGGATCTACCACGTCATGAAGGAAGCCTTCGGCTTCTGATGTCAGTTCCGGCCAGGGGGGCATTCAGCCGCCCTGGCCATGGCAAAACAAGGAGCGCCTGCGGGCGCTCTGCGCGTTTGAGAAGGAATGCTGTTGTGAATCTCAGAAAGACTGCCCTGGCTGCCGTACTGACGGCGATTTTGTCGACCGGCACCGCCATCGCCCACGAGGGACACCATCATCCGGAGCCGGCCGCGTCGCGGCAGGCCGGATCAACCATTGCGCTCGCGCCGCTGGCTGCCCGCTTCGAGCTGACGGTCAACCAGACGCTGGCGGACTGGTATCTGTGGCGCGAAAACAGCGTCATCGAAACGGCCAACAGCGTGACCGGCCAGAACGATATCTGGCATCGCGTCCGCGACAACGATTACACCTATCGCCGCGTCTTTCACCGCGACCAGCGCGTCGTCGACTACACGGCCGGCGAAATCCGCACCCGCCATGCCGAACCTGACTGGGCCAAGCTGGCCTCGGTCATCTCGCCGCAACTCCTGCGCGAATTGAAACGCGGCAGCAGCAAGATGCTGTTCGGCCAGAAAGCCGTGCGCTACAGCGGCGTGGTGGGCGGCCAGAGCATCGACCTGTGGTGGCTCGAGTCGGCCGGCATTCCGGCCCGCCTGCACCTGGCGCGGCCCGGACAGCGCATGACGCTGGCCCTCCGCGAGCTGCATGCCAGCGCACCGGCTGCCTGGCCGCGGGCGACCGAAGAGCGGATCGCCGATTACGGCCTGATCGATGCGGCCGATTTCGGCGACATGGAAAGCGATCCGTTCGTCGCGCGCCTGATGCAGCAGGATGGCCACCACCACGCGCACTGATCGGGGCTGGCGACGGGCGTCCGGCCTGGCCCTCCTGTTGGCGTTCTCGCCCGCCATGCCGGCTGCCGAAGCGGAAATTTACGTCACGACGGGGCCGGATGGCATCGAGGTGTATTCCAACCTGCCGCGCAAGCCGCCGGGGCTAAGGGTGGCCGCTGCGGCAAGCAATCCGGAGCCTGCCCAGATGGCCGTACTGCCATCCCCGGGGCGTCGGGACGAAGGGCTGGCGAGCCATGTTGCCGAGCCGGGTAAATCCTTTTTGCTCGATGATTGAATGGCGTCGGATTATCGAGCAAATATGACATTTCAAATTTGGGCCTTTTTTCCGGTTGACCGTCAAATCGCGAAATCGCCGGCAATGCCACGCCCAATTCACCCGGGCTCGGGACATCCGCGCGGAAGGGGAGTAAACTGTTTCCTGTGAACCGCGGTTTGATATTCGCTTATTAAAAAAGCCGGCAAATGCCGGTTTTTTTAATAAGCGGCGTTGAAAAAATGTTTCAAACAAATTAAATTACCGCCACTTATCTAAATAAGGAAATAATCATGGATCTTTCCACACTGTCCGTCGCTCAATTACGTGATTTGCAACAGCAGATTCCGGCCGAAATCAAACGTCGCGAAGCTCAGGAAAAGGTAAATGTCCTGAATGAATTGCGCGCCATCGCCAAAAACCACGGTTATGCCATCGAGGATTTGCTGGGCAAGGAAATCAAGGTCAAGGGCACGACGGGTAATAAGGTCAAAGTCAAATATCGCCATCCGCAAAATGTCGAGCTGGAATGGACCGGTCGCGGCCGCAAGCCGAAATGGGTCGAAGCCTGGATGGCTGACGGTGGCGCACTCGATAATCTCCTCGTTTGATTCCGGATTGATTCATGCGCATTTTGCTGAGTAATGACGACGGTTATTTTGCACCCGGACTTTCCGCACTCGCCGATGCCCTGGAAGGGCTCGGCGAAGTCGTCGTCGTTGCGCCAGAGCAGAATCGGAGCGGGGCCAGCAATTCGCTGACCCTCGATCGCCCCCTGCATTTGAAAAAGGCGGCCAGCGGATTTTATTTCGTCAATGGCACGCCAACCGATTGTGTCCACCTGGCCGTCACCGGCATGCTGGATCATTTACCGGATATTATTGTTTCCGGCATCAATAATGGCGCCAATATGGGCGACGATACGATTTATTCCGGTACCGTCGCGGCGGCCACCGAGGGATTCCTCCTCGGTATTCCGTCCATCGCCATTTCCCTGACCAGTTTCGAAGGAAAATATTATTCGACGGCAGGGCAGGTTGCCCGGGAACTGGTTGAACGTTTTATTCGCGATCCCATTCGCGAACCGGTTTTATTGAATGTCAATGTGCCGGATATTCCCCATGCCGAATTAAAAGGCATGGAAGTCACGCGACTCGGTCGGCGCCATAAGGCCGAACCGGTGGTCAAAATGACTTCCCCGCGCAACGAGACGGTTTATTGGGTGGGCGCTGCCGGCGCAGCGGCCGATGCCGGTCCGGGCACGGATTTCAACGCCGTCGAGCGCGGCGCGGTGTCGATCACCCCCTTGCAGATCGATCTGACGCACGCGGCGCAACTGCCTTCGATTCGTCAGTGGATGAAGTGAGTCTCGGCGTGTTGCACGGTATTGGCATGACCTCTCAGCGGACGCGGGCGCGCATGATCGAGCGCCTGCGCGAAAAAGGCATCCGCAATGAAACGGTGCTCAAGGCCATGGCCTCGGTGCCGCGCCACGTCTTCGTCGAAGAGGCGCTGGCCTCGCGAGCCTATGAGGACACTGCGCTGCCGCTCGGCATGGGGCAGACCATTTCGCAGCCCTATGTCGTGGCGCGCATGATCGAACTGCTCCTCAATGGACGCAAGACGCTGGGCAAGACGCTGGAAATCGGTGCCGGCTGCGGTTACCAGGCGGCGGTTCTCGCCCAGCTGACCAACGAAGTCTACGCTGTCGAACGTTTGTCGCCGCTGCTCGAAAAGGCCAAGGCCAACATGCGGACCCTGCAGCAGTTCAATGTCCGCCTGAAGCACGCCGATGGCCAGTTCGGATTGCCCGAAGCCGGGCCGTTTGACAGCATCATCGTGGCCGCGGCCGGGGCCAGTGTGCCGCCGGCATTGCTGCAACAACTGGCTCCCGGCGGACGACTGGTCTTGCCAGTAGGGGCTGCTGAGCAGTATCTTAGCTTCATTGAGCATACGCCCCAGGGCTATATCGAAACCCGGCTGGATGCCGTGCGTTTCGTCCCGCTACTTTCAGGAACACAATGATTCGAATTGCCGTCGCCGTCTTTCCAGTGCTGTTTTTGGCCGGATGCATGTCCCAGCAACCCGTACCGGCCGTTGATCGCTCGGTCTCGTCTGCCCGGACCGCAGCCCAGCCGAGCGGGCCCGGCTACTACACCGTCAAGCGCGGCGATACGCTGTACCGTATCGCCCTCGACAACGGCCAGGATCCGCGCGACATCGTCAACTGGAACAACATCGCCAATCCGTCGGCGATCAAGGAAGGCCAGATCCTGCGCGTGGCGCCACCGGGCGCCGCCGAACCTTCTGCCGATGGTGCCGTCGCCAAGCCGATCGCCATCGGCTCCGGCATCGAATCCCGCTCGCTCGATCAACCGGCCGGGAGCACGGCTGCACCCATGCCTGCGATAACGCAGAACGGCAGCGTCAAACGCGAACCGCGCGTCGGCAAGGAACCGTACTCGGACGAAGCCTACGCCCGCCTGAACAAGGCCGGCGGCGATGTCGCCAAGCCGGCGGAGGCCAAGCCCGAGGTCAAGACGGAAGCCGCGCCGGCGGCGGCTGTCGGCCCGGACGACGTGCCCTGGATGTGGCCGTCGTCGGCCAAGGTCTCGGCGCCCTATAACGAATCGGGCAACAAGGGCCTCGACTTTGCGGGCAAGGCCGGCGATCCCGTCCTGGCTGCCGGCGAAGGCAAGGTGGTTTACGCGGGCAGTGGTCTGCGCGGCTTCGGCGAGCTGGTCATCGTCAAGCACAACGCCACCTACCTCTCGGCCTACGCCCACAATCGCAAGATTCTCGTCAAGGAAGGCCAGCAGGTCAGTCGTGGCCAGAAGATCGCCGAAATGGGCAACACCGACGCCGATTCGGTCAAGCTCCACTTCGAAATCCGCAAACAGGGCAAGCCGGTCGATCCGGCGCTGTATCTACCGAAAAGATGAACGATAGCGGCGAGGGCATGGACGACGAGTTCGAGGAGCCAGCCGAGGAAGCCGTCCTGCTGCCCGAGCCCGAATCGGTCGTGCCCGAAATCGAGCTGCTGGAAGACGTCACCCAGCTCTACCTGAGCGAAATCGGCGCCAAGCCGCTGCTGACCCCGGAAGAGGAACTGGCGACATCGCGTCTGGTTCGGGCCGGCGATTTCGCTGCCCGCCAGCGCATGATCGAGCACAACCTGCGGCTCGTCGTGAATATCGCCAAGCATTACCTGAATCGCGGCATCCCGCTGCTCGACCTCATCGAGGAAGGCAACCTCGGCCTCATCCACGCCCTCGAAAAGTTCGATCCCGAGCGCGGTTTCCGCTTCTCGACCTACGCCACCTGGTGGATACGCCAGAGCATCGAGCGCGGCATCATGAACCAGTCGCGCACCATCCGGCTGCCGGTGCATATCGTCAAGGAAATCAACGTCGTCCTGCGCGCCATCCGGCACCTGGAGTCGGCCGACAAGCGGGATTCGACGGTCGAACGCATCGCCGCCCTGATCGACTGGTCGGTCGATGACGTTCGCCGTACCCTGTCGCTCAACGAACATATCGCCTCGCTCGACGCGCCGCTCGATATCGACCCCAGCCACACCATCGCCGAAGTGATCGCCGATGATGGCGCCGGCGACCCGGAATCCCTGCTGCAACTGAGTGAAGTCGGTTCGCTGGTCGACGACTGGCTGGGCCAGCTGACCGAGCGTCAGCGCTCGGTCATCGAACGCCGCTATGGCCTGAACGGCGCCGATGTCGCGACGCTGGACGTCATTGCCCACGACCTCGGGCTGACCCGCGAACGGGTCCGCCAGATTCAGATGGAAGGTCTGGATCGCCTGCGCAAGATCATCAAGCGCGGCAATATTTCTCGCGATTCGCTGCTGTAGTCGAACCGCTGGCACACATCCGGCTGCGGATTTCCTCAGCGAGCTGGAAAACCGACATGGCGTAGAAGCTTGAGCGGTTGTAGCGCGTGATCACGTAGAAATTCTCGAAGCCCAGCCAGTATTCCGTGTCGCGTCCCGGCGAGACGAGATCGATCAGGGCGACCGTCGCCTGCGGGTCGATATTGGATCGTATGCCTTTCTCGGCGAGGTCGGCGACCTTGAGGCTGGGCCGCAGGCCGGCCTGTATCCATTCTTCGGCCGGCGTGGCTGCAGTCATGGCGTGCACCGCCACCGGCTGCCCGGCCTGCCAGCCATGCTGTTCGAGGAAGCGGCCAACGCTGCCGATGGCATCGTCGACGCTGTTGGCGAGGTCGACGCGCTGGTCACCGTCGAAATCGACGGCGTAGCGTCGCTGGCTGCCCGGCATGAACTGCGGGATGCCTATGGCGCCGGCAAACGAGCCCTTGACGGCCATCGGGTCCAGATTGTTTTCGCGGGCGAGCAGCAGGAATTGCTCAAGCTCGGTGCGGAAGAAGTCGGCCCGGCGCGGGTAATTGAAGGCGAGCGTAGCCAGGGCCTCGAAGACGCGGAAACCACCCGTGTTGCGACCGTATTCGGTTTCGACGCCGATGATCGCGACAATGATTTCGGCCGGCACGCCGTAGAGCGCTTCGGCCTTGGCGAGTTGGGCGCCATTCTCCTGCCAGAAGCGGACGCCCCCATCGATACGGCGGTCGTTCAGGAAGCGCGGGCGATAGCGTTCCCACGAACGCTGCAGCGGCGAGGCGGGCGGCTTGATGAGCTTGAGGACCGTGGCATTCGGACGGAACTGGGCGAACTGGGCGATCAGCTCGTCGGCCTTGAAGCCGTGCCGGGCTTCGAGGTCGCGGGCGAATTCGATGGCGGCGGGGTCGTCGGCGAAGGTCGGTGCGGCGGGCGCGGCCTCGGTGAAGGTGGCGGCCAGGGCCAGGGCCAGGAGCAGGGCAAACGTCGGTTTCAGGTTCATCGTGGCAATTGCGCGATGGCGTCGCGCAGCGGTTGCAGGGGGTTGTCGGTGTTGCCGTAGCGCGCCGCCAGATAGGCATCGACCACGCGCTGGAAAGGTTCGGCCAGGTCGGGCTGCTCGGCGCGAACGCGTTGGAGCAGGGCGTGTGGCGTTTCCCAAGGCGCGCAGTCTACCTTTCTTCGGGCCAGATGTCGCAAGGCTTTGTGCCAGAGGCGAACGACCGGGTCGCGCTCCGGTCGCTGGTAGAGCGCCCAGGCCATGAGGCCGGCGACGAGCAGGCCGCAGGCACTGCCCAACGCGATGGCCAGGCTGCGCCAGTCGGTATCGACCAGGCCGAGCCGGGCCAGCACTTCGCGCTGGCGATCCGGGTCGTAGCCGAGCACCTGCTGGTTCCAGGCGTTGTTGATGGCTTCCCAGCGATAGCGCAGGGTCCGCACCCAATCGGCGCGCATCTGGATGAACACCGGCAGCGGCTCACCGGCCCCCAGCGCGTCGGCAATGCCGGTCTCGATGCGGTCGGGCGACACGGCGGCGGTCGGATCGACGCGCACCCAGCCCTTGCCGTCGAGCCAGACCTCGGCCCAGGCATGGGCGTCGGACTGGCGAACGACGAGGTACTGGTCGAGCGGGTTGTATTCGCCGCCCTGGTAGCCGCCGACGACGCGGGCCGGAATGCCGGCGGCGCGCATGAGGGTGACGAAGGCCGCGGCATAGTGCTCGCAGAAGCCGCGTTTGCTCTGGAACAGGAACTCGTCGACGCCGTTCCGGCCGAGCAGCGGGGGGCGAAGGGTGTAGGTGAAGTCGGCGGCGAACAGGGCGAGCGCCTTGGCAATCACGGCCTCGGGCGCATTGCCGGCGCGCCATTGAGCGGCCAGGGCGCGGGTCCGCGGGTTGCTGTCGTCGGGCAGGGCCAGGTTGCGGCGCAGCACCGGGGGCTCTTCGCTCGGGTTGAAGCGGTAGTCAAGGCTGGCGGCGAGCCGGAAACGTTGCCGCTCGTTGATCGGCTTGCGGCTGATGGTGGTCAGCGAGCCGGTCAGGATGGCGTCATCGGGCAGCGCGGTGGGCGCGTCGAGGGCGAGCAGCCAGGGCTGGTTGTGCGGCTCGAGCGTGGTTTCGTAGCGAATGGGCGGCGAGAGGGTCTCGAGTTTGGCTGCCGGATGGCGACCTTCGTAGCGGCGCCAGGTCGTGCCGTCGAATTGCTCCATGACCGGGCCGCGCCAGTAAAGTTTTTGCTTGGGCGGCTGGCTGCCCTCGAAGCGGACGCGAAAGGCGATTTCGCCGCTCTGTGCCAGTTGCGCAATGCTGCCCGGCGACATGGTGTCGGACAGGCCCGTCTTGCCGGCGTGGGCATCCGTGGGCAGGCCCCAGAGCGGCCCCGAGATGCGGGGGAAGAGCAGATAGAGCACGAGCATGAAGGGTATGGCCTGCAGGCAGAGCATCCCGGCGTAGCGCAGCGTGTCGCGCGTTGCGCTGGCCGGGCCGCCATGCAGGCGGACCAGCGTGGCCGTGACCAGCCACATGGCGGCCAGCAGCCAGACGCCGGTCGGGATGCTTTGCGAGTAGAAGTAATGCGTGAGCAGCAGGAAATAGCCGAGCGTGACGATGACCATGGCGTCGCGCCGCGAGCGCAGTTCGAGCAGCTTCATGCACATGAACATGACGAGCATGGCGACGCCGGCGTCGCGCCCGAACAGGGAGCGGAATTCGGCCAGGATGCCGGCACAGCCGCCGGCGACTAGGAGCACGATGATCCAGCGGCCGGGCAGGCGTTCGTCCTTCCACCAGAGCCAGACCGCCCAGCCAAGCAGGACGGCGCTCAGCGAGGTGAGCCACACGGGTTGGTGGATGGCATGTGGCGCCGTGGTCGCCAGCGCAGCGGCGAACAGCCAGGGCGTGGCGTGGCGGTCGAGGGCTTCGCTGGCCGGCGTGCTCATGGGCGGCAAAGGGCGAGGGCTTCGAGGCAGCGCTGGCGATGCTGGTCGCCGCCGGCGACAGGCAGCGTGGCGTCGGGCAGGCGCAGGCCGAAATGGGTATCGGCGGCGTCGGCGGCGAGCACCCAGCCGGTCAGGATGCCGATGCGCGTTTCAACGGGCAGGGTGTCGTCGGTCAGCGCCCAGTCGAACATCAGCTCGACTTGGGCGCCCCCGGCGAACTGCTTGATCAGCAGTGGGCCGTCGCCGCCGTTGCGGGCGCTGGCCTTCCAGGCGACGTGGCGGGGCGAGTCGGCCGGCTGGCGTTCGCGGAAGCCGGCGAAATCCTCCTGACCGCCGTCGCCGGTCCGCTCGCCGCCGGCCGGTGTGGGCAGGCCGCTGGGTAGCGGTGCCGCGATCGGCTGCGGATAAACCAGGCAACGCATGGCTGGCTGCAGGTAGGCCCAGGCCGTGAACAGGCCGAGCGGATAGCGCGTCGACAGGCGGATGCGGGGCAGGTCGAGCCAGCCGCGTTGTTGCGCGGTGACGGGAATTTTCAGTTTTGCGGCTTTTTTCCGGTTGACCGTCACATGCACCGGATTGCCCTTTTCCGCCTCCAGTTCGAGGCCGAGACGGGGGCTGTGGCGATCGTTGTCGAGCGTCAGCTCGAAATGCGCCTTTTCACCGGCAAAAACCGGCGCGCTGCGGCCCGGCGCGATGATCAGCCCGTGCAGGTTGCGAAAGGTGTGGATCATGCCGACGATGCCGAGCCCGACGAGCAGGAAGACCAGGGCATGGCCGAGGGCGAGGTTGTAGTTGATGGCGCCGATGAGCATGACGACGAGCGCCAGTGCATAGAGCAGGCCGCCGCGCGAGGGGACGATGAAAACGCGGCGCTGGCCGAGGCGCAGCGGGGCCGTGCCGTCACTCTGCCAGCGAAACAGCTTCTGCTTTAGCGTGGCGACGATGCCCACGGCGCTCAGGGAATGGCGACGCTGCGGATCAGGGCGGCGATGTCCTCGGCCTGCGCATAGCCACCACCCTGCGCCGAGCGCAGGCGATGGCGGGCGACGGCCGGGAGGACGGCCTGCACGTCGTCGGGCAGCACCATGTCGCGCCCGGCCAGCCAGGCCCAGGCGCGCGCAGCGGCAAGCAGGGCGAGGCCGGCGCGCGGTGACAGGCCGTGCTGGAAGGCCGGGTTTTGCCGGGTGGCTTCGACCAGCGCCTGGACGTAGTCGATGAGCGGGCCGGCAGCGTGGGTGGCGGCTGCTTCGCGCTGGAGGTCGGGCAACTGCTCGGCGCCGAGCACGGGCGTCAGTTGTTCGACCCGGGCGCGCTGGCCGCCGGCGGCGAGCAAGGCGCGTTCGGCGCCGCGCTCCGGGTAGCCGAGTTCGAGGCGCATCAGGAAACGGTCGAGCTGCGATTCGGGCAGCGGAAAGGTGCCGATCTGGTGCGCCGGATTTTGCGTGGCGATGACGAAGAAGGGCGTCGGCAGCATCCGCGTCTGGCCCTCGGCCGTGACCTGGCCTTCCTCCATGGCTTCGAGCAGGGCGCTCTGCGTTTTCGGTGTGGCGCGGTTGATTTCATCGGCCAGCACGAGCTGGGCGAAAACCGGGCCGGGCAGGAAGCGGAACGTGCTCTTGTCGCGCTCGAAGACCGACACGCCGGTGATGTCGGCCGGCAGCAGGTCGCTGGTGAACTGGATGCGCGAGAACTGCAGCCCGAGCAGCCGGGCCAGCGTGTGCGCCAGCGTCGTCTTGCCCATGCCTGGCAGATCCTCGATCAGCAGGTGGCCGTCGGCCAGCAGGCAGGCGACGGCGAGGCGGATCTCGTGGTCCTTGCCGAGGATGATTTGTCCGGCCTGTTCGAGAACGCCGTCGAGGGCCCGCGGGCGCCCGGCGAGGCCGGAAAGTGTGTCTTTCAACATAAAGGATTCCGCTGAGTCTGTTCAACCCCATTCTAATGCTTGAAGCGGCGCGTTGAATGGGACCATAATGACTATTCGACGTGCGCCGTTTCGTGCGCCGCTTCGCAGAGAGAGAACAAGTGACGACCACTGCCATCATCACCCATCGTGACTGCCAGTTGCACGACATGGGTTCGCATCACCCTGAATGCCCGCAGCGTCTGACCGCCATCAACGATCACCTGATCGCCCAGGGAATCGACGCTTATTTCGTTTACTACGACGCGCCGCTCGCCACCTTCGAACAACTGATGCGCGTCCACCCGGCGTCGCATCTCGAGCGCATCAAGCGTGCGTCGCCGGAAATGGGCGTCGTGCACCTCGACCCCGATACCGCCATGAATCCGCACACCTGGCAGGCCGCGTTGCGGGCGGCCGGTTCCGGTTGTCTGGCCGTCGATCTCGTCATGAAGGGCGAAATCGAGAATGCCTTCTGCGCCGTGCGCCCGCCCGGCCACCACTGCGAGAAGGCGAACCCGATGGGGTTCTGCTTCTTCAACAACATCGGTGTCGCGGCCCGGCACGCCCTGAAGGCGCACGGCCTTGAGCGCGTGGCGATCATCGACTTCGACGTGCATCACGGCAACGGTACCGAAGACTGCTTCGCCGGCGACGATCAGGTGCTCATGTGCTCCATCTTCCAGCACCCGTTCTACCCGTACAGCGGTACCGACAAGCCGGCGCACAACATGTGCAACGTGCCGCTCGCCTCCGGTTGCGGCGGCGAGGAATTCCGCGATGCCGTCACGCAGGTCTGGATGCCGCGCCTGCGCGAATTCAAGCCGCAGATGATCCTCATCTCGGCCGGTTTCGATGCGCATTTCGAGGACGACATGGGCAACCTCCGCTTCCTCGAGAAGGACTACGCCTGGGTCACCGATCAGCTCAAGGCGCTGGCTGCCGAGATGTGCAACAAGCGCATCGTCTCCATGCTCGAAGGCGGCTACGTGATGACCTCGCTGGCGCGCAGCGTCGGCGCGCATCTGCGCTCGCTGGCCGAACTTTAGTAATTGTTTCCTTTCGGAAAAACAGGAGGGTGGGTTAAAATCCCGCCCTCTTTTTCCTGTTTCCAACGTTTAACCGGATGAATCCATGGCGTTGATTGTTCAAAAATACGGCGGTACGTCGGTCGGTAATCCCGAACGCATCAAGAATGTCGCCAAACGCGTTGCCCGATTCCACGCGCAGGGCCACCAGGTTGTGGTGGTCGTCTCGGCGATGAGTGGCGAAACCAACAAGCTGATTGCACTGGCCAAGGAAGTTCAGGCCAGCCCCGACCCGCGCGAGCTCGACCAGATCTGCTCGACCGGCGAACAGGTCACCATCGGCCTGCTCTCCATGGCGCTGATGGACATCGGCGTCCCGGCCCGCAGCTACACCGGCGGCCAGGTCAGGGTCCTGACCGACAGCACCTTCACCAAGGCCCGCATCCTGTCGATCGACGAGTCCAACATGCGCGCCGATCTGGACGCCGGCAAGGTCGTCGTCGTCGCCGGTTTCCAGGGCGTTGACGAAGACGGCAACATCACGACCCTCGGTCGCGGCGGTTCCGATACCTCCGGCGTTGCCCTCGCTGCCGCGCTGAAGGCCGACGAGTGCCAGATCTACACCGACGTCGATGGTGTCTACACCACCGACCCGCGTGTCGTGCCCGAAGCCAAGAAGCTCGACACCATCACCTTCGAGGAAATGCTGGAAATGGCCAGCCTCGGCTCCAAGGTGCTGCAGATCCGCTCGGTCGAATTCGCCGGCAAGTACAAG
>JAGTRT010000002.1 GCA_018261895.1 Pseudomonadota bacterium
CCAGCCGCTGCCACTGCGGAATTCGCCGCTCGATTTTCGGGTCACGGCGGGTAGCAGCCTGCGTGCAGCCGTCAGCCAGATGCGCGAGGCCGGCATCGACGTGGAACCGACACTTCTCGGCATTCTGGCGCGCTTGGCGCGAGCCGATACGGCCATCAAGGCCGGCAGCTATTCGGTCAAGGAAGGCATCACGCCGGCCCAGCTGATTGCCAAACTGCTCAAGGGCAAGGTGACGCAAGGGGAACTGACCCTGGTCGAAGGCTGGAATTTCCGGCAGTGGCGTGCGCGCATGGATGCCCACCCTGACCTGCTCCATGACACACAGGGCTGGAGTGAAGCGAAGATCAGCGAGCAACTCGGTGTTGCCAGCCTAGAAGGGCGCTTTTTCCCTGACACCTATCTATTCGACAAGCAATCGAGCGACCTGGAATTGCTGGCGCGGGCCAAACGGGCCATGCAGCGCAAACTGGAGGCCGAATGGGCCCAACGCGCGGACGGGTTGCCCTACAAATCGCCGGAAGACGCATTGGTCATGGCCTCGATCGTCGAAAAGGAAACCGGGAAACAGGCCGACCGGGAACTGGTTGCCGCCGTCTTCGTCAATCGCCTGCGCCGGGGCATGCTGCTGCAGACCGATCCGACGGTCATCTATGGCCTGGGCGAGAGCTTCGATGGCAACCTGAGAAAGCGCGACCTGCAAACCGACACTCCGTACAATACCTATACGCGGGCCGGCTTGCCGCCGACGCCGATTGCCATGCCGGGCCAGGCGTCCTTGCGCGCAGCGCTCAACCCGGCGCGGACCGACGTGCTGTATTTCGTGGCCCGCGGCGACGGCAGCAGCCAGTTTTCGAGAACGCTCGATGAGCATAACCAAGCAGTCAATCGATATCAGAGAGGTGGAAAGTGAAAGGTAAATTCATCACTTTCGAAGGAATAGATGGGGCCGGAAAGAGCAGTCACGTTGAATGGCTGGCGGAAACGCTGCGGGCACAAGGCAAGGTCGTACAGGTCACGCGCGAACCGGGGGGCACGGAACTCGGTGAAAAACTCCGGGCGCTCTTGCTCAACGAGCCCATGCACCTGGAAACCGAAACCCTGCTGATGTTCGCTGCCCGTCGCGAACATCTTGCCAAATTGATCGAACCGGCCCTGGCGCGCGGAGAATGGGTCATTTGTGACCGTTTCAGCGACGCCACCTATGCCTATCAGGGCGGCGGACGGGGGCTGGATCGCGCCAAGTTCCTCGTGCTTGAGCATTGGGTGCATGAACACCTGCAACCGGATCTCACCCTGCTGTTCGATCTGCCGCTCGACATTGCCCGCGAACGTATCGTCCTGGCCAACCGGGTGCTCGACAAATTCGAGCAGGAACGTGTCGACTTCCATGAGCGCGTTCGCCAAGCCTACCTGGAAAGGGCGCATCTCAACCCGAGCCGAATGCGCGTCGTGAATGCCGACAACACCATCGAAAATATTCGCAAACAACTTGAACAAATCGTTTCAACTATTTGTTTATGAATGTAATTGAGCTTCATTCCAAGGTCTGGTCCGCGCTTCAGGCGCGGCGGGATCGTTTGCCGCATTCCTTGTTGCTGGTGGGGCAGAAGGGGCTCGGCAAATATGAACTGGCCCGACAATTCGCGGCAAGCCTGCTTTGCGAAACGCCATCGCTCGAAGGCCATGCCTGTGGCGCGTGTCTGGCCTGCAACTGGTTCAGCCAGGGCAATCACCCGGATTTTCGCTTGCTCCAGCCCGACGCCTTGGCTGAGGAGGCTGAAGTTGAAGACGGCAAGAAAAAGCCGAGTCAGCAGATCACCATCGATCAGGTTCGTGGTCTCGACGAGTTCTTCAACATCGGAACACACCGCGGTGGATTGCGCATCATCCTCGTCAATCCGACCGAGGCGATGAACAGAAGTACCGCGAACTCACTTCTCAAGACACTTGAAGAACCAGCGCCAAGTACATTGTTTTTAATGGTATCAAGTGAGCCGATGCGTTTGCTGCCGACGATCCGCAGCCGCTGTCAGGTGGTGCCGGTTCCCGTGCCGTCGACCAAGCTTGCCGAGAAGGTGCTGGCTGACGAAGGGGTGAATCAAGCCGAGCGCTGGTTGGCCATGGCAGGTGGGGCTCCCGGGCTGGCCATCGAACTGGCGGCGTCCGGGCAGGGCGCATGGCTTGAGTTGCTGGCGAATCGGCTGGCCTCCGGTCGCAAGAGCGATCCGCTGGCCATGGCGGCCGAGTTGGAGAAAGCGGTCAAGGACAGCAAAGGCAAGGTGGCGTTGAAACACGTCGCGGAAGCGGTGCAGAAATGGCTGGTTGACCTGACCTTGGCAAAAAACGGTCTCTCCGTACGATATTTTCTGCCCCAACAAAGCATTATTCCCGGCTTGGCTGATATGATTCCGGCTGCACGCCTGATCCACGCGTATCGGGCCTTGATTACACGTCGCCAGGAGGCCGAGCAACCGCTCAACGCTCGTCTCTTTCTGGAAAGCCTATTTCTGGATTACAGAGCTCTGTTTGCCAATTGATCAACGATGAGTGAAGCAAAACCAGCTCCGCAGCGCCCCAGCGTTCTTTCGCTCAACATCAATTCAAAATCGGCCCTTTACGCCGCATTCATGCCGCATCTGCGTAGCGGCGGCATCTTCATCCCGACGACCCGCAGCTACACGATCGGTGACGAAGTTTTCATGTTGTTGTCGCTGATGGACGATCCGGCCAAGCTGCCGATTGCCGGCACGGTCGTCTGGATCACACCGGCCGGCGCGCAGAACGGTCGTGCGCAAGGCATTGGCGTGCATTTCAACAATGACGAGAGCGGCCAGGAGGCCCGTCGCAAGATCGAAGGCCTGCTGGGCGGCGTCATGCAGTCCTCGCGCCCGACCCATACGCTCTGATTGACCAGCATGCTGGTCGATTCGCACTGTCATCTCGACTTTCCCGATCTGATTGATCGCCTGCCGGCGGTGCTGCAGCGCATGCAGGACAACGGTGTCGGCGTCGCCGTCAGCATCGGTGTCAATCTCGAGGACTTCCCGAAAATCATCGCGCTCGCCAAAGCGCATGCGCAACTGTATGCCACGGTAGGTGTTCATCCGGAATACACGGATGTCGAGGAGCCGGACGAAAGCCGATTGCTGGAACTGGCAGCCCATCCGAAGGTGATTGCCATCGGCGAAACGGGCCTGGACTACTACTGGCAGAAGGACAAGCCGGAATGGCAACGCGAGCGCTTCCGGACGCACATTCGGGCGGCCAAACAGTGCGGCAAGCCACTCGTGGTTCACACCCGGGATTCGGCGCTCGATACGCTGCGTATTCTCAAGGAAGAGGGCGCCGACACCGTTGGCGGCGTGATGCATTGCTTTACGGAGAGCTGGGATATCGCCCGCATGGCACTCGACCTGGGTTTCTACCTGTCGTTCTCCGGGATCGTAACCTTCAAGAATGCGGCCATTGTCAAAGAAGTGGCGCAAAAATGCCCGCTGGATCGTGTGCTGGTCGAAACCGATTCACCTTATCTGGCGCCCGTTCCGTATCGCGGCAAGCCGAACGAACCCGCTTATGTGCGCTATGTTGCCGAAGAAATTGCCAAGTTGCGCTCGCTGACGGTCGAGGAAGTTTGCCAGGCAACCACGGACAACTTCTTTTCGCTGTTCAAACACGCCAAACAAATATGAAAATTAGCCAAAAATTCCGGTTGACCGTCACAATCCTCCTCGGACTGCCGGCGATTGCCCTTGCGGCCACGTACGACGACCTGATTTCCTCGGCCAAGATGGGCGATGTCCAGGAGTTGAGCAAACTCGCCGCCAAGGGGGCTTCGCTCGACACGACCGATATCGCCGGCAACACGCTGTTGATGCTCGCGGCGCGGGATGGTCATACGGAAACGGTCGATTTCCTGATCAAGAATCACGCAAAACTGAATGCACGAAATGCGGCGGGCGATACCGCCTTACGCCTGGCGGCGTTTCGTGGTCATCAGAAAATTGTCGGGCTGCTGCTGGCCGGCGGCGCAGCGGTCAATACGCAGGGCTGGACGCCACTTGCCTACGCGGCATTCAGCGGGCATCTCGACATCGCGAGGCAACTGATCAAAGCCGGTGCTGATCTCAACCTGGCTTCGGAGAATGGCACGACACCCTTGATTGCCGCATCGCGTGGCGGTCACATCGACATCGTCCAACTATTGATCGACAACAAGGCTGATCTCGGGCGGACGGTCGACAGCGGCGAAACCGCCTTGGATATTGCCCTGCGCTTCAACAATACCGACATCGCCGATTTGATCCGGAATGCCGGGGGCAAATCGGGGAAAACCGTCAGTATTGAAATTCGCTAGGGCGCTTCGCTCGGCCTAATCTGCCGGCCGATTCCCGGCTTCTCTGATAAGAGTTGCCAGGGTTGAAACGGAACGCAGATGCTCCCGCGTTTTCTCGTCGTTGGCTTCAAGCACGATGCCATAGGTCTTCTTCAGGCCCAGGACGAGTTCAAGCGCATCGATTGAGTCGAGCCCCAGGCCATCTTCGGAAAAGAGCAGGGTGTCATCGCCGATATCGCTGGCAGACATGTCCTCGAGGTTCATCGTTTCGATGATGAAGGCCTTCAATTCAAGATTCAGGTCACTCATTTCTAGTTCAGTTTTTTGCGAAGTTGAAGGCCGGAGAAGTCGAGGGTGGCACCATCGCCAGCTTCGATAAGACGAAGGGTGTCGCCGCGACCGGTGCCCAGTCCTGCGGTAACCACTTCGTTTTCCGAAACGGCGTGGAAGGCAATTCTCAGTATGAGATCCGGCACTTCGGGAAAATGCGCCTCGCCGACCAGGAGTCCGTTATCTTCCCGCAGCATCAGCACGTCCGGGCTCGGGCCGTCGATCTTCCCGACAATTTCGTAATGGCCAAGGTTTTTCCAGAAGCGCTCGGGAATCGTGGTTGGCTTGAGTTTTTCGCCAAAGATCAGTGATTCCGAACCAATGCGGCCAACAATGATCTGGCGACCATCGACGTTCGCCATGGACAGGTGAATATCCTCGAACGCACCAACGCGAACCGCCATCATGCCAAAAAGGCGATATTTGATGGTCAGCAAGCCATCTTCGTGAGGCACCAACCGGAACTGGTGACCCGCTGCTTCAACGTCGATCTCTCCATCCTTGGTGCTGATCCTGGCCAGGCCGACCATGGTGTCGAAATTGCCATCGAACTGGCGCAACTCTTCGGGCGTGGGGGCGCGTTCAGCGGAGCGAACAACGGGAGCGGTGTCCTGCCGAATGCCGGTCTTTGCTTCCAGTGCCAGCTTCAGGGCCTCTGCGGCAATTTTCGATACCGCAACGTGGGAAGACGATGAGTTGGACAGCACCACGACGCCCAGTTTGTGTTCCGGCAGGATGGCCATCATGCTGTGGGAGTCCGGCAGCGAACCGCCGTGGCTGGCCACGGTTCCGCCGCCGGGTACATCGATGCCGCTCATCATCCAGCCCAGGCCGACGTATTGGCCGAAGGTCATCGGGAATTGTTTGTTCTGGACGCGAACCATCTCGTGCGTCGAGGATGGCTGGAGGATTTGATTGTTGGCCGCCTTACCGTCGGCAAATTGCATCTTGATGAACTGGCTCAAATCAACCACGTTGCTGAGCAGGTTGGCCGCCGGCATGTCACGCAAAGAAAATACTTCGATTTCCTTGTTTCGATCATAGGCCTTGGCAATCGGACGTGGCGTGAAGCTGCTCTGCGTCATGCCCAATGGCTGGAAGAAGCGTCGATCCATGTAGGCATCGAAAGGTTCGCCACTGACCTTTTGAATCGCCGCGCCAAGCAGGGCCATGCCGAGGTTGGAATAGGAAAAGACGTAGTTGGGGGGAAATGCCTGATACTCGTCACGGATATTGCTCACCACCGACTCGAAGCGATCAGGTTCGCGAACGAACAGGCCGCGCAGGAAATTGGATGGCAGGCCCGAGTGGTGGCACATGATGTTGCGCGGCGTCACCGGGTCGGCATTCGGGAAGCGACTTCGGATCGAGAACTCCGGCAGGGCTTTTGCCAGGGGGGCGTCGATGTCCAGTTTTCCCTGTTCTGCCAATTGCATTGCGGCTGCAGCCGTAAACACCTTGGCGATGGAGCCGGCGCGGTAAACCGTTTCCGGCGCAGCCTTGATTCCCTTTTCCAGGTCGGCATAGCCGAAACCCTGCTGCCAGACAACTTGTTGATCGTCGATCAACGCGATGCTGATGCCCGTGATTTCGTTTTGCGCCATCTCCCGATCGATGAGCCAGGAAAGGTAGTTCCGGGTGTGGCTATAGTCGCCGCGCAGCTTGTTTGGCGACACGGGAGGCGGCGTCGCACAACCGGCCAGTAAAGCAAGGGCAACGAGTAACGATGCAAGACGGTTGAACATGAAGTAGGGCTGATTTCGACGCTAACCGTTCATTATAAACTGTTAAATGGGGCGTTTTGGCGGAAAATAGCTGATAAATTCAGTCGAGTATTCTAGAATTACAGCCCATTCAACAGGAGGCTCGGTTTCATGTTCCGGTATCTGCGTGAGGATATTCGTGCGGTCTTTGACCGCGATCCCGCCGCTCGCTCGTTCTGGGAGGTACTGACCTGCTATCCGGGAATCCATGCGCTGATCATGCACCGCCTTGCACATTGGCTGTGGGGGCATCGCCTGCGCTGGATGGGGCGTTTCACGGCGCATCTGTCGCGGATGCTGACCGGCATTGAAATTCATCCGGGTGCCACCATCGGCCGTCGGTTTTTCATTGATCACGGCATGGGTGTTGTCATTGGCGAAACCGCTGTGATCGCCGATGACGTGACGCTCTATCATGGCGTGACGCTGGGGGGTACCTCCTGGAACAAGGGGAAGCGTCATCCGACGCTGGAGGATGGCGTGGTGATCGGCGCCGGCGCGAAAGTCCTGGGGCCGATCACGATCGGCGCGGGGGCAAAAGTCGGTTCCAATGCGGTCGTGACCAAGGCGGTGCCGCCCGGAGCGACGGCAGTGGGTAATCCGGCGCGAATTCTCGATAAAGACGAGCAGACGCGCCAGCGTGAAGCACAGGCTGAAAAGTTGGGATTTTCGGCCTATGCCGTCGGTCGCGATCAGGATGATCCGCTGGCCAAGGCTATCCACGCGTTGCTCGACCATGCGGCCGAAACGGATCGGCGCCTGGCTTCGCTCGTCAAGGAGCTTGGTGCACAAGGGGTCAAGTGCGATCAGGAGGTTGATCAGGCCGATGTATTCGATCCGAAATACCTGAGCAAAATAGTTGACTAATTTTGTCTGGCTTCTGTATAGTTGACCATAACGCTAGGCTATTAACAGGGGCTCGGAATGCGCTTGACCACCAAAGGACGTTTTGCCGTTACTGCAATGATGGATCTCGCCATGCGTGGCGAAGACGGTCCGGTTGCACTGGCCAGTATCAGCGAGCGGCAGCAGATTTCGCTGTCCTACCTCGAGCAATTGTTCGGGAAGCTTCGTCGGCACAAGCTCGTTGATAGCGTGCGTGGGCCGGGTGGCGGTTACTGCATAGCGCGTCCATTCAGCCAGGTTGCGGTCGCCGATATCATCCGCGCGGTTGATGAGCAGCTCGATGCGACGCAATGTGGCGGACGAGAGAATTGTCACGACGAACATCGCTGCATGACCCATGATTTGTGGACGACCTTGAACACCAAGATGTTCGACTATCTGGCCTCGGTGACCTTGGCTGACCTGGTTGATCGTGAACGGTCCAAGCGAGGTTCTTCAGCCGTGGTCCTGGAAGACAGGCGCCATGTCGATTCCAAGGGCAGGGGGCTGCCGGCAAGTGGCAAGGTTCCTGTCGCGGCTTGATTCTGTCCATGTCATTGCCTGTTTATTTCGACCATAACGCCACGACTCGGCTTGGTTCCGGGGTGATGGCGGCCATGCTTCCCTGGCTTGAGAGTCAGTATGGAAACGCATCGAGTCGCCACGAATATGGTCGGCGTGCGCGTCAGGCGATTGATGAGGCGCGGCAGCGGGTGGCCGCAGCCGTCAATGCACATCCGACTGAGGTGATTTTTACCAGCGGCGGAAGCGAGAGCAACAATCTGTTTCTCAAGGGAGCCGCCGCGTGTCTAAAGCCCGGATTGATGGCCGTCAGCGCCATTGAACATCCCTGCGTGCTGAAGCCTGTTGAACAATTGAGGCGTTCTGGCTGGGATGCGCGCTACCTGCCGGTTGATGGTGCCGGACGCGTAAAGACCGATGATTACGCGGGAGTTTTGCTCGATCGGCCAAAGTTGCTTTCCGTCATGCTGGCCAACAACGAGACGGGTGTTGTGCAGGACGTGGCGGCGTTGGCGAATGCGGCCATGGTGACTGGCGCATGGTTTCATAGCGATGGGGTGCAGGCGCTGGGCAAGCTGGATATCGATTTTCGTGCGCTGAATGGCACCGGGGTTCATGCCTTGACGCTTTCGGGGCATAAGGCGGGTGGCCCGAAGGGGGCGGCAGCGCTGGTTATCGACAAACGGATTGAGCTGCAACCCTTGATTTCTGGTGGCGGGCACGAGCGTGGCTTGCGCTCGGGTACCGAAAATGTCCCGGCAATTGTCGGATTTGGCGTGGCGGCGGAACTTGCCGCTCAGCGCATTGCCGAACATTCAAGCAGGATGCGCAAGTTGCAGGCGAAGTTTGAATCGGGATTGTCTGCCCTGGGGGCACGGATTTTTGCCGGTGATGCCCCGCGTCTCGCCAACACCACTTTTTTCGCGTTCGCGGGTATCGATGGCGAAACGCTCGTCGGCAAACTGGATCGGGAAGGATTTGCGGTGGCCAGCGGGGCAGCTTGCTCCAGTGCCAATCCTGAATCGTCACACGTCTTGCGTGCCATGGGGGTTGCCCCCGAGATTGCACGCGGCGCGGTGAGAGTGAGCCTCGGCGACGGCAATACGGACGCCGAGATCGAACAATTTATCAATGCCTTGCAGGTAACAGTCGGACGCTTGCAGGGACTGACAGCCGTCAGTTGAAACCGGCTGCCTGAATATTCCGACTTAGCGAGAGCAAAATGAAACTCCCTATCTACCTTGATTACTCGGCAACCACCCCGGTCGATCCACGCGTCGCACAGAAGATGATTCCCTATCTTTGCGAGCATTTCGGCAATCCCGCTTCACGCTCCCACAGCTTTGGCTGGGTGGCGGATGCGGCAGTCGAAGAAGCACGCGAGCAGGTGGCTGCGCTGGTCGGGGCCGATCCGAAGGAAATTGTGTGGACATCCGGTGCGACGGAGTCGAATAACCTCGCCATCAAGGGGGCTGCCAATTTCTACGCGGGCACCAAGGGCAAGCACATCATTACCGTCAAGACCGAGCACAAGGCCGTTCTTGATACCGTGCGCGAAATGGAGCGTCAGGGCTTCGAGGCTACGTACCTTGATGTCAAGGAAGACGGATTGCTCGATCTGGATGTTTTCAAGGCAGCCATTCGTCCCGATACCGTGCTGGCTTCCGTAATGTTCGTCAATAACGAGGTTGGCGTGATTCAGCCGATTGCGGAGCTGGGCGAAATTTGTCGCGAGAAAGGGATCATCTTCCATGTCGATGCCGCGCAGGCAACCGGCAAGGTGGATATCGACCTGAACAAGCTCAAGGTCGATCTGATGAGTTTCTCGGCACACAAGACCTATGGCCCGAAAGGCATCGGTGCGCTGTATGTGCGTCGTAAGCCGCGGGTTCGTCTGGAAGCCCAGATGCACGGTGGCGGCCATGAGCGGGGTTTCCGCTCCGGGACCCTAGCCACGCATCAGATCGTCGGCATGGGTGAGGCCTTCCGCCTGGCGCGCGAGGAAATGGCAGAAGAGAACAAGCGGATCGGTGTATTGCGGGACAAATTGCTCAAGGGCTTGCAGGATATCGAGCAAACTTTCGTCAATGGTGACCTGACCCACCGGGTGGCGCATAACCTCAATATCAGCTTCGCCTATATCGAAGGCGAGTCGATGATCATGGCCATCAAGGATCTGGCGGTCTCTTCCGGGTCGGCCTGTACCTCTGCCAGCCTGGAGCCATCATACGTGTTGCGGGCCTTGGGCCGCGACGACGAACTGGCCCATAGTTCGATCCGGTTTAGCATTGGTCGCTTTACGACAGATGAAGAAATAGACTATGCAATCAATTTATTGCATAAGAAAGTTGGCAAATTACGTGAGCTTTCGCCGCTATGGGAAATGTACAAGGACGGTATCGATTTGAGCACCGTTCAATGGGCCGCACACTAGGAACACAGGAGAAACATCATGAGCTACAGCGTAAAAGTCATCGATCACTATGAAAATCCGCGCAACGTCGGTTCCTTTGGCAAGGAAGACGACGGAGTGGGTACCGGCATGGTTGGCGCGCCGGCCTGCGGCGACGTGATGAAGCTTCAGATCAAGGTCAACAAGTCGGGCGTGATCGAGGATGCGAAGTTCAAGACCTACGGTTGCGGTTCGGCGATTGCGTCGTCCTCTCTCGTCACCGAATGGGTCAAGGGCAAGACGGTTGATCAGGCCCTGGCCATCAAAAACACGGAAATTGCTGAAGAATTGGCCTTGCCGCCGGTTAAAATCCACTGTTCGATTCTGGCTGAAGATGCCATCAAGGCAGCGGTGGCCGATTACAAGAAGAAGCACGGAGAATAGTCATGGGCGTTACCTTGAGCGAAAAGGCGGCAACACATGTTGCCAACTTTCTGGCCAAGCGCGGCAAGGGTATCGGTCTGCGCCTTGGCGTGAGAACGAGTGGTTGTTCCGGCATGGCCTACAAGCTGGAGTTCGTCGACGAGATCAATCCCGACGATCTGGTTTTTGAGAACAATGGCGTCAAGGTCATTGTCGATGCCAAAAGCCTTCCGTACCTGGACGGCATGGAGCTTGATTTCGCCCGCGAAGGCCTGAACGAAGGATTCAAGTTCAACAATCCGAACGTCAAGGATCAGTGCGGTTGCGGCGAGTCGTTTAACGTCTGATGGATCTTCGGGCCGACCATTTCTCCCTGTTTGGGCTGAATCCGGGCTTTCGGCTCGATTTGTCCGATCTCGACTCGCGCTATCGGGATATTCAGGCCCAGGTGCATCCGGATCGCTTTGCCAATGCCAGCGATGCCGAGCGCAGGCTGTCGATGCAATGGGCCACGCACGCCAACGAGGCCTACCTGACGCTGAAAAAGCCGCTCGAACGGGCCAAGTACATGCTGCATCTGGCGGGCCACGACATCCAGGCGGAGAGCAATACCGCCATGCCGGCCGATTTCCTGATGGAACAGATGGAATGGCGTGAGGCCGTGATGGAGGCTCGCGGCGGGGGCGATCACCACGAGCTTGAGCGGCTGCACAACCGGCTCTGGGCGGACATAAAGTCCCGCTATGACGATCTTGGCGACCTGTTTGAGCAAAACAACCATGAGTTGGCCACGGACCGCGTTCGCCGGCTGATGTTTCTTGAGAAACTCCTGTACGAAATCGACGACGCGCTGGCGTCGCTGGAAGAATAAAAATGGCACTGTTTCAAATTGCCGAGCCGGGTGAATCGGCCGCGCCTCATGAGCACAAGCTCGCCATCGGTATCGACCTCGGAACCACCAATTCGCTCGTTGCCACGGTGCGCAGCGGTATCGCGGTCTGCCTGAACGACGAACACGGTCGTCCATTGTTGCCTTCGGTTGTCCGTTACCACGAGGACAATTCAACCGAGGTGGGCTACGACGCACAGACCAAGCAGGCTGTCGATCCACGTAACACCATTGTTTCCGTCAAGCGCTTCATGGGACGCGGACTGAAAGACATCTCGCATGTCGAGTCCATGCCCTATGACTTTATCGAAGCGCCCGGCATGGTCAAGGTCAAGACCGTTAGCGGTATCAAGAGCCCGGTCGAGGTCTCGGCCGAGATATTGAAAAGCCTGAAGCTGCGCGCGGAGATGGCACTCGGGGGCGATCTCGTCGGGGCCGTGATCACGGTTCCGGCCTATTTTGACGATGCCCAGCGCCAGGCGACCAAGGACGCGGCGCGTCTGGCCGGTCTGAATGTGCTGCGTCTGCTCAACGAGCCAACGGCGGCTGCCATTGCCTATGGCCTGGATAACGCAGCAGAGGGCGTTTACGCCGTATACGATCTGGGTGGTGGCACATTCGATATCTCCATTCTGAAGCTGACCAAGGGTGTCTTCGAGGTCATGTCGACCGGCGGGGATTCGGCGCTGGGGGGTGACGACTTCGATCACCGCATCTTCTGCTGGGTCATCGAGCAGGCCAAGCTGCAGCCGCTGTCGCCTGAGGACGGGCGCCTGCTGATGATGCGTTGCCGCGAAGCCAAGGAATTCCTGACCAATAATGCCGAAGCGCCGCTGACGGCCCGCCTGTCGACCGGTGAAATGGTCGATCTGAAGCTGGATGTCACCACTTTTGCCGGCATTACCCAGACACTGGTTTCCAAAACCCTGCAGCCTGTCAAGAAGGCGCTGCGTGATGCTGGTTTGCGCGCCGACGATATCAAGGGCGTCGTGATGGTCGGCGGGGCAACGCGCATGCCCCAGATTCAGAAGGCGGTTGGGGAATTTTTCCGCCAGGAACCGCTGACCAATCTCGATCCGGACAAGGTCGTCGCGCTGGGGGCCGCGACCCAGGCCAACCTGCTGGTTGGCAACAAGACCGGGAAGGATGATTGGTTGTTGCTCGACGTCATCCCGCTGTCGCTTGGCCTGGAAACCATGGGTGGCCTGACCGAGAAGGTGATTCCGCGCAATTCCACCATTCCGACGGCGCGTGCCCAGGAGTTCACGACTTTCAAGGATGGCCAGACGGCGATGGCGATCCATGTGGTTCAGGGCGAACGGGAACTGGTTTCCGATTGCCGTTCGCTGGCCCGCTTCGAATTGCGCGGCATTCCGCCGATGGTGGCGGGCGCGGCGCGTATCCGCGTCACCTTTCAGGTCGATGCCGACGGCTTGCTCTCCGTCTCGGCCAGGGAACAGACGACGGGCATCGAGGCTAGCGTCACGGTCAAGCCGTCGTACGGCCTGTCCGATGACGAAATTGCCGGGATGCTCAAGGATTCGATGGAACACGCCAAGGACGACGCGATGAGCCGGGCGCTCAAGGAAGCGCAGGTTGAGGCGCAGCGCATGATCGAGGCCACCGAGGCCGCGATGAAGGAGGATCCGCACCTGCTCAACGAGGCCGAGACCGCCAAGATTGTTGCGACTATCGACAAGCTGCGCGAGGCCATTGCCGGCGACAATCGTCGCCTGATCAACATCGCCATGGACGACCTGGGTTATGAGACGCAGGCCTTTGCCCATCGCCGCATGGATCAGAGCATCAAGAAAGTGTTGTCCGGCCGCAATGTGGATGACATCAAGATGGGAGAAGACGCATGACGCAGATCATCGTTCTGCCGCACCTTGAACTGTGCCCGGAAGGGGCCGTGATCGAGGCCGAGGAAGGCAAGTCGATTTGTGAGAACCTGTTGGCCAACGAAATCGAACTTGATCACGCCTGCGAAATGTCGTGCGCCTGCACGACCTGCCATGTCATCGTGCGCGAAGGTTTCGCTTCGCTGGAAGCAGCCGAGGACATCGAGGAAGACCTTCTGGACAAGGCGTGGGGCCTTGAGCCCAATTCCCGCCTGGGTTGCCAGGCGATCGTGCGGTCTACGCCGTTAACGGTCGAAATTCCGAAATACAGCATCAACATGGCGAAGGAAGGGCATCGCAAATGAAATGGACCGACATCAACGATATCGCCATTGAACTGACGGATGCCCACCCTGACACGAATCCGATGCAGGTCAATTTTGTCGATCTGCGGGACTGGGTCATGGCTTTGCCCGGCTTCAACGACGATCCCAAGCATTGCGGCGAGAAAATTCTCGAAGCGATTCAGCAGGCCTGGATCGACGAGGTCGCCTGATTCCGCCTGAATCTTCCACCCCTGCCGTTACCTGCGATAGTTGCCAGGCGTGCTGTTGCCGCCTTGAGGTTATGCTGATGGGCGACGATAATGCGCCGCATCGACTGACCGAGTCGGATCAATGGGGGGGAGAGGTGATGCGTCGCCTTGACGATGGCTGGTGTGCCGCGCTGGACCGGGACAGCATGCGATGTACGATTTACGAGCGTCGGCCCGGCTTGTGTCGCGATTATGAAATGGGCGAAAGCGACTGCCTGGTCGAGCGGCGCCGTTATTTCGACGGGGCGGCGGATATTCAGAACTTGCCGGCAAGTGTATGAACGATCAACCCAACAATCCCCTGCACGGCGTGACGCTGGAAAAAATCGTGACCGAACTGGTGGCGAATTACGGATGGAAGGCGCTTGGCGAGCAGATTGACATCCGCTGTTTTACGCACGACCCGAGCATTGCCTCCAGCCTGAAGTTTCTGCGCCGCACGCCCTGGGCGCGTGAAAAGGTTGAAGCGCTCTACGTTTTCATGAAATACGATCAATGACCTACGAAGAACATCTCGATGAAGTGACGACGCTCATCACGGAGAAATACGGCATGGCCGACAATGCGGCCATCAAGATGGTGATGCGGGCCCAGGCCGATGATTTCTTCAGCGGCCATGACGACGATCCGTCCATCTGTACGCTGGACCGCGCGCATCAGGACGCTCGGGCCGTGTTCAAGAAATACAAATAGCGCCGCATGCGTTCGACTCGTGCCACCGCCGCGGTTGCCCGCCTGAATCAGCGCAGCGAGGGGCGCCATTTTGTGATGGTGATGACCGGTGACGGTCTGTTTCTGCTCCGCGAGCGGACGCCTCAGGGCGAGTTGGAGGCCAGTCCGGCCTTGCCGCTCGATGATTTCGTCAAGGCAGTCAATGCCCTGGGACCCCAGGAGGTACCGCGCGTGACCAAGGCGGATGCTGCCTTCGCCCGGCAGCTTGCCCGAAAGCGCTGAGTCCGCAGGCGCGTCGTGAACGGCAAGCTGATTCCAGGCTGGATGGCCGACTACCCGCGTAGCAACCTTGGCGCGGACGTGTTGGCCGGCATCATCGTGACCATCCTGGTCATCCCGCAAAGCCTGGCCTATGCAATGCTCGCCGGCTTGCCGCCGCAGCTCGGGCTGTATGTCAGCATTTTCCCGGTCATTGCCTATGCCTTGCTGGGCAGCAGCAAGGTTCAGGCTGTCGGTCCGGTAGCGATTACGGCGATCATGACCTATTCGGTGCTGAGTCCGATCGCGCCGCCCGGCTCGCCGGATTACATCGTGCTGGCGGCGTCCCTGTCCCTGTTGTCCGGTCTGATGCTGATGGCCTGTGGCGTGATGCGCCTCGGATTTCTCTCGCAGTTGCTCAGCCGGCCGGTGATCAGCGGTTTCATTTCCGGTTCGTCCGTGCTCATCATCATCAGCCAGATCAAATACCTGCTGGGGGTGACGCCGCAGGGCGGGAGCAGTGGGCAGGTGCTGCTCAGCCTGCTGGCCCTGTTGCCGACGAGTCACACGCCGACCTTGCTGATCGGGCTGGGAGCCTTGATTGCCCTCGCCATCGCTCGCCTCTGGCTGGGCAAATGGCTTATATGGCTGGGATTGAGCCTGGCACGGGCGGATTTTATCGGCCGACTGATGCCGCTGCTCATTGTGCTGTCCGGTCTGGCCTTGGTGGTCGTATTTGATCTGGATCGCAGCGCAGGGATTGTCGTCGTTGGCTCGGTGGCAGCGGGCATTCCCGGCTTCCAGTTCTTCCTGCCGGATGCCGAAACCACGCATCGACTGCTCCTGCCGGCCTTCGTCATGGCAATCATCGGCATGGTTCAGGGCATCACGATGGCACAGGCGCTGGCCATCAAGCGGCGCGAGCGCATCGATGCAAATGCGGAGTTGCTCGGGTTGGGCGCGGCCAATGTGGTGGCGGCCTTTTACGGCGGCATGCCGGTGGGGGGCGGGACGTCGCGCTCGGCGATCAACGTCGCCGCCGGGGCGCGCACACCGCTGGCCAGCATCGTCGCGGCGCTGGCCATGATCGGCGTGGTGGCGGGCGCTGCCCAATGGTTCGAACGCTTGCCGCTGGCAGTGCTGGCGGCCAGCATCATCGTCGCCGCCGTCTCGATGATCGATCTGCGCGCGCTCCGCGAAGCCTGGGCCTACGATCGGGCGGACGCGCTGGCCTTGATTTGTACAGCCGGCGGGGTGCTGCTGTTTGGCCTGGAGGCGGGTATCGGCATGGGGATCGTGCTGTCGATGGCGACGCTGCTTTTCCGGGTCAGCACGCCGCATATCGCGGTGGTCGGGCGGCTGCCGGGCACCGAGCATTTCCGGAATGTCGCCCGGTACGACGTCGAGACCTTGCCCGGCGTGCTGTTCGTGCGCATTGATGAGCGGCTGTTCTTTGGCAACCTGGGGGCGGTCGAGCAACGTCTGAACCAGGAGCTGGCCGGCGTGGCCGACGCGAAGGATCTGGTGCTGGTCATGAGCGGTGTCAATCTCATGGATACCACGGCGGTCGAGGTCTTTGCGGAATTGAACCGCGATCTGGCCGAACGCGGCATCCGCCTGCATCTCGCCGAGGTCAAGGGGCCGGTGCAGGACCGGCTGGCGAAATCCGCGTTCTGGCAGGCGCTGACCGGTGAGGTATTCCTCTCGGCCAACGCCGCCTACGAAAAGCTGGCGCCGCCGGCCGTCTGGTGCCCGGAGATTTAGGGCTACTTTCCGTCGAACAGGTTGAGAAGTGAATCCAGGCCGCCATAGTTGATGGCGACGTCGGCCTTGGCGCGCGTGGCCGGCTTGGCGCGGAAGGCGACCGAGAGGCCGGCCTGGGCCATCATGAGCAGGTCGTTGGCGCCATCGCCACAGGCGATGACCTGTTCCTTCTTCAGGCCCAGTTCGTCGGTCAGGCGTGTCAGGTGATGGGCCTTGGCGGCGGCATCGACGATGTCGCCAACGACGCGGCCGGTCAGTTTGCCGCCGGAGATTTCCAGTTCGTTCGAGGTGGCGAAGTCGAAGCCGAGTTCGATGCGCAGGCGCTCGGTGAAATAGGTAAAACCGCCGGACAGGATGGCCGTGCGCAGGCCAGCGTTTTGGCAGGCTTCGAGCAATTCGCGGGCGCCCGGCGAGAGCAGCAGGCGTTCGCCGAAAACCCGGGCGAGGACGCGGGCGTCGAGCCCGGCAAGCAGCGCCAGGCGGCGGCGCAGGCTCTCGCGGTAATCGATCTCGCCGCGCATGGCGGCTTCGGTGACGGCCGAGACTTCAGCCTTCTTGCCGGCGAAGTCGGCGAGTTCGTCGATGCATTCGATGGTGATCAGCGTCGAATCCATGTCGAAACAGATCAGGCCGAAATCGGAAAGCTTCTTGCCGGATTCGGTGAAGGCCCAGTCGAGCTTTTCGGCTTCGATGAGCGGTATCAATGCATCGAAATCCGGCGTGCGGGTCGCGTCACGGAGGCGCACGACTTGCGGCGGACAGGGTTCGACCCGGTTGGTGCCGGTGGCGGCGCAGATGCGTTCGAGCAGGAAGGTGGGGAGGGCGCCGCCCTGGATGACGAGGTTCATGTCGGGATGACTTTGAGCTTGACTGCCTGGCCAATCGAATCCGGGACGGATTTCAATTTTGGCCAAAATTTCCGGTTGACCGTGAAAGAGGGGCCGGGCGACGCGTTGGGCGCATCACCCGGCGGGCAAGGCTTACATGCGATCCGGCAGGACGTCGCGGAGCAGCACGGCGGCGTCGTGGATCATCTTTTCGGTGGTCGCCCAGTCGACGCAGCCGTCGGTGACCGAGCAGCCGTACTTGAGCTGCGACAGGTCGGCCGGGATCGACTGATTGCCGGCTTCGATGTTGGATTCGATCATGACGCCGACCAGCGACTTGTTGCCGAGGCGGACCTGATTGACGATGTCGGCCATGACCAGCGGCTGCAGTTCCGGCTTCTTGAAGCTGTTGGCGTGCGAGCAGTCGACGACAATGTTTTCCGGCAGCTTGGCCTTGGCCAGTGCCTGCTCGACCATGGCGACCGAGACGGTGTCGTAGTTCGGACGCCCGTCACCGCCGCGCAGGACGATGTGGCCGTAGCTGTTGCCCTTGGTACGGACGACGGCGACGCGGCCCTGGCTGGTGAGGCCGAGGAAGGAGTGCGGCTTGGAGGCCGACAGGATGGCATTGACGGCAACGCCGAGGTCGCCGCTGGTGCCGTTCTTGAAGCCGACCGGGGTGGACAGGCCGGACGACATTTCGCGATGGGTCTGCGATTCGGTCGTACGGGCGCCGATGGCCGTCCAGGTGATGAGGTCGCCGTAATACTGCGGGGCGTTCGGGTCGAGCGCCTCGGTGCCGGTCGGCAGGCCGATCTCGGCGACCTGAAGCAGGAATTCGCGGGCCTTTTGCATGCCGATGTCGATGCGGAAGCTGTCATCCATGAACGGGTCGTTGATGTAACCCTTCCAGCCCACGGTGGTACGCGGCTTCTCGAAATAGACGCGCATGATGATCTGCAGCGTGTCGCCGACTTCGTCCGAAAGCTTTTTCAGGCGACGGGCGTAGTCGAGGCCGGCCACCGGATCGTGGATCGAGCAGGGGCCGACCACGACAAACATGCGCGGGTCCTTGCGGTCGAGTATATTGCGCAGAAGGTTGCGGCCGTGGGTGACGGTCTTGGCGGCCTTTTCGGAGAGCGGAAGCCGGGCGTGGATTTCTTCCGGCGACGGCATGGCGTCGAAGGCCGTCACGTTTACGTTTTCAATGTCGTGGGTCATGTCAGTTTGTTATCCGGCGAATCATGTCTTTAACCGCGGCAACCTTGTCGCTCAAGGTCGGGCAGTGGCGTAGAAGGGAAATTTTATCCTGTCCTGTCAGCTTATAGCTCCGATCCTTCTGAATCAAATTGATTATCTTGATCGGCTCGATGGGCGGATTCTTCGAAAACTCGGGACTGAACTGCAGGGTGATTTGATCGTTGGTGGCGTCCAGCTTCTGGATCAGCAGCGGTTTGACGAGCAGACGCAGGCGGTGTGTGGCGAGCAGGGACTGCGCCTGCAGCGGCGGCTCGCCGAAGCGGTCGATGAGTTCTTCCTGCAGGGCGTCGATGTCCTCGTTCGTCTCGCCGTTGGCCAGGCGCTTGTAGAGGGTCAGGCGTTCATGCACGTCTGGGCAGTAGGCGTCGGGCAACAGGGCCGGCGTGCGCAGGTTGATTTCTGTACCGATGCCGAGCGGCTGGGTCAGGTCAACCGCCGCAAGGTGCTTGCCCTGCTTGAGCGCGGCGACGGCGCGGTTAAGCATCTCGGTGTACAGGTTGAAGCCGACTTCCTGCATTTCGCCGGACTGGTTGTCGCCCAAGACTTCGCCGGCGCCACGGATTTCCAGGTCGTGCATGGCGAGGAAGAAGCCGGAACCGAGCTCTTCCATGGCCTGAATGGCATCGAGGCGCATGCGGGCCTGCTTGGTCATCGCCTTCTCGTCCTGGACCAGCATGTAGGCGTAGGCCTGGTGGTGCGAACGCCCGACGCGGCCGCGCAACTGGTGCAACTGGGCGAGCCCGAACTTCTCGGCGCGGTTGATCAGGATGGTGTTGGCGTGCGGGTTGTCGATACCCGTTTCGATGATGGTCGTGCACAGCAGGACGTTGGCGCGCTGGCCGGTGAAGTCGCGCATGACGCGTTCGAGTTCGCGCTCGTTCATCTGGCCGTGGCCGATGACGATGCGGGCTTCGGGCACCAGTTTTTCGAGCTTTTCCCGCATGTTGTCGATGGTGTCGACCTCGTTGTGCAGGAAATACACCTGGCCGCCGCGCTTGAGTTCGCGCAGGACGGCTTCGCGGATGATGCCGTCGGAGAACTTGCTGACGAAGGTCTTGATGGCCAGGCGCTTTTGCGGCGCAGTAGCGATGACCGAGAAGTCGCGCAGGCCTTCCATCGACATGGCCAGGGTGCGCGGGATGGGCGTCGCGGTCAGGGTCAGGACATCGACCTCGGCGCGCATCGATTTCAGCGTTTCCTTCTGGCGTACGCCGAAACGGTGCTCTTCGTCGATGACGACGAGGCCGAGACGGTTGAACTTGACGTCCTTGCCGATCAGCTTGTGCGTGCCGATGATGATGTCGATCTTGCCGTCCGCCAGTTCCTGCAAGGCTTGCGCCGACTCCTTGGCGGTCTTGAAGCGGGAGATTTCGGCAATCTTGACGGGCCAGTCGGCAAAGCGGTCGACGAAGGTCTGGTAGTGCTGTTCGCAGAGCAGCGTGGTTGGGCACAGCACGGCCACCTGCTTGCCGCCGGCGACGGCGCAGAAGGCGGCGCGCAGGGCGACTTCGGTCTTGCCGAAGCCGACGTCACCGCACACCAGGCGGTCCATCGGCTTGCCCGAGCGCATGTCTTCGATGACGGCGGCAATGGCCTGGGCCTGGTCGTTGGTTTCCTCGAAACCGAAACCGTCGGCGAAGGCCTCGTAGTCGGTTTCCTTGAAGGCGAAGGCATGGCCCTGACGGGCGGCACGCGCGGCATAGAGGGCGAGCAGCTCGGCAGCCGTGTCGCGCGCCTGTTCGGCCGCCTTGCGTTTGGCCTTTTCCCACTGGCCGGAGCCGAGGGTGTGCAGCGGCGCGCTTTCCGGGTCGGCGCCGGAGTAGCGCGAGATGACGTGTAGCTGGGCCACAGGCACAAAGAGCTTGGCCTCGTTGGCGTAGTGCAGTTCAAGAAATTCCTGCTCGCCGAGCCCGAGGTCCATGCGGACCAAACCCTGGTAGCGGCCGATGCCGTGGCTTTCGTGGACCACCGGGTCGCCGACCTTGAGTTCGGTGAGATCCTTGAGCCAGTTGTCGAAAGTCGCCTTGCGCGCGGCTTCGCGGCGGGTGCGGCGCGGGGCGCCGGCATAAAGTTCGGTTTCGGTGATGAATACCCGGTTGGGCAGTGCAAAGCCGGCTTGCAGCGGACCGATGCCGAGCGACAGCGCGACCTTCGTCGCGATGAACCCAGCGAAATCGGCGCAGGCTTCGGGCTTCAGGCCGTGCTCGCCGAACATGGCAGCCAGTGTTTCGCGGCGTCCGGCCGACTCGGCCAGCACGACGACCTGGCCGGGATTCGTGGCGAGGTAGCGCTTGAGCTTGCCGAGCGGGTCTTCGGAGCGACGATCGACGGCAATGTCCGGCACAGCCTGGGTCGCCGGGATTTCATTTTTGGCCAAAAATACCAGTCGACCGTAAGATTTGGCCGCCGTGAAGAAGGCTTCGTCGCTCAGGAACAATTCGTCCGGCGGCAGCAGCGGCCGGGCCTTGTCGCCCTGCAGCAGGTTGTAGCGCGAGCGGGTGTCAGCCCAGAAGGCAGTTATGGCAGCCGCAGCGTCGCCGTGCGTGACGAGGACGGCGTCCTTGGGCAGGTAATCGAAGACCGAGGCCGTTTCGTCGAAGAACAGCGGCAGGTAGTACTCGATGCCGGCACTGGCGATGCCAGTGGTGATGTCCTTGTAGATGCCCGACTTGGCCGGATCGCCCTCGAAGCGCTCGCGGAAGGCCTGGCGGAAATGCGTCCGGCCCTTGTCGTCCAGCGGGAATTCACGCGCCGGCAGCAGGCGGACCTCCGGCACCGGATAAACCGTGCGCTGGGTATCGACGTCGAAGGTCTTGATGCTCTCGATTTCGTCGTCGAACAGGTCGAGACGGTACGGCAGCTGCGAGCCCATGGGGAAAAGGTCGATCAGCCCGCCACGAATCGAGTATTCACCGGGCGAAACGACCTGCGTGACGTGCGCGTAGCCGGCCAGCGTGACCTGGCCGCGGAACTTCTCGGCTTCGAGCTTCTGGCCCTTTTTGAAGGCGAAGGTATAGGCGGCCAGGAAGGCTGGCGGCGGCAGGCGGTAAACGGCCGTCGAGGCCGGAACGAGCAGGACGTCCAGCTCGCCCTGCGTCACCGCCCACAGGGTCGCCAGGCGCTCGGAAACGAGGTCCTGGTGGGGCGAGAAATGGTCGTAGGGCAGCGTTTCCCAGTCCGGCAGAAGGCGGACGCGGAGGTTCGGCGCAAACCACGGGATTTCCTCGAGCAGGCGCTGGGCATCGGCCGCGCTGGCGGTAACGACGGCCAGCAATTTGCCGGGATGCGCCGCGGCCGTCTCGGCCAGTGCCAGTGCATCGGACGAGCCGGCCAGTCCGGGCAGGTCGATACGGTTTCCAGCCT
The DNA here is from genome assembly GCA_018261895.1 of Pseudomonadota bacterium. Lineage (GTDB taxonomy): Bacteria > Pseudomonadota > Gammaproteobacteria > Burkholderiales > Rhodocyclaceae > Azonexus. Next base: position 22,118 of record JAGTRT010000002.1, read on the forward strand.
TGGGCAGTGCGGGAGAGGGAAGCAGGGGCTGGGTGGCGGACACGCTGGGATCGGACGGGTTGGGAGGGCGAGAATTATAGCGTTTTACAGGAGGCCGATTTCCCGTCGATGTTCCTCATCGCCAACGCAATGCAAATTGGATATGCAAGATGGTATTATTCGGGCCGGATTTTTATTTCAAATTGACGCATGTCGGTTCTGAATGAAAAGCGGGCAGGGAGTGATCGACGTCTGAAGGTGGGGGTGCCGCCTTCCGGTATCGGGGAGCGGCGTGTCGACCAGCGGCGCCAGACGGTCATCGCGGATATCAGTTTTTTTGAATGGGCAACGCATTTCGCTTCCTTCAGCCAGAAGCTGACCGGCGTCGCGCTGCCACAGGCAAACGCCAACCGGCAATGGAAGGCCAACGAGCACAACGGATCAGCATGAGCGACTCGAACTTGAACGACGAACGCCGCAAACGTGAAGAGCGTCGGCGAATCAACGCCGGCCCGCCGGCCGGCATGTGTGAACGGCGCGTGAATATCGAAAGGCGCCTGTTCAATCTCGGTATCGATAGCGGCAAGGGCTGGATGGGCGTTTCCGCACAGGAAGGCGCTAGCCTGGCGGCAGCGGAGATCACCGAGCTCAACGCGAATTACGAACTGAAGCGCCGTAGCTGAGTCGTTTTCGCCCGCGGGCGTGCCGGGTTGCGGTTCGTGCCGGCGAGCCCGGGCTGCGTTGTTTCAATGTATCTGGCGACGGGTGCGCGGTTTGGGCGAGGAAAGGCTTGGCTCAATCGCGGCGGGTTCGACGAAGTAATCACAGAGCGGACACTGGAAGCCCGGCGGACAGTCATGTTCGCGCGCGCATTCCAGCTGGGTTTCGTCCGTCAGGACCATTTGGCGCATGGCTTCACACCGTGCAAGGGGGGAATCGAAGAATGACATGGTTGTCTCCCGGAATATTGGCTACATCTTCAGTCTAGTCCCGATCCAGCCAATTGCCATTGCCATATTGAATGGTGGTCAGGCCAATTTGCCAGGCAACAAAAACGGGGCAGCAGCCCCGTATTCGTGAAACGCTGCCGCAACGACCTTACATGCCCAGCGAGCGGAGCAGTTCGTCCTGGTCGCTGTCGTCCTGAGCCTGGGCACTGGCCGGTGTCTTTGCATTGACCTGCGCGAGCAGTTCGTCAGGGTCCGGAACCTCGTCGGCATCGAAATCGTTCATCTTGATGAACTCGGTCTTGTCCATGGCCAGTTCGAGATAGAAGATGTTGTTCTGGCCGGTGTAGAAGGTGACCCGGCGCGCTTCCGGCTTGTCGAGATTGGTATCGACGCTGAGCATGACCTGCTTGTTGAGGACCAGCATCTTGGGCTGGTTCTGTGTGATGTGGGTCTGCAACTCGCGGGCGACCTTGCTGCTGAAGTCACCGACGATCTGATTCATCAGTTCGCCCATGACATTGCCGACTTCGTCGGTCGTGTGATTGGTGGCCAGCCCTTCCTTGGCCATGCCCATCTGCAGCATGTAGCGCTCGTAAAGCTCCATGGCGGCCGAGGCGGAAAAATTGATGACGACCAGGCCGGAGAATCCGCCGTCGAAGAGCACGAAGCAGCCGATGTCCGGCTTCAGGCAGGTCTTGGTGATGCGCTGGACCATGCCAGAGTAGTGAATCTCGCTTTGCGTCGCCAGGGTGAGCACCTTGGTCACTGAGTTGCAGAGGCTGCGCAGGATGTCTTCGGTGCCGTAAATGACGGCGCTTTCGTGGTGGCTCATGGCTTGGCGGTTATCAGATGATGACAATACTGGGTATATAGCACAGTCTGGCGATGGCTGGCGGCAGAGACAAAAAAACGGGACGCTGGTCCCGTTTTCGCAATGCGTTATTGCGTGACAGGCCTTACATTGCCGACCGGCTGTGGACTTCGCGGCAGATGGCGATTTCCTCGTCGGTCATGACGGCCTTGATCTGGCAGCGGGATTCCCAGGCGGCCTGCGCCCGTTTGCGCTCCAGTGCGGCCATTTCCCTGTTTTTGGCAATGCTCTCGGCGTCGCGGCGTTTCTGCTCTTCCGTCGCGGCGATGGCGGCCTGTTCGGCCTGCTGGCGGCGCTTCTCGGCGGCTTCCGCTTCGGCAACCTGACGGGCGGCCATGGCTTCGGCGTTGGCCTTGGCGCGTTCGGCCGCCTTTTCTTCGCGAATGCGGCGCAGGGTCGGGTCCTGTTCGTTTTCGGGCGCTGTCGCGGCGTTCTCGTTGCTGCTGCCATTGCTGTTGTTGCGATTCGAGTTCCTTGTCGCGCCCCGGACAATCTCCGAACCAATGCCGTTGCCACTGCTCTCGCTGGCGTGCGGAGCGTCGGTGCCGTGGCTTTGATGGTTGCCGGAGGAACTGTGCGACGACGAGTGCGATGAACCCCGGACCCTGGCTGATGCGTCGGCGGTGACACCCAGCGCCAGCGCAACCAGCGCGGCAAGCAAGACATTGCGCTTCATTTAAATTCCCCCTGAATTTGGATATTGGTCGGCCAACATTCTACACAGCCCGGAACCCTGTCGTCATGCCGAAATTCGGCTGGAGCGGTGAGATTTCACGGATTCAACGGTCAACCGGAAAAAAGGCCCAAAATCCAAATCGCTGCCGGTCGGGCCGGGTCTTCGGCGAGACCGAGTACATGCATCGAATGCGCGCCGCGCAGATGCGGGCTGGCACGCTGGTAGCCGTTTTTGGCCAGGTCGTCGTCGGTATCGAAAATCATGAGCAACGGCGCTTCGAGCAGGTCGAGGGCCTGGGCGCCGGCACGGTCGATCAGGCCGCCGTGGCAGACGACTGCCTTGACCAGCAGGTCGCGCTGGGCGGCGGCGCGGATGGCAGCCGGGGCGATGTCGCCGGAGGTGAAGATGGCCAGCGGCAGGAGCTGCATGTCGCCATCGTTGCGGGTCATGTCGAGCACGTCGATGAGGCGCTGGGCCAGGCGCGGCACGTTTTGCGTGGCATCGATGAACTGCACTTCCTGCGTCGTCAGCAATTCCATGGTGAAGGTAGCAAAGCCGAATTCGGCAAAGCAGCCGGAAATGGCTTCGTCCTCGCTGGCGTGGTGGGCCCGGACGATGAGGACGAGGCCGCGCGGATTGTCGGGGAGTTCGAGATGGCCGTGCAGCGAGCCATGGGGGGTTTGCAGGGTGATGTAGCGGTTCATGGGGCGATGCGGACAGGGATGCGTTGCGGGCCGAAGGCATCGCCGTCATGCCCGAGCAGCGGGCCAAAACGGCCGGCGATGGCAGCCTGGCAGTGCGGACAACGGCCTTCGGGGGTCAGGTTGTAGCGCTGGATGGCGTACCAGTCGCGGACGATCAGGGCGGCCTGGCAGTTCGGGCAAAACGTCGTGCCGCCTTGCGGATCATGGACATTTCCGGTGAAAACGTAGTGCAGGCCGGCGTCGAGCGCGATGCGGCGCGCGTTCGTCAGCGTCTCCGGCGGCGTGGGCGGGAGGTCGCCCATTTTCCAATCGGGGTGGAAGGCCGAGAAATGCAGCGGCACCTCCGGGCCGAGTTCCCGCGCGACCCAGTTGGCCAGTTCGCCGATTTCCTGCGGGCTGTCGTTCTGCCCCGGAATGAGCAGCGTCGTGATTTCCAGCCAGCAGTCGGTGTCGTGGTGGATGTAGGCCAGCGTGTCGAGGACCGGCTTGAGGTGGCCGACGCAGAGCTTGTGGTAGAAATCCTCGGTGAAGGCCTTGAGGTCGACGTTGGCGGCATCCATGACGGCGAAGAACTCGCGCGCCGGGGCCGGATGGATGTAGCCGGCGGTCACGGCGACGTTGCGGATGCCCTGCTCGCGGCAGGCCAGGGCCGTGTCGATGGCGTATTCGGCGAAGATGACCGGATCGTTGTAGGTGTAGGCCACGCTGGCGGCGCCATGGCGCCGGGCGGCGGTGGCGATGGCCTGCGGGCTGGCGGCGTCCATCAGGCGGTCCATGTCCTTCGATTTGGAGATGTCCCAGTTCTGGCAGAAGCGGCAGGCCAGGTTGCAGCCGGCGGTGCCGAAGGACAGCACGCTGCTGCCCGGATAAAAATGGTTGAGCGGCTTCTTTTCGATGGGGTCGATGCAGAAACCGGATGAGCGGCCATAGGTCGTCAGTTGCATGGCGCCGCCGACCATCTGCCGCACGAAGCAGGCGCCGCGCTGGCCCTCGTGCAACTGGCAGTCACGCGGGCACAGGTCGCACTGGATGCGGCCGTCGGGCAGGGCGTGCCACCAGCGTCCGGGGTGGCGGGATTCTACGGTCAACTGGAAATTTCCTTCCATTTCGAAACCCCGTAGCGCTCGAGCCTGACGTCGTCGCCCCAATAATCGGCCGGCAACCCGGCCTTTTGCTTGAGATGGGCCATGAATGTGGGCGGATCGGGCAACTGTTCCCAGACCTGGGGCAAAAAGGTCGAGCGGTGACGGCCCGCGCTGAAAATCACGCCATCGATGTCAGGACGAAGCTGGGCCAGGGCATTGGCCTCGCTGGAGAACGTCATCGGTTCGGCCGGCGTGAGCAGGGAGACTTCGACGCGGGTGATGCCCATTTCATCTTCGCTCAAGGGCATGAAGCGCGGGTCGCGAAAGGCGGCGGCCAGGGCATTTTCCTGCACGTCCTGCAACAGCGGGCGCCAGGCTTCCAGGCTGCCGATGCAGCCGCGTAACTGGCCGCGCTGGCTCAGGGTGACGAAGGTGGCGCCTTTTTCGTGCAGCGCCGCGAAGTCATCGAACGGCTTGGGGGCAATGGCGAAACGCCCGGCGATGGCGTTGCGCGCCAGGATCAGCAGCGAGGGGCCGAGATCAGCCATGGTCGGGCCTTTCGGCAAACGAAAATGCGGCATAGCCGACAACGCGGGATTTGTCGCCGGCGGTATCGCCGGAGTTGCACAGGTCGAGGAGCGTCGGCGTCAGTCCCCGGCGGCTGGCAGCGAGCAGCAGGCCGTTGATCGGATAGGCGCCGCAGGCCTGCTCGGGATGGATATGCGTGTCGAAACCCAGGATGTGCCGGCAGGTGTTGGCATCGACCTGTTGCGCGGTCGCGTAGGGCAGGAAGTGCGACAGGTCGGAGCTGACGACGATGAGCGTTTCCGGCCCGCCCCACAGCCGGTCAATCACCTCGGCAACGGCGTCCGGCGACGCATGGCCGACGGCCAGCGGGACCAGCGTGAAATCGTCCAGCACGCGCTGCAGGAAGGGCAGGTGCACTTCCAGGGAATGTTCGAAGGCGTGGGCGTGGTCGCTGAAGACGATGTACGGCAGGTCGGCGAGGCCGTCGATGGCGACCCGGTCGAGCGGAATGCTGCCGAGCGGCGTGGAAAAGGTATCGCTCTCCGGGAGGGCGATGCCCTCGACCGCCACCCGGTGCGTTGGGCCGAGCAGGACGACCCGGCGAATGGAGGATGCCCATGCCGACAGCCCGGCATAGGCAATGGCGGCGGTCGGCCCGGAATAGATGTAGCCGGCATGCGGCACGATCAGCGCCTTGGGCTGCGCTGCCTGGGTTGGCGGGGCTGTCTTCAGCAACTGGTCGACGGTCTCCGCAAGCAGGCGGTAATCGCCGGGGTAGAAGGTGCCGGCCACGGCGGGCGGGCGAATGCGGGCCATGTTCGTCTCCTCAGATGATCAGCAGCCCGGCGACCATGCCGCCACCGATGGCGAACAGGCCGGGCAGGGCGTAGCGCGCCAGCTTGGCGCCGCCGATGCTGACTACCAGGCCGATCTTGAACACCAGGTTGGCGAGCAGGGCCAGCGTGACGGCTATGACGGCTTCGCCGCGCACCACCTTGTCGAGGTTGAACATGCGCAGCGTGGAAAGCACGCTGGCATCGGCATCGGTCAGGCCGGAGACCAGCGCGACAATGTAGAGGCCGCTGCTGCCGGCGATGTCCTGCAGCCAGGCCGAGGCGAGCAGGACCACGGCGTAGAGCAGGCCGAAGGAAACGGCTGTCTTGAGCTCGGTCGGATTCTTGACTTCCGGCATGGGCAGCGGGCCGGAGGCGCTCAGAACTTTCCAGCCATAGAGCGCCATGACGACACCGGGAACAATGCCGCAGGAGAAGACGATGGCGATGGGCATGGCCAGCCCGGGTGCGACGACGCTGGCGACGAGCCACAGGCGGATCATGACCATCACGTTGGCGATCAGGATGACGATGGCCGACATGGGGATGAGATGGGTGTGTTCGCGGGCATGGCGCGAAAACATCATGGTCGTTGCCGTCGACGAGGCGAGGCCGCCGAAGATGCCGAGCAGCGCTGCGCCATGGCGGGCGCCGACGATGCGCAGGGCGAGATAGCCGGACAGGGCGAGGCCGGAAATGAGCACGACCATGTACCAGACCTGGCGGGGGTTGATGGCGTTGTACGGCCCGAAATCCTCGCTTGGCAGGATGGGCAGGATGACCAGCGAGAGCACGGCGAACTGCAACATCGAGTTGATGTCTTTCGGCGTCGTCCGTTCGCTGAACTGGCGCAGCTCGGCCTTGAAATAGAGCAGGACGGTGGTCGTGATGGCGAGCATGACGGCCAGCGTCGAATAGCCGAACCAGACCGCGGCGCCCAGCCCGTAGGTCACGATGATGGCCGCCTCGGAGGTAAAGCCGCGATATTGCTCCTCCTGCTGCGCCGAAAAATTGGAGGCGATCATGGCGCTGGAGATGACGACCAGCCCGGCAACGAGCAGCCAGGGTCCGCCGGTTTTATCGCCGAGCAGCGCAAACAGGCAGCCGAGCATGGAGACGAGGGCGAAGGTGCGCAGGCCGGCCGAGGCTTCCGGACGCCGTTCGCGTTCCATGCCGATGAGCAGGCCAATGCCGAGCGCCGTGCCAAATGCCTCGACGGGGGCAGCCAATTCAGGAACGACGAAGCTCATCTGAATCCTCTTTTCTGATCGTTATTCAGTAAAATTAAGCCATGCCACGCCATTACGCAATCGTTCCCGCTGCCGGCAGCGGTTCACGCTTCGGCAGCGAGAAGCCGAAACAGTACCTCGACCTGCTCGGTCGCCCACTGATTTTCCATACGCTGAAGGCCCTGACGGCCTGTCCGGACATCGAACGGGTGTGGGTCGTGCTGGCCCCGGACGACCCATGGTGGCCGCGTTTCGACTGGAGCGAGCTCGGGCCGAAGCTCGAAACCGTGCGCTGCGGCGGCGCGACGCGGGCGGAGAGCGTGAGCAACGGTTTGCAGGCAGCAGCCATGGTCGCCGTCGACGACGACTGGATTCTCGTACACGACGCGGCCCGGCCCTGCCTGTCGGCCGCCATGCTCGACGCGCTGTTCGCCGAACTGGCCGACGATCCGGTCGGCGGCATCCTCGCCGTACCGGTCGCCGACACCATCAAGCGGGCCGATGCCGAACAGCGCGTCGCCGCGACTGAACCGCGCGACGGTTTGTGGCAGGCGCAGACGCCGCAGATGTTCCGTTACGGTCAACTGGAAAAATCGCTCAAAAATGAAATGGCCGTCACCGACGAAGCCGGCGCCATCGAGGCCATGGGCCTCAAGCCGAAACTCGTGCGCGGCGATGCGACCAATCTGAAAGTCACCTATCCGGCCGACCTCGCCTTGGCCGCCATGATCTTGAGGGCACGCAAATGAATTTCCGCGTCGGGCAGGGCTACGATGTGCACAAGTTGGTCGAGGGCCGCAAGCTGATCCTCGGCGGGGTGGATATTCCGCATGCGACCGGCCTGCTCGGCCATTCCGACGCCGATGCGCTGCTCCACGCGATCACCGATGCGCTGCTCGGCGCCGTTGCGCTCGGCGACATCGGCCGCCATTTTCCCGATACCGATCCGCGCTACAAGGGTGCCGACAGCCGCGTCCTGCTCCGTGCCGCCGTCGCCCTGCTGGCCGAACGCGGCTGGCGACCGGTCAATGTCGATGCGACGCTGATCGCCCAGCAACCGAAGCTCGCCCCGCACGCCGCGGCGATGGTCGCCAACGTTGCGGCCGACCTCGGCATTGCCGCCGACTGCGTCAATATCAAGGGCAAGACCAACGAGCGCCTGGGTTACCTCGGTCGCGAGGAAGCCATCGAGGCGCAGGCCATCGCGCTGGTGGAACGTGTCGGCTGAGCGCCGAAACGACCAAAACCCCAAACCGGCCACGGCCCGCGTTTTCTTCGCCCTTTGGCCGTCGCCGGCAGTCGCCGGACAGCTCGGCAAGATTGCCGATGCCACGGCCGTGACGTCGGGCGGACGCGCCACGCGGCCCGATACCATCCACCTGACACTGGCCTTCCTCGGCAACGTTCCCGAGGCACGCTTGCCGACGCTGGCGCAGGCCGCAGCTGAGGTCTGGGGCGATCCTTTCACCCTGGACATCGACCGGCTCGGCTTCTGGGCACACAACCATCTGGTCTGGGCCGGCAGTTCGGCCCCGCATCCGGCGTTGGCACCGCTCCAGTCCCGGCTGCAACGGACGCTGCTTGCGGCGGGCTTTCACGTCGGTGGCGCGGCGCGTGCCTTCGTGCCGCACGTCACGCTGGTGCGCCATGTGCCAGCCGCGGTGGACCATCCGGCGCTTCCTGCCATCGCGTCCTGCGCCTGGTCGAACGAACGCTTCGTGCTGGTTCGCTCGACGCTGTCGGCGCAAGGCTCCAGCTACCGGATCATTGACGAATTCCCGCTGACCGGCGCTGCCTGAAGGATCAGGGGCGAACCGGCAGGCGCAGGCGGACGAGCAGGCCGCTGCCCGGGTTGGGCAGCAGATCGAGGTGCCCGTCATGCAGGCGGGCGATGCGCTCGACGATGGCCAGGCCGAGCCCGGTGCCCGTCACGTTGCTACGCGCATTGTCGAGGCGGGTGAAGGGGCGTTTCAGGCGCTCGATCTCGGTCTCGGGTACGCCGGGGCCGCGGTCGCTGACCTCGACCCGAATCTCGCCATCGACCACCGACGCGGCCAGGGTGACCTCGCCGCCGCCGTATTTGACAGCGTTGTCGATGAGGTTTGTGACGGCCCGCGTGATGGCCTTGGGCCGCAGCTGGGTTTCCGGCAGCTCGTCGATGGCTGTCGTCAGGCTCAGCCCCAGGTGGCGCTGGCGTTCGGCCACGCTGGCAAGCAGGCCGGCCAGATCGGTGACCACGGGCGTCTCGCCGGACTCGGTGCGGGCGTAATCCATGAATTGCGAAATGACCGCTTCCATCTGCTCGATATCGGCGATGACCGCCTGACGCGCGCCGTCGGCGACGCTCATTTCCGCTTCCAGGCGCAGGCGGGTGAGGGGGGTGCGCAGGTCGTGCGAAATGCCGGCGAGGACTTCGGAGCGATCCTTTTCATGGCGTTCGAGATCGACGGCCATGGTGTTGAAGGCCAGCGCCAGACGGCTGAGTTCTTCGGCGCCATCCTCGGGCAGTGGGGCCGGTTTCTGGCCGCGCCCGACCGTTTCGGCCGACTTGGCCATGGCCTTGAGCGGACGGCTGATGCGCGAGGCGATGAGCCAGGCGACGGCCAGCGCGAGGGTCACGGCAAGCAGGCCCCAGAGCAGCCACTGGCTCGCGAAGTCGCGGCTCGCCCGTTCGCGCGGCAGGACCAGCCAGTATTCCTCGTCGTCCGCGTCGTCGAGGCGGAAGCTGACCCAGAAGCCGGGAACGCCATCGACGCTCGCGGCGATGCGGGTGTGCTCGCCCAGACGCGCCGTGAGTTCCCGCTGCAGGAGCTGGAAAAAGCGCGAATCGGGCATGGCCTCGATCTGGTCTTCCGGTTCGGCTGGCAGGAGGCGGATGCCTTCGCGCGTCGAGAATTCCGTGAACAGGCCCAGGCGCTTGTCCGGCGCGGCGGCAAACAGCGAGGCGCGGATCAGGTTGACGGCCGAGGCTGCCAGCTGGGCGGTTTCGCGGGCCCGCGGTTCGGCGTCGATATGGCGGAACAGGCTGAGCCAGCCCGCTGTGGACGACAGCACGAGCATGGCCAGCAGCAGGAAGGTCCGCGCCAGCAGCGTGCGCGGCATCAACATCCTCGCCTTACTCCTTGGTGGCGCCGTCCGGCACGAAGACGTAACCGAAGCCCCAGACGGTCTGCAGGTAGCGCGGCTGGGCCGGATCGGCTTCGATGAGCTTGCGCAGGCGCGAGACCTGAACGTCGATGGCACGGTCGAAGGGGCCTTGTTCGCGGCCGCGCGCGAGGGTCATGAGCTTGTCGCGGGAGAGCGGCTGGCGGGGATTCTGGAGCAGGACCTTGAGGACGGCGAATTCGCCGGTGGTCAGCGATTGCAGCTCGTTGCCGCGGATCAGGGTGCGGGCGGCGAGGTCGACCTCGACGTTGCCGAAGGTGATCTTTTCCTGTTCCTCTTCCGGCGCGCCGGGCGGCTTGCTGCCCTGGCGGCGCAGGACGGCGTGGATGCGGGCAAGCAGTTCGCGCGGATTGAAGGGCTTGGGCAGGTAGTCGTCGGCGCCCATTTCGAGGCCGACGATGCGGTCGATCTCGTCGCCCTTGGCGGTTAGCATGATGATCGGCGTGCGGTCGCCCTGGCCGCGCAGGCGGCGGCAGATGGTCAGGCCGTCTTCGCCGGGCATCATGAGGTCGAGGACGATCAGGTGATAATGTTCGCGGGCGCGCAGCTTGTCCATCTGCTGGCCGTCAGAGGCAGCCTTGACCTCGAAGCCCTGTTCGCCAAGGTAGCGGGTCAGCAGGTCACGCAGGCGGGCGTCGTCATCGACGACGAGGATGTGTTGGTGTTGTTCGCTCATGCTGGCAAGAATACACAGGGACCGTGAATGAAACGGCTGGAATGGTAACAAGGATTGTCAGCGGCATGCGGGGAAACATATTCTTACACATTCACCGATACGCCCCGGCGTCGCGGATGGACAATGATCACATCTGCAATCCTCCTCTCAATGTTGCGCCATGAAACGTCGTCTTGCCCTCTCCCTGTTGCTGCTGAGCCTGCTTGGCCCGGTTGGTGGCGTCTGGGCGCAGGGTTACTGGCGCGACTTGCCGCCGGACGAACGGCGCCAGATGCGCCAGCAAATGCGCGAGCACTGGCAGCAGGAGCGCGAGCTGCGCCGGGAAGACGGCGTTGCCCCGCGCTGGCGCGACTTGCCGGTTGAAGACCGGCGGCGTTTGCGCGACGACATGCGCGAACAGCGCGCCTGGCAGGAACAGCGTGGCCAGCGGCCGGGGTTCGAGCGGCATGAGCAACGCGGCTGGGATAATCCGCGCGAAGGTGTTCGCGACGGTCCGCGCCAAGGACGCGGCGAACGGGGCTGGCGTCGCGACTGACCCGCTTGGGCTGCCCGTCCGGTAAAATGCCGGCCCATGCAGATCCTTGCCCTCGAAACATCGACTGAATCCGGTTCCTGCGCGCTGTGGCGCGACGGGGTGGTGACCGAACGCCTGTGTCCGGCCGGCCGCTCGCATTCCGAAACCTTGTTGCCGCTGGTACGCGAGCTCCTGGCCGAGGCCGGTTTGCCGGTCGGCCAGCTCGACGCCATTGCCTTTGGCGTCGGCCCCGGCGCATTTACGGGCCTGCGGGTCGCTTGCGGTGCCGCGCAGGGGCTGGCGGTGGCCGCCAATCTGCCGTTGATTCCGGTCACCAGCCTGGAAGCGCTGGCCGCCCAGGCCGATGCCGACCAGGTGCTGGCACTGCTCGATGCGCGCATGGGCGAGGTCTATTCGGGGCGCTTCGAGCGCAGCGCCGACGGTTATCGGCTGCTCGGCGAGATTCGCGTGTCGGCGCCGGCTGAGGTGCTGCTCCCGGAGGGGGGTGCGTTGGTCGCCTGCGGCAATGCTGTCGCCGCCTATCCGGCGCTGGCGGAACGGCTGGCGGCGGCGGGTCTGCGCGTGTATGCCGAGGTGGCGGTGCCCACTGCGGCCACCGTGGCCCGCCTGGCCGTGCCGCGCGCGTTGCGGGGAGAGGGCCTCGACGCTGCGCTGGCGGCGCCGCTGTATGTTCGCGACAAGGTGGCGAAGACGGTGGCCGAGCGCTTGAGCGAGGGTGGCCGGGCGTGAGCGCCTTGAACCTGCCGGCCGAGTTTTTTCCGATGAGCGAGCGCGACCTCGACGGGGTGGCGGCGCTCGAATCGACGCTGCAGACCTTTCCGTGGTCGCGCGGCAATTTTGCCGATTCGCTGTCCGCCGGCCATAGCGTCTGGGTCCTGCGCATCGGTGGCGATCTGGTCGGCTATTCGGTCGTGATGCTGGTCATCGACGAGGCGCATCTGCTCACCATCGGCATTGCCAAACGTTACCAGGGGCAGGGCTACGGCGCGCGGATGCTGCGCCATGCCATGGAATGTGCGCGCCTGGGCGGGGCGAGCAAACTGTTCCTCGAGGTCCGGCCGTCGAACGATCAGGCGGTCGATTTGTACCGCCATTTCGGTTTTCAGCAGATCGGCTTGCGCAAGGGCTATTATCCGGCCGTGATCGGGCGCGAGGATGCGCTGATTTTTGACAAGGAATTGGCATGAGCCTGAGTCGCGAGCAGATGCTGGTGGAGATGGGTATTACCCCGATCTGGGTGTTGCGCGACGACGGAGCGACTGCGCCGGCTGACGAGGCGCCTGAGGCCGCACCGGCCGGGCGGGATGTCCGGCCCATGACGGCGGAGCCGCCGCCGGCCTTCTCATCCCGCCCCGATCCGGTGCCAGCCCCGGTTGCGCCGGAGGTCGAGCTGCGGCCGATGACGCCGGTCGATACGCTGGATTGGCCGGCGCTGACCAAACAGGTCGCCGAATGCCGGGCCTGTCCGCTGTGCCAGCAACGCAAGCAGGCCGTGCTGGGCGTCGGCGATGTTCATCCGGACTGGCTGTTCATCGGCGAAGGCCCGGGCGCGGAAGAGGACGTGAAGGGCGAGCCCTTTGTCGGCCAGGCCGGCAAGCTGCTCGACGCCATGCTGGCTTCGCTCGACATCGCGCGCGGCGACCGGGTGTATATCGCCAATGCGGTGAAATGTCGCCCGCCTGGCAACCGGACGCCGGAGGCCGCCGAAATGGCAGCCTGCTGGCCGTATCTGGAACGCCAGATCGCGTTGCTCAAGCCGAAGATCATCGTCCTGCTCGGCAAGGCGGCCGTGCATGCCGTGCTGCATGACGACAAGTCGCTGGCGGCGTTGCGCGGCAAGCGCTACGAGTATGCGGGCATTCCGGTGGTGGTGACCTATCACCCGGCCTACCTGCTGCGCAACCTGCCGGACAAGGCCAAGGCCTGGGAAGACCTGCTCTTCGCGCGGCGCCTGCTGCGTGAAGCGGCAACGCCGGAACTTCCGTTCTAGGCGCTATCGCCGGCGACGGCGAATTTCAATTTTGGGCAAAATTTCTCCCCCAAGGGGACTTCCTTCGGGGCGCGGTTGACCGTCGAAGGCCGTTCAACCGGCCGCTTTGGCAGCGCTAGTGATGTGCCGAGTCGGCCAGGTGCTGGACGTCGTCCTGCTGGGCCTGGTTGGCGAGATGGCGCTGGCGGATGAGGTACATCAGGCCGCTGACGAAGAGCCCGAACAGCGTGACGACCCAGTAGATCGACATGTCCATTTTGACCATGAGGTAGTACAGGCCGGTCATGATCAGGATGGAGATGTTTTCGTTGAAGTTCTGCACGGCGATCGAGTGGCCGGCGCCCATCAGGATGTGGCCGCGGTGCTGGAGCAGGGCATTCATCGGCACGACGAAGAAGCCGGACAGCCCGCCGATCAGGATGAGTAGCGGCACGGCCAGCCAAATTTCGTGAACGAAATTCATGATTAGCACGATGAGGCCCATGGCGATGCCGAGCGGAATGACGCGGACCGATTTGCGCAGGGTGATGAACTTCGCAGCCATGATGGCACCTACGGCAACGCCGACAGCAACGACGCCCTGGAGCATCGAGGCTTTCGACAAACCGAGGCCAAGGGCCGTTTCGGACCATTTGATCACGATGAACTGCAGTGTCGCGCCGGCGCCCCAGAACAGCGTCGTCACGGCCAGCGAAATCTGGCCGAGGCGGTCGCGCCAGAGCAGCATGAGGCAGTGGTTGAATTCGTGGATCAGGTAGATCGGATTTTTCTTCAGCGCCTTGTGGTCGACGCCGGTGTCGGGCACATAGAGATTGAAGATGGCGGCCAGGATGTAGAGCACGGCCACGACGGACAGGGCCATTTCGCCGATGGTGTCCACGCCCGTTTCGATGACCGGGAAGTCGAAGGACAGCAGGCCGTGGGCGATTTCCGGACGGATGATCGTGCCGCCGATGACGACGCCGAGGATGATGGCGCCGACCGTCAGGCCCTCGATCCAGCCGTTGGCGACGACGAGCAGGCGATGCGGCAGGTATTCGGTCAGGATGCCGTACTTGGCAGGCGAGTAGGCGGCGGCGCCGAGCCCGACGACGGCATAGGCAAGCAGCGGGTGGGCGCCGAAGAACATCATGCTGCAGCCGACGATCTTGATGGTATTGCTGATGAGCATGACCCGGCCCTTGGGCATCGAGTCGGCGAAGGCGCCCACGAAGGCGGCGAGCACCACGTAGGAGACGGTGAAGAAGGTCTTGAGCAGCGGTTCGTATTCCGACGGCGCCTGCATCTCGCGCAGCGCGGCGATGGCGGCAATCAGCAGGGCGTTGTCGGCCAGCGCGGAGAAAAACTGCGCGGCCATGATGATGTAGAAGCCGAACGGCACGGAATATTTGTCTCTTTTATTACTTTGGGCGAGGTTTATACCACGCTCAGGATTCGGCGCAAGGCTTGCGCGATCTGGGCCGTTGTGCATGTTGCTCAACTCGCGCTGAAAAGAATTCAGCCTAGGTCGTCTTGGTTAAAACCTGATGACAGGCGATTCTCGCGTTGGCGCCGATTTTTCTCGCGGCTTTGACGGTCAACCGGAAAATTTGCCCAAAATCGAAACTTGCTGCCGGAAGCATGACGGAATGTGATTGAATAACGGCCGCATACCCACAGGAGAGAAATCATGGCTGACCGGCGTTTGCAGGTCTTTCATGCCGTCGCAAAACATCTGAGCTTTACCCGCGCGGCTGACGCCCTGTTCATGACGCAACCGGCCGTGACCTTCCAGATCCGGCAACTGGAAGAACAGTACAGCACGCGCCTGTTCGATCGGCGGCACGGCGGCATTTCGCTGACGCCCGCCGGCGAGCTCGTGCTCTCCTTTGCCGAAAAGATCCTCGCCCTGTCCGACGAAATGGAAACCCGCCTGTCCGAAATGACCGGCGAGATGCGCGGCCCGCTGCTCGTCGGCGCCAGCACGACCATCGCCGAGTTCATGCTGCCGCGCGTCCTCGGCGAATTCAACGCGGCCTATCCGCAGGTCCGGGCGCGGCTCATCGTCGCCAACTCGGAAAGCATCGAGAGCCAGGTGGCCGAACACACCCTCGACGTCGGGCTCATCGAGGTGCCGGCCAAGCTTTCCGGCCTGACCAGCCAGATCTGCTGCGAAGACGAATTGCTCGTCATCTGCGCGCCGGATTACCCGCTGGCCGGGCAAAAATCCGTGGCGCCGAGAAATCTCGTCGACTATGAATTCATTTCCCGCGAACCCGGTTCGGGCACGCGGGAGATCACCGATGCCTATTTCCGCGAGCACAAGGTGCCGCCGGAAAACCTCAAGATGCAGATGGAACTGGGCAGTCCCGAAGCCCTAAAAGGCGTCGTCTCCACCGGGCTGGGCTTTGCCATCGTGTCGCGGGCCGTGGTCGAAAAGGAGGCGCAGCTCGGCGAGCTCGTTGCCATCCCGCTCAAGCCGCCGCTCAAGCGCAGCCTTTATCTGGTCTATCAGCAGGATCGCTTCCAGTCCCGGCTTACCGCCACCTTCATCGAATTTACCCGCAAGAAACTGAAAGAAATGGCTTCATGAAAACCTCGCGTCCCATCCGGGCGCGCATTGCGCCGGCGGCGATCCTCCACAATTACCGGCAGGCCAAGCGCCACGCGCCGCAAGCCAAGG
This sequence comes from Pseudomonadota bacterium, assembly GCA_018261895.1. Classification (GTDB taxonomy): domain Bacteria; phylum Pseudomonadota; class Gammaproteobacteria; order Burkholderiales; family Rhodocyclaceae; genus Azonexus. The sequence continues at coordinate 38,001 of JAGTRT010000002.1, forward strand.
CCTGGGCCGTCGTCAAGGCCAATGCCTACGGCCACGGCCAATGGCGCGCCGTCGAAGCCCTGCGCGGCGAAGCCGACGGCTTTGCCCTGCTCGAATGCGAAAACGCCGTCGCCTTGCGCGAAGCCGGCGTCACCCAGCCCATCCTCATGCTCGAAGGCGTGTTCAGCGCCCGTGACGTGCGCGCCATCGCCGACCATGCGATCACGACGGTCGTTCATTGCCCTGAGCAACTCGACCTCGTGCTGGGCAACCGGCCGGCCGACAAGCCGCTGTCGCTCTATCTCAAGCTCAACACGGGCATGAACCGGCTCGGTTTTACGCCGGCCAAGCTGGCGGAAGCCCGCACGACGCTGGCTCAACAGACCGGCATCGATCTGACGCTGATGACCCATTTTGCCGAGGCCGATGGCCCGCGCGGCGTGGCGGAGCAGCTCGAACAGTTCCGCCGGATGACCGAAGGCTGGGCGGCGCCCGTTTGCCTGGCCAATTCGGCCGCCATCCTGCATCACCCGCAGACGCACGGCGACTGGGTGCGGCCGGGCATCATGCTCTACGGCGCCAGCCCGTTCGCCGAAATCAGCGCCGAAACGCTCGGCCTGCAGCCGGTCATGACGCTCGAAAGCGCCATCATCGGCGTCCAGGATCTCGCTCCCGGCGACCGCGTCGGCTATGGCGGCACCTTCACGGCCGACAAACCGATGCGCATCGGCGTCGTCGCCTGCGGCTACGCCGACGGTTACCCGCGCCACGCACCGAGTGGCACGCCGATTGCCGTCATGGGCCGGCGGACGAAAACCGTCGGCCGGGTGTCGATGGACATGCTGGCCTGCGACCTGACCGACATTCCCGACGCCGGCATCGGCGCGCCGGTCACGCTGTGGGGCCAGGGCATCGCCGGCACCGTGCCGGCCGATGAAGTCGCCACGGCCGCCGGTACCATCGCCTACGAACTGTTCTGCGCCCTGGCGCAGCGCGTCCCGGTCAGCCTGGACGAGACTTTGACGGTCAACCGGAAATAATGGCCAAAATCAAAACCATCTACAGCTGCACGGAGTGCGGCGCGACGAGCCCCAAGTGGCAGGGCCAGTGCCCGGGCTGCAACGAATGGAACACGCTGGTCGAAACCGTCGCTGAAAAGGCGCCGACTAACAGCCGCTTCGAATCGCTGGCGCCCACGGCCAAATTGCAGAATCTCTCGGAAATCGAGGCGCGCGAGGTCGAGCGCATCGCCACCGGCATCGGCGAGTTCGACCGGGCGCTCGGTGGCGGGCTGGTCAATGGCGCCGTCGTGCTCATCGGCGGCGACCCCGGCATCGGCAAGAGCACGCTGCTTCTGCAGGCGCTGGCCCATTTGTCGCTCGACAACCGTGTGCTCTACGTCAGCGGCGAAGAGTCCGGCGAACAGGTCGCCCTGCGCGCCCGCCGCCTCGGACTCGACACCCGGCGCCTGCAGCTCATGGCCGAGATCAACCTCGAACGCATCCTCGCCACGCTGCAGGCCGAAAAGCCGGTCGTTGCAGTCATCGACTCGATCCAGACCCTGTGGTCCGATCAACTGTCCAGCGCGCCGGGTTCGGTCGCCCAGGTCCGCGAATGCGCGGCGCAACTGACCCGACTGGCCAAGCAGGCCGGCATCACGGTCATCCTCGTCGGCCACGTGACGAAGGAGGGCGCCCTCGCTGGCCCGCGTGTGCTCGAACACATCGTCGACACCGTGCTCTATTTCGAAGGCGACACGCATTCGAGCTTCCGTCTCGTGCGCGCCGTCAAGAACCGCTTCGGCGCCGTCAACGAGCTAGGCGTCTTCGCCATGACCGAAACCGGGTTGAAGGGCGTCAGCAACCCGTCGGCGCTCTTCCTCTCGCAGCACGGCCAGGATGTGCCGGGTTCCTGCGTGATGGTGACGCAGGAAGGGACGCGGCCGCTGCTCGTCGAAATCCAGGCGCTGGTCGATACCGCGCACGGCAACCCGCGCCGGCTGACGGTCGGCCTTGATCCGCAGCGCCTGGCCATGTTGCTCGCCGTGCTGCACCGCCACGCCGGGGTTGTTTGCTTCGATCAGGATGTCTTCGTCAATGCTGTCGGTGGGGTCAAGATCACCGAGCCGGCAGCCGACCTGGCGGTCCTGTTGTCGATCACTTCATCTCTTAAAAACAAGCCGTTACCGTCTAAACTTATTGTGTTTGGTGAGATTGGTCTGGCCGGGGAAATCCGTCCCGCACCGCGCGGCCAGGAGCGCCTCAAAGAGGCAGCCAAGCTCGGTTTTACCCGCGCGCTGATCCCGGAAGCGAACCGGCCCAAGCAGGCCATCCCGGGCATGCAGGTCATCGCCGTCAAGCGCGTCGAGGAGGCGGTAGCGCGGATACGCGAGTTGGAATAAGCTGGCGGGATAACCTCTTCGGCAGCCATGTTCAATCTTTCGCGATATTTCTCCACCGTCAGTTTCATTCTGATAGTGCTGGCTGCCGGCGTACTCGGGCCGCTTTACCAGAAGCTCTCGCTGCAGCAGATGCAGGATCTGGCCGAAGGCCGGAATCTGGCCATGGCCCAGGTTTTCCAGAACTCCCTGCGCAGCCAGCTCGATGAACTGATGGGCAGTTCGGTCGGGCGGGATGTGGCCTTCCTGCGCGAATCCGACGAGGCGCGCCTGCTGCAGGGCCGGGTGCTCGAATTGATGCGGGATACTGCCGTCGTCCGCGTCAAGATCTACAACCGCCTCGGCAACACGGTTTTTTCGACGGACAGCGCACAGATCGGCGAAAGTCGCCTCGACAACCCCGGTTTCCGTTCGGCCATGACCGGGACAATTGCCAGCGAACTGACCTACCGCGACAAGGCCGACAAGTTTGAAGGTACGCTGGCCAGGCTCGATGTCCTTTCGAGCTACATTCCCGTGCGCGGCAAGGACCACTCGGTAGAAGGGGTGCTGGAGCTCTACCAGGACGTCACGCCGTTCGTCGATCAGCTCCAGCGCAACATGTGGCTGGTGACCGGAGGGGTCGCCCTGGTCTTCTCCGCGCTCTACATGATGCAGTTCATCGTCGTCCGGCGCGCCCAGGGCATTCTGGAAGATCAGGAAGGACGCATCGCGGCCGCCCGCGATACGCTGGAAATCCAGGTGGCGGCGCGCACCGAGGAACTGCGGCGGACCAATACCCAGCTCGAGGGCGAAATCGTCGAACGCCGTCAGGCCCAGAGCAAGCTCAATTACCTGGCCTACCACGACCCGCTGACCGGGCTGTCGAATCGCCGCAGTTTCATCGAACGGCTGGAGGAAAGCCTGCGCGAAAACGCCCGGCAGGGCGAGCGCCTGGCCGTGCTCTTCATCGATCTCGACCAGTTCAAGCAGGTCAACGATTCCCTCGGTCACGGCGTCGGTGACGAACTGCTGGTCTCCGTCGCCGCGCGCCTCGCCGAACATGTCCGGCTCATCGACATGCTGGCCCGGCTGGGCGGCGACGAATTCATTTGCCTGATGGAGGGCGTGCGCAGCGAAAAGGACGTCGAGGTGCTCGCCCAGGAAATCATCGGCGCCTTCGACTACCCCTTCCGCCTGGGCGACCACGAGCTTTTCCTCAGCGCCTCGGTCGGCATCAGCCTGACCTCCGGCGAAGGCGAGACGGTCATGGACCTCATGCGCAACGCCGATACGGCCATGTATCGCGCCAAGGCCCATGGACGCGGCAACTACCATTTCTATACGCCGGAAATGACCCGCGACGCGCAGGAACGCATCCGCATGGAAAACCTGCTGCGCCGGGCGCTCGACAACCACGAGCTTGCCGTCTACCTGCAACCGCAGGTCGATACCCAGACCGGACAACTGCTCGGCGCCGAAGCGCTGGTGCGCTGGAACAGTCCGGAACTCGGCCTGGTCATGCCGACCCGCTTCATTCCGCTGGCCGAGGATTCCGGCCTCATCGTCGGCCTCGGCAACTGGGTGTTGCGCGAAACCTGCCGTCAGGTCATGCAATGGCAGGCCAGTGGCTTCGAACTGCCCCAGGTATCGGTCAATCTCTCCGTCAAACAGCTGGAACGCCCCGAATTTATCGACATCCTGAGTGACATCCTCGACGAAACCGGCATGGAACCCGAGCGCCTCAAGCTCGAGCTGACCGAATCCGTGGTCATGGCCTTCGGCAACGCCACCGAACTGCTGGAACGCCTGCGCGATCTCGGTATCCGCCTGGCTCTCGACGATTTCGGTACCGGCTATTCATCGCTGAGCTACCTCAAGTTGCTGCCGGTCCATCAACTCAAGATCGACCGCTCCTTTGTCGACGGCATTGGCCGCAATTCAGGCGACGAGGCCATCATCCGGACCATCATGGAGCTCGCCCGCAGCCTCGAATTCGAGGTGGTCGCCGAAGGGGTCGAAACGGTTGAGCAGGCTGATTTCCTGGCCAATCTAGGCTGCGAAATGCTGCAGGGTTACCTGCATGGCAGGGCGGTGTTGCCGTCCGAGTTCCGCGCCCGCTGGTCCGAGCCTTCATGACTGCCGCCCACGCCTGGCGCATCCTTGGCCGGGAGCTGCGTTCCGGCGAGTTGCGGCTGCTTTTTGCGGCGCTTGCCATTGCCGTTGCTGCCGTGACGGCGGTCGGCTTTTTTGCCGACCGCGTGCGTCTGGCTCTTGAGCGCGAAGCGCAGCAGATGATGGGCGGCGATCTCATCCTCATCGGTGATCACGATCTGCCGTCGGCGTATGCCGCCGAGGCCGGTCAGCGCGGCCTCAGCCAGGCCGAAACGCTGGTTTTTCCGAGCATGGTCATCGGGCCCGAGGTGGCCCAACTGGCCGACATCAAGGCGGTCAGCGCGGGCTACCCATTGCGCGGTCGCGTCGAGACCAGCCTGCGGGCCGGGGAAACCGGTTCGCCCGTGGCCGGCGGGCCGAAGCCGGGAAGCGTCTGGCTCGACGAACGCTTGTCGGCCGCATTGCAGGTCGAGGTCGGCGGCAAGGTGACGGTCGGCGCCAGCACGCTCACGGTGGCGGCCATCCTGACCCGCGAGCCGGACCGTGGCGTCAATTTCTTCAGCCTGGCGCCACGTCTCATGATGCATGCCGAGGATATCCCGGCCACCGGGCTGATCCAGCCCGGCGCACGCGTCCGCTACAGCCTGCTGGTGGCCGGCGATGCGAAGGCCGTGGCGGGTTTCCAGTCGTGGTTGCTGAAGCGCCTTGAACGCGGCGAACGCATCGAGGACACGCGCAATGCCCGGCCGGAAATCCGGGGCGCCCTCGACAAGGCCGAGCGTTTTCTCGGCTTGTCGACGGTGTTGACGGTGGTCCTGGCCGCCGTGGCCAGTGCCATGGCGTCGCGTCGCTACATGCAGCGCCACCTCGATGCCTGCGCCGTCATGCGCTGCCTGGGCATGACCCAGGGCGGCCTGCTGCGCCTGCATGGCTGGCTGTTTCTGTGGCTGGCGACGATGGCCGCCGTGGTGGGCGGTGTTGTGGGGTATGCCGCCCATTTTGCGCTGGTTTACTGGCTGTCGGCCTTGCTCCAGCTCGAATTGCCGGCGCCGGGATGGCTGCCGCTGCTCGGCGGGGTGGGGGTGGCCGGCGTGTTGTTGTTCGGCTTCGCCTTCCCGCCGCTCATCCAGCTGGCGCGGGTGCCGACCCTGCGGGTTTTGCGCCGCGAGCTGGGCTCAACGCGGCCGCTCTCGCTTGGCGGTTATGCCCTGGGCTTCGCCTTGCTCGCTGTCCTGATCGTCTGGATCGCCGGGAATGTTCGCCTCGGGGCCTGGGCAGTTGGCGGTTTTGCCCTTGCCCTCGGCGGTTTCTGGGTCATCGCGCGTCTGGTCATCGCGGCCATCGCCCGCCTGCGTGGCGGCGCCGGGTTTGGCTGGCGGCAGGGGCTGGCCAGCCTGACGCGTCATGCTTCATCCAGCGCCGTGCAGATTGTCGCACTGGCCATTGGGCTGATGGCAATGCTCCTGCTGACGGTGATTCGCGCCGAATTGCTCGATGCCTGGCAGAAATCCGTTCCTGCCGACGCGCCGAATCGATTCGTGATCAATATCCAGCCCGATCAGCGTGCGGCGGTGGCCGAGACGCTGCGGGCCAGCGGCATTGAGGCCGACCTGCTGCCCATGGTGCGCGCCCGGCTCATCCGCATTGGCGGCAAGGAGGTCAGTCCGGCCAGTTTCCCGAACGACGACCGGGCGCAGCGCCTGATCGAACGCGAATTCAACCTGTCGTGGCGCAGCGATCTGCCGGCCGGCAACCAGATCAGCGCCGGGCGCTGGTTTCCGCCCGAGGCGGCGGGACAGGGCCTGGCCTCGGTCGAGGAAGGCCTGGCCAAGACCCTGGGTATCCAGTTGGGCGACGAACTGGTCTTCATGGTCGCCGGCGTCGAGAAGCGGGTGACGACGAGCAGCCTGCGCAAGCTGTCCTGGGATTCGATGCGCGTCAATTTCTTCGTGCTGACGCCACCCGGCGTCATCGAGGACGCCCCGGCCAGCTACATCACCAGTTTCCACCTGCCGGCCGACAAGGCCGACGCCGCATCCGGCCTGGTCAAGCGTTTTCCCGGCCTGACGATGATCGATGTCGGCGCCATCCTGCGCCAGTTGCAGGCGGTGATCGCCCAGGTCGCCGGGGCAGTGCAGTTCGTATTCGTCTTTGCCCTGCTGGCCGGCGGCATCGTGTTGTACGCCGCGCTGCTGACCAGTTTTGACGAGCGACGTTACGAGCTGTCGGTCATGCGCGCCCTGGGGGCCCACCGCGGACAACTGCGCCTCGCCATGCTCGTCGAGCTCGGCGTGATCGGCAGTCTGGCCGGGCTGATGGCGGCCGTCGGCGCCATGCTCCTCGGCCGCATCGTCGGGCTCCAGGTTTTTCAGCTGGAACTGACCTTCAGCCTCTGGTTACCGGTCCTGGCCACGCTGGGCGGCGGATTGCTGGCCGTGCTGATCGGCTGGCTGGCCATCCGCCAGCTCGTTTCGGCGCCGCCCCTGCTGGCTTTGCGCAACGGCGCCTAAAGTTCGATTTCGGTGACGTTACGGCCGTCAATGCGACGATGCTCGCATCGCGTGCATAGTCCGCGGATCAGGTTGATGCCCAAACCGCCGACTTTGACGGTCAACGCCGTTTTTTGCCCAAAAACGAAAAGATCGAACGGCGGCGCGTCGTCCGCGTAGCGCAGGTGCGAGGTGTTTTTATCGCGCCCAAGCGTGAGAAAAACAGGATGCTCGCTGTCGCCCCGATGACCGTGGGCGATGGTGTTGGTGAAGAGCTCCTCGACCACCAGTTGCAGACGCAGCGAATCCTCGGCCGGGATGCCGAGGCCGGCCGCCTGGTCCGCGATGCTGGAAAGCAGCCCGGGAAGCTCGGAAAAGCGCGCGCAGACGGAAATCTCCGTAGAATATGCGGTCATCGTTTTACATTGGTTTTCTTCATGATTAAAGCACATTGGGGCGCGCTTTGTGCGCTGCTGGCGCTGATTTGGGCATCGCCCGGCCTGGCTGGCGAAGTGGCGGGCATGATAAAGGTCGCCAAGGGCGCGGTCAGCATCGAACGTGCCGGGAAGAAGCTGCCGGCCGGCGTCGGTAGCGAGGTCGAGGTGGCGGACCGGGTGCGCACCGGTCAGGATGCCTCGGTCGGCATTACCCTGCGCGACAACACTTTGCTCTCGGCAGGCCCCCATTCGCTGATCGTCATCGAGAAGTTCGCTTTCGACAACACCACGCAGGACGGCGCCATGTCGATCCGTATCCGCAAAGGTACGCTGTCCGTGGCCAGCGGCAAGATTGCCAAACGAACGCCGGCATCGGTCGATTTCCATACGCCCACCTCGGTGCTCGGCGTGCGCGGCACCGAATTCGTCATCGAAGTCGATGGAGATGGCGATGAATAAGGTGACGCTCTCCCTCGTGATCGGCACGCTCCTGCTGGCGGGGTGCGCCAGCGAGCGCATCGTGTTGCTGCCGTCGGCGGATGGCCGGCAAAGCGCGGTGGTCGTCCGCGATGCGGCGGGCGAAACGGTGCTCGACCAGCCCTATGCCGGCGTCACGCGGCGCCTGGGCACGAATACGGCTTATCGGTCATCGGCCGACGAGGTCAATGAACGCTTCGGCACGACACTGGCCGCACTGCCGCCACGGCCGACGAGCTATGTCCTGTATTTCGAGGTGGGCGGCAATGTGCTGACCCCCGAATCGCAGGCCGCCCTGGCGACAATCCGCAAGGAAATCGCCGAGCGACCGGCCTCCGAAGTCCGCGTCATCGGCCATACGGACCGCGTCGGCAGCGTCGAGACGAACGACCGATTGTCATTGCAGCGGGCCGAAAGCGTGCGTGATCTGCTGGTTGAATCCGGCGTTCCTGCCAACAAGCTGGAAGCAGTCGGGCGCGGCGAGCGCGATCCCCTGGTGCCGACCGCCGACGAGGTCGATGAACCGAAGAACCGGCGCGTTGAAATCAGCGTTCGCTGATTTTTTCGCCGTGCCACTCGAAAAGCAGCACGGTCAGGTCGTCAGCCGGCGCCTGGCCGGCTTCGAAAGCGCGAACCGCGTCGCGTAGCGCCGCAACGGCCTGTTGTGGCGCGGCCTTGATGGAAGCCTGGAGCGTCGCCTGCAGCCGCGAAATGCCAAAAAGCTCGCGGCCGTTGCTGGCTTCCGTTACGCCATCGGTGAACAGGCACAGGCGGTCGCCCGGAAGCAATTGCATGTTGCCCGTTTCGTAGGGAAAGTCGCCCGCTGCACAGAGGGGCGGGCCGCCGATCGCATCGGTGTCGAGGCGCGACACTTGGCCGTCACGCAGGAGGAGGGGCGCATCGTGGCCGGCGCAGACGTATTCCAGTCGCCCCGATGCCAGGTCGAGTACAGTGATGAAGGCCGTGACGAACAGCGACTCGGCATTCTGCCGACTGAGTTCCTGTTCCAGTTCGCGGACGGCATTGGCCAGGTCGGGCTGGCGCCGCGCCAGCATGCCGGTCAGCGTGATCGACATGGCCATGAACAGACTGGCCGGTACGCCTTTGCCGGCCACGTCGCCGATGGCCAGGCAGAGGCGCTGCCCGTCGAGCAGGAAGCAGTCATAGTAGTCGCCGCCAACGGTTTGGGCGGGCTCGAGGAGGGCAGCGACGGAAAAACGCGTTTCGCCGGTAAAACGTCGGGCCGGCTCGGGCAGCAGCCCCATCTGGATGCGGCGGGCGGCGTTGAGTTCGCCCTGGGCCCTGGCCTGTTCTTCCCGGCTGTTTTGCAGCGCGAGTTCGGCCATTCGGCGCTGGCGGTCGGCGGCGATCAGGGTGTTGGCAAGGAGCAGGATGAAGACCGGCGTCAGCAGCAAAACCGGCGTCAGTCCGTCGTACAGCCAGAGGCCCTTGGCGAAGGCCAGGTAGCCGGTGGAAACCAGTTGCAGGCCCAGGACCACGAAGGTAGCCAGCGCGTAGCGCGGCGGCAGCGCCGGGATCGTGGCGATGAGCAGGAGGCCGGCCAGCAGCAGCGCCGCCATTTCCAGCAGTGGCATCCATGCCGGCCGCCGTAGCGCATTGCCGCCGAGCAGGCTTTCGATGACCTGGGCGTGGATGTCGATGCCCGGCAGGCTGTCACCGAGCGGCGTGACGATGCGGTCCTGCAGGCCCGTGCTGTTGAAGCCGACGATGACGAATCGGCCCTTGAACATCTCGGGCGGATGCACGCCGGCCAGCACGTCGGCCGCGGAAAGGTAATAGTTCGAGCTGGCCTGGCCGAAATGCAGGAGCAGGGCGCCGTTCGGCCCGGTGGGCAGGCGATAGTCGCCAATCCGGATGCCGGTCATGCCGTGGGCGTCGCTGTCGACGGCCACGGCGCCATCGCCGAGCGCCAGGCGAACCATTTCGAGGGGAAGCGAAAGGAAGGGCAACTGGTTGATGTAGGCCAGCGTGGGCACGCTGCGCAGGACGCCGCGCTCGGGTTCGGCCTGCGTCAGCCCCGGGCTGCCATTGATCAGTCCCTCGCCGGCGGCGGCCTTTTCGAGCAAGGGCCGGCTGGCCAGGGCGCCGACATATTGCGGGAGGCGGTTTTCCAGCCCCTGGCTGCCCTGAAAAGCGGGCAGCGGACGCGCCGGCTGTACCGAACCCGGCAAGGCCTTGCTCAGGCCGATGACCGCGAGGGCGGTTGGCTGGGCGGCAAGCGTGCGGGCCAGCAGGCGGTCGGGGTCAGGCAGCGATGCGACGGTGTCGGGCGACAGATTCGGCAGGCGCGAGGAAAGAAGCTCGGGGCTGTAGCGGTCGGCCTCGGCAAAGACGATGTCGATGCCCAGCGCGAGCGGGTTTCCCGCCTGAATCCGGGTGATCAGTCGGGCCAGGAGGTCGCGCGGCCAGGGCCATTGCCCGTGCGCGACGAGGCTCTGGCTGTCGATGCCGACGACGATGACCGGTTCGCTGTCGCGGGCGCGCGGCATGTGTCGCTGGTATTGGTCGAACAGCGTCTCGCGGACGCTGAGCAGCGGGGTACGCTCGATGCCATGCAGGAGCATCAGGGCGGCGAGCAGGAGGATCAGGGGCAGCACCCGGCCGCGTCCGGCACGGATGGCCGCGGAGAGCAGACCGGCCAGGCGTTTCACAGGTCGATGGTCAGGCCGTCGTAGGCGGAAAGGATCTCGAGCGGTGCCCGGCTGCCCCGGGTGATCTGCTCAAGCCGCCGGGTTTCCGCGACCATACGGGCCAGTTGCTGGTCGTCATGGACCGGCTCGTGATGGAACAGCGCCAGCCGTTTGGCTGCCGCCGCCTGGCAAAGCTCGACGGCCACGATATTGCTCGAATGCCCCCAGTCGGCCTTGACCGAGACGGCCTCGGCCAGCGAATACATCGCATCGAAGATCACCAGGTCGGCCTTGCGGAAGAAATGGCTGATGGCGTCGTGTTCGGCCGGGTCGTCGAGCCTGTGTTCGGAATCGGTGGAATAGACGACCGTCCGATCGACGCTTTCGAAACGGTAACCGTAGGAATCGCCGGCATGCATTTGGCGTTTGGGCGTGACGTTGATGCCGGAAATGTAGTGGGCTTCGTCCGGCGTCATGATGTCGAATTCGATCTTGGCACCGGCCTGCGCATAATCGACCGGGAAGCAGGGCGATTGCATCTGCAGGCGGACGGCGCGTTCGAGGTCCGCGTGGCAGCCGTGGATGACGATCCGGTTGCCGGGGATGTACATGGGCGCGAAATACGGAAAGCCCATGAGGTGGTCCCAGTGCAGGTGGGAGATGAAGATTTGGTAGGTCTGCGGATGGGGGATGCCGAAACGGGCGATCTTGGCTTGCCCCAGGGGCCGGGCGCCGCTGCCCATGTCGCAGATGAAATGACTGTCGCGATCGGCAACGATCTCGACGCACGAGGAATTGCCGCCAAAGGTGCCGGCGACGGTGAAGGGCAGCTTGTCGACGAAGTCCTCGAGGGCCAGGCGGGTCTTGAAGCTCTTGCCGTTGGCTGCGGTCAGGGCGGCGATGATTTTTTCCCGGATGTCGCGGTGGGTCAGGGAAACCGGCAGCGAACCGCGGGTTCCCCAGAAAACGACTTGCTTCATGCGCCGAGCACCTTGCAGGCAGTATCGACGCTGACGTAACAGGGAACGATCAGGTTGAAGCGACTGATGGCGAAGACTTCCTGGACGAGCGGCTGGAGCGCGGCGATGGCGAAGATGCCCTGCTGGGCCTTGGCGCGGCGCGAAGCCATCATGAGCACGCGCAGTCCGGCACTGCTGATGTAGTCGACACCGGCGAAATCGAGCAGGACCGGTGGTTCGCCCTGAACGCAGCGATCGAGCAGGGGTTCGAGGCTATTTGTGAACTCTTCGCTGGCGGTGTGGTCTATGCGGCCACTGACGGAAACAATCAGTACACCGGCCTGTTCGCGGGTGGGAAGATTCATCATCGTGCAGGGAAGGGATGTGGGACAAAAAGTCAGTATGCCATGGCCCCGGACGCACTCAGGTAAAATATTGCATGGAATCAAATCAGCAAAACGTACGCCCGCTCTTCGGTTATCGCAAATTCTGGGCCCATCGTTTCGGCCCGGCACCTTTCCTGCCCATGTCCCGCGCCGAGATGGACACGCTGGGCTGGGATTCGTGCGACATCATTCTTGTCACCGGCGACGCCTACATCGACCATCCGAGTTTCGGCATGGCGCTGGTCGGGCGACTGCTCGAGGCGCAGGGCTTCCGCGTCGGCATCATCTGCCAGCCGGACTGGAATTCGGCCACCGATTTCCGGAAACTGGGCAAGCCGAATCTCTTTTTCGGCGTCACAGCCGGCAACATGGACTCGATGGTCAATCGCTACACGGCCGACCGCAAGATCCGCTCCGACGATGCCTATACACCCAACGGTGAACCGAACAAGCGGCCGGATCATGCCGTGACGGTCTATGCCCAGCGTTGTCGCGAGGCCTTCCAGGGCTGCAACGTCGTGATCGGCTCGATCGAGGCCAGCCTGCGCCGCATCGCCCATTACGATTACTGGTCGGACAAGGTGCGGCGTTCCGTGCTGCCCGATTCCAAGGCCGACCTGCTGGTCTTCGGCAATGCCGAGCGGGCGATCGTCGAACTGGCCCACCGCCTGGCCAGGGGCGAGAAGATCAGCGACATCCGCGACCTGCGCGGTACGGCCTTCATGGTGCCGCGCGGCTGGCTGCCTTCCGGCGAATGGGAGGCCATGGACTCGACTTCGGTCGATACACCGGGGCCGCTGGTCAAACACGCCGATCCCTACGCCATGGAAGGGGATTTCAAAAATGAGCAAAATTCCCGGTTGACCGTTGAAGAGGGCGGCACGCAGCCGATCCGCATCGTTTCACGGGCCGAACGCCTGGCGGCGCGCCAGGACAGGCGAGCCCATACCGTCGTTCGCCTGCCGTCCTACGAGCAGGTCAAGGACGACCCGGTGCTCTACGCGCATGCCTCGCGCACCTTCCACCTTGAATCGAACCCCGGCAATGCCCGGGCGCTGGTGCAGGGTCATGGCGAGCGCGACGTCTGGCTCAATCCTCCGCCGATTCCGCTGACCACCGAAGAACTCGACGCCGTCTACGAATTGCCCTACGCCCGGCGTCCGCATCCGGCCTACGGCGACGCCAAGATTCCGGCCTGGGAAATGATCCGTTTCTCGGTCAACATCATGCGCGGCTGCTTTGGCGGCTGTACCTTCTGTTCGATCACCGAGCACGAAGGGCGCATCATCCAGAGCCGTTCCGAAGACTCGGTGATCCGCGAAATCGAGGAAATGCGCGACAAGACGCCGGGTTTCACCGGCATCGTGTCCGACCTCGGCGGTCCGACCGCCAACATGTTCCACCTCAAGTGCAAGGACGAGAAGATCGAGTCCGCCTGCCGCCGACTGTCCTGCGTCTATCCGGACATCTGCGAGAACATGAACACCGATCACAGCAAGCTCATTTCGCTGTACCGCAAGGCGCGCACGATCAAGGGCGTCAAGAAGGTCTTCATCGGCTCCGGCCTGCGTTACGACCTCGCCGTGCGCTCACCGGAATACATAAAGGAGCTGGTCACCCACCACGTTGGCGGCTACCTGAAGATCGCCCCGGAACACACCGAGGAACGGCCGCTGTCCAAGATGATGAAGCCGGGCATCGGCTCCTACGACCGCTTCAAGCAACTCTTCGACCGCTTCTCCCGCGAGGCCGGCAAGGAGCAGTACCTGATCCCGTATTTCATCGCCGCGCATCCGGGCACCGAAGACGAGGACATGCTCAACCTTGCCCTCTGGCTCAAGAAAAACAATTTCCGCCTCGACCAGGTGCAGACCTTCATTCCGACGCCGATGGCGATGGCCACCACGATGTACCACAGCGAACGCAACCCGCTGCGCAAGGTCACGCGCAGCAGCGAGCATGTCGGGACCGTGCGCAATGGCCGCCAGCGCAAGCTGCACAAGGCATTCCTGCGCTACCACGACCCGGCCAACTGGCCGCTGCTGCGCGAGGCGCTCAAGGAAATGGGCCGCGCCGACCTCATCGGCAACGGCAAGAAACAACTCATCCCCGCCTGGCAGCCCGCCGGAACGGGAGGGGCTCCGGTTGCACCCAGCCGGAATACGCGGCGCACCGCTCCCCCAACACGCGCGGGTATGCCAAGGCAATCCCGTCCGCGGTCAAAATAAGCGCTCATGCCGGTTTGACGGGGCACGGGGAAGTGACGATACTTTAATAAGGTGTCGTATTTCCCGTCGCTTCGATGACCCCCGGCCTGTCGTGCTGGTTGCTTGGGCGTCGATGCTGGCCGGGGTGCGACCTTTGCCTTTGGGGGCTGGAGCTGGGATGTACAGAAGAAGAGAACATGAGCGGGGGACAGGGCACGGACGACGGGTAACCGACCGGCGGCCGGTCTTCGGCCATCAACTCGATCTTTCCCTGTTCGACGGTACGCCGCATCGCCTGTCGTGGGAGGATCAGCGCACCCAGTACTGGACACGCCTCCTGTTCTGCGCCCTGGCGCTGATGTATTTCAATTTTGGCGGGGATGCCCAGGTACGCGCCTGGGCCAGCCTGCCGATCGTCAACGTGGTGATGACGATCTATGGCATGGAAATCCTGTTTTTCATGTGGCACGCCACCCGCGTGCCGCATGCGCCGTGGCGCCAGCGACTGACCATGTGGGTCGATATCGCGGCGGCTTCGTTCGCTGCGCTGGCCGACTCGACATTGAGCTCCCCGGGATTCCTGGTCTTCCTCATGGTCATTCTGGGCAACGGCATGCGCTACGGGCTACGGCTGTTCGGCGAGGCCGTTATCGGCAGCCTTGGTGCGGCGATCCTGATCGTCTGGCTGCGCCTGCCCGATTACCTCGCCATATTCTCAGTCAGCGCCATCTTTTTCCTCGTCTTTTTTGCCATCGTCGTCCTCTATTCGTACTCGCTGACGGCACGCATCGAGCGGGCGCGGCAGAAGCTGTCGCACGAGAGGAATGTCGATGCCCTGACCGGCATGCTCAATCGACGGGCCTTGCACGAGCGGGCATCGCAGCTCTTTCAGTCGCCAGGCGAGCATGGTGGCGAAATTGTCGTGCTCTTTGCCGACCTGGACGGTTTCAAGAACGTCAATGACACCCATGGCCATCACGTTGGCGACCGGGTGTTGATGGCCGTGGCCGAGCGCATCCTGGACAGCGTCCGCGACATCGATCTGGTTGCCCGCTATGGCGGAGACGAGTTTTTGCTCGTCCTGCCCCGCACCTCCAGGGTCGGCGGGGAAATTGTCGCCCAGCGGGTACGGCAGCAGATCAACGACTGGGCAAAGCAAAACAAGATCGACTTCAACGTGTCGATCGGTGTCGGCAACTATCCCGATCACGGCCGTGATCTGGAATCGGTCATCGCCTCGGTCGACAAGGCCATGTACCGAAGCAAGGCCGAGCAGGGGCGAGGCGGCATCCTGCATGCCGAGACGCCGGCCCAGGCGGCATGAAACTGCGCTGAAGGCTCGGCAATCCTCCCTGTCTCCATTAAACTTGCCGGCTTCATAACGTTTTACCAAGAGTGCATTCATGACTGAACAGGTTCAAACGTCTTCGACATACGAAAAAATTGGCGGCGAAGCTACTGTAGACAAGCTCACCGCGCGGTTTTACGAGTTGATGGACACCCTTCCGCACTTTGCCGAATTGCGTGCCATGCACCCGGCAGACTTGTCCGGCTCCCGCAAGAAGCTGTTCATGTTCCTGTCCGGCTGGTTTGGCGGCCCGGACCTGTTCGTCGAGAATTTTGGCCACCCACGGCTTCGCGCCCGCCACATGCCGTTCGCCATTGGCACCAAGGAACGCGATCAGTGGGTCGCCTGCATGGTATTGGCCATGGAAGACGTCGGGATCGATGAAGACATTCGCAAGGTGCTGCTGAACAACTTCTTCAACACCGCCGATTTCATGCGCAACAAAGCCGATTGATTTCCGCGTCCGCCATGGTTCATCCCCGTCTGGCGCCGCTGGTCACGCTGTCCTGGCAACTTGCCGGGCACGTTGGCCTGCGTCCGAAGACCCGTTTGCAGAAGCCGTTCGTTCCGCCGGTAGCGGTTCGCCTGGCCGGCATGTTGCGCAACGGGGAATTCGACAACCTGCGCTTTGCCTTCGGCCGCGTGCATCGCGACAGTCAGCGCACGACCATCGAGGCCATGCTGACCCAACTCGATCAGGACGAATCGATTGACCAGTGGATGGAACGCCTCTGGAACTGGTATCGCTTTAACCGCGAATCGCAGTCGCGGGCCGTGCTCATCTACGGGCTGGTCCGGCAGGCCTGGGAGCGACGGGGTAGTCGCTGGGGCCGCGACGTGTCGGACGAACAGTGGGCCGGATTCAGCGAAGCGCTGGAAGAAGCGGAACGTCTGCTCGAAGCCGCCCTGGCCGCTGAGCCCGATCATGTCGACCTGATGTGCCTGGGCCTGATTTCAGCGCGGGGTCTGGGTTTGCCAATCGAGGAACACTGGAATCGCTTCCGCGCGTTGATCGCCGTCGATCCGGGGCATTTTCGCGGCCACGTGTCGATGCTTGAGAACCTCAAGGCGAAGTGGGGCGGCAGCGACGATGCGATGTTCCGTTTCGCCCGGGCGCGGCTTGCCCAGGCGCCGCAAGGCAGCAGTCTAGCGGCGCTGGTCGTGCTGGCACATTTTGAGATGCGCAACATGCGTTTCTGGCTGGGCGAAGCAGACCCGGACGGGTATTTTCGCGAGGCGGGTGTCGGCGACGAAATCGAGGCGGCCTGGCTGCGCTCGCTGGGCTCGCCCGACTACGTCGATGAAAAGAACGCTGAATTGCTGGCCAACCTGTTTGCTGCCGCGCTTTATCTCGCCCGGCGACCGGAAGCAGCACGCCAGGCGTTGGCGATGATGAACGGACATTGCCTGGAAACGCCATGGCGCACGATGGCCACGACACCCAAGGAAAAAGCCCATTTCGGGTGGATTGTCGATCGGGTGGAGCAGGAACTCGGGATGCCGGCGAGCGCCTAGTCCAACGCTCCTTGCCAGCCCATCTGCACTGGGCGGGTAGGTAACCATGTCCGGCAGGCACCTTGACGCCGGGGTGGGTTGTAACGACGCGGGATGGCGAGGTCCATTGCCAGGTATTTTTCCGTCTTTCAGGATGCTGCGGCGCACCATCGGTGGTAGAATCACGCCTTTGATTTTTCAGGCCTTCCCATGTCCGCTCGTCCCATTCGCAACATCGCCATCATTGCCCACGTTGACCACGGTAAAACCACGCTGGTCGACCAACTGCTCCGCCAGTCCGGTACCTTCGCCGCTCACCAGCAACTGGTCGAGTGCGTCATGGACTCGAACGATCTGGAAAAAGAGCGCGGCATCACGATTCTGTCCAAGAACACCTCGGTCGAGTACGAAGGCGTGCACATCAACATCGTCGACACCCCGGGCCACGCGGACTTCGGCGGTGAAGTCGAGCGCGTACTGGGCATGGTCGATGGCGTGGTGCTGCTGGTCGATGCCGCCGAAGGCCCGATGCCGCAAACGCGTTTCGTGACCAAGAAGGCGCTGGCGCTGGGCCTGCGTCCGATCGTGCTGGTCAACAAGGTCGACCGTGACGGGGCTGATCCCGATCAGGCCGTCAATCTGACCTTCGACCTGTTCGACAAGCTTGGCGCGACCGACGAACAACTCGATTTCCCCATCGTTTACGCTTCCGGCCTGAACGGTTGGGCGGCGATGGAGCTGGATCAGCCGCGCGAGAACATGAAGCCGCTGTTCGACACCATCCTGCGCCACGTACCGGCCCCGGACGCCGATATCGAAGCCCCGCTGCAACTGCAGATCACCGCGCTTGACTACTCTTCCTACGTCGGTCGCATCGGCGTCGGCAAAATCAATCGCGGCAAGGTCAAGACCGGTCAGAACGTCCTGGTCATGTTCGGTACCGAAGAAGAGGCCGCCGAGCACGAGCGTACCCCGATCAAGGCCAAGATCGGCCAGGTGTTCGGCTACAAGGGCCTGAACAAGGTCGAACTGGCCGAAGGTCACGCCGGCGACATCGTCCAGATCACCGGCATCGAAGACCTCGTGCTGGGTTGCACGGTGACCGATCCGGAACAACCTGAATCCCTGCCGCTGCTGAAGATCGACGAGCCGACGCTGTCGATGCAGTTTATGGTCAATACCAGCCCGCTGGCCGGTACCGAAGGCAAGTTCGTGACCAGCCGCCAGCTGCGCGACCGCCTGCACAAGGAACTGCTGACCAACATGGCGCTGCGCGTGCATGACACGCCGAACGGTGACGTCTTCGACGTTGCCGGTCGCGGCGAACTGCACCTCGGCATCCTGCTCGAAAACATGCGTCGCGAAGGCTATGAACTGGCCGTCGGTCGTCCGCGCGTCGTCAAGAAGGTCATCGACGGTGTCGAGTGCGAGCCGTACGAGCAACTGACCGTCGACGTCGAGGAAGACACCCAGGGCGGCGTCATGGAAAGCCTCGGCCTGCGCAAGGGCGAGTTGCAGGACATGGTGCCGGACGGTCGCGGTCGCGTCCGTATCGAATACCGCATTCCGGCCCGTGGCCTGATCGGTTTCCAGGGCGAATTCATGAACCTGACCCGCGGCAACGGCCTGATGAGCCACGTTTTCGACGACTACGCTCCAGTCAAGGATGGCAACGTCGCCGAGCGTCGCAACGGCGTGCTGATCTCCCAGGACAACGGCGAAGCCGTGGCCTACGCGCTGTGGAAGCTGCAGGATCGCGGCCGCATGTTCGTCAGCCCGGGTGAAAAGCTGTACGAGGGCATGATCATCGGTATCCACAGCCGTGAAAACGACCTCGTGGTCAATCCGATCAAGGGCAAGCAGCTGACCAACGTCCGTGCCTCCGGTACCGATGAAGCCGTGCGCCTGGTGCCGCCGGTTCAACTGAGCCTGGAAGCCGCGGTCGAGTTCATTGCCGAGGACGAACTGGTTGAACTGACGCCGAAGTCCATCCGTCTGCGCAAGCGTCACCTGACCGAAATCGAGCGCAAGCGCGCAGTACGCGGCCTCTAAACGGAAACGATGAGCTTCTGCCAACCCTGCCGGGATCTGGTGCAGAAACATAAAAAGGCGGCCCGATGGGTCGCCTTTTTGCTGATGCTGTCGATTTTCTTTACCGTACTCGGCGCCGTTTCGACGCCGGTCAGTTCGATCGGCTTTTGCAAGGTTTATCCGTGAATCTCACGGTCAACCGGAAAAAAACGCCAAAATCGAAATTCAGCCGCCGGTCATCGACATGAAGCGGACGACCTTGGGCGCCTCCATCTGTTGCGTGAAGTCGTGCCCGAAGGGCTTGATACCCATGCTGTCGATGATGGCCTGCCGCAACAGGTCATCGTCTCCCGCGCGTAGCGCAGTCAGGAGATTGGTTGCGTCATTCTGGCCAAGGCAGGGATAGAGCTCGCCCTTGGCTGTGATCCGGACGCGATTGCAGCTGTCGCAAAAGTTATGGCTGTGGGGCGAGATGAAGCCGACACGGGTCTCGCTGCCCGGCATGCGCCAATAGCGCGCCGGCCCGCCCGAGTCTTCGGTGGAGGGCACCAGTTCGAAATGATGCGACAGGCGCTCCCGAGTCTCTTCCGATGAAATGTAGGTCGTGTTGCGCCCGTGAATGTCGCCCAGCGGCATTTCCTCGATGAAGGAAATATCCAGCTCGTTTTCGATCGCGAACCTGACCAGATCGACGAATTCGTCATCGTTCGTCCCGCGCATCATCACCGCATTCAGTTTGGTGCGGCGAAACCCTGCGTCGCGTGCGGCGGCGATTCCCCGAATCACCTTGGCCAGGTCGCCGATCCGGGTAATTTTCTTGAACCGCTCAGGATTCAGGGTGTCCAGGCTGATGTTGAGCCGTTTGACCCCGGCATCGTGCAAGGCAGGCGCAAAGCGATCCAGTTGCGAGCCATTGGTGGTCAAGACAAGATTGTCCAGACCGGGGAGGGCGCCCAAACGTTCGATCAGCCACATGGCGTTCTTGCGCACCAGCGGCTCGCCGCCGGTGATCCGCAATTTGGTCACGCCCAAACCGACGAATACCGACGCAACGCGCAGACACTCCTCCAGGCTCATGACCGCCTCCCGGGGCAGGAAGGTCATTTCCTCGGCCATGCAGTACGTGCAGCGGAAATCGCAGCGGTCGGTGATGGACAAACGAACGTAGGAAATCCGCCGGCCATACTTGTCCAGCAGCGCGCCTTCTGGATGCCCTCCGGCCGGCGCTTTGATCTGCGGCACGAAATCGGCGAGTCCTTCCGGTGTCAGTTCCTGCCGCAGCGTTTCATTTTGCATGGTGGATGATTCGACGAAGATTCACTGGAAGAGGTCGGTGGCAATCAGAACGCGCATTATCGGTAACTGATTTCCGCTAAACCAGTAGAGACATCAAAAAAACCGAAAGTTTCATCTCGCTTGAGATGATTTTCTCGCTGCCACGACGCGTTCACCGTCCGGGAAATGCCGAAGATGATGCTATCATCAAGCAAAACACTGGCGATTCAGTCGAATAATCAAGGGGAAAAGCAGGAATGAAAACGCTCAACCAAAACAAAAAGCCCAACCGATTGGCTGGGCTTTCTGAAGTGTTTGTCTGGCTCCCCGACCTGGGCTCGAACCAGGGACCTACGGATTAACAGTCCGGCGCTCTACCGACTGAGCTATCGAGGAACAGAGGTCCGCATTATAGGAGTAGAATCCCCTAGTGTCAAGCGTTTTGTCGATTTTGAAGAAGAAAAAAACAGGCTTATGGATTCCAATTTGATCTACGCAAAAACGCCAACCGGCGATGAGGCTGTTCGTCAAAGTACCCGCGTTGTGCAGCGCAATCTTCGTATGGTTCTGGTGCAAGTCGACGGCAAGATGACCGTTGACGAACTGATCGCCAAGATTGGCAATCCGAGGCTGGTTCAGACGGCATTGCGCGAGCTGGAAGAGGGTGGATATATCGCACCGACCGTCGCTGCGGTATCCGTCTGGGAAGAAAGCAGGAAAGCGGCAAAGCTGGAAACGCCAGAAGAACCCGCTGCGCCCATGTCGCAATTCTCCACCTTCGGCCCGAAGTCGGCGACACCTCCCGATTTGAAAATACACGAAAGCGCGGCGAGTCATTTTTCCTCGTTCGGAAAACCGATTCTTCCTTCACCTTCCAGAAGCACAAACGAAGCGGTTCGCCCAACGGTTGCCGAACCCCGGGAGGAGGAGCCGCGCGTGTACACAAAACGGATGTCGGCTCGGCGAAAAGTCTTCCTGACCGTTACATCGTTTCTTTTTGTGCTCGCAGCGATAGTCGTCTTCTACCCCTACGGCAATTTCAAACCAGCCTTGGAAGCGTCGGCTACACGCATGCTCGATACGCCGGTCAGTATCGACAGTGTCGGTGTCAGCCTCTATCCCACGCCGTCGTTGAAACTGTCAGGGCTCACCATTGGCGGGATGTCCGATGCGAGGATTACTGAGGTACGAATCTCGTCCCCGCTGTCACTATTGGGGACAGCCCCGCACAAGGTGAGTTCCATTGAGGTTATCGGCGCCGCCTTGCCGGTCAGTCGCCTGGTTGCCATGCCGCTGTTCGTGCTCGGCAATCTGGCGAATCAGGACCTGATGGCGCGAAAGATTCTGATCAATGGCCTGCAACTGTCGATGAGCAATAGCCTGACCGTCAATGACCTGATGGGGGAACTCGTATTTCGCCCGGACGGCATGCTGGATAAAGCCACCTTTGAAACCGTCGATCGCAGCGTGCTGGTGAATGCTCAACCAAGTGCCCAGGGCATAGCCCTGAATATCGAAGGCAGGGCCTGGACGCCTGCGGGAGCCCCCGTTTCCTTCGCTTCCCTTCAAGCAAAGGGCTTGCTGCAAAAAGACAAATTGCTCGTCCAGAACATTGACACCACTTTCCTGGGCGGCATTCTGCGGGGAAACTGGCTTCTGGACTGGGGCAACGGCCTGATGATGGCAGGTGATGGCACGCTGAGTCGTCTCGACAGCCGAAAAGTCAGCGCAGCCTTTGCACCGTTGCTGAAGATCGATGGCGACATGAGCGGCACGATTCGCCTGCGTTCGAGTGGTCGGGACTGGGTGAGCTTGTGGAGCAGTGTGGAAGCGGTGCTGGTGACGGAAATCACCCGCGGTGCGCTGCATGGCGTGGATCTGGGAGAAGCGGTTCGCCGGAGCGGGGTTTCCGAAGTCAGGGCAGGCTCGACCAAGTTTGACCGATTGCGTTCGTCAATCAATATCAGCCCGAAACAGATTGTCGGCCGGGAGGTGAAGATGGATGCAGGCATGGTGACGGCAACTGGTCAATTCAGTGCATCGCCGGCCGGGCAGGTTGATGGCAACATGGCCGTAACACTCCAGACATCGGTGGCAACGCAGAATGCGAGCGTACGCATCTACGGTGTTTTGCCCGACCTCAGCGCATCGACCCGGAAATAAAAAAGGCGGAACTTGCGTTCCGCCTTTTCATCGCCGCAAGCGCGGCAAAAACTCAAGCCTTCGTTACAGCAGCAATAGCCTTGGCCACGTATTCGAGGTTCTTGCTATTCAGTGCAGCAAGGCAGATACGGCCGGTCGATACCGCGTAAATTCCAAACTCTTCGCGCATGCGGTCAACCTGGGCAACGCTTAGCCCGGTGTAGGAGAACATGCCGCGCTGCTGGGCAACGAACGAGAAGTCCTGGGCAACGCCTTGGGCCTTGATCGCATCGACCAGCCCGGTGCGCATCGCACGGATGCGGTCGCGCATGCCGGCCAGTTCCGTTTCCCACATCTGGCGCAACTCTGCAGAGGCCAGAACGCCTGCAACCAGAGCACCACCATGCGTGGGCGGGTTGGAATAGTTGGTGCGGATGACACGCTTGACCTGCGACATGACGCGAGCAGATTCATCCTTGCCGGCGGTGACGATCGACAGGGCGCCAACGCGCTCACCGTACAGCGAGAAATTCTTGGAGAAGGAGCTCGAGGCGAAGAATTGCAGGCCAGACGCCGAGAAGGCGCGAACGGCCACGGCATCGGCATCAATGCCGTCAGCAAAACCTTGGTAGGCCATGTCCAGGAAGGGGACGAGACCGCGATCCTGGCAGATCGCGACAATTTCGCCCCACTGGGCGTCAGTCAGATCGGCACCGGTAGGATTGTGGCAGCAGGCGTGCAACAGGATGATCGAGCCAGCGGCCAGACCGTTGAGGCAGGCCTTCATGCCGGCGAAATTGACGCCACGCGTCGCTGCATCGTAGTAGGGATAGTTTTCAACGACAAAACCGGCCGACTCGAAGAGAGCGCGGTGGTTTTCCCAGGACGGGTCACTGATGTAGACCTTGGCATCCGGATTAAGTCGCTTCAGGTAATCGGCGCCGATCTTGAGTGCGCCGGTGCCACCGAGTGCCTGGGCAGTGATAACCTGTCCATTGGCGATCAGCGGAGATTCCTTGCCCAGCAACAGATTTTGTACTGCCTGATTGTAGGCGGGGGAGCCTTCAATTGGCTGATAACCACGCGGCAGAGCAGATTTCACGCGAGCGTCTTCTGCAGCCTTGACAGCGGCCAGTAGCGGAATCTTCCCGTTGTCGTCGAAATACACGCCAACACCCAGATTGACCTTGGTGGTGCGTACATCGGCGTTGAAGGCTTCGTTCAAACCGAGGATAGGGTCGCGCGGGGCCATTTCCACCGCAGCGAAGATCGAAGAGGACATAGGAACTCCGTGAAATAATACAAAGAATGTCCGCGCGACCGATTTGCCGCGCAACGAAAAACCGAAGAATTTTAGCATGAGCCCAACCAACAGCATCATTCCTGTCGTCTGCTTTGACGGCAGCCCCTATCGACTGCATCAGCCGTTCCCGCCAGCCGGGGATCAGCCGGAGGCCATTCGACAGCTTGTTGAAGGCCTGGAGGACGGTTTGTCGTTTCAGACCTTGCTGGGCGTAACCGGGTCTGGCAAAACCTATACGATGGCCAACGTGATAGCGCGTACCGGTCGTCCAGCACTGATCCTGGCGCCAAACAAGACACTGGCGGCACAGCTCTATTCCGAATTCAAGGAATTCTTCCCGGAAAACGCGGTTGAATACTTCGTTTCCTATTACGACTATTACCAGCCAGAAGCCTATGTGCCATCGCGTGACCTGTTCATCGAAAAGGACAGCTCAATCAACGAACACATCGAGCAGATGCGCCTGTCTGCGACGAAGAGCCTGATCGAACGACGGGATGTCGTTATCGTCGCGACGGTTTCGTGCATCTATGGCATCGGCGATCGGGACGAATACCACAACATGATTCTGACCATGCGGGTCGGGGATCGGCTGGATCAACGGGCAATCGTCAAACGCCTGACGGACATGCAGTACGAACGCAACGAAATGGATTTTCATCGGGGAACATTTCGCGTCAGAGGGGACATCATCGATATTTTCCCGGCGGAGCATGCCGAGCACGCCATCCGGGTCTCCTTGTTCGACGACGAGGTCGAAGGGCTGCAATTTTTTGATCCATTGACCGGCCACCTCCTGCACAAGGCGCTTCGTTTTACCGTATTTCCAGCCTCTCATTACGTAACGCCGCGCGCTACCGTGATTAGAGCGATAGAAGCCATCAAGGAGGAGTTGCGCGAACGTACGGATTTCTTCACGAAGAACAGTAAGCTGGTTGAGGCACAGCGTATCGAGCAGCGCACCCGATTTGATCTGGAAATGCTCGATCAGATCGGTTTTTGCAAGGGCATCGAAAACTATTCCCGGCATTTCTCCGGGCGCAAGGCTGGGGAGTCGCCTCCCACGCTGATTGATTATCTGCCCGCTGACGCACTGATGTTTATCGACGAGTCGCACGTTACGATTGGCCAGGTTGGCGGCATGTACAAGGGAGATCGCTCGCGCAAGGAAAACCTGGTCGATTATGGATTTCGCTTGCCATCGGCGCTGGACAATCGTCCATTGCAATTCGCCGAGTTCGAAGCGCACATGCGGCAAACGGTCTTTGTGTCGGCCACACCTGCCGACTACGAGCAGCAGCGTTCCGGTCAGGTTGTTGAACAGCTTGTTCGCCCCACCGGCCTGATTGATCCGGAGGTGATCGTCCGGCCGGCCTCGACACAAGTGGACGATCTACTGGCCGAAATTGGCAAAAGGATCGCAGTTGGCGAACGTGTACTGGTGACCACGCTGACAAAGCGCATGGCCGAAGACCTGACTGATTTTCTGGCAGATAACGGGATCAAGGTACGTTATCTCCATTCGGATATTGACACCGTCGAGCGGGTGGAAATCATTCGCGACCTGCGTCTCGGTGAATTCGATGTGCTCGTCGGCATCAATCTTCTGCGCGAAGGTCTGGATATTCCCGAGGTTTCGCTGGTCGCCATTCTGGATGCCGACAAGGAAGGTTTTTTGCGCTCGGAACGTTCCCTGATTCAGACAATCGGCCGCGCTGCACGCCATATCAATGGCACAGCGATCCTGTATGCTGATACGATTACAAGGTCCATGCAGCAGGCGATGGCCGAAACAGGGCGGCGGCGCGAGAAACAAATCAGCTTCAATCTGGAGCGCGGCATTACCCCGCGCGGGGTGTCCAAAAAGATCAAGGACATCATTGATGGGGTTTATGATGCGGAAACGGCTCAGACTGAACTGAAGGCTGCCCAGCGGTTGGCAAGTTACGATGCCATGGATGAAAAGACAGTGGCCAGGAAAATAAAGCAGCTCGAAAAAACGATGCTGGAGTGTGCAAGAAACCTGGAATTCGAAAAAGCGGCGGCGGCCCGCGACGAACTTTTCCGACTCAAGGAGCGGATATTTGGCGTTGCGCGGCACGACCCTGACGGAGAGACATAATGACCTATCGCGTGCTAATGGTCTGCATGGGCAATATCTGCAGATCACCAACAGCCGAGGGCGTTTTTAGATATTTTATAAAAATCAACAACCTTGGTGGGCAAGTTGAAGTAGATTCTGCGGGAACGCACGGCTATCACGTCGGTGAGGCGCCGGATACCCGGACGCAACGTGCCGCATCCGTACGCGGATACAATCTCTCGCAATTGAGAGCGCGCAAGGTGGCTAGACAGGATCTTGATTACTTTGATCTCATCCTAGCCATGGATAAAAGCAATCTGGACAACCTGCGAAGGATGGCAACGCCCGAACAGCAAAAGCGCATTGGGTTGTTCATGGATTACGCGCAAAACTTCGAGGATGACGAAGTTCCCGATCCCTACTATGGCCTGGGTCATGGCTTTGACCTCGTACTCGACATGGTCGAGGATGCATCGCTGGGATTGGTTGAAGAGATAAAGAAAAAACTGGGAAAATCCTGATCCATATCCCCAAATAAAAAGGGCTCCCGCGGGAGCCCTTTTTTGATGATGCCAAGGATTATTTTCCAGTCTCGACCATGACCAGTGGTTCGCTTTCAGCAGAATCCACCGCAGCCCGTGCCTTGCGTGGGCGGCCCAGTTTGACGGGGGGCTCGGCAGGCGCAACGGCAACCGCCGCTGCCGTAGTTTGGACCATGACCAGACCACTATCAGCCAAGGCAGTGGTGATATCGACCGGGGCAGGGGCTGGCGTAGCCGGTGCAGGTGCAGCAGCCACAACGATTTCCTCTGTTTCAGCGGCGACGACAGGAGCGATCTCTGCGAGCGGAGCGGGTTCCGCAACCACTTCTGCCGGGATTGAAGTCGCCACAGGGGCGGCCGGCGTGGCTTCCGTTACTTGCGGTGAAGACTCAAGGGCTGGCGTTGGTTCAGGAGAAGCAGCGGGAATGACCACGACGACCGGTTCCTGGCTAATCAGTTCTTGTGGCGCCTGAGCTATTGCCGAATTTTCGGTAGCCTCAGATACCGCAACCTGGTTTTCTCCTTCATTCCGTCGTTCACCACGACCGCGACCGCCGCGACGACCGCGACGACGATTGCCTTGATCCTCTGCATTGCCAGCCTCTTGCCCATCGTTGCCGGCAAGCGGGGAAACGGAAGCCGAAATTTCGTCAGCCACCGGTTGCTGTGCTTGCTTGCTGGTTGCAGCCTCACCGCCTTGTTGACGCTCTCCGCGGCTCTTGCGTTCGCCACGAGGACGGCGTTCCTGACGATCACCATTGGCAGCATTTTGCTCCTCGACGGGCGCCTTTTCCTGGTTGCGCTCGTTGCGATTGCCACGTTCCTTGTTGCGTTCGCCACGCTCTTCATCGCGCTTGTTGCCATTGTTGCGACCACCGCGACGGCCATCGCGATCGCGACGGCCTTCGCCGCGACCTTCACGCGCCTTCTTGGGAGGTTCCGCGGCAACGACCGGTTCGGCTGGTTTAGGGGTAGAGCGGAACCAGGAGAAAATCTTGGAGAACAGACCGGCTTCCTGCTGTACGGGCGCAGCTGCCTGCACTTCAACCTTTTCCGGGAGGAGCGGGGCCGGCTGGTCGGGCGAAATACCCTTGATGGCGGCTTCCTGACGCGGCTTTACGGCTTCCTGCTGCGTCGCTTGCTTGATGGCTTCCTCGATGGGGGTGTCTACCATGCGGTACGACGGCTCGCGGAGGTCATCGTGATTCAGGTCGTCGTGGCGCAGGCGGGTAATCGTATGGGCCGGCGTTTCGAGATGAATGTTCGGGATGAGCAGGATGGTGACCTTGTGGCGCAACTCGATCGCCTGGATATCCGGACGTTTCTCGTTGAGCAGGAAGGTGGCAACATCCACTGGAACCTGAACATGGACCGCGCCGGTGTTTTCCTTCATCGACTCCTCTTCCAGAATGCGCAGGATATGGAGTGCGGCGGACTCGGTGGAGCGAATGTGGCCGGTGCCGGTACAGCGCGGGCAGGGGATGTAACTGGTTTCAGCCAGGGCAGGGCGCAGACGCTGACGGGACAGTTCCATCAGGCCAAAGCGGCTGATCTTGCCCATCTGGACGCGAGCACGGTCGAAACGAAGACCATCGCGCAGACGGTTCTCGACATCACGCTGGTTCTTCTGGCTTTCCATGTCGATGAAGTCGATGACGATCAGGCCACCGAGGTCGCGCAAGCGCAATTGGCGTGCGATTTCGTCAGCCGCTTCCTGATTGGTCTTGAGCGCCGTTTCTTCGATGTCAGAGCCCTTGGTGGCGCGACCGGAGTTGACGTCCACGGCGACCAGGGCTTCCGTGTGGTCGATCACGATGGCGCCGCCGGAGGGCAGATTGACCTGGCGGGCAAAGGCTGTCTCGATCTGGTGTTCGATCTGGAAGCGAGAGAACAGTGGGACATCGTCACGATAACGTTTGACGCGATTGACGTTGCCCGGCATGACCGTGCCCATGAAGGCGCGGGCCTGTTCGTAAACTTCGTCGGTGTCGATCAGGATTTCGCCGATATCGGGCTGGAAATAATCGCGGATGGCACGGATGACCAGGCTTCCTTCCAGATAGATCAGGAAAGCGCCGCTTTGCTGCTGGGCTGCGCCATCGATGGCCGTCCACAACTGCAGGAGGTAATTGAGGTCCCACTGGAGTTCTTCGGCCTGGCGACCGATAGCGGCCGTACGGGCGATCAGGCTCATGCCGTTGGGCACTTCGAGCTGGTCCATGATCTCGCGCAGTTCGGCGCGCTCATCGCCGTCGACGCGACGGGATACACCACCGCCGCGCGGATTGTTCGGCATCAGAACAAGGTAGCGACCAGCCAGCGAAACGTAGGTGGTCAGGGCGGCGCCCTTGTTGCCGCGCTCGTCCTTGTCGACCTGGACGATGAGTTCCTGGCCTTCTTTCAGCGCCTCATTGATCTTGGCGCGGCCAACTTCACTTCCGGGTTGGAAATAGGCGCGGGAGACTTCCTTGAATGGCAGAAAGCCGTGGCGATCAGCACCGTAATCGACGAAGCAGGCTTCGAGTGACGGTTCGATCCGGGTGATGACACCCTTGTAGATGTTGCTTTTACGTTGTTCCTTGGCGGCGGATTCAATGTCGAGATCAATGAGTTTCTGACCATCAACAATGGCGACACGGAGTTCTTCCGCCTGTGTCGCATTGAAAAGCATGCGTTTCATTATTTTCGGGCTCCAGCGCACAGATGCACGCTGCAACGAAACGCCCGGGCAGGCAGCGACAGTTTCAGTTATCGGGTTGCGTCATAAAAGATGGTTGGCAAAGGCGATGGTGAATGTGCTGATCAACAAATGGTCACGTGCTTTTTATTGAAATGCGTGACCTGAAAATTCCTGCAACGGGCAATCCGTGCGTGCTTACAGTGGGCTTATCCATTAACATCACTACTTTTGGTGAGTGAACTTAACCAGTCGTTTTACGTTGGTCTGGCCTGGGCAGTTGGCACAGGTGAGATAACGAGCCTGCCGCCTGGCGGTCGCGCATGGCGCGAGGGCACAAACGGTCTGACGGTTCGGCATCTCTTGCAAACCGAGACGTAGAACGTGGGCAGTATATTAGAAAATGACCGGGGTTGGTAACAAATCCGTTACGCATGTCATCATCAGTGACGAAGAGGCTGGGCAACGACTGGACAACTACCTGATCCGGTGCTGCAAGGGGGTTCCCAAGAGCCATATATACCGGATTTTGCGTAGCGGTGAGGTACGGGTAAATCGCGGCCGCGTGGATGCGACTTATCGACTGTGTGTCGGCGACGATGTGCGTATTCCGCCCATGCGCATCGCTGAACGACCGCAGAACGAGGTCGATGAGGCCGCCAAGACCCGTGTCGATCTTCCGGTTATCTATGAAGACGAGGCAATGCTCGTCATCGACAAGCCGGAGGGCATTGCCGTCCATGGTGGCA
Source organism: Pseudomonadota bacterium (assembly GCA_018261895.1). Taxonomy (GTDB): domain Bacteria; phylum Pseudomonadota; class Gammaproteobacteria; order Burkholderiales; family Rhodocyclaceae; genus Azonexus. The sequence continues at coordinate 67,722 of JAGTRT010000002.1, forward strand.
GCGGCGTCAGTTTTGGCGTGATCGAGGCCTTGCGCCGACAACGACCACAAGCCAAGTTCCTCGAATTGGCCCACCGACTGGATCGGGAAACATCGGGCGTGTTGCTGGTGGGCAAGAAGCGCCTGGCGTTGACCGCATTGCACGACATGTTCCGGGAGCACGGAGCGGGCGCCGACAAGCGCTATCTGGTGCTGGTCCAAGGCCGCTGGATGAACAACACCCAGCACGTCAAATTGCCTTTGCACAAATACTTGACGGAAAGCGGCGAGCGGCGTGTGTCGGTCAGTCCCGACGGCAAGGCATCGCATACCGTATTCAGATTGCTCGCCCGCTGGTCAGACGTGAGCTTGCTGGAAGCTCAATTGAAAACAGGTCGAACCCACCAGATTCGCGTGCATCTGGCGCATCTCGGATTTCCCATTCTGGGCGACGAGAAATATGGCGATTTCGCGCTGAACAAATCACTCAAGCGTGAAGGCTTCAAACGCATGGCGCTGCATGCCTGGCGGATCGCATTTCGTCATCCACTGACTGCCGCACCGCTGGAATGCATCGCCCCGCTGCCGGACAGCATCGAAAGCTACATTGTTACGGTCAACCGGAAAAAAGACCCAGAATTCAAATCGGAAAATCTGGAAGAAATATTGAGCAGAAAATGAAATACGAACTGGTTGTCTTTGATTGGGATGGAACGCTTCTTGACTCGGCCGGCGCGATCGTTCAGGCGATCCAGTCTGCCTGCAGCGATCTTGGTTTGCCTGTTCCCGAGGAGGCCCGCGCCCGGCATGTCATCGGACTCGGTCTGGCCGACGCCATGCGCCACGCCGTACCGGATTTGCCCTCCGATCGCTATCAGGCCATGGTTGAGCGCTACCGCCATCACTACCTCGCGGGAGACCACCGCCTGACGCTTTTTCCAGGTGTGCCGGAACTGCTCCAGCGCCTTCAGTTGGCTGGCCACATTCTGGCCGTGGCCACAGGCAAGAGCCGGCTCGGTCTTGAGCGAGCCCTCGATCATTCCGGTTTGCGCAGCTATTTTCAGGCGTCGCGCTGTGCCGATGAGTGTCACTCCAAGCCGCATCCTCAAATGCTGGAGGAACTCATGGCGGAATTTGGTATTGCTGCCGAATCGACCATCATGATCGGCGACACCTCGCACGACTTGCTGATGGCTACCAATGCTGGCGTCGACGGCCTGGCCGTCACTTATGGCGCGCATCCGCATGAGCATTTGCTTGAGCACAAGCCTGTCGCCTGCTTGCATACCGTTGAGGAACTTGATCGGTGGCTGAAGCAATTCGCCTGATTTGCCCGAGCGATGAACTGGAAAATTCAGGGCGCGGATTTCGCTTTACAGTGAGTCGCTACGGTCGCGAAATACCTGCATTTGTCATACGTTTTGACGGCAGGATATATGGCTACCTGAACGAATGCGGCCATGTTCCCGCTGAACTGGACTGGATGCCCGGCGAATTCTTTGATGATTCCAAGCTATACTTGATCTGCTCAATTCACGGCGCGCTATATGCTCCCGAATCCGGTCGATGCCTCGGTGGTCGGTGTCAGGGAAAAGGATTGAAGCCCCTTAAGATGCAAGAAATCGATCGACAGATTTACTTAGTGCAAGAAGATAACGATGGATAACCCCCAAACGCCCAACAACGACACCGCCTGGGAACGGAAAACCCTCGAAAAGCTGGTTTTTGCTGCGCTTGACGAACAGCGCACCCGGCGCCGCTGGGGAATCGCCTTCAAGGCCCTTGGCTTTGTATACCTCCTGGTCATTCTGGTCGCAGTGGTGGACTGGGGGGCCGGGGCGGAGCATCAGGAGAGACACACTGCACTCGTCAATCTCATCGGCACCATTGAGTCAAAGGGCGAAGGCAATGCGGAGAACCTTGTCGCGTCGTTGAACAGCGCTTTTGAGGAAAAAAATGTAGCCGGGGTCATTCTGCGCATCAACAGCCCGGGCGGCAGCCCTGTCCAAGCGGGGATCGTCAATGATGAAATTCGGCGTTTGCGCGCGAAATACCCTGACAAACTTCTTTATGCGGTCGTAGAAGACATGTGTGCATCCGGCGGTTACTACGTTGCAGCCGCGGCGGATGAAATCTATGTCAACAAGGCAAGCATCGTGGGCTCCATCGGCGTCCTGATGGATGGCTTCGGCTTTACCGGCACGATGGACAAAGCTGGTGTTGAGCGACGCCTGCTGACCGCTGGCGAAAACAAGGGTTTTCTCGACCCATTTTCGCCTCAGGCGCCACAGCACAAGGCTCATGCGCAGACCTTGCTCAACGATATTCACCAGCAATTCATCGATGTCGTCAAGGCGGGGCGAGGCAAGCGCCTCAAGGAGACGCCGGACATGTTCTCAGGGCTGATGTGGACCGGTGCGCAAAGCATTCAGCTAGGCCTGGCCGATGGTTTTGGCAGCGTAGACTCGGTTGCCCGCGACATCATCAAGGCGGAGAAAGTCCTCGACTATTCGGTGAAAGACAACATTGCCGAACGCTTTGCAAAGCGATTGGGGGCAAGCACGTTCGCCGGATTCTGGAAGGGCTTTTCGGAAAGCGCCCTCGGCGTCAGTCTCCGCTAAAGCTCAGGCCAGCAACAGAAATACGGTCGGACGCCGCTCCATATCGGGCGGCGTTTGCTTTTTCCAGTTCAGCACTGTCCGGGTAGTCACGGATTCGCTCGGCAAGGTCAGATCAGTTGCTACAGTGAATCTTGTGTTGGGCTGACAGGTCTGCAGAATGGCATCGAACATGGCTCTATTGCGATAGGGCGTCTCGATAAAAATTTGCGTCTGCTGCCGTTTTTTCGACTCACTCTCAAGTTCGCGCAAGGCTTTGGCCCGATCCAACTCCTTTGCCGGCAAATAGCCCTGAAAAGCAAAACGTTGCCCATTCAGGCCAGAGGCCATCAAAGCGAGAAGGAGCGAGGAGGGGCCAATCAGCGGTACCACCCGAATGTTTTCAAGTTGCGCCAATGCAACCAGATTGGCTCCCGGATCAGCGACAGCCGGGCAACCTGCCTCGGAGAGCAGCCCCATATCGTGTCCGGCTCTTATTGGTACCAACAGGCGATCGAGCTCGCTTGCCTTGGTATGCTCATTCAGTTCGCTGAGTTGAAGGGATTGAAGCGGAAGCCTGGTGCCCACCGCTTTCAAAAAGGCGCGGGCAGTTTTGGCCTGTTCGACCACGAAATGACCCAGCGGGCGAATCGTCTCGAGAACATTGGCAGGCAGGGATTCATCCGGCGCGGTTGGGCCAAGCGGAACAGGAATCAGATAGAGTGTACCTGCCATTAGAGAACCGCCACACCCTGGTTACGCAACATTTCGCACAGTGCGATCAACGGCAATCCCACCAATGCATTCGGATCTTCGCCCCGCATGCCAGTCAATAGAGCGATGCCCAGACCTTCAGATTTTGCGGAGCCTGCACAGTTGTAGGCTGGCTCACGGCGCAGATAGTTTTCAATTTCCGAGTCACTCAATTGCCTGAAGGTGACCAAGGTAGGAACGCCCTTAAGCTGGGCCTCGCCGGTAGCCGTATTCAATAAACACAATCCCGTAAAGAAATTGACGGTTTTGCCTGAAAGCTCACGTAACTGGGCCACGGCACGATCGTGGGTTCCCGGTTTTCCATAGATTTTGCCGTCGACCGTTGCAACCTGATCGCTACCGATAATCAGTGCTTCCGGAAACTGCGAGGCGACAGCCCTGGCCTTCGCCTCGGATAGTCTAAGCGCCATATCTTCGGGCTGTTCGCCAGGAAGCGGGCTTTCATCTGTTTGGGGGTTGGCAATATCAAAGGGAAGACCCAGGCGGCCTAGTAACTCCCTGCGGAATGGCGATGTTGAAGCAAGAACCAGTTTCTGTTGCATGAAAAATCCGTTACAACAAAGCGTTGCGATGAATACTTGAAGCAACACTTTGTTTTTGACTTGGAAAGCTAAAAATAATATCATTCAATGTTTAAGTCGCAACAGCTCAAGATTGAAAAGGATTTCGGACGCTTTCGCATTTGCCAGAGATGGTCGTGTTCTCGAGGGAACGCTGGCCGTTTCGGACCTTGAACGCCTGCATGATCTGCTGGCGGACATAGAGGGAGAGATTGCTTTCTCACTTAGTGGGCAAAAAGGTGAAAATGGAGAGCCCATGTTGCACGTGGCAGTTTCGGGAACGATTTCCCTGGCCTGTCAACGTTGCCTTGGATCCGTACCTTACGATCTGGAAGTCGACAACCTGCTGGAACTGGTTCCAGAGGGAGGAGAGCTTTCGCAGGATGAGCTGGAAGACGACACCCGGGATTTCCTGCCCGTGGCGCGCGAACTGATTGTGGCTGATTTGGTCGAGGATGAAATCCTCTTGTCACTACCAGTTGCGCCAAGGCACGAAAAATGTGGTTTGCCTGGTTTGGCCAATGCCGGCGAGCGGATTAATCCGTTTGCGGTCCTGTCCGAGCTTAAAGGCAAGCCGAACTGATTTTATTGGAGTATCAACATGGCCGTTCAACAAAACAAGAAGTCCCCGTCCAAGCGTGGCATGCATCGCGCTCACGATTTTCTGACCGCTCCGGCTCTGGCCGTTGAGCCGACTACCGGTGAAGCCCATCTGCGTCACCATATTTCCCCGACCGGTTTTTACCGCGGCAAGAAAGTCCTCAAGGCCAAGGGCGAGTAATCGTTCTTTGAAAGGCAGGCGGTTCTTTGTGAGCTGCCTGCCTTTTATTTTGCCATGACAACCCGCATAGCCATCGATTGCATGGGGGGTGACCACGGTCCGTCTGTGACGGTTCCGGCGGCCATTCAGTTTCTTGCGGAGCATCCGTCTGCGAATCTTATCCTGGTTGGCCAGGAGGATGCGCTGCGACCGTTGCTCGGCACCCATGCCAGTGACGCCCGCATTCGAATCATCCATGCCTCCGAAATTGTTGGCATGGACGAATCGCCGGCGCTCGCCTTGCGCAACAAAAAAGATTCATCGATGCGCGTGGCAATCAATCAGGTCAAGGCGGGCGAAGCCGATGCCTGTGTTTCCGCTGGAAATACCGGTGCATTGATGGCCATTTCCCGGTTCGTTCTCAAAATGCTGCCCGGTATCGATCGTCCGGCACTTTGCGGTCCCCTGCCTACGGTGAAGGGGCACACCCATATGCTCGATTTGGGCGCCAATGTGGATTGTGGCCCCGAGCATCTGCTGCAGTTTGGCATCATGGCCGCCATGCTGGTTGCTGCCACCGAACACAAGGAACGCCCCTCGGTTGGTATCCTCAACATTGGTGAAGAGGACATCAAAGGCAACGAGGTCGTGAAGGCGGCTGCCGCGTTGTTGCGTCAATCCGATCTCAACTTCATTGGCAATGTTGAAGGTGATGGCATCTACCGAGGCGAAGCCGATGTCGTCGTCTGCGATGGCTTTGTCGGCAATGTTGCCCTGAAGACATCCGAAGGCCTTGCGCAGATGCTTGCATCGTCGTTACGCGAAGAATTCAAGCGGAATTGGCTCACCAAACTGGCTGCACTCATTGCCATTTCCGTTCTCAACAATTTCAAAAAGCGCTTTGACCACCGTCGGTACAATGGCGCAGTCCTTCTGGGACTCAAGGGAATTTCGGTGAAAAGCCATGGCTCTGCAGATCGCCTGGCTTTTGGCAACGCGATTTCCAGAGCTTACGATGCGGCCGAAAATCGCGTTCTTGAACGGATCACAACTCGCATGGCACAAACGACAAAAGCTTCACCTGCCATTCTGGAGAATGCTTGAATGTACGCACGTCTGATTGGTACTGGCAGTTGCCTCCCCGGTAACCCGGTTAGCAATGACGATCTGGCGGCTCGCGGCATCGAAACAAACGATGAATGGATCGTGTCTCGTACAGGCATCCGTACCCGACATCTTGCAGCTCCCGGGATGACTTCCAGTGAACTCGGCCTTGTCGCGGCCCAACGGGCACTTGAAATGGCTGGGCTGGCACCAAGCGACCTTGATCTGATTATCGTTGCGACATCAACACCGGATTTTATTTTCCCAAGTACGGCATGCCTGATCCAGGGCAAGTTAGGTAACAAGGGGGCCGCGGCCTTCGATGTGCAGGCCGTTTGCAGCGGCTTCACCTATGCGCTTGGAATTGCGGAAAAATTTATCAAGTCCGGCAGCCATAAAAAGGCGTTGGTCATTGGTGCTGAGGTCTTTTCCCGCATCCTAGACTGGAATGACCGCGGAACATGTGTGTTGTTCGGCGATGGGGCAGGCGCTGTCGTTCTGGAGGCCTCAGATAAGCCGGGAATTTTGGCGACAGCCATGCACGCCGATGGCAGCCAAAATGGCATTCTCAATGTTCCTGGGCAAGTCTGCGGCGGGCAGGTCACCGGCGACCCATTCCTTCGAATGGATGGTCAGGCTGTTTTCAAGTTTGCTGTACGTGTGCTGGCTGATATTGCTGAAGAGGTTTGCGAAACGGCCGGTCTGAAAACAGCCGATGTGGACTGGTTGATACCCCATCAGGCCAACATCCGAATTATCGAAGCTACAGGCAAGAAGCTTGGTATCGATCGAGAAAAGGTCATTGTGACCGTTGATCGCCACGGGAATACCTCGGCAGCATCGGTGCCACTCGCTCTGGATGAGGCGGTGAGGGATGGCCGTATCAAGAAAGGGCAACGAGTGCTGGTTGAGGGCGTGGGTGGCGGCTTTACCTGGGGCGCAGCCCTGTTCGAATTCTGAATCCGGAGACGTTGACGATGTCTTTTGCTTTTGTATTTCCAGGCCAGGGCTCACAGAGCGTTGGCATGATGGCGGCCTATGGCGATGCTGCAATCGTTCGCTCAACCTTCGACGAAGCCTCCTCGGCTCTAGGGGAGGACCTTTGGTCCATGGTTGCAGATGGTCCCGCTGAAGCCTTGACCCAAACAGTCAACACGCAACCAGTCATGCTGACCGCAGGGATTGCCGCGTGGCGCCTTTGGCAGGAAAAGGGTGGGAAAACGCCTGCTGTTGTCGCCGGGCACAGTCTTGGTGAATACACTGCACTCGTGGCGGCTGGTGTTATCGATTTTAAGGATGCTGTTCCACTGGTACGTCTGCGTGCTGCAGCCATGCAGGAAGCTGTTCCGCTGGGAACCGGTGCGATGGCCGCCATTCTGGGCCTGGACAATGCAGGCATCCTTGCCGCTTGTGCTGAAGCTGCGCAGGGGGAGGTTGTTGAACCCGTCAATTTCAATGCCAATGGTCAGACCGTGATTGCCGGGCACAAAGCCGCGGTTGAGCGCGCCATGGATGCATGCAAGTCCCGCGGAGCCAAAATGGCCAAGGCGCTACCTGTCTCCGCACCGTTTCACTCTTCATTGATTCGACCGGCAGCGGACAAACTGGCTGCACGCCTATCCCAATTGAATCTCAACGCGCCCTCCATCCCGGTCATCAACAACGTTGATGTGGCCATTGAAAATGACCCCGTTCATATCAAGGATGCGCTGGTGCGCCAGGCATTCAATCCGGTTCGCTGGGTCGAGACGATTCAAAAAATGGCTGCGATCGGGGTCACAACGGTAGCAGAGTGCGGGCCCGGGAAGGTTCTTGCCGGCCTGACGAAACGTTGTGCAGAAGGAGTTTCCGGGGTTGCATTGGCTGATGCGGCATCGATTGAAGCGAATCTGGGCCTGGAATAACCTATGTTGAACGACAAGATTGCTCTCGTAACGGGCGCCACCAGAGGTATTGGGCGTGCCATTGCAGTGGAACTCGGCAGACTGGGTGCCATCGTGATTGGTACGGCTACGACAGAGGACGGCGCAAATAGTATTTCCAGTTATCTCGCCGAGGCCGGGATCAATGGCAAAGGTATTGCACTGAATGTTTGTGACGTGGCGCAGACAGACGCCATTCTGGCCGATCTGGGCAAAGAGTTCGGCGCAATAACCATCCTGGTCAACAATGCCGGCATTACACGTGACAATCTCGCCATGCGCATGGGGGATGATGAGTGGGATGCGGTCATTGAAACCAATCTCAAAGCCGTATTCCGGCTTTCCCGCGGCGTTATGCGCGGCATGATGAAGGCCCGTTTTGGCCGCATCATCAATATCACTTCGGTTGTCGGTTACTCCGGCAATGCAGGGCAGGCCAATTACTGTGCGGCGAAAGCCGGTGTTGCTGGCATGAGCCGTTCGCTGGCCCGTGAATTGGGCAGCCGCAACATCACTGTTAATTGTGTCGCACCCGGCTTTATCGCCACGGACATGACGCATGCGTTGACCGAAGAGCAGAAGCAGGCCATGCTGGCGAGCATCCCGTTGGGTCGTGCCGGCACGCCAGAAGACATTGCCGGCACTGTCGGCTTCCTCGTATCCCCGGCTGCCGCCTATATTACGGGCACGACAGTGCATGTAAATGGCGGGATGTTCATGGATTGATTTCCTGAAGCCTCGGCTTTTGGTAGACTTGTAACGTTTTTTTTCGTACCCCTCAGGGGAAGGAGTTTTTCTAATGGATAACATCGTAGAGCGCGTCAAAAAGATCGTCGCCGAACAACTGGGCGTGAACGAAGCGGACATCAAGAACGAGTCCTCTTTTGTGGACGATCTTGGCGCGGATTCGCTGGATACCGTTGAACTGGTTATGGCGCTGGAAGAAGAGTTCGAGACCGAAATTCCGGACGACCAAGCTGAAAAGATCACCACGGTTCAGCAGGCTGTCGATTTCATCCTCGCTAACAAGAAGTAATCCAATTCTGGTTGAATCAGGCAAGGCCGGCCCCCATGGCCGGCCTTGCTACTTTTGCTTTCGGAGTGCACCTTGGCACGTCGTAGAGTCGTAATTACTGGTCTGGGCATTGTTTGCCCAGTCGGAAACACCGTCGAAGAAGCTTGGCAAAACATTCTGGCTGGCAAGTCTGGTATTGCCGCCGTGACCAAGTTCGATACCACTGGCTTTCCGGTTCAATTTGCCGGAGAGGTCAAGAACTTTGACATCTCGCAATACATTTCCGCCAAAGATGCCCGCCGCATGGACGACTTCATCCATTTTGGCCTGGCTGCCGGCATTCAGGCTGTCCGCGATGCGGGACTGGATAAGGAAAATGTAGTTGATCTCGAGCGCGTTGGCGTTGCCATCGGTTCCGGGATCGGTGGCCTGCCGCTGATCGAAGCGACAAAAGACGAGTACAACGCAGGTGGCGTACGCAAAGTTTCGCCATTCTTCGTGCCGGGTTCGATCATCAACATGATCTCGGGCAATCTGTCGATCGAGTTTGGCTTCAAGGGTCCGAATATCGCCCTGGTTTCTGCCTGCACGACCGGTACGCATTCGATTGGTGACGCAGCGCGCATCATCGAATATGGCGATGCCGATGTGATGATCGCGGGTGGCGCCGAATCGACGGTATCACCGCTGGGCATGGGCGGTTTCTGTGCGGCGCGTGCGCTATCGACGCGCAATGACGATCCGACCACGGCCAGCCGGCCATGGGATAAGGATCGCGATGGTTTCGTGCTGGGCGAGGGGGCCGGTGTCATGGTTCTCGAGGAGTACGAGCACGCCAAGGCACGCGGCGCAAAGATCTATGCCGAGGTGGCAGGTTACGGCATGAGCGCCGATGCCTATCACATCACTGCACCGAACATGGACGGCCCGCGTCGTTCCATGGTCAATGCAATGAAGAATGCCGGCATTGCACCAACCGACGTTCAGTACTTGAATGCCCACGGCACCTCTACGCCGCTCGGCGACAAGAATGAGTCGGACGCGGTCAAAGCGGCTTTCGGTGAGCATGCCTACAAGCTGGTGGTCAATTCGACGAAGTCGATGACGGGCCATTTGCTGGGCGGTGCAGGCGGTATTGAATCGGTGTTCACGGTTCTGGCGATCCATAACCAGATTTCGCCACCGACCATCAATATCTTCAATCAGGATCCAGAATGCGATCTCGATTACTGCGCCAACGTGGCGCGGCCTATGGCCATCGAGTACGGCCTGAAGAATAACTTCGGCTTTGGTGGAACCAACGGCTCACTGGTCTTCAAGCGTATCTAAGCAAAATTAGCAGGAATACGAACGGTGCAGTTTCCGATCATCATCGGAGTGCACCGTTCGCGTTTTCTGGATGCCCTGCTGGTGTTGCTTGCATTGCTGGCGGTATCGGCAATCCTGGCTTTCCATTGTCCGCAGAGCATTCGTGCCGGCTTGCTGATACTTGTCCTGCTGCTGACGAGTCTGGCATGGCGAGGACTGACGCCGACCCTCAGGTCAATCCGGCTGGAGCGTAGCGGGGAAATTCTGGTTGCACGGATCATCGGAGAAACGGATTTCGTACCGGCGCTACCCAGGCCCGGGGCGACCATTCACCCCTGGTTGATGGTCATCACGCTGGACCTGGCCGATGGGCGACCGGCAACGCTCATTCTTACGGTCAACCGGAAAAATAGCCAAAATTTGAAATGCTTGCGCGTATTCATGCGCTGGCAGGCGAAATTTACCGAGTCTGGCGACGCCGCCTGAGCACCGTATTCCTTGCCTTGTGGGCCATTTCCGGAAAATCGCGCGAGAAATGCAGGCCGCGGCTTTCCCTGCGTTGCATGGCGCAGCGAACGATCAGGTCCGCCGTTTCAACCAGATTGCGCAATTCGATCAGGTCGTGGCTGACCCGGAAGTTGGCATAAAACTCCTCGATTTCCCGGCGCAACAAGCCGATTCGATGCTTGGCCCGTTTCAGGCGCTTTGTCGTGCGGACAATGCCGACGTAGTCCCACATGAAGCGGCGCAACTCATCCCAGTTGTGGGAAATCACCACTTCTTCGTCGGCATCGGTCACCCGGCTTTCGTCCCACAGCGGCAAAACCGGACGCTCGGCAGGTCGGTTTGCCAAGATGTCCTTGACTGCCGCCTCGGCAAACACCAGACATTCGAGCAGGGAATTCGATGCCAGGCGATTGGCACCGTGCAGGCCAGTACAGGAGGCTTCGCCGGCGACGTAGAGGCCCGCCACATCAGTCCGGCCGTGCAAATCGCTGACAATGCCGCCGCAGGTGTAATGTGCTGCCGGCACCACGGGAATTGGCTCCTGCGCAATGTCGATGCCCAGCTCCAGGCAACGGGCATGAATATTCGGGAAGTGATTGCGGATAAAGTCCTCACCCTTGTGGGAAATATCGAGGAAAACGCAATCCAGTCCGCGCTTTTTCATTTCGAAGTCGATGGCCCGCGCCACGATGTCGCGTGGTGCCAGCTCGGCACGATCGTCGTGTTCCGGCATGAAGCGAGTGCCATCCGGCAGGCGGAGCAGGCCGCCTTCACCCCGCACCGCTTCTGAAATCAAGAACGACTTGGCTTGCGGATGGTACAAACAGGTTGGATGAAATTGGATGAACTCCATGTTGGCCACGCGGCATCCTGCGCGATAGGCCATGGCAATGCCGTCGCCAGTAGAAGTATCGGGGTTGGTCGTGTAGAGATAGACTTTTCCCGCACCGCCCGTCGCCAGAAGCGTATTGGCGGCGCCGATGGTAACGATTTCGCCATTCCGGTTGTTCAATACATAGGCACCAAAACAACGCTTTTCGCCCGTGCCCAGCTTGTCCCCGGTGATCAGATCAATCGCGATGTGATCCTCCAGCACGGTGATATGGTCGTTTTCCCTGACTTTTTTCGTCAGTGTGTCCTGAACGGCCAAGCCCGTTGCATCGGCCACGTGAATCACGCGACGGGCACTGTGGCCGCCTTCGCGGGTCAGGTGGTAGCCGGATTCATCCTTGGTAAAGGGAACGCCTTGCTCAATGAGCCATTCAATAGCGTGTCTTCCGTTTTCGACAACAAACCGGGTGGCCTTTTCGTCATTCAGCCAGGCACCTGCAACGAGTGTGTCGTGAATATGCGCTTCTATGGAATCGCGACTATCCAGAACGGCGGCAATTCCACCTTGTGCCCATCCGGAAGCTGAGTCTTCCAGGCTACGTTTGCTGACCAATGCAACATGGCATTTGGCGGAGGCCAGTCGAAGAGCCGCGGATTGTCCTGCCAGTCCGCTACCAATGATAAGGACATCAAATTTCAGCACGCTGTTCTCTGTAAGAGTTGTTTGGCACCAAATATAGCATGCAGAAAACCAATCCTCCGGTTACAGATGGTCACAAATAGGGATAATTACCTATCTGCTTCGGAAAATAGGCTGCGCTATACTTCAGCCATAAAGAAAGCAAAGATCAACCCCCAGGGAATGAAAAACCATGAGTGAGCGCGAGATCGATCAAGTACTGGTCGAGCGGGCGCAAGGTGGAGATAAACTCGCCTTCGACCAATTGGTGAGCAAATACCAGCGAAAGCTGGGGAGATTGCTTTCGCGCTTCATTCGCGATCCAGCCGAAGTGGAAGATGTGTCGCAGGAGGCCTTCATCAAGGCCTACCGTGCCCTGCCGTCCTTCCGAGGCGAAAGCGCCTTTTACACCTGGCTATATCGCATTGGCATCAATACTGCCAAAAATTATCTGGTTTCGCAGGGGCGGCGCGCACCCACCACCACCGAGTTTGATAACGACGAGGCAGAGAGCTTTGAGGACGCATCCCAGTTGCGCGATATCAATACCCCGGAAAGCCTCCTGTTGACCAAGCAAATTGGCCAGACAATCAACGCGGCAATGGATGCGCTGCCGGAGGAACTGCGAACGGCAATCGTTCTGCGCGAAATCGACGGGATGTCTTATGAAGAAATTGCAGGCATCATGGACTGTCCGATTGGAACGGTTCGCTCCCGGATTTTTCGTGCCCGTGAAGCAGTGGCGGGTAAGTTGCGCCCATTGTTGGATACCTCCCTGGATAAACGCTGGTAAGGATGAATACTGAACAAACCACGGTTCGCGCGATCGTTCGAAGCCTGGAGGGCAGCAGTGCCCACGTTGAAGTCGAGCATGGTGGCTGCGGGCGCTGTCACGAAAAAGGGGGGTGTGGCGGACAACAACTGACGCAGATGTTTTGTGCCGGACCAAAGACATTCCATGTAGAAAACGACATCGGTGCTGACGTTGGCGATCGAGTCGTGATCGCCATTGCCCCTGGTAGCGTTAGCCGGATTGCGAATTTTGCCTATATTTTCCCGTTGACCGTAACAATCGTCGGCGGTGTTCTGGGAGCCTCGTTCGGCGGGGATCTGAATGCAATGATCGGCGCCGGTATCGGTCTTTGCGCTTCATTCCTGTATGTGATCATCCGCTCTCACAGCAATATTGGAAATCTTTCCGAGCGTCCCCATATCATTTCCCGTTCCTGAGCAAATTAGGAGGTTTTTTCGCTTATGAAGCGCCTGATTGCCTTTATATTCATTTCATTTCTCAGCTCGCTTGCCATGGCGCAGAACCGTGGCCTGCCTGATTTTTCCGAGTTGGCCGAAAAACAGGGGCCGGCGGTGGTCAATATCAGTACGACCCATGTTGTTCGCGGTCACTCGCAGATGATGCCCTTCCCATTCGACGAAAATGACCCGGCGTTCGAGTTTTTTAAGCGCTTCGTACCAAGGAATCCCGGAGGGGCAGTTCCTCGCGATTTCGAAAACAAGTCCTTGGGTTCGGGATTTATCGTCAGCGGTGACGGTTACATCCTGACCAACGCGCATGTCGTTGATGGCGCCGACGAAGTCACGGTCCGCCTTACCGACAAACGGGAGTTCAAGGCGAAAACCATCGGCGCCGACAAACGAACCGACATCGCCTTGCTGAAGATCGAGGCGACCGGTCTTCCTGTCGTCAAACTGGGGGATCCCGCTCAACTTAAAGTCGGTGAATGGGTGATCGCAATCGGTTCACCGTTTGGCTTCGACAATTCCGTGACGGCCGGCATCGTATCCGCCAAGGGACGATCATTGCCCCAGGAAAATTATGTTCCGTTCATTCAAACCGATGTGGCGATCAACCCGGGTAACTCGGGAGGCCCTCTTTTCAACATGAAAGGGGAGGTGGTCGGCATCAATTCGCAGATTTATAGCCGCAGCGGCGGCTACATGGGCCTTTCCTTTGCCATTCCAATTGACGTGGCCATGGAAATTCAAAGCCAGTTGCGTGCATCTGGCAAGGTAAGTCGTGGGCGCTTGGGGGTTGTTATCCAGGAGGTCAGCAAGGAGCTGGCAGAGTCCCTCGGACTGGGCAAACCCATGGGAGCCGTTGTGAATTCTGTTGAAAAAGGCGGTCCTGCCGAGAAAGCGGGGATCGAACCCGGCGACGTCATCCTTCGCTTCGATGGAAAAACGATCAACAACTCGGCAGATTTGCCCCGTATGGTCGGAATAACCCGCCCTGGTACCCGTTCTACCGTACAGGTATGGCGCAAGGGTACAACCCGGGAAATCGGCGTGGTGATTGGTGAAATACCCGATGACAAGTCGGCGGCAGCCAAGCCCTTGCGTGGCAACAAACCAGCAGAGCAGGCGGCGAATCGTTTGGGCCTGGTTGTCAGCGAACTGACAGCAGACCAGAAGCGTGAGCTGAAAATGAATTCAGGATTGCTGATCGAGGACGTTCGGGGTGCAGGTGCCAGATCAGACCTGCGCCCGGGCGACATCGTGATTGCGGTGATCAGCAAGGGGGCCACGACCGAAGTCAAATCGGCTGACCAGTTCAACAAGCTACTGGCGCAGTTTGACAAGGGGAGCAACGTGACGCTGTTGATTCGGCGTGGCGAGATGCAAACCTTCGTCACCATCAAAGGCCTCAATGGTGGGAATTGAGCTCACCTTGATGAGTCGAGGCTACTGCCATCTCTGTCATGACATGGAAGTCGCGTTGCAGCCATTGCTGGTCGAATTTGGTGTATCGCTCAAGGTGCTGGATGTTGACGAGGATCCGGTACTTGAGGCCAAGTATGACGAGTTGGTCCCTGTGCTGTTGCATGGCGATACCGAGCTATGCCATTACTTTCTGGACGAAGCCAAAACCCGTGAATATTTGGGCGGAATCCGCTAGAATTCAGGGTCTTCTGAACAGGGAAGGGCGCCGGAAAAGCGCCCTTTTTTACTAGCATCAATGGATCATATCCGTAATTTCTCCATCATCGCCCACATCGATCACGGCAAATCAACGCTTGCCGATCGGATTATTCATCTTTGCGGAGGGCTTTCCGACCGCGAAATGGAAGCCCAGGTACTCGATTCGATGGATATCGAACGTGAGCGCGGAATCACGATCAAGGCTCAGACCGCAGCTCTGAGCTACAAGGCTCGCGACGGCAAGATCTACAACCTCAATTTGATCGACACGCCAGGACACGTCGACTTTTCCTACGAGGTATCGCGTTCACTGTCGGCTTGTGAAGGTGCTCTTCTGGTGGTTGATGCCTCGCAGGGTGTCGAAGCTCAAACCGTAGCGAACTGCTACACCGCCATCGAACTGGATGTCGAAGTCGTACCGGTTCTGAACAAGATTGATTTGCCGTCGGCTGATCCAGACAATGCCCGCCAGGAAATCGAGGACGTGATCGGCATTGATGCGACCGAAGCCGTTCTGGCATCGGCAAAGACAGGCCTGGGTGTCGAGGACATCCTGGAAGCGGTTGTGGCCAAGGTACCCCCTCCGAAAGGTGATCCAGATGCGCCCCTAAAGGCCTTGATCATCGATTCGTGGTTTGACAATTACGTCGGTGTCGTCATGCTGGTTCGCGTCGTCGATGGCGTGATGCGCCCAAAGGACAAACTGTTCTTCATGGCTACCGAGGCCACCCAGTTGTGCGAACAGGTGGGGGTGTTTTCGCCCAAGTCACTGCCGCGTAGTGAGCTGCGTGCCGGAGAAGTGGGATTCGTCATCTCAGGCATCAAGGAACTGAAGGCGGCGAAGGTCGGCGATACGATCACGACCGTTGATCGAAAAGCAGATGCCCCGCTGCCTGGCTTCAAGGAAATCAAGCCGCAGGTATTTGCCGGCCTCTATCCGGTCGAATCCAACCAATATGATTCTCTTCGTGAATCACTGGAAAAGCTCAAGCTCAACGATGCATCGCTGCAGTATGAGCCCGAAGTGTCACAGGCCCTGGGTTTTGGGTTCCGCTGTGGTTTCCTGGGTTTGCTCCACATGGAAATCGTTCAGGAACGCCTTGAGCGGGAATTTGATCAGGATCTCATTACGACTGCGCCGACCGTGGTTTATGAGGTTGTCCAGCGCGATGGCACTGTGATACAGGTTGAAAATCCGGCCAAGCTTCCGGAAATTTCCAAGATTGAAGAAGTTCGCGAGCCCATCATTACGGCCACGATTTTCGTGCCGCAGGACTATCTTGGGAATGTGATCACGCTCTGCAATCAGAAACGAGGGAATCAGGTCGACATGCATTACCACGGGCGCCAGGTAAAGCTGGTCTACGAGATGCCCATGGCGGAGGTGGTAATGGATTTCTTCGACAAGTTGAAGTCCTGCTCCAAGGGTTATGCCTCGCTGGATTACGACTTCAAGGAATACCGAGCGGCCGATGTCGTCAAACTGGATATCCTGATCAATAGCGAAAAGGTGGATGCGCTTTCGCTGATCGTCCATCGGTCCAACTCGCAGTATCGCGGCCGCGAACTGGCGTCTAAGATGCGCGAATTGATTCCTCGCCAGATGTACGACGTCGCCATTCAGGCAGCAATCGGCTCGCACATCATTGCCCGCGAGAACGTCAAGGCCATGCGCAAGGACGTGCTTGCCAAATGCTATGGCGGGGACATCACCCGAAAGAAAAAACTGCTGGAAAAACAGAAGGCCGGCAAAAAGCGCATGAAACAAGTTGGTAGCGTAGAAATCCCGCAGGAAGCCTTTTTGGCGGTGTTGCGCGTCGATAACTGAGAATAGCGATGAATTTTGCCCTGATTTTATTTTTACTCCTGGTCATTACTGGTGTGCTTTATGCGGTCGATGTTCTGAAATTCCGCAAGCTTCGCGCGAAAAATGCGAAAGAGCCGCTGTGGGTGGAATGGGGCGCGAGTTTCTTCCCGGTTATCCTCATCGTTTTCGTGCTGCGTTCATTTCTCTTCGAACCGTTCAAGATTCCTTCTGGTTCGATGATCCCGACCCTGCTGGTTGGTGATTTCATTCTGGTCAACAAGTTCACCTATGGCATTCGTCTGCCGGTGATCAACAAAAAAGTTATCGATATCAACTCGCCTCAACGAGGTGATGTCATGGTCTTCCGTTATCCGGAAGACCCGTCGCTTGATTACATCAAACGCGTGGTCGGTCTGCCGGGTGATACGGTCGCTTACCAGAACAAACGATTGAGTATCAACGGCCAGCTGGTTTCTACCGAAAAAATCGCGGACTACCTCCACGCTGAGCGGCTTTACTATTCGAGCCAGTTCGTGGAGAAGCTGGGGGATGTTGAGCACAAAGCATTGAACGACGCGGATGCTCCCGCATTCATACCCGATGCAGCCCGCTTTCCGCATCGCGAAAATTGCACTTACAATGCCGAAGGCGTAATTTGCAAGGTTCCCGCCGGTCACTACTTCATGATGGGTGACAATCGCGACAATAGCCGTGATAGTCGGGCATGGGGCTTCGTTCCCGAGGCAAATATCGTCGGCAAGGCGTTCTTTATCTGGTTGAATTTCAGCGATTTCAGCCGGATCGGTTCATTCAGATAAGGGGATATGATGAAAAACCAACGTGGTATCGCACTGTCCGGGTTGTTGTTTTGGAGTATCGTTATTGTCTTGGTTGCCGTTCTCGGACTGAAGGTTGCACCAACCGTCATTGAGTATCAAAAGATCATGAAGGATGCCAAGGCGACAGCCGCAAAAGTTGGGCCTGACTCAACTGTTGGCGATGTCCGGGCCGCCTTCGATAAATTCGCTGAAATCGACATGCTGGACTTCAAGGCTAGCCAGCTCGATATCTCCAAGGAGAACGGCAAGATCGTCATTTCCTTCGAGTATGAAAAACGCATTCCTCTGTTCTGGAACGTGAGTCTCGTCATCGATTACAAGGGGTCGACCGCAGGGTAAGGCATGTCTGCGTCGTCTGTTGCCCGTCTATTAGGTCACTCTTTTTCCGATTCCTCTCTTCTTCGGACGGCGTTGACGCATCGTAGTTTTGGTATTCCGAACAATGAGCGACTTGAGTTTCTCGGTGATGGCATACTGGATTGCGCCATTGCTGCAGCGCTGTTTCATCGTTTTCCTTTGCTTCCCGAAGGCGATCTTTCGAGATTGCGCGCCAATTTGGTCAATCAGGATGCGTTGCACCAATTGGCGTCGAGCCTGAACATTGGCAGCGCCCTGCGCCTTGGCGAGGGTGAGTTGAAAAGTGGCGGAGCCCTGCGCCCCTCCATTCTGGCGGATGCCTTGGAAGCACTATTTGGCGCCATTTATCTCGATGCCGGCTTTGCGGCAGCGCAGGCTGTCATCGACAGGCTCTACGCGCCTATGCTGGAAAAATTGAAGCCCGGCGAGTTTCAAAAAGATGCCAAGACGCGCTTGCAGGAATGGCTTCAGGCCCGCAAAAAACCGTTGCCGCGCTACCAGCTTCTGGAAACCACCGGTGCTGCCCACGAACAACGCTTCGAGGTGCTCTGTGACCTCGAAGCCCTCTCCTTGCAGACCATTGGCCATGGTTCAAGCCGGCGTATCGCCGAGCAGGTTGCTGCCGACAAGGCACTGAAAGAACTCAACGCATGAAAAAAATCCGCTCCGGTTATATCGCCATTGTCGGCAGGCCCAATGTTGGCAAGTCGACGCTGCTCAACAAATTGATTGGCGAAAAAATCAGTATCGTTTCGCGCAAGGCGCAGACGACCCGTCATCGCATCACGGGCATTCTGACGCAGGACGATGCTCAGTTCGTCTTCGTGGACACGCCGGGTTTTCAGACAAAGTTTTCCAATGCACTTAACCGTGCCATGAATCGTGGCGTGACGCAGACGCTCAGTGACGTCGATGTCGTGGTCTTCGTGGTTGAGGCCGGGCGCTATGACGCCAAGGACAAGGCCGTTGTCAGATTGCTTCCGAAAGACCGACCGGTCATTCTGGTCGTCAACAAAACCGATTTACTGAAGGATAGAACGACGCTCTTGCCTTTCCTCGCAGAGGTTTCCGCTGATCACGACTACGCTGCCGTCATCCCGGTCAGCGCAGCCAAGGGGCGGCAGACTGACGACCTGCTGAGCGAAGCGAAGAAACATCTGCCCAACGATGGTTTGATGTTCCCGGAAGACGATTTGACCGACAAGAGTGAGCGGTTTCTGGCTTCCGAATACATTCGCGAGAAGGTTTTCCGCCTGCTCGGGGACGAGTTGCCGTATGCCACGGCGGTAGAAATCGAGCGCTTCGAGGTGGAAGGCGATCTGCGCCGGATTTTCGCGGCGATTGTCGTCGATCGTGAGGGCCACAAGGCCATTGTGATCGGCAAGGGCGGTGAGCAACTCAAACGCATCGCATCGGAAGCGCGCCAGGACATGGAGCGCCTGTTCGACGGCAAGGTCTATCTTGAGATCTGGGTCAAGGTAAAGTCCGGCTGGAACGACGATGAACGCCTGCTGAAGAGCCTCGGCTACGAATGAACCTGCGCAGCAAAGTCGACGGCCAGCCGGCTTACGTTCTGCACAGTTATCCATTCCGGGAAACCAGCCTCATTGTTGAAGTCTTTTCCCGTGATTTCGGGCGCATGGCGCTTTTGGCGCGAGGTGCGCGGCGTCCGCGGTCGGCCATTCGCGGACTGTTGATGGCTTTCCAGCCCCTTGAAATTGGCTGGGCAGGGAAGGGCGAGGTGCTGACCCTGATGAAGGCCGAATGGCAGGGCGGTCAGCCCTTGCTGTCCGGCGAGGCCTTGTTCTGTGGATATTATCTCAACGAGTTGCTCATGAATCTTTTGCCGCGCGAGGATGCGCATGAGCACTTGTTCGCCTGCTATGGCGACATGCTGCGTCGATTGGCGGAAGATCCAGCCGGCAAGGTGCGCGAGGCAGATTTGCGGCGCTTCGAGAAGGCATTGCTGCAGGAACTCGGATACGGCCTGACCTTGACGCAAGATGGCGCCGGCAAGCCAATTTTGCCCGAGGCGTTTTACACTTATCGGATGGAACAGGGGCCGGTTCGTCTGGAACACGACGAAGCCGCGGCTCAGGTCGTCATTGGCAAGACGCTGCTCGATCTGGAGGCTGAGGATTTCTCTGACCCGCGTTCGCGCCACGAGAGCAAGGCGCTGATGCGTACCTTGATGGCTTACTATCTGGCCGGCAAGGAACTGGAAACACGCAAGATATTCAAGGAGTTGCAAGAGCTATGATCGAACTTGGCGTCAATATCGACCACGTGGCCACCATACGCCAGGCCCGTCGGACTTATGAACCCGATCCAGTCTGGGGGGCTGTCGAAGCCCATCTGGGCGGCGCGGACGGTATCACGGTGCATCTGCGCGAAGATCGCCGGCATATTCAGGATGCGGATGTCCGTCGCCTGCGTGAAAGCACCCAGATCAAGCTCAATCTTGAAATGGCAGCCACCGATGAAATGGTCGGTATCGCCTGCGCGCTGAAGCCGGAAATGGCCATGCTGGTCCCTGAGGGGCGGCACGAAGTCACGACGGAAGGCGGGCTCGACATCGTCGCGCAGGAAGCGCAATTGAAGGAAGTCATTGCCCGCCTCGCCGATGTCGGGATTGTGACCAGCGTGTTCATAGACGCCGACATCCCGCAAATCGAGGCCGCGGCGCGAATTGGTGCCCGTGTTTGTGAAATCCATACCGGTCCCTATGCCCATGCCTTCCATGACAAGGGCCGTGACGCCGAAGCGCCGGCTGTTCTCGCTGAAATTGCCAAGATTCGCCGGGCCGGCGAGGCCATCCGCAACCTTGGCATGCGTTTCAATGCGGGCCACGCGCTCAACTACTACAACGTGCAGCCGATTGCCCGATTGGCGGGTATTCGGGAATTGCACATCGGTCATGCCATTGTCAGCCGAGCCATTTTCGTCGGGCTGCGCGAAGCGGTCAGGGAAATGAAGGCGCTGATGCGTGAAGCCGCGCAATCACCGGAAATCGCCAGCGAATGATCTACGGAATCGGCACCGATATCGTTGCCGTGGCGCGTCTGCGCAGCATGTGGGAACGCCATGGTGACCGGGCACTCGACCGCCTGCTGGCACCCTCGGAGAGGGCGGGTTTCGCCAGCGCCGCCGACAAAGGCCGTTTTCTGGCTAAGCGTTTCGCCGCCAAAGAGGCTTTCAGCAAGGCTTTGGGCACCGGCGTCCGTCCGCCCGCCACACTGTCCGCAATTGCCGTCGGCCACGACGAATTGGGCAAGCCCGAACTGCAATTTCACGGTCAACTGGAAAAAATGCTCAAAATCAAAAACCTTCGAGCGCATCTCTCGATCAGCGACGAAGCCGATTACGCCATCGCCTACGTCATCCTGGAGCAAGCATGACACACCTTCCGCTGGGGCCGTTGATGATCGACATCGCCGGTACCGAACTGACCGACCTGGATCGAGAGCGCCTCTGTCACCCGCTGGTTGGCGGGATCATTCTATTCTCGCGAAACTACGCCAATCCGGAACAGCTCTCCGCATTGACCACTGCGATCCACGCACTCCGAACGCCATCGCTGCTGATTGCCGTTGATCACGAAGGAGGGCGGGTACAACGCTTCCGCGAGGGATTTACCCGCTTGCCTGCCATGGCGGCGCTGGGCAAGCGCTGGAACGACAATCCGGATGCGGCCCTGAGCGCCGCACGACACGTCGGCTACGTTCTCGCTGCTGAATTGCGCGCGCGTGGCGTCGACTATTCATTTACCCCGGTGCTCGACCTCGATTACGGTCCATCGCGCGTCATCGGCGATCGCGCCTTCCATCGACAACCTGAAGCCGTCATCGCTCTGGCCGCCGCGCTGGGCGAAGGCTTGAAACAAGCAGGAATGGGCTGTTGCGGCAAACATTTCCCAGGTCACGGATACGTCATCCCCGACTCCCATGTTGAGTTGCCGGTCGATGAACGAGCCTTTGACGAAATGCAGGAAGACATCCTTCCCTATCGTCGATTGGCGCTCGATGGTGTCATGGCAGCCCATGTGATTTATAACTGCATGGACTGCAATACTGCTGTATTTTCAAATAAATGGATCGATTATTTGAGAAATGACATTAAATACAATGGCGTGGTTTTTACCGACGATCTGTCGATGGCAGGCGCTGGCGTAGTCGGCAATATGCTCAATCGGGTTGAAACCGCCTACTCGGCAGGCTGCGATATGTTGCTCGTGTGCAACGCACCGGACGTGGTCGGCAACGTGCTGGAAAACTGGAAGCCCCATATCGATCCGGCGCGAGGGCAACGGGTCGAGGCGCTGATACCGACAAAACAGGCAATGAGCTGGACAGAACTGCTCTCCGACGAGACCTATCTGGCCGCCCAAAAGACCATTGCGGAAATGATGGCCTGAAATGCATTCGGGCAGCCGAAGCTGCCCGAATCAAACCACAAACGAGAACCGATTACTTGACGCGGTTCTTATATTCGTCGGTGCGGGTGTCGATTTCGATCTTGTCGCCAATGCTGACGAAAGCCGGAACCGGCAGTTCGAAACCAGTGGCCAGCTTGGCCGGCTTCATGACCTTGCCGGAGGTATCACCCTTGACGGCGGGCTCGGTGTAAACCACTTCGCGAACAACGCTGTTCGGCAGTTCGACCGAAATGGCCTTGCCGTTGTAGAACACGACTTCGCAAGCCAGGCCGTCTTCGAGATACTTCAGTGCGTCGACCATGTTTTCGGCTTCGACTTCATACTGCTCGTAGTCAGCGTCCATGAAGACATACATCGGGTCGGCAAAGTAGGAGTAGGTCACTTCCTTCTTGTCGAGGATGACCACTTCGAACTTGTCGTCAGCCTTGTAAACCGCTTCGGAAGCGGCGCCGGTCAACAGGTTCTTCAGCTTCATTTTGACAACAGCGGCATTACGGCCAGACTTGTTGTATTCGCTCTTCTGAACGACGAGCGGGTCGGCACCGACCATGATGACGTTGCCGGAGCGGAGTTCCATTGCGGTTTTCATTCGGGATTCTCTTAGATCAGAAAAGGAAAAACGTAAAATTATACCTTGGTCGCACAGAAGTTGACGAGAGCCGTGGTCAGGTCGGGCCTCGATGCCAGATGTTCCGCCCAGGCCCGATTGTGGCGGGCAATCGCTTCGCGATTTTCAAGAAAACCCTGCCAGGCCGACGCCATGTTTTCACCGACATTCCATGCCACAAACATCCGGCGAATCGCAGTTTTAGCCGTCGTTTCCAAGCCATCACCGTAGGTTGTCAGAAAGGCTTCCAGCTTGCCCAAGTGGGCGCCATCATCCTGCGGATAAACATGCCAGATGAACGGTTTACCGGCCCACTGAGCTCGGACGAACGAGTCCTCACCCCGGATAAAATTGATATCGCAACGCCAGAGCAAGCGATCAAAATCATCGATGGGCACGAAGGGAACCGGTTGAATATCCGCCATGCCAACCCGCCATGGGCCGTTTCCGCCCAAATGGGCAGCCACAGCCGCTAGCGGTTTTCCTGGCGGCACATGGCATACGGTCGGAATCGTTGTATCGCGCAAGGCATCCAGTAGTGCGCCAACGGGCGCGGAGTCATAACAGAACAGACTAATCTCAAGTGGACGAAGATCAGATACCGACGAGACATAGCGCTCACGTTCGGCAAGCAGCCCCTCTTCACGCAGCAATCCACCGGTTCTGGCGGAAAAGCCCGGGAAGAAAAAATATTTGACCAAGGGCAGAGCAGGGTGGGGGGATGCCATTCCCTGGCAGTCCTCGGCCCACGATTCCGCCGTCAGGTACTCAAGATTGATCCAGCAGGGCTTGGTCGCCGATTGGCACATTGCAGCGAGGTAAGTTTCAGGAAGATCGCAAGCAAACGCCTCGATCACAACATCGGCAACGCGGTCGACGGCGAAGTCCTCAGTCCAGAGGCAGATCTCCACGCCATGCGAAACCTGCGCTGATCTCGATGAATCGACCGATGGGCACAAGGGTGCGAGACTGGAAAGATCATCAACCCACAAACGTACCTTGCGGCCGTGCTCGGCAACCAATTGCCTGGCCAAGCGCCAGCAAACGCCGATGTCGCCGAAGTTATCGATAACCCGGCAAAAGATGTCCCAATGAAGCTGCATGGTCGCCATGCTAACATCCCGGCCATGCCTACATTCCAAGATCCCACAAGCTGTAAAGCCTGTCCGCGACTGGCGGAGCACTTGGCCCACATTCGCCAACGCGATCCCGACTGGCACGCATTGCCTGTTCCTGCCTTCGGTTCGCTCGATGCGGAACTGCTCGTTGTCGGGCTTGGCCCGGGCGAAAAAGGCGCAAACAGGACTGGCCGGCCATTCACCGGCGACGTCGCGGGCGAATTGCTCTATCCAGCCTTGCACCGCTTCGGCTTTGCCAGCGCATCCGAGGCGCTCGGTGCCGATCAGTGGGCCAATCCGGAAATGAGCCTGATCAACTGTCGTATCACCAATGCCGTTCGCTGCCTGCCCCCAGCCAACAAACCTACAACAGCCGAAATCCGTCAATGCAATTTACACCTGAAGACTGAATTGGCCGCCATGCCAAACCTCAGGGTCATCGTGGCACTGGGTGCCATTGCCCATCAGGCCTTGCTTTGGGCTTACGGCCTCAAAACCAAGGACCTAACCTTCGGCCATAACGTCAGCCACACGCTGCCGGATGGGCGACGCCTCGTCGACAGCTACCATTGCAGCGGCTACAACTGGCGAACCGGCAGGCTTTCCCGGGAAAGTTTCGAGGCAGTATTCGCCGGTATCAAGGAACATCTGGCCTGAAACCACGCCCATGAGTTTTGATGCCAAGGCCTTTTTGGCTACTTTGACCGAACTACCCGGTGTTTACCGGATGCTGGACGCCAACCGTGCCGTCCTCTACGTCGGGAAGGCCAAAAATCTCAAGAAACGCGTTTCGTCGTACTTCCGGGAAAATCTTTCCAGCCCGCGCATTGCCCACATGGTCAGCCAGATCGCTGCGATCGAGACCACCGCGACGCGTACGGAGGCGGAAGCGCTCCTGCTTGAGAACAACCTCATCAAGTCACTATCGCCGCGCTACAACATCCTGTTTCGGGACGACAAATCCTACCCCTACATCGTCCTGACCAAAGGCCCCTATCCACGGCTTGGATTCTTCCGCGGCAACCCCGATAAAAAGGCCGAGTACTTCGGTCCCTATCCCTCGAGCTGGGCCGTCCGGGAAACCATCCATCTGATGCAGAAGATGTTTCGGCTACGAACCTGTGAAGAATCCGTATTCTCGAACCGCTCCAGGCCTTGCCTGCTTCATCAGATCAAGCGTTGCAGCGGACCCTGCGTCGGGCTCGTCACACCGGAAGATTACGCCACCGATGTTCAGCTTGCCTCGATGTTCCTGGTCGGAAAACAGCACGAAGTGTCGCGACGCTTAACCCAAGCCATGGAAGCTGCCGCTGAGCGTCTGGCTTTCGAGCAAGCGGCGGTCTATCGGGATTTGATTCAATCCTTGCGTCAGGTTCAGGAGAAGCAGTTCGTTTCCAGCACAAAAGGCGAGGATATCGACATCCTCGTCGCCCGCAAGGAAGAAGGGCAGTTATGCGTCAATCTGGCCATGGTTCGCGGCGGCAGACATCTCGGTGACCGCCCCTTCTTCCCAATCAACGCCAGCGATTCCGAGCCGGCAGATGCCTGCGCCGCGTTCATTCGTCAGCACTACGCAGTTCACCCAGCACCTTCGCGCCTGCTGATTCATCCCTTCCCGGCGGAGGATGATCCAGGCGAAACCGAAGTGGCGCTGGCTGAATTGGCTGGACGCCCCGTTCCGCTGATTCAGGCCCGTAGTCTGTCGCACAAGGCCTGGGTGGAAATGGCTCTCCAAAACGCCAGGCTGGCCATCATGGCAAGAAACCAGGCCACTGCTCAGCAGGAAAAACGACTTTCCGCGCTGCAAGAGGCATTGCAACTGAACGAGCCCATCGTGCGCATCGAATGTTTCGATATCAGCCACACCATGGGCGAAGCGACTGTCGCCTCGTGCGTCGTCTATCACGAGAATCGCATGAAAAACAGCGATTACCGGCGCTTCAACATTCGTGACATCCAGCCAGGAGACGATTACGCAGCCATGCGCCAGGCTGTGACGCGGCGTTACGACGGAATAGCTGCGGGAGAGGGGACAGCCCCCGACCTGATCCTGATTGATGGCGGAAAAGGGCAGGTGGCCTCGGCATTCAGCGCACTGGCCGATCTCGGACTAACCCACTTGCCCATGATCGGCGTGGCGAAAGGCGAAGGACGCAAACCGGGACTGGAGTCGCTGGTGTTTCCCGATGGACGTGAGCCACTGCAACTCCCGGCAGAACATCCGGCGTTGCACCTCATTCAGGAAATTCGGGATGAGGCCCATCGTTTCGCCATTACCGGACATCGCGCCCGGCGCAGCAAGGCGCGAAAAACCTCCACGCTTGAAGGCTTGCCGGGAATCGGCCCCGCTCGACGGAAAGCATTGGTTGCCCGGTTCGGCGGACTGCCCGGCGTTCTGGCCGCGACGGCAGAACAGCTATCCGAAGTGCCCGGAATCAGCCGGGATATGGCCGAGAAGATCTATTCCGCATTACACTGAAGCATGCCTTTCAATTTACCTATTCTGCTCACCTGGCTACGTATCGTCGCGATACCCCTATTGATCGCTGTTTACTATCTGCCTGCAGATTGGGCAACGGCACATGAGCGGGACCTCGCTGCTACTAACATCTTCATTGCAGCGGCCCTGACCGACTGGGCGGATGGCTATCTGGCCAGAAAGCTCAACCAGACATCCGCATTTGGCGCATTCCTTGATCCTGTGGCCGATAAGCTGATGGTCGCAGCAGCGCTGATCGTTCTCGTCCAGTTAGGGCGAACCGATGCCATTGTCGCCGCCATCATCATCGGCAGGGAAATCACCATTTCTGCCTTGCGCGAATGGATGGCCAAGATCGGCGCCGCAAAAAGTGTCGCTGTTTCGATGCTGGGCAAAGTCAAGACAGCGGCCCAGATGTTGGCCATACCGATCCTTCTGTATTTCCAGCCGCTGCACGGCCTCGATATGCGCCTTATCGGGAACTGGTTGATCTGGATAGCAGCCCTGCTGACACTCTGGTCGATGGGCTACTACCTGCGCATGGCATGGCCGGAGATTGCAAAACGGACAGCAGAAAAGTAGGGGGCAAATGTTGACAATTCCCTTGTGTCGCCTATAATGCGCGCTCTGTTTCACGCGGCAGTAGCTCAGTTGGTAGAGCGATACCTTGCCAAGGTATAGGTCGAGAGTTCGAGACTCTTCTGCCGCTCCAGATTTTCTGGAATTGGATTTTGGTCCGGTTCCAAAGTTGTAAAACAGAGGCACGGCGCGATAGCAAAGCGGTTATGCACCGGATTGCAAATCCGTGTAGGTCGGTTCGACTCCGGCTCGCGCCTCCAGGTTTTTTGCGGCAGTAGCTCAGTTGGTAGAGCGATACCTTGCCAAGGTATAGGTCGAGAGTTCGAGACTCTTCTGCCGCTCCAAATAAAAGGGAAAGCGTTAGTCGCTTTCCCTTTTTTCATATCGGGACACCGATATAATCGACCTCCCAGCCCGGGTGGTGAAATTGGTAGACACAAGAGACTTAAAATCTCTCGCTCTTTGAGTGTACGGGTTCGATTCCCGTCCCGGGCACCACGAAACAACAGATGATCATTTACGACCTAAATTGCGATAACAACCATCGATTTGAAGGGTGGTTTCAGAACGCCAGCGCATTCGAGACCCAGCTTCAGGAGGGTCTGATCTGCTGTCCGCAATGCGATAGCCACGATGTTCGGCGAGTTCCATCGGCTGTTGCGATATCAGGTCATCACGCGGCGCCGGTTGCTGACGAAAAAAATGTGCCGGTGAAGTCAGGCACAAGCACTGCATTGATGCCCGTAGGGACCCAGGCGCTTGCGCTGTATCGCCAGTTGGTGCAAACCATCATCAGTCATAGCGAGGATGTGGGAAGCGCATTTGCAGATGAGGCGAGAAAGATACATTACAACGAAGCCCCGCAGCGCCCGATTCGGGGTCAGGCCAGCGAAGATGAATGTGAAGCACTGAGAGACGAGGGCATCCAGATTCTGAGCCTTCCCGCTGCAAAGGAAGAGGATCTGAACTGATCCTCTTTTTTGTTGCGCATGGTAGTTTACATAATACAAATTATGCGTTCATTGGACGCCTAAAAAAACCGGCCGTTTGTTCGGTTGATTCGATCAATATGCAATCACTAGGCGGATGCGTGCAGTTCGGAGTTAAGTGCCTCAACCACCTCTGCCCAGTCGGCATCGTCACTGATCGATTGCTTCAAGAAGGCTGCTTGCGACGGTGACCAGAAAATGGCGTCGTGCAGTTGCACGTCGCCGGCCAGTAGACGGTTAGCTTCGATGAATTGCAGTATGCCTTCTGAATCATGATTCTGGCCCAGTTGGCCAAACAACTCTTTCATGCTGTGCACTCGCTGTTCCATTTCAGGATCATCTCCAGAAATCAACGAATGACGAGCGGCGGATGGGGGTGTGCTTTTTCCTCCTTCTTGTTTTTCTTGGCCACCTTTTTTTCCTTGGGGGTCAAAACAGCCTCTTTTTTGCCTTCCTTCGTTCCGTGTCGTTCCTTGCCCATGATCGTTCTCCTTCGGGTAATTGTTGAAGGAATTGAAACTAGATCAATATCGACGACCTGTATGTTGGCAAGCACACATATTGAATTTGCGTTACTTTGTATGATGAATTGCGGTCTGAAGTTTTCGGTTCAATAACCGACTACCGCTTTCCTGCGCCAGAAGAGCTAAACCCCTAAAGCGCCCCGACGGTGATCAGCATCAGGATCAACCGCCGTCCTATTCCGAGAATTTCCCTGCGGAACACTCAACGGAGGTTTAATGCCATTGGAATCAACCTACAACCCGAAGCAAAACCGGATTCTTGGCTCACTGGAGACCAATGACTACTCGCGTTTGCAAGACGACCTGGGACTAGTCGAATTGAAACTGGGCCAGGTTCTATATGAATCTGGCGATACGGTCGGCTACGTCTATTTCCCAATCACTTGCATCGTTTCGCTTATTTTCACCACGCAAAAAGGCGGCACCGCTGAATTGGCCATCACGGGAAACGACGGGCTGGTCGGCATTCCGATGGTTCTGGGCGGTGACTCCACAACGCATCGCGTCGTCGTCCAAAGCGCCGGGGTCGCTTACCGGGCCAAGGTCGAAGTCATCCGTTGGGAACTGGATCAGGGCGGCGAATTGCAGCATCTTGCTCTGCGTTACACCCAGGCTCTAATGACCCAGATGGCGCAAAGCATCGTCTGCAATCGATTCCATACGGTTGACCAGCAGCTCTGTCGCTGGCTCCTGGGAAGCATGGACCTGCTCCCCGGCAATGAGCTGAACATGACGCAGGAGCTCATAGCCAACATGCTGGGCGTGCGCCGTGAGGCAGTCACCGAGGCCGCAGGCAAACTGCAGGCTGCAAATCTCATCGAATACAGCCGCGGCCATATTCAAATACTGGACCGATCCGGACTGGAATCCCGTGCATGCGAATGCTATGCCGCGGTCAAAGCCGAGTATGAGCGCATCTTTCACCTGCAATCCAGCATCCGGGGTGCCAGCCGCCCTCGCCCCAATCCGGCCAGCGTGCGTCATCGCGCCGAAGCCCGCTTGCAGCAATCCCCACACCCCGAACCCAAAACTGCCTGGGACAACGCACAACTGGTCCACGAGTTGCAGGTGCACCAGATCGAACTGGAAATGAGCAACGAAGAGCTTCTTCATGCCTACGAAGAAGCCGACAGCCTGCGTGAACGCTACGCGGATATCTACGACTTTGCGCCGGTCGGCTATTTCACGCTGGATCCACTTGGCGTCATTATCGACATGAACCTGGCCGGGGCCGTATTGCTCGGCACCAAGGGTTCCCAGAAAAGCCGGCATCGCTTTGCCGCCTTTCTCAAACCCGACGAAGTCGACAAATTCAATGGCTTTGTCGGTGATGTTCTGCAAACCAAGAAGAAAGTGCGCTGTGAATCGGTGCTTGCAGCAAACGCGCATCGCCCCGAAGTCGCCATTCGCATCGAGGCTGCCCCAGATTCAGAGGGGCGCGAATGCCGAATGGTGGTTATCGAGGCGCTGGGTGGGCCAATGGCTCGCCCGGCACAATAGGCAGTTCTTCCCCCTGAAGTTTAGCCAGTGGAGTTATCGCCATGCTTTTTACATTCAAATCAGCCGCCACGGCCAATCTGATCATGCACGAACAGAGCGGCAAGGAAATTCTAGCGCTGCTTGGAAAAAACCCGGACGACCAACGCGGGATCATTACCGTCGATCAAATGGCGGAAGCCGTTAATACATTGCAAGTCGCTGCCTTGGCCGACAAGGCGAGGCCACGGGAGACGAATGCCGACGAAAACGGCAACAACGACAGGCCAAAAGTCAGTTTGGCCCAACGCGCTGCCCCTTTTATCCAAATGCTTGAACAAGCGAAAAAAGGCGATGAGCCCGTAACCTGGGGCGTATGATTTCAATATGAAAAGCGAAGGGAAGCACAAACGCGCCCAACCCCCCTCAACTGCGACCATTGAGCAACAAGCCTTTCCGATAATCGGCATAGGTGCGTCAGCAGGCGGATTGGAGGCTCTCGAGCTTTTTTTCGCCAACGTTCCCGTCAATAGCGGCATGGCCTTCGTGGTTGTTCAGCACCTCGACCCCAATCGGCATGGCATGCTGCCGGAGCTCCTGCAGCGCATCACCCCGATGGTGGTCAAGCAGGCGGCCAACCGGATGAAGATCGAGCCGGATTGCATCTATGTCATCCCGCCCAACAAGGACCTCGCCGTCCTCCATGACACCCTCTACTTGCTCGACCCCGTTGCACCGCGCGGGCTTCGCCTGCCGATTGACGCCTTTTTTTCCAGTCTGGCCAAGGATCGAGGCGAAAGGGCCATCGGCATCATCCTGTCAGGCATGGGTGCAGATGGCACGGCCGGCCTGCGCGCCATCAAGGAACACGGCGGGCTGGCTCTGGCACAGGCTCCGGATAGTGCGAAATTCGGCGCCATGCCGAGTAGCGCGATCGAGGCCGAACTGACCGATCTCGTCGCGCCACCGGGCGATCTGGCGCGACTGCTTCTCGCCAGACTCGCCCATCCGCATCAACCATCTACCACTGAAACGCCAAGCCAGTTGGAGAACAGCGAGAAGAAATCCGCGTTCGACAAAATCTGCATTTTGTTGCGGGCCCAGACCGGCCACGATTTCTCCCTTTACAAGAAAAGTACCGTCTATCGTCGGATCGAACGGCGGATGGGTATTCATCGGCTGAACGCCATTGCCGAATACGTCCGCTTCCTCCAGACAAACCCGCAAGAAATCGATTTGCTGTTCAAGGAATTGTTGATCGGCGTCACCAACTTCTTCCGCGATCCCGCCGCCTGGGCCTATCTAGCGGAAAAGATACTGCCCGAGCTGATCCGCTCGAACCCGAACGGCAACCTCTTTCGTGCCTGGGTTGCCGGCTGTTCCAGCGGCGAGGAAGCCTACACGCTGGCCATGATCTTCAGGGAGGCAGTGGACCTGGTCAAACCGCCGGGGCGAGTTGAATTGCAGATATTTGCAACCGATCTCGACCCTGATGCCATCGCCCGGGCAAGACAGGGAAACTATCCAGCCAGCATTGCCACCGACGTATCACCGGAACGCCTGTCGCGCTTCTTTCGCGAGGAGAACGGCAACTTCAGAATCTGCCAGGAAATTCGGCAGATGGTGGTATTTGCGCCCCACAACATCACGATGGACCCACCCTTCACTCGCCTGGACATCCTGACCTGTCGAAACCTGCTGATTTACCTTGGTGCCGACCTGCAAAGAAAGCTGCTGCCGCTTTTCCATTACAGCCTGAAACCCGGCGGCACGCTGTTCCTCGGCAGCGCGGAAAGCATCGGCAACTTTGATGACCTGTTCATTCCAATTGAATCAAAAGCACGCATTTATCGACGGGAACAGGTAGAGTCCAAGTCGATGAATGTCGATTTCCCTACTCGCCATTCCCTCGATTCCTTCACCCCTCTTCCGCCTCCGTTACCGAATATGTCGCCTCCCAATCTACAGCTTCTGGCCAACCAGTTACTCCTGCAGAAATTCTCGCCAGCGTCGGTGCTGACCAATGCCGAAGGCGATGTGCTGTTCATCAACGGGCGGACCGGGAAATACCTGGAACCGGCCGCTGGCAAGGCCAACTGGAATATCCATGCGATGGCCAGGGAAGGCCTGCGCCAGGAACTGATCCTCGCCCTCCCCAAGGCGCTGCGTACCGGCGAGACGGTGGTCATCCGGAATCTGTGCATCGGTGGCAATGACGAGGCGCAGGTCGTTGACCTGACCGTTTACCCCATCGTCGAGCCGCCGCAGTTGAAGGGCATGGTCATGATCGTTTTCCATGAAGCAGCGCCCGTCAAGCCTGCACCAAGGCGTCGCACGGGCAAGCAGACAGACGATGCGCGGGTCCAGGACCTTGAAATGGCGCTGCAAAATGCGCGCGCTGAAATTCAATCCATCCGCGAGGAAATGCAGACGTCGCATGAAGAGCTCAAGTCGGCCAATGAAGAACTGCAATCCACCAACGAGGAACTGCAATCGACCAATGAGGAACTGACCACCTCCAAGGAAGAGATGCAGTCGCTCAACGAGGAATTGCAGATGGTCAATGTCGAGCTGCAATCGAAGGTCGACGAGTTGTCGGCCACCAGCAACGACATGAAAAACCTGCTCAACAGCACCGATATCGCGACCGTCTTTCTCGATGACAAGCTGCATGTGCGCCGTTTCACCAGCCAGGCAACGGCGATATTCAAGTTGATACCCGGCGATCTCGGGCGGCCGCTGACCGATATCGTTCATGAGCTCGACTACCCCGAGTTGAAGAACGATGCGGAACAAGTCCTCAAGACCCTGGTTTTTTCGGAAAAGCAGATCGCCAGCCGGGACAACCGCTGGTACGTCGTCAAAATCCTGCCCTACCGGACATTGGAAAACGTCATCGACGGTGTGGTCATCACCTTCATCGATATCAGCGAAGCCAAGCACCTTGAGTCCGAACTGCGCAAAGTTCGTTCTGCCGGTTCGGGAGCTTAAGGAAAAGGCCATCGAATATGCCTAGCCCGACGATCCTTTCAGCCGATGAACTACGCCGGCACGCCGAAGCGCATCTCGCCAACGCAGCAAGGGGCGCGCCTTTTGCCGCGAGCGATCTGGATGCGCAAAGGCTCGTCCATGAACTGCAGGTGCATCAGGTCGAGCTGGAAATGCAGAACCAGGCCTTGCTCGAAGCCCATGATCAACTGGCAGACCTGTACAACCTGGCGCCCATTGCCTATTTGACGCTTGATCGAAAAGGCCGGGTCACCAACGCCAACGCCATGGCCAGAAAGCTGATCGGCAGTGCGTTTTCGGCCAATGATCGACAAGCGCTTTCCCGCTTTGTCCGGAAAGACTGCTTGCCTGCGTACCAGCATTTTCTGGAACGCCTGTTTTCCCAGGGGCATTTGGCGTCATGCAATCTGACAATTGAAACGGCGACCGATCACTCGCCGGTATACGTGCTGATGGAAGGGATGGCGGAAAAAAGTGGGCAAGCCTGCCGCCTCGTCATGACCGATCTGACGCGACAACATGTCATTGAAGATGCCTTGCTGGCTCGCGAGGCAGAAAGTCAGGAGCTGGCAGCCGCCAAGGAGGCCGCAGAAGCAGCAAGCCGGGCAAAGGCGACCTTTCTGGCCAACATGAGTCATGAAATCCGCACACCGATGAGCGCCATCGTCGGCATGGTGCATCTCATGCAGAAAACAGATCTGAACAGCGAGCAACAAACGCAGCTGGCGAAGATCGCCACTGCCGCGAGGAACCTGCTCGGCATTCTCAATGACATCCTCGATTTCTCGAAGATTGAAGCCAATCAGCTCGGCATCGAAGAAACGCCGTTTGCGCTGGCCGAATTGCTGAGCGAGCTGGGGGTTCTGGTAGAGGACAAGATCACCGCCAAACAACTGTGCCTGAAGATAGACCTGGCGCCGGGCCTGGCTGGCCAGAACCTGATCGGTGACCCGCTACGCCTGAAACAGGTGTTGCTGAACCTGTTGAGCAATGCCGTCAAATTCACGACCCATGGCGAGATCGGCATCGATGTCCGGATTGAATCTGAAACCATGGACGATGCGCTGCTCTCGTTCGCGGTAAGGGATACCGGTTGCGGCATTGCCCCCGAGGTACAGGACCGGATCTTCTCCCCGTTTGACCAGGCCGATGCCTCGACGACCCGCCAATACGGCGGGACCGGCCTGGGCCTGAGTATTTCGAAGCGTCTGGTCCAACTGATGGGCGGCGATATCTCGCTGGCCAGCACACCGGGCATCGGCAGCATTTTCAGTTTCGCCATCCGACTGAAAAAGGTGGCGCGCCAATTGCAGACTGAACTTGCGCCGCCGGTCGAGCGCAATCCGGAAGCCGAGTACAGGCTGAGAACGTTCCATCGCGGCAAACGCATCCTGCTGGTTGAAGACGACGAAATCATTCAGGAAGTGATGCTGGCCATTCTTCGCGATGAAATCGGGCTGCACGTCGATCTGGCCGGTGATGGCGTTCAGGCGGTTGCCATTGCCACGAGCACGCCCTACGACCTCATCCTGATGGACATCCAGATGCCGAACATGGACGGCCTGGCGGCTACGCACGCCATCCGGCAGCTACGACGGCACGAAACGACACCCATCGTGGCCATGACCGCCAACGCCTTCGTTGAAGACCGCCAACATTGCCTCGATGCCGGCATGGACGACTTCATATCGAAGCCTGTCGTGCCCGAGAATCTGTTCGCCATTCTCGTCAAATATCTGGATGCAGCCACGCAGCTCCCGCAAGGCGTGAACTAGCCGGTAAGCACGACGACCTGATGCTCGCCGAGGTCATCGACGAGCGTGATGGCATCGCCCAATTGCTCAATATCATCGACGACTAGACTGTGCTGCCCGCCCGCAATACGGGACACGGCGATCTGATAGACCGTGGCGCGATAACGGTAGCGCATCCGGAATCCGGGCCAATCTGCAGGCAGACAGGGTGAAAGATGGAGTTGGTCGCCTGCCAGACGCAGGCCGAGCAGGGATTCGACGAGCAGCCGGTACATCCAGCCCGCCGAGCCGGTATACCAGGTCCATCCACCGCGACCGGTATGCGGTGCCAGGGCGTAGATATCGGCGGCCATCACATAGGGCTCGGCCTTGTAGGTCTCGATGGCCGCGATGGCCGCGATGGCGCGCGTGTGGTTGATCGGGTTGATCATCGCCGCCAGTTCCCAGGCCCGTTCGTGGTCGTCGAGCGCAGCAAAGGCCATCGCCGCCCAGATCGCCCCGTGGGTGTATTGGCCGCCGTTTTCCCGCACGCCCGGCACATAGCCGCGGATATAGCCAGGATCGAGCCGGGATTTGTCGAAAGGCGGGTCGAGCAGCTGGATCAGGCCGGCCTGCCGCCGCACCGAGCGGCGTGCCGTCGTCGAAATAGGCGCGACGATACCAGGCGCCGTCCCAGCCCTCCTCCTCGATGTGCTGATGGAGGCGGGCGGCCTCGCCCAGACAGAATTCGGCAAAGGCCGGATCGCCATGATGGGTCGCCACGCCGCTGAACTGCCTGAGCACTTCATGCAGGAAGAAGCCGAGCCAGACGCTCTCGCCCTGCCCCGCGATTCCGACGCGGCTCAGGCCATCGTTCCAGTCGCCGGAGCCGATGAGCGGCAGGCCGTGCACACCGAAACGCAGGCCGTGGCGGATGGCCCGGATGCAATGCTCATAGAGGCTGGCCACTTCGCCCGAGCGCACCGGCAGGTCGTAATAGGAGTCGTCTTCCGGATTGACCGGGCGGCCTTCAAGGAAATGCATGCTTTCGTCGAGCACGCCGGTATCGCCGGTGGTCTGCACGTAGCGGCAGACGGCCAGCGGCAGCCACAGGGCATCGTCCGAACAGCGGGTGCGAACGCCGCGACCTGAGGGCGGATGCCACCAGTGCTGGACATCGCCCTCGGCAAACTGGCGACCGGCGCAGAGCAGCAAATGGGCGCGGACCAGCGCCGGTTCGGTATGCACCAGCGCCATCATGTCCTGCAACTGATCGCGGAAGCCGAAGGCGCCACCCGACTGGTAGTAGCCACTGCGCGCCCAGACCCGGCAGGCCAGCGTTTGATAGACCAGCCAGCCATTGGCCAGCACATCGAGCGCCGGATCAGGCGTCTCGACGTGCACGGCACCGAGCGTGTGCGCCCAGTACTGACCGACCGTTTCGAGCGCCATGTGCGCCGCCAGCGGGCCGCGGAAGCGCTGGACCAGATGTTCGGCATCTTCGGTATCGCGACCGACGCCGAGGCGGAAGATGATTTCGCGATCTTCGTCTTCATCCAGATCGACGATGACCTGAATGGCACCGCAGGGGTCGAGGCCGGCGCCGACCTTGCCGGAAAGGCGAGCCCGCTTGAGCGCCGATGGTTCGCCCGGAGAACCGTTGCGGCCGATGAATTCGTTACGGTCACCGGTCACCGTACGGCTCGCTTCATCGACATCGAAGAAGACAACGCGTCCGGAAAACTCGGGACCATAGGGATTTCGCGCCAGTAGCGCGCCGCTGCCCGCCGCGACCTCGGTTGTCACGTGCATGGCCGTTTTGGCCCGCAAATCGCCGAGAACCCACTCAACATAGCCCGTCGCCGAGATCTTGCGCGGTCTACCGGAAATATTGGCCAATTTCAAAATCGAGAATTTGACCGATGCGTCGATGGCGACAAAGACCTTGAGCTCGGAACGGATGCCGCCGACAGCGGTTTCAAAGGTCGTGACGCCGAAGCCGTGGCGTACCGTGTAGGGCATGGCGCCGCGCACCGGCAAGGGCGTCGGCGACCAGACGTGGCCGGTTTCATCATCGCGCAGGTAGATCGCTTCGCCGCCACCATCGCTGACCGGGTCGTTGTGCCACGGCGTCAGGCGGAATTCGTGGGCGTTCTCGCTCCAGGTGTAGGCGCTGCCGCTTTCGGAAATCACCGTGCCGAAATTCGGGTTGGCCAGGACGTTGGCCCAAGGTGCCGGGGTGGTGTGGCCGGCGCCCAGCGTGATGACGTATTCCCGGCCATCTGCAGTAAAGCCGCCCAGGCCGTTGTAGAACTGCAGATCGACGCCGTTCACGGTCGCTGCCGGCGGTGCTTCGGGGCGATAGCGCCGACTGGCCACGAGGCGCGGCACGCGTGATTCGGGCGGGCTGCGCAGGTCGAGCTGCTCGGCCAGCGTGCCCCGGCAATCGGTGATCACGGCACGCGCGACCGATTGCAGCAGGATGCGGTCTTCGCTCGAAATCTGTTCGGCCAGCCGCACGAAAATACCGCCCGGCCGGTCGATGACGCTGGCCTCGATGCCCGAGGCGATGAGTCCCATGATCTGATCCTGCAAGCGCTGGCGGTAGCCGGCGTGGTCCTCGTTCCAGATCACCAGATCGACGACCAGCCCTTTCAGGCGCCAGTAAGCGTGGGCCTGCACCAACTGGCGGACGAGATCGATATTGGCCGCATCGCCGATCTGTAAAAGCACGATGGGCAAGTCGCCGGAAATGGCATAGCCCCAAAGGCCGGACTGGCCGCGCTGGTTGCGGATGAGCACCGAGGCATCGGCACGCAGCGAGGCGTGGGCGTGGATGACCGAACCGGCCAGGCGGGCATAAAGCTGGGCGTCGGCCTCGGTGGCGTTGAGCTGGCGGAGGACGACCTGGCTGTGCGTCCAGGTCAGTTCGAAAACACGGTCGGCCAGGTGCCGGTCCTGGTATTTCTCGACCAGGCCGAGCGCCGTGGTGCGGGTTTCGGCAATGCCGGTCACCACATCGATGGTCACAGATTGCTCGGGTTCGAGCACGATGCGATGGCGAATGGCGACGATGGGATCGAGCACCGACCCGTCGGTATCAGACAGTTTGCCGGCTTCATCCATGGCCAGCGGCCGGGCTGCGCTGCGGGTACGGCCAATGAAGCGGGCGCGGTCGGTTTCGCAGGAAACGGCACCTGACACGGCGTCATGAACCGCCATCAGGTGCAGCATCCATGGCGCCTGCTCGGTCAGCGACCGCGGTCGTCGGGTGCACAGCACGGCATTTCGCCCGTGCAGGATTTCACTCTGCACGAACAGCTTGCTGAAAGCCGGGTGCAGTTCGTCGGCGGCCGATGGCGCGATGACCACCTCGGCGTAACTCGTCACCTCGATTTCGCGGCGCTGGCGCGAGCGGTTGGTGATGCGGGTGCGGCGCAGTTCGATATCGTCCTCGGGCGAGACGACGATGTCGGTGTAGGTTTCGAACTCCCCTTCCCCGCCGTCGAGCGAATCGCGGCGGCGGAATTCGGCGCGCCCTTCGGAGAAGATCGCCTCGTAATGATCGGGGCGTTTGAGCGTCGGCTGGTAGGCGGTGGACCACACGGTACCGCTGGCCAGTTCGCGGATGTAGCAGAAGCTGCCCCAGTTGTCGCGGGTGCCGTCCTCGCGCCAGCGCGTCACGGCCAGATCGTTCCAGCGACTGTAGCCGCCGCCAGCATTGGTCACCATGACGTGGTAGCGGCCGTTCGACAGCAACTGGACTTCGGGCACCGGCGTATCCGGGGTGGTGAAGACGCGGATCGGCGTTTCGTCGACGGTCGAGGCCGAACGCGCGTCGGCCAGTTCGGCCGTGTGCGAGAACAGGGTCGTGGCCTTCGGGATACGTTCCTGCAGCAGCAACAGGATGGCCTGGAACAGCCGGTCGGCGACAAAACGCCGCTGCATGGGCTGATTGAGCAGCAGGTAGTCGAGCGCCAGCAGGCTCATGCCCTGATGGTGGGCCATGAAGGAGCGGACGACGACATGCGACTGGCCGCGCCGCTGGCGGGCCGGTGTGTAATCGATGGACTCGAAGAAGCCGTATTTGCCGACGAAGCCTTCGTCGGCCATGCGCTGCAGGTTGAGGCAGGCCGCTTCCGGCGCCACCATGAGGGCCATTGCCGAGGCATAGGGCGCGATGACCAGATCTTCGGCCAGCCCGCGCTTGAGGCCCAGGCCCGGCACACCAAAGGCGCGGTACTGGTAGTTGAGATGCAGATCGACCGTGTTGTAGCCCGATTCGGATACGCCCCACGGCACGCCGCGCTGCTTGCCGTACTCGATCTGCCGCGCCACGGCCGCCTTGCAGGTCTGGTCGAGCAAGGTGTTGTCGTAATTGGGCATGACCAGCATGGGCATCAGGTACTCGAACATCGAGCCGCTCCACGACAGCAGCGCCGGTTCGCCGCCGGTGCCGGTGAGCAGGCGGCCGAGCGAGAACCAGCTTTCCTGCGGTAGTTGCCCCTGGGCGATGGCGACGAAATTGCACAGCCGGGCTTCGGAGGCGAGCAGGTCGTAGTAACTGGTATCGACGCGGCGCTCGCCGACGTTGTAGCCGATGGTCAGCAGGTGGCGCGCCTTGTCGAACAGGAAGTCGTAATCCATCTGCGCCAGTTCGGCGGATTGCTCGGCCAGTGCGTCGATCAGGGCGATGCGCTGCGTGGCGACATGGCCGGCCTGCACGATCTGGTGAGATAGTTCGATCAGCCATTGGCGTTGCTCGGCGCTCAAGTCCATCGCCTGGTGTGCCTCGATATCCGGGCAGCGTTCGGTGGCCAGTCGGGCCAGGCCGCGCAGTGTCGGCATGGCCGCCTCGTTGGCGATCCGGGCGAATACTTCCAGACCGTCCGGCGCAGGCGGCATGCTCAACCAGGGGGCCAGATGTTCGAGTTCGGTCTGCGCTTCGGCCAGTTGTTGAACGAGCGCCCTGGCCCAATCGGCGGCCTCGTTTTCCGGCATGCTTTCATCGACCACGACTAGGCTGGCTTCAACCTCGCTCAGCAATTCTTCGGCAACCTGGCCCAATTGGCGAAGCAGCCGGGCCATGGCCGAAATGCTTGGCGGCGGAATCAGCATGGCCGTGTCGAGCAGCTTGCGCAAGGCGCCCAGCGTACCGGCCACGGCCTCATCGGCGCTTTCATCGAGCAGGCCGAGCGTGTCGTTGAGGCCGGCCAGCAAGCGGGGCTGCAGGATCGGCGCATCGGCCAGTTCGAGCAGGCCACCGCGCAGGGTCAGCAGATGCCCGGCCAGGTTGCCGCTGTCGACTGTCGAGATGTAGAGCAGCGGCAGCGGTTGCAGGGTCTGCGTGTCGTACCAGTTGTAGAAGTGGCCGCGGTAACGCTCCAGACCGACCATGGTGCGCAGGGTGTTGGCGGTGCGTTCGATCAGTTTTCCGGTCGGGATGTAGCCGAAATCCCAGGCGCTCAGGTTGGCCAGCAAGGCCAGGCCCATATTGGTCGGCGAGGTACGGTGGGCGATGGCGGCGACCCGGTATTCCTGGTAATTGTCCGGCGCCAGCCAGTGGTCGTCCGGCCCGGCGAAATGGTCGAAAAAGGCCCAGGTACGGCGGGCGATGCGGCGCAGGAAAAAGCCCTGCTCGGCCGTCAGATGCGCCTTGTGGGCGGTCAGCGGACGGCTGAGCCACCAGGCCATGAGCGGCGAGGCCAGCCAGAGCAGGAGGACCGGCGCCGCGATGAACATTTGTTCCGGACCGGCGAACACCAGCCAGGCCCCCAGCGCCATGGCCAGCAGCGGGCCGATCCACATGCTGCGCAGGCAGGCGACCAGTTCGCCACGGCGTCGCCCGGCCATCTGCCGTTCGACTTCGCTCGACGGGTTCCATTCGAGCAGGCGGCGATGCGAGACGAGCAGGCGCCAGGCGGTACGGGCAATGGCATCGAGGCTGAAGAACGCTTCGTAGGGCAGACAGGCCAGCTCGAAACCGAGCTGCTTGAAATGGCGCCAGGCCGAGCCGGCTACGGCGGCCAGATGCTGGCGGAGCAGGATTTCATCGGGTTTGCGGCAGGCGTCGAGCAAGGCGGCGAAAATCGGCGGCACGATGAGGATGCCGAGGATAGAGGCGGTCCACCACGCCACCGGCGCGAGCACCGTCCAGCCAAGGATGAGCAGCAGGCTCAGGGCAGCCGGGACGAGGCTGCGCCGCAGGTTGTCGATGAGCTTCCATTGCGACAGCCTCGACAGCGGATTGATGTGCCGGCACATGCCCTCGCCCGGCACCTTGCCGAACAGCCAGCCGGCCAGTTGCCAGTCGCCGCGCAGCCAGCGGTGCCGGCGGATGACGTCGGCCCGGTAGCTGGCCGGGCAATCTTCGTAGAGCTGCACGTCGCTGAGCAGGCCGGCCCGGGCGTAGCAGCCTTCGAGCAGGTCGTGGCTGAGAATGCGGTTTTCCGGGAAACAGCCGCCGAGGGCGCGTTCGAAGGCGGCGACGTCGTAGATGCCCTTGCCGATGAAGGAGCCTTCGCCGAAGACATCCTGATAAACGTCCGAGACGGCGCGGGTGTAGGGGTCGATGCCGGGTTCGCCGCCGTAAAGCCGGGCGAGCAAGGACCGGTTGGTGCCCGGCAGGCTGACTGCGACGCGCGGCTGCAGGATGCCGTAGCCGCTGACGACGCGCTGCAGCGTGTCGTCGAAAGTCGGGCGGTTGAGCGGATGCGCCATGGTCCCAACGAACTGGCGCGCCGTATCGCGCGGCAACTGGGTGTCGGTGTCGAGCGTGATGACATAGCGCGTGTCGGCCAGTGCCGTGGTGTCGCCGGCGATCAGCGAGAAGCCCTCGAGCGTGCCGTTCATGAGCAAGGCGTTGAGGTCAGCCAGCTTGCCGCGCTTGCGTTCGTAGCCCATCCACACGCGTTCCTGCGGATTCCAGCGGCGCGGGCGGTGGAACAGGAAAAAGATGCTTCCCGCTGGCGGCTGGGCAGCGTCTCCCACGGTCAACCGGAAATTTTGCCCAAATTTGAAATTCAGTTCGTCGATCTTTTCGGCCGCCAGTTGCATGAGGGCGGCGTCTTCGGGCTGTGTTTCCTGGCCGGCGTCGAGAAAATCGGTGAGCAACGCGAAGTGCAGGTTGGGGTCGCGATTGGCCAGGAAGCGGACTTCCAGCGCCTCGATCAGGCTGTCGATGCCGGCCGTGCTGGTCAGCATGGTGGGCACGACGACCAGCGTTCGCGAATCGGGCGGGATGCCTTTGGAGAAATCCAGCTTTGGCAGGGGATGCGGCGCAACGAGCAGGCTGGCCAGCCAGTTCACCAGCGAGACAGCCAACTGGCTGGTGGCCAGCAGCACGACGAGACCGAGCAGGATCATCGCCCACAGCGGCAGGCCGACGGGCAGCGCACGCATGAGCAGACTGGCCGCCAACAGGCCGGCGATGGCGGTGACGCCGCCGAGGTAGAGGGTCAGCGGCATACGGCTGGCCGCCCGGCGCACGCTCTCGGGGAAGGCGTGGCGAACGTCGACGACGCTTTCGAGCTGCGCCAGGCCGGGACCGATCAGGTAGAAGCCGACGTGGGCAGCCGGACCGCCCTCCCCGGCCAGCACGGCACTGCGCGCCAGTTCGACGACA
This sequence comes from Pseudomonadota bacterium, assembly GCA_018261895.1. Classification (GTDB taxonomy): domain Bacteria; phylum Pseudomonadota; class Gammaproteobacteria; order Burkholderiales; family Rhodocyclaceae; genus Azonexus. Next base: position 110,270 of record JAGTRT010000002.1, read on the forward strand.
CGGGCAGCGAGCAGCCCTTCGGACAGGTCGCTCTTGCGGGCGATGGCTTCGGTGGCATGGCGATAGCGGTCGCGCGTTGCGAAATCCATCGCGCCATAGACGCCGCCCGGGTCGCCGAGCAGGGTCTGCTCGACGATGCTCTGCGTTTCGACAAAGGTCTGCCAGTCCATGGCGCCGATGACGCGCAGGCTGCCGATGCTGTTGCTGATCGACACCTGGTCGGCGGCCTGCAGCTGATTTTCGGTTTGGACCATCTGGCCGATGGTCAGGCCGGACTCGGCCAGGTGTTGCTCGATCCAGGTCAGCGGCAAGGCCAGGGCCGGACCACGGCCCTGCAGGCGGCGCACCAGTTCGGCGACGAAGGCGCTGACCATGGGTGGCTTGGAGCGTGCCATGTCGGCGATGACGAGAATCAGGCTTTTCGGATCGTGCTCGGCGGCGTCGATCATCCGGTCGGCCCAGACCTCGGCCAGAATGCGCTCGTCCCAGCCGGCGGCGACGCGCACGCCAACCCGACGGAGGTTTTCGATGACGGCCAGACGCAGCATGATGGGGATCGCCCACAACTCGCCGAGACGCAGGTCGGTGACCGTCTGGTAGGCCGCGACGAAACGGCTCAGCGTTTCCGGATCGACCCGTCCGTCACCGTGCGCCACCGTTTCCAGCGCAATGTCGTAGACGCGCGGATGCCCGGCCGAGGCACCGCTGGCCAGGCGCGGCAATTCGCGGCTGTAGCCTTTGGGCAGGTGGCGCTTGGCGGTACGGATCTGTTCCTCGATGAGGTAAAAATTGTCGAGCAGCCACTCGCCGGCCGGCGTGATCCGGCGCTTTTCCGTGGCGACGGCAGTCAGTCGGCGACAGACATCGACCAGCGACTTTTCGTTGGCGGCCAAGCGGCCGAGCAGGCGGTCGCTGACGGTGCCGGCAGCGAGCCGGTGCGCCGCCGCCAGCGCCTTGCCGTGCTGGGCCATCTGGTCGGCGCTGTACAGGGCAGCGCGCAACGGCGCTTCCTCAGTGGGCTGAACGCCCCATTCGGTATCGCAACGATCGTTGACCTGCCGGCGCAGGAACGCCAGGAGCTGATTGCCGGGTATCAAATTGAACAGCCTTTCCGGAAATAAAAAAATCTCACGATGCAGGGCGCATCGTGAGATCGACCATGTCTTGCCACCGCCCCGGCACGAAGCGCATCAACGCACCGGGAATGTGGCTTGAGGGCCAATTACTTGATACGCATGTCGTTCTTGACCGAGCTGACACCCTTGACCGCCCGTGCGAGTTCGACTGCCTTGCTGGCTGAGGCCTGGCTGCTGACAAAGCCGCTCAGTTGAACGATGCCCTTGTAGGTCTCGACATTGATTTCGGCCGACTTGAGGGTGGATTCACCGAGGATGGCGGCCTTGACCTTGCTCGTGATCACCGTGTCGTCGACATATTCGCCGGTCCCTTCCTGCTTGGAAGTCGAGGCGCAACCGACTGCGGTTAGCAGTGTCATGGCCAGAAATGCGGCCGACAGGAATTTGCTGAATTGATTCATGATTTTCTCTCCGGATAGCGGGAAAGCGTATTTCCCGATCAAGCTTCAAGGCCTGAGCAGCAAAGCGTAGTCAGCCTGCATGGCTGCGTCCGTGTGCTGGAGCACATAGCCGCCTTGCCCGCTGAGGGCGAATCCCACGGTCAACCGGAAAAAAGGCCCAAATTCGAAATATCGGCCGCCCTCTTCCTGCCCGCTATTCCGGAAATACACGACGCTTCTGCAGCAGCAAGGCGAACTCGTCGGCCGGCAAGGGATGGCCGAACAGGAAACCCTGGCCCTGATCGCAATTCAGCGCCCGCAGATGCCGGAGCTGCGCATCGGTCTCGACCCCTTCCGCAATGACCCGCTGCTTGAGGCTCTTGCCCATGCCGATCATGGCGCTGACGATGCTGGCATCGTCGGAATCGATGGCGATATCCTGGACAAACGACTGGTCGATCTTCAGCGTGTTGATCGGAAAGCGCTTGAGATAGCTGAGACTCGAATAACCCGTCCCGAAATCGTCGATGGCCAGGTGCATGCCCATTTCCTTGAGCGTTTCCAGCACCGAGGCCGACGATTCCGCGTCGTGCATGAGGATGCTCTCCGTCAGTTCCAGCTCAAGGAAATCGGGCTGCATCCCGGTTTCCTTGAGGATCAGGGCCACGCCGTCCAGAAATTGTTTGTTGCGGAATTCCACCGCGGAAATATTGACCGAGACCGGCACGGCTTCGAGCCCGGCATCCTGCCAGGCGCAAACCTGGCGGCAGGCTTCCCGCATGACCCAGCTGCCAATCGGCACGATGAGGCCACACTCCTCGGCGATGGGCACGAACTGCTTCGGATTGACCACGCCATGTTCCGGATCCAGCCAGCGGATCAGGGCTTCGCTACCGATCATCAAGCCCGACGCCAGATCGATCTTGGGCTGGTAATAGAGCCTGAATTCGCCCTCGCGCAAGGCGCGGCGCAAATTGCCTTCGACAAATAGGCGGCGCACAGCGCGGGTATTCATCTCCGGCGTGAAAAACTGGTAGTTGTTCCGCCCGTTGGCCTTGGCGTGGTACATCGCCGTATCGGCGTTCTTCATCACGCCGTTCGCGTCCGGCGAATCATCCGGATAAATGCTGATGCCGATGCTCAAGGTCACGTGCAACTCGTTGCCGCCGATCAGGCAGGGCTCGGCGAAAGCCGCAATGAGTTTCTCGGCGACCGGCGCGGCATCCTTGGTCTGCTCGATCTCGGTGAGCAGGATGACGAACTCGTCCCCGCCCTGCCGGCAAACCGTGTCGGTGTCGCGGATGCACAGCTTCAGGCGCTCGGCGACCAATTGCAGCAACTGGTCGCCAATGGCGTGCCCGAGCGAATCGTTGATATGCTTGAAGTAGTCGAGGTCGATGAACATCAGCGCCACCCGCTTTTCATGGCGATGGGCCTGGCCGATGGCGCGCGACAGGCGCTCGGTGAGCAGGACGCGATTGGGCAGGCCGGTCAGGAAATCGTGTTGCGCCAGGTGCGCCATTTTGAGCGCCATGGCCCGCGACTCGGAGACATCGTGAAAAACGATGACGGCGCCGGCCACCTGACCATCCCGGTTATGAATAGGGGCAGCCGAATCCTCGATGGGCGACTCGCGGCCATCGCGTCGGAGCAGCACGCTGTCGGCAGCCAGCCCGACCGTGCGATTTTCGCGGACAGCCAGTTGGGCCGGATTCGGCGCTTCCTGACGCGTCGCCCCATCGACGATCCGGAAAACCTCGGACAACGGCCGGCCGAGGGCGCTTTCCCGCGACCAGCCGGTCATCGTCTCGGCGACCTGGTTGAGATAGGTCACATTGCCCGGCAGATTGGTCGTCAGCACCGCGTCGCCAATTGAATTGAGCGTCACCTGGGCGCGCTCCTTTTCCTCGAACAGCGCATCCTCAGCCGCCTTGCGTTCGCTGATGTCTTCCACGATCTGGACATGGCCGCGCGACTGTCGGCCATCGAGCATGGCCGCGGCATTCATGCGGGTCCAGACAATGCTGCCGTCGGGCCGCAGAAAACGCGCCTCGGACTTGAACCTGGCCTTGCCGAGGGCGGCATCCTGCCATTCGCCCAGAACCCGCTGGCGGTCGTCCGGATGGATCGCCGTGCTCCATTTCGTACCCAGCGTCTGCTCCAGAGTCAGGCCTGAGATCGTGTGATAGGCCTCGTTGGTATAAACACACTCGCCCGCCAGATCCGAAACGAAGATACCGAGGGGGGACGCATCGCTCATGGCGCGAAAGCGCGCTTCGCTCAGCGTCAATGCCAGGCGGGCCGCGTTGCGTTCCATGAGGTAGTTCAGGGTACGCAACAGCCAGCGCGCGTCGGCCGGAGTCTTGATCAGATAATCGTCTGCCCCGTTCTGCACGGCCTGGCGGGCCGTTTCCTCATCGCTCTCGGCACAGAGGACCAGAATGAGCGCATTCGGCGCCGCCCGGGAAACCTGCTCGAACACCGTGAGACCCTGTGCATCCGGCAAGCCAAGGTCGAGCAGGATGATGTCGAAGCGGCCTTTGCCGAGCAGCGCCAAGGCATCGGCCAGGCAGACCGCCGGTTCGATGGCGAAGGTGTTGGCGCCCCCGTGGGAGAGCGCTCCTTCGATCAATCCAGCATCGTCCGGATTGTCTTCCACCAACAAGACATGAAGGACAGCATTTTTCATCACCCGCTCTCCTCGTGGGATCTTGTATTGAACTCGGTTCAAGGATGCGCGATCGCATTTTCCGTAAAAAGGTATTCGCGCAACTGCCCGGAAAAGCGTTCGTCCTTGCGCTGAATCCACGCCAGAAGCATGGCGGCGTGCTCCTTCTCTTCATCGCGGTTGTGCTCGATGATGGCTTTCAGGTCCCTGTCCTGGCAGGCAGCGGCGCGCTGGTTGTACCAATCCACCGCCTCCAGTTCCTCCATCAGCGAAACCAGCGCGCGGTGCATGTCGCGGGTTTCGGCGGGCAATTCATCGACGGGTTCGTGATAACCGAGGCTCGACATCGTTGGCTCCTGACTGTTGCTCAAGGGCCAAATTCAATCAGCGACGGCTGATCAGCGCGCCAATGACCACGCCCAACGCAGCAGCCAGACCGACAAAGCGCCACGGGTTGCCGCGCACGTAGTCATGGGTGGCCGTGGCCGCGCTGCAGGCTTTTTCGGATATCGCCCGCCGCGTGGCCGACAGTTCGTCGACGGCGCCATGCGCTGCATCCTTCAGCAAGTGGTCTGCCTTGCCCACCATGCCCTTGAAATCGGCGGTGAGGGTTTCCTTGGTGGTAGCGGTTGGGGCGGGTGTGGCAATGATGTCTGTCGTCATGATTTCTCCTGGGTGGTCAATGGGATAAAGGGAGAGATCAAGGAGCGGTCCGTCCCGGCGCCGTTCCATGCCTCTGACACCCATCATTGCGACGGGCCGAGGACGGGTCTGTGCGCTGGCGAACAGACCCTCCCCGGGACCTCCTTAAGATGGGCGGCACGGCATGGGTCGTTGAAACACGGCAATACTGAGGAGAAAAAGATGTCCCTGGGCACCATTCTGTTGATCGTTCTTGTCTTGTTATTGGTCGGCGCCATCCCGACGTGGCCGCACAGTCGCGGCTGGGGTTACGCACCGAGCGGCGGCATAGGCATGCTGCTTCTGATCCTGCTCATCCTTGTCCTGCTGGGCAAGATCTAACCCTGAAAACCTCTCTGGAGAATCAATTCATGACCCTAAGCAAAAACACACTGATCACCCTATCAATATTCGCCGCACTGGGACTGGCTGCCTGCGACAAACCCGGAACGGCCCAACAGGCCGGAAAAAAGCTGGATCAGGTAGCCAGCGATACGGAAAAGAAGATTGGCCAGACCGTCGACAAGGCCGAGAACAAGATCAGCGAACAAGGCACCAAGACAGCCCAGGCCTGGGACGACACTGAAATCACCGCCAAGGTCAAGACCGAGATCTTTCGGGAACCCGGCGTGAGTTCGATGCAGATCAGTGTCGACACCAAGAACGGTGTGGTCACGCTGACCGGCACCGTCGATACGAAAGCCAACAGCGACAAGGCGAAGATGAGCGCCATGGCCGTCAATGGCGTCAAGGACGTGATCAACCAGCTCGTGATCACCCCTCCCAAGTAAAACCCCTACCGAGGAAAATGACATGGAACAGCACCACGCATACAAGGAAAGAATGGGCGCCCAACTCAAGGAGTGGAGTGCCCAGATCAACCTGCTGGAAACCCGGATGGATCACTTCACCGCTGAAATGAAAATCATGCGGGCCGAAGAGATTCAGGCCTTGCGCGCCAAACAGCACGCTGCCGCCGACAAGATGAAGGAACTCGGCAAGGCCAGCGGCGAGGCCTGGGATCAGGTCAGAATCACCGCCGACAAGATGTGGGATGACCTCAAGGCCGGAATGACCGACGCTCAGTCGAAATTCAAGTAAGCACGAAACACGGCGCCTGCGGGCGCCTTTTTATCGTCCACAAGCCAGCAATGGACAAGCTTGCTGGCGCTCCCCATCGAAACGAGGGAAGACCATGCGCAAACAACTGACTGTCCTCGGCATATTGCTCCACTTCGCGCTGCCGGCGCCGGCCCAGGTCAGCTTCGGCTTCGGGTTCCAGAGCGACAACATCAGCATCAGCCTGTCGAGCTATCCAAATCTGGTCCGCGTGCCGGGTTACCCCGTGTATTACGCAGCCGGACTGAACTCGAACTATTTCTTCTACGACGGCCTGTACTGGGTTTTCGAGACGGATCGCTGGTACTCGAGCTCGTGGTACAACGGACCGTGGATGATGGTCGATCCGGCCTTCATTCCGGTCTACCTCCTGCAGGTTCCGGTACGTTATTACCGCCGTCCGCCCTCCTTTTTCGTCGGCTGGCAAGCCAATTCATCCCCGCGCTGGAACGAGCACTGGGGCGACGACTGGGCCCGCCAGCGCAGCGGCTGGGATCGCCGGAACCGCCAGGCCATGCCTGCGCCAGCCCCGCTGCCGACGTATCAGCGCCAATATGCCGGGGATCGTTACCCGTCGGCAGAACGGCAGTCGGAACTGCAGAACCGGAACTATCGCCACGATGCGCGTGATCCGCTGGTACGCCGGCAATCACGGGAATCGCCGCGACAAAACCTGCAGCCCGACGCCCCTCGCCACGAGCCGGCGAAAGTTTCGCCCAGAGGCCACGCCGCCCCGGCTGCAGAGCGACAACGTCCGGCCTCGCCTGCCTTGATCAAAGAGAAGGAGCCTACGATCACCCCGCAAGCGCCGAACCGGCAACGGGGACAGGATGGCAGGGAGGCAGAACGCCAGCAGCAGGCGGCACCGCGAACCGAGGAACGCTCCGCTCCGCGGGCCATGCCGCAAGTTCAGCAGGATAGGCCCATGCGCCCGCAGCCGGAGTCGAATCGGCAGCATGGTGGCACGCAGCCCAATGAGGAGCGCTCTGCGCCTCGCTCGGCGGACCCCGGACAGCGGGGGCCGCAACGTGATAACGCTGATGAGCGGGGACAGGGTCGGGGACGCAGGGAATAGCCCCGCGACGTGCATCGGGCGCCTGGGTCGATGACCCAGCGCGCACGATCACGAGAAAATGATCAAAGCGGACTGCGCCCCTGGATCACCCGCAACAGGATGACGACGAGGGCAATCACCAGAAGGACGTGAATAAAGCCACCGAGGGTATAGGACGTAACAAGCCCCAGAAGCCAGAGGATGACCAGTACAACTGCAACGGTATAGAGCATGGAATTCTCCCTTTATTCTCCGCGTGGAGCGTTTCACTCATGGCCACGACATGCGAGCCGCGTGGCCGCGAACTTCCCGGGCCGACCTGCCACCTGGGCAGGCCTGCCGGGCAATCAGCGCTTGATGCGACTGATCTTGGTACCTTCGATGCTCAGGCTGGCCATCAGCCCCTGCTGGTCGAAGATGAAGGCGTAGGCGTCATCCTTGAGCGTCGATGTCGATAGATTCTTGGCGATGCCTTCATTGACGACGACCACGCTCGGGCCGACACCGAATTCCCAGCCCTTCGAGCTATCGAGGTATTTGACGGCCTTGTCGCTCATGAGGAAAACCACGTAGCCGTAGGATTCCGCGCCAGCCTGCCAACCCCAGGATGCGGATACGGAATTGAAATAGCCGGCCTGTTTGCCACCCCTGTTCAGTACGCCTTCACCGTAGCTGCCGCCAAAGACCAGCCCGGCCTTGAGGATCTTCGGAAAGACGAGGATCCCCTTGGCCTTCTTGGAAAGGTTTTCGGCAACCGGGTTGCTCTTGTACAAGGTCTGCAGTGCCTGGGCGGCGTCCTGGTCTAGGTCTTCCGCACTCGCGGCGATGGCCTGGCTGCTCAATGCACCCATTGAAAAGGCGGCTGCGGTGACGAGAAGCATGTTTTTCAAAACGTGACGTCTGGTAGTCATGGTCTTGTCCTGTCTCTGATAGATGTGAAAGAAGATTGCGTTCATCGACACCATGGCGAGCGCGACGATATTCTCTCGGGCGGGTCACTGGCATTGATGGCTCAGAATAGGAGCAAGACCATGGTGAAACTGTTCGCTGGCACACATAGACTGGCCGTGCACCAGCCGGATCGGCGCTGGCCCACATATGCAAACGCCATTCATGGCTTTGCGGCATTTCAACGGATAGCAGCCAAGCGCTCCCGGGCTGCGAACTAGTCGGCCGTGCGGGCAAATTGCCTGGCGATGAAGGTCCAGATCATTCGTGACGCATCCGGGCCCCTGGGGTCACTGAACGGCTGCCCCGACGCCCCACCGCTCCAGGCGTGGCCAAGGCGTTCGACCGCACAGAGCGTGGCGACCAGACGGCCGCTTTTTCGATAATCGGTGATGGTCGCTGCATATCGCGCGCCGCGCTGCACCCGACGCGGTTTGCCGGCGCTGGCGCCGACCCGTTCGCCCCAGCGCAGGGCGGCCTCGGCACCATTCCCCGGCGCCACGACGTGATCGGCCGCACCGTGTATGACCAGCAAGGCCGGCAGCCGGACATCGGCTGCAACGGCCGGGAGCGGCGAGGTCGTCACGCTTTGGCCGAACATCGCCTTGATGGCGCTGGCCGAGGAATGCGCGACACCCGGCGCAATTCCCGAATGCATGGCAATGGCGCGAAAGCGTTCGGGATGATGCGTCGCCAGCAATACCGCCATCCCCGCCCCGGCCGAGATGCCCGCCAGGGCAACCCGGTTGCGGTCGACCGCTTGGGTCAGGCAAATCTGCTCGATGGCCGCGCTGATCGAATTGGCCTCGGCCTGCGCCCTGCCGGTGCGGGTGTCGTACCAGTTCCAGCAGCCCTGAACGTTCGACAGGCGGTCCTGCTCGGGGTAGAGGACAAAAAAGCGTTCACGCGCCGCAATCGTATTCATCCGGCTGCTGGCAGCCAGCGCTTCGGCATCCTGCCCGCAACCGTGCAACATGACGAGCAAAGGCAGCGCCTCGTTGCGCCGCATGCCGGGCGGTTTATAGAGCCAATAGCGGCGCGGACCGGCGGCACCGATGGCAATACCCTTCGTCCAGTTGGCCGACGGCGCCATTGCTTTCCTGGCTGGCTTGCTTTTGAGCGACAGCGGTGCGGCGCGCAAGCCGTCCTTGATCGCCTTGGTGCCGACACGCATGGCCGTTCGCGTCATGCTTTTCAGGGCGCTTTGAAAGGACCTGCTCCAGCCCGCATTTCGTCTTCGCCTTGCCATTTCAACCCCCTGGGACCGCTGCGATCTGTCGCCCGATTATCCAGGCAAGGCAACGCATGACTCTGTCTGTTCGCGAACATTGTCCAGCCCCGTTCGTTATGCGTGCCAGCGTACCGATTGCCGGCGCCACCTTGCCTAATCTTCGCATCACGGATGCCGGATCGCAGTTCCGACCCCCGTCCCCCCATGTTTCAACACTCAGGAGAAAACCATGAACAAAGATCAAGCCAAGGGTCGTATTGAAGAAGCCAAGGGCAAAGTCAAGGAAGTCGCCGGCAACCTTGTCGGCGACGATGAACTTGAACTCAAGGGCAAGCTTCAGAAGTCCGGCGGCAAGGCCCAGGCTGCCTATGGCGACCTGAAGGAAGACATCAAGGACGCCAGCAAGGGCAAGTAAGCAGGCCGCCACAGATTTTCCGCACGCAGCCAGTCCCCACCCAAATTCAGGAGTAGAAAATGACCCAAATCATCCATTCGGAACTCACCACCACCGGCCAGCCCGCCTCCAGGTTGCTCAGCGCCAGTACGCTCGCAGCCGACGACGTCTACAACCCGAAAGGCGAAAAGCTCGGCAGCATCAAGGAGCTCATGCTCAACATCAATAGCGGCAAGGTTTGTTATGCCGTCATGTCCTTCGGCGGCTTTCTCAGCCTGGGCGAAAAACTGTTTGCCGTACCGTGGGGCGCCCTGACCGTCGACACCGACAACCAGCGCTTTGTCATGGATACTGACGAAGAGCGCCTGAAGACTGCACCCGGGTTCGATGCCGACAAATGGCCCAACATGGCCGATTCGACCTGGGAAAAGAACGTCAACACCTACTACGGCATGCCCCTCTGAACCCGATCCCGTCCGGCAGGCCGCCTGGCAAGCCTGATACAGAGGCCTTGCCGGGCGGGATGGTGGCGGTTAGGGCATCCCATGCCATGATCCGCCATTCCTTGCCACCCGCCGACCGACTCCACCCATGATCGAACCGCTCCTGCTCACCGCCGCCCGCATCTCGACCTTCAACGACAAGATGCTGCTGACCAACGCCAGCGGCTTTTTCTTCGAACGCGGCGAACGGCTGTTCCTGGTCACCAGCCGCCACGTACTGTTCGGCAAGACCTGCAAGCATTTCCCGACCCGGATCGAGATCGAGTTGCACACCAATGCAGCCAATATCGCCGAATCGACGGGTTTTTCCATTCCGCTCTACCGCGACGGCAAAAGCCTGTGGCGTCAGGGCATGGATGCCGCCGGTGAAATCGACGTCGGCGTCATCGAAATCGATCGCCATGCCCTGCCCAAGGCAGCGGTTTATCGGGCCTTCAGCCCGCAACATCTGCTGAGCAGCCTCGATCAGGTCGAGGTCGGCTCATCCCTCCTCATCGTCGGCTTTCCGCTTGGCTTCCATGACGCCCTGCACCACACACCGGTCGTGCGCCATGCCATCATCGCCTCGTCGTTCGGCCTGCGTTTTCAGGGCGAAGGCTTCTTCCTGACCGATGCCCGCACCCATCGCGGCAGCAGCGGTGCGCCGGTGGTCATGCGCATTGCCGAAAAGACGCCGGGGCATGGCGATCTGCCGTGGATGCTGCTCGGCATTCACTCGGCCCGCTTCGATGTCGGCGATCGCGACCTGAAGGAAGATGAAGCTCTGGGCCTGAATGGCGCCTGGTACGCCGACATCCTGCTCAAGCTGACGGAGTAAGCCGGGCCCCGCCGGGATGCTCATGCAGAACGGGGTCTTCTGGCGCCGTCAGGCCCTGCAGGATATGGCGATAGGCCTCGGCAAACGAGCGGACGCCGTCGAGTTGCAGGCTTTCGCCCACCCGGTTGAGATCGATGCCCAGCGCCAGCAATGCCTGGATGTGGTGCCGGGCGTCTTCCAGCCCTTCCTGCAGGGTATCGGCGGCCAGCCCGTGGTTCCGGAATGCGGCCAGCGTGGTCTCGGGCATGGTGTTGATGCTGCCCAGACCGATCAGCGGCTCGACGTAAATCAGGTCGCTGTACGCCGGGTTCTTGCTGCCGGTGCTCGCCCAGAGCGGCGTCTGCGGTCGAATGCCGGCCAGACGCAGGAGCGCGAAATCAGGCCCCTGGAAAACCTCCCGATAGCGGCCATGGCAACATTTGGCCAGGGCGATTCCGGTTCGCCCGCAGAGACGGGCGGCATGCAGGGTACCCAGATCGGTCAGGAAGGTATCGACCGCGGTATCGACGCGGCTCAGGAAAATGCTGGCCACTGAGCGCAGGTGCCGCGCCTGGCCGCCGCTTTCGAGCCAGCGCATGGCGCCGAGCAGATAGCTCTGGAGTACGGCTTCGTATTGTTCGAGCGAAAAGATCAGGGTGACGTTCACGGAGATGCCTTCGACGGTCAACCGGAAAAAAGCCTCAATTCCGGAATCCGTGGCGGGCACCTTGATCAGGACATTGTCGCAACCGACCTGGCGATACAGCCGGCGAGCCGCGACGACGGTCGCGTCGGCATCGTTGGCCAGGGCCGGTGAGACTTCCAGGCTGACATAGCCAACCTCGCCCCGGCTTTCCCGGAAAGCCGGCAGCAACATGGCGCAGGCTGCCCGGATGTCGGCGATGACCAGCGATTCGTAGCAGGCCTCGGCATCCAGCCCGGCGCTGCGCAGCCGTTCCAGATCCTCGCGGTAGTAAGTGCCGTTGGCGATGGCTTTCTCGAAAATCGCCGGATTCGAGGTCACGCCATCGACGCCATCCTCGTTGATGAGGCGTTGCAGGCCGCCTTCACGCAGCAGCGTGCGCGACAGGTTGTCGAGCCAGATGTGCTGGCCGATGGCCTTGAGTGCGAGCAAGGGGTTGGTGCTGACGGACTTTTTCATGTTTTTGCCCCCGGCCATTGCCACTCGAGGATTTCCGGCATGTCTTCGCCGTACGCCATGATGTATTGGGCGTGTTCGTTGAGCTTGTCGCGCATGGCCTGCTTGAGGTGAGCGGACTGGGCGTGCAGCTTCGGCACCCGGCTGGCGACATCCATGACGAGATGGAAGCGATCCAGGTTGTTGAGCACGACCATGTCGAAGGGCGTTGTCGTCGTCCCCTCCTCCTTGTATCCGCGCACGTGCAAGCGGGCGTGATTGCTCCGCCGGTAAGTCAGCCGGTGGATCAGCCAGGGGTAGCCGTGGTAGGCGAAGATGATCGGCTTGTCGGCCGTGAACAGCGAATCGAATTCGTCGCTGGACAGGCCGTGCGGGTGTTCCTCCTGCGGTTGCAGGGTCATCAGGTCGACAACGTTGATGTAGCGGACTTTCAGCGTCGGCGCCAGGCGGCGCAGGATATCGATGGCGGCGAGCATTTCGAGTGTCGGCACATCGCCGGCCGAGGCCAGCACGATGTCAGGTTCGCCCGGCTGGTCGTTGCAGGCCCATTCCCACAGGCCGATGCCGGCGCTGGCGTGGTTGATCGCCGCTTCCATGTCGAGCCACTGCCAGTCCGGCTGCTTGCCGGCGACGATGACATTGACCAGGTTGCGGCTTTTCAGGCAGCGGTCGGTGACATAGAGCAGCGTGTTGGCGTCCGGCGGCAGATAGACACGGATGATGTCGGCCTTCTTGTTGACCACGTGGTCGATGAAACCCGGGTCCTGATGCGAAAAGCCATTGTGATCCTGGCGCCAGACGTGCGAGGTGAGCAGGATGTTGAGCGAAGCAATCGGCCGCCGCCAGGGGATCTCGCCGCACATCTTGAGCCACTTGGCGTGCTGGTTGAACATCGAATCGACGATGTGGATGAAGGCTTCGTAGCAGGAAAACAGGCCATGCCGGCCGGTCAGCAGGTAGCCTTCGAGCCAGCCCTGGCAGGCATGTTCGGACAGCACTTCCATGACCCGGCCATCCGGCGCCAGATGGTCGTCGCCTTCGAAATGCTCGGCCATCCAGGTCCGGTTGGTCACTTCGAACAGCGCGCCGAGACGGTTGGAAGCCGTTTCGTCCGGCCCGAAAACGCGGAAGTTGTCGGGATTCTGGCGCATCACATCGCGCAGGAAGACGCCCATGGCGCGCGTTGCCTCGGCCACCGAACCGCCCGGCGTCGGCACGGCGACGGCGTAGTCGCGGAAATCGGGCAGGCGCAGGTCGCGCAGCAGGGCGCCGCCGTTGGCGTACAGGCTGGCGCCCATGCGCCGTTGGCCAACCGGCGCCAGCGCAGCAATCTCGGGCATCAGCCGGCCGCCCCTGTCGAACAGTTCGGCCGGCTTGTAGGAGGCCATCCATTCGCCGAGCAATTGCACGTGTTCCGGCTTGTCCATGTCGCCGAACGGCACCTGGTGCGAACGCCACGAGCCTGCGCTCTGCTTGCCATCGACCATTTTCGGCCCGGTCCACCCTTTCGGCGAACGCAGGATGATCATCGGCCAGCGCGGCCGGCTTTCATCGCCGCCTTCGCGGGCCCGGCGCTGGATGGCGGCGATGCTGGCCATCGCCGTATCGACTGCCGACGCCATCAGCTGGTGCATGGTTTCCGGATCGTCGCCCTCGACGAAGATCGGCAGGTACCCATAACCAACGAACAGGCATTCCAGTTCGGTGTGGCTGATCCGGGCCAGGATGGTCGGATTGGCGATCTTGTAGCCATTGAGGTGGAGGATGGGCAGCACGGCACCGTCGGTGCGCGGATTGAGGAATTTGTTGGAATGCCAGGAAGTCGCCAGCGGCCCGGTTTCCGCCTCGCCGTCGCCGACGACGCAGCAGGCGACCAGGTGCGGGTTGTCGAACACGGCGCCGTAGGCGTGGAACAGGGCGTAACCGAGTTCGCCGCCTTCGTGGATCGATCCCGGCGTATCCGGCGAGGCGTGGCTGGGAATGCCTCCGGGGAACGAAAACTGCCTGAACAGCCGGCGCATGCCCTCCTCGTCCGGTGAAATGTCTTGATACAGCTCGCTGTAGCTGCCTTCCAGCCAGCTATTCGCGACGACAGCCGGGCCGCCGTGGCCGGGGCCAGCGATGAAGATCATGTTGAGGTCGTGGCGCCGGATCGCCCGGTTCATGTGTACGTAGATGAAGTTCAGCCCCGGTGTCGTGCCCCAGTGGCCGAGCAGGCGCGGCTTGATGTGCGCAAGGCTGAGTGGCATCTTGAGCAAGGGGTTGTCGAGCAGGTAGATCTGCCCGACCGACAGGTAATTCGCCGCCCGCCACCAGGCGTTCATGCGTTCAAGCTCTTCGGCGGCAAGCGGCGTGTGGTTGTTCAGCATGTCGTTATCCTTGATCGTGTTCATTGGGTGCAGGCCTTACGCAGCCTGGCTTGCAGGGCTTCGAGTTCATCAAGCAGTTGCAGGGCCAGCGCGGCGCCAGCCGGATTGACGCCGAGATCGCGTTGCAGCCGGATGGCGACCGTGGCCCGCCGCAGATGGGTGCCGGTGAAACGCCAGCGATGCGGTTCGCGGCCGGTCGGATTGAGTACCCCCTCGTCGACCAGTTCAACGATTGTTTCAACCTGCACGGCGCACGCCTGGCAAACATCGCTGATGCTCAGGTCGGTCTGCTCTTCAAGAATGATCGCGCTCGGTTGCGGCAGCATTTTTTCGCTGTCCTTGTCCATGCTCATGCTCCCAGTCTGGAACGCGGTTTGAAGGAATTGAACTGCTCGGCCATGCCGGCGTAGAAGACCTTGTCGGCGTCGCTTTCAGCCGTTGGCAAAACCACCTGCAAGACCACGTAAAGATCGCCCGGCGTGTTACCCGGAATGCCTTTGCCCTTGAGCCGCAGCTTGCCGCCGGATTTCGAATTTGGCGGAATTTTCAGGTTGACCGTGAGATTCGGCGTCGGCACGTCGAGCGTCGTGCCGAGGGCCGCCTCCCATGGCGCCAGCGGCAGGTCGAGAAAGACATCGCGCTGTTCGACCCGGAAATGGGCATGTGGATTGAACGCGACTTCCAGATAGAGATCGCCGGCCTTGCCCTGACCGATTCCCGGCGCGCCCTGCCCGGCCAGACGGATGTGCTGCCCGGCACGAACCCCGCGCGGAATGGTGACGTTGAGCTGATGCGAGCGCATTTTCACGCGACCGTTGGCGTCCACCTCGGGCGTGCCAAGCGTGATGATCCGGGAGGCGCCGCTATAGGCGTCGGCCAGATCGATCATGACCTGCGCGTGCCGATCCTCGCCGCGCGAATGAAACGCCGCCTGTTCCCGGCCACCACCAGCGAAACCACGCCCATACAGGGACTCGAAAAAATCGCTGAAATCTTCGGCCCCCTTGCCATTGGCCCCATTGCCGGAGAACTCGAATCCGGCGTTCCAGTCCGGTGGTGGCCGGAAATCCTGTCCGGCCTGCCAGTTGGCGCCGAGCCGGTCGTAAGCGGCGCGCTTTTCGATGTCCTTGAGCACCGCATTGGCCTCGCCCAGTTCCTTGAAGCGCGCCTCGGCCGCCGGATCCTTGCTGACATCGGGATGGTATTTGCGCGCCAGCTGCCGATAGGCACGCTTGATCTCGTCCTGGGTCGCATCGCGTGCCACCCCCATGATCGTGTAGTAGTCCTTGAATTCCATGGGAGGCAATCGCTCAGCCGGAATCCGGTTCGACCGGATCCGTCGGGTCATCATCCTGCGCCGGCGTTAACGGCGCGTTGTCGGGTTTCGCCTTGTCGTCGACCTCCACACCGAAAATGGGTGCCCAGTGGCGACAACCCGCTTGCGTAGCGGGGTGTCGATTGACTTTGATGAGGTCGATTTCGTCATTCATTAGCGCTCTCCGATACCGGCACAGCCGGTTGCTGACGCAAGGACTATGCATGCAGGTTGCGGGTGATTCGGTGCGCCAGCCAACATAGACCAGCCCGCCACCCGGCCTGTGTGTGCTGGCGAACGGAAAGCGTCCCCGTCCTGGCAAATCATCGGTCCTCCCAACCCCGTCGGAGGCACCACCCAATGACCACGCAATCCCGCACCCCCACTCTGCTAACTCGGCTTTTCCCGCTGGCATTCCTGCTGGCAACGACGCCCCTGTTCGCCGAGCAGCCGATTTCGGTCTCCCTGACCGGTGCCGCAGAGGTACCGGCAGTCACCACCCCGGCCAGCGGCATGGTGAATATCAACGTCCTGCCCAATCGCAGCCTCAGCGGCAGTATCGACATCAAGGGCATGGTGGCGACGATGGCGCACATCCATGAAGGCGCCGTCGGCAAGAATGGGCCGCCCATCGTCACGCTGATCAGGAAGGACGACAACGTCTTCACGGTTCCGCCCGATACCCGCTTCAGCGAAGCGCAATACACCCGCTACCTGGCCGGCGATCTGTACGTGAATGTGCACAGCCTCGCGCACCCGAATGGCGAGATCCGGGCCCAGCTGCCCGGCAAGCCGATGCGCATCGCCAACTGACCGTCACCAGGACTCAATATGAAACGAACTGCATCAGCCGCCTGGCGCGGCGGCCTCCAGAAGGGCACGGGCCACATCTCGACGCAAAGCGGCCTGCTGAACAAGGCACCGTATGGCTTCAAGGAACGATTTGAAGAAGGTCCCGGCACCAACCCGGAAGAACTGATTGCCGCCGCCCACGCCGGTTGCTTCAGCATGGCCCTGGCAGCCCAACTGGAGAAGGAGAAAATGCCCGCGGATCACCTGGCCACGGCAGCGACGGTCACCCTCGCAAACGAAGGAGGCAACTTTTCCATCACCTCCATCCACCTCGATCTGGTGGCCAAGGTTCCGGGAGCCGACACGGCTGCGCTGGAAAGAGTCGCCAACATCGCCAAGCTGGAATGCCCGGTATCGAAGCTCATGAATGCCCGGATCACCCTGTCCGTGAAACTCGAAACCTAGTCTGGAAGCCCTCATGAAAAAACATCTTGTACTGCTGCTGGCCATCGCCAGCCTGCTCTCCGGCTGTGTGGTCTATGACAGCCCCTACCGTGACGGCGGCGACCACCGTGGCAATCGCGAAGGCCCGCTGAACCGCAGCCACGATCGCGACCGCGACGGCGTTCCGGATCAGCGGGACTCGCGCCCGAACAACCCGAACCGCTACTAGCCGATGAAAACCGCCGAACAGCTGAGCGCACTTTTTCCCCGCGAAAGCGAGATTCCCGGCGACTGTCGCATCCTCGAACCCATTCACCAGCGCGCCATCCTGATCAATGGCGAAATGCGGATATGGAAAGGCGAGCGGCGAACGGTGCATTCCCCGGTCTGCGTGCGGGATGCCGACGGCAGGCTGAGCCATGTCGAACTGGGTAGCGTGCCGGTCACCGGCACTGCCGAGGCCGATGCGGCGCTGGCGGCAGCCGTCGCCGCCTACGATCACGGCCGCGGCGGCTGGCCGAACCTGTCGGTCGCCGAGCGTATCGCCTGCGTCGGCGAATTCACCAAGCAGATCGTCGCCCGCCGCCGCGAGATCGTGAACCTGATCATGTGGGAAATCGGCAAGAGTCTGGCCGACTCGCAGAAGGAGTTCGACCGCACCATCGACTACATCCGCGCCACCGTCGAGGAACTGAAGCGGCTCGACAACAGCAACTCTCGTTTCGAGATCGTCGACGGCACCATCGCCCAGATCCGCCGTTCGCCGGTCGGTATCGCGCTGTGCATGGGGCCGTACAACTACCCGATGAACGAAACCTTCAGCACGCTGATTCCGGCGCTGATCATGGGCAACGTCGTGCTTTTCAAGCCGCCGCGCTTCGGCGTGCTGCTTTACTACCCGATGCTCGAAGCCTTCCGCAGCGCTTTCCCGCCCGGTGTCATCAACATCGTTTACGGCCAGGGCCACGTCGTCGTGCCGCACATCATGGGCTCGGGTCAGGTCAATGTGCTGGCCCTGATCGGTTCAAGCGAAGTGGCCGACCAGCTCAAGAAATCGCACCCGAAGACCAACCGCCTGCGTGCCATCCTCGGCCTCGGCGCCAAGAACGCGGCGATCATCATGCCCGACGCCGACCTAGAGCTCACCGTCAAGGAGTGCATTACCGGCGCCCTCTCGTTCAATGGCCAGCGCTGCACGGCGATCAAGATGATCCTCGTGCACCAATCCATTGCCGATGCTTTCTTGCGCCGCTTCTGCGAGGAGGTCGGCAAGCTGGCCATCGGCATGCCCTGGGAACCGGGCGTCATGCTCACCCCGCTCCCCGACGACGAGATGGTGAGTTACATGAAAACGTGCATTACCGATGCGCAGGCCAAAGGGGCGAAGGTCATCAACGCGGGTGGGGGCACCACGGTCGAGACCCTCTTCTATCCAGCCGTGCTCTTCCCGGTCAGGGAAGGCATGAAGCTCTACCGCGAGGAACAGTTCGGGCCGATCATCCCGGTTGCCAGTTTCGAAGATGTGGAGACAGCGCTCGACTACGTGATCACCTCAGACCACGGCCAGCAGGTCAGCATTTTCGGCAGCGACCCGTGGCAGATTGCCTCGCTGGTCGATACCTTGGTCAATCAGGTGTGCCGAGTCAATATCAACTGCCAGTGCCAGCGCGGACCCGACGTCTTTCCCTTTGTCGGCCGCAAGGACTCAGCCGAAGGTACGCTGTCCGTGCATGACGCCCTGCGCGCCTTCTCGATCCGAACCATGGTCGCCGCCAAGCAGACCGAGGCGTCGAAAAAGCTGCTCGACGCCATCGTGCTTGGCAACAAATCGAATTTCATCAATACCCACTTCATTCTTTGAGGCAGGCGAATTGCCACGGCGGGCGCGAACTGACCGGCGAACGCGCACGGCTACGGCATCCGTCCGTCTGGCATGGGAATCACACCGCGGTAACCACGTCCTTGATTTCACCGACCGAGGTACCGATGACATCCCGCGCCACCAGGGTTTCCAGTTCGGTCCGGGTCTCCGCGACCAGAACCACCTGGCCGTTGGCAATCGCGTCCCGAACCAGGTCGGAAAGCCATCCCTCCTTGTGCTCGAACCCGGCGTTGGCGCCGGCCGCAGCACCGACATAAGCGCCCAGGCTGGCCCCCCAGCCTAGCATGACCAGCGGTGCCACGAGCGGACTGGCCACGAACAGGCTGACATTCGCTGCCACTATCGCCAGTTGCGCCAATGCGCCGATCCCGCTCCCCACGGCGGTACCGATGGCACCATCCACGAGCACATTGGTCAGGAGTTCATTGTCCTTGCCCTTGATTTTGGCGACCGACGGACCGGACTCGGCATCGAAGAGCTGAAGCTGTTCGCGTGGCATGCCACGTTCAACGAGGCGACTCAGTGCGCCTTCGGCTTGATTGCGATGGGCAAAGAAACCTGAAACATGGTGACGATATTCATTCATTTTGTTCTCCTTGGAGGGGGCGTACAAAAGGGTGCGTGTCCGGACCGGCTGCAGTTTCGCAACGGCACCGTGCCTCATCGCCCCGTGAAATGCCGCATCGCCCGGTTCACGGGTCATTGCGGTTTTGTTTCAAGGCTTCAGGGTCCTGAGCCTTGTTGTGTTCGGCGTTTTCGGGCGACGCCAGCAAAGCCCCGAAATATTTCTGCCAATCCATGCCGGACAGGCGGATCACCGCCATTTCGGGAAGCCGGCGTTCTGCATTGCGGCGGCGCTCGATACCTTCGACGGGCGACGATGAATGGCTGCGCCGTCTATCCTCACGCACCCGGGGTATTGTTGCGTCGCTCATTTGAGGCTCCCGGGTTCAGTCGTCTTGCCATTGAAGTGTTCGCTGTCACCCTCGGCATCCGAACGGCTCTTATGGATGACGCCGTCACGATGGTTGGGCGGTGAATAGAGCGAGTAGAGTTTGAGCGGCACCGTACCGGTGTTCACGATGTTGTGATTGACGCCGGCCGGCACCAGAACCGCGTAACCTGCCTTGATCGGCGTTCTGGCACCGTTCATGATGGCTTCGCCAGACCCTTCCTCGATGCGGAAGAACTGGTCGACCTTGTGGATTTCTGCGCCGATTTCCTCCTGCACCTTCAGCGACATGAGAACCAGCTGGGAATGCTTTGCTGTGTATAGCACCTGGCGAAAGCTGTCGTTCTGGACGACAAGGCTTTCGATATTCTGAACAAAACCGCTCATATAAACTCCTTTTCGCTTGCAGTAGCACTCAATCGCCCGCTCATGGCGTCGATTCCGCCTATCGGGCGCCCTTGTGATCCTTCTGGCCGGTGTTCTTGTGGCGACCGGCGATTTCCCGCTGTTCGGCCTTCTGTTTCTGCCGGCCCACTTCCTCAGAAAATGAAGGGGGCTTTTTCCCTGATGTGGGGGGCATGTCCCTGGTTTTTTGGTTCATAAGAATCTCCTCAATGCTCGCCCGCCGCTGCGATCAGCGACGTGGCTTCAAAGTAGTCCGAACGCCTTGCGCATACCGTGCGCCCGGCAACATACGAGAACGGGACGGCACATTCCCGCGAAAAGAGGCCATATCACCGTCTCAATCGATGAAGGTGAAAGCCAGGGCTACCGCCGCCAGAAACATGAGAAGTGGCAATATCTCGCCGATGGCAGCGGAACTGGCCGTGGCGATGGCAATTGAATAAAGCATGTCGATCTCCCCATGTCAGGAATGGGCATGAGGCCATGTCATGGGAAGGCAGTCGGTGCGCTGGCAAACATTGATGCAAAGGCGCGTTCTGGCC
Source organism: Pseudomonadota bacterium (assembly GCA_018261895.1). Classification (GTDB taxonomy): domain Bacteria; phylum Pseudomonadota; class Gammaproteobacteria; order Burkholderiales; family Rhodocyclaceae; genus Azonexus. The sequence goes on from JAGTRT010000002.1 coordinate 131,040, forward strand.
GCTTTTTCCACTCATTTCCGGGCACCGGAAATGAATCCGAACTGTGCGTGCCAGCGAACAGAACCCGGGCACTTCCTCGGTCAGTCTGGGACATGCGGCTTTTCGGCCGCGTACGACACAAGAGGAAAAACCATGAAAACATCACTCGGCACCATCCTGATCATCGCCGCCTTCGGTCTGGGCGCCTGTACCGGCCCGATGGGCCCGCAAGGTGAACGCGGCAGCACGGGCAACACGGGTAATACCGGCAACACGGGCACTACGGGCAGCACCGGCGCCAAAGGCTCAACCGGCAACCAGGGCAATACCGGCTACACCGGAGCGCAGGGCGAAACCGGAACGCAGGGCACTACTGGCGCTGTAGGCGATACCGGGGCAACCGGGACGCCGGGCAGCACCGGTGCAACCGGCGCCAAGGGAAAGACGGGTTCGACCGGCGGTACAAGCAGTGGCAGCACCATCGTCGTCGTTCCACCGGCTCGCTGATTTCCTAGTGGTCAGAGACGGAGACAGGCAAACACCTCCGTCTGACCACGTCACCGAACATCTCGATCAGCATCAAGAGGATCCAGGCAGGAAGCCAGCATGAGCATGCCATCGATCGCCAATCTCGAACCGGGCCGCGATGCCAAGCGCTGTCCCGTTTGCCACAGTTCGATGAACCGGATACCGCGACGTCTGGTCGATTTCGCCTTGTGTTTATTCAAGCCAATCCAACGCTACCGTTGCCGCTCCATAACATGTGGCTGGGAGGGCAACCTGTAAATGCTGCAACCCGTTTATCCGGACCTGTTTTCCAGCCAGTAGATCAAACGGTCATCATTGTCGGGCAGCCTCTTTGGCAACGTGCCAGCGATAGAAGGCGCGCTTGGCAATGTCGACGATCACCAGATACGCCAGCGCCATGCCCGCCAGGATGAGGTAGAAACTGGCCGGTGGCGGGACGAAGCCGAAGTAGCTGCCAATGGGCGTGAACGGCAGGACGGCGCCAAGCAGCGCGACGCTGAGCGAGGTGGCGACCAGCACCGGATGCGGACGGCTTTTGAACGGATTGCCCCGGGTCCGGATCACAAAGATGACCAGCACCTGCGTGCAGAGCGACTCGACGAACCAGCCGGTCTGGAACAGTTTTTCATCGGCCTGCAGGACGCTCAACATGACGTAGAAGGTCAGGAAGTCGAAGGCCGAACTGATGGGGCCGATGGTCAGCATGAAGTTGCGAATGAACTTCATGTCCATGACCCTGGGCCGGCGCACTTCCTCGGCATCGACCTTGTCGAGCGGCACGGGGACTTCGGAGATGTCGTAGAGCACGTTGTTGAGCAGGATCTGCGTCGGCAGCATGGGCAGGAAAGGCAGGAACAGGGCGGCGCCGGCCATGCTGAACATGTTCCCGAAATTCGAGCTGGTGCCCATCATGATGTACTTCATGATGTTGCCGAAGGTTCGGCGCCCTTCCATCACGCCCTCGTGCAAGACGTGCAGGTCGTGGTCGAGCAGGATCATGTCGGCAGCCTCCTTGGCCACATCGACGGCCGAATCCACCGACAGGCCGACATCGGCCGCCTGCAGCGACGGCGCGTCGTTGATGCCGTCGCCGAGATAACCGACGACGTGACCGCGTGCCTTCAGCGCCAGGATGACCCGCTCCTTCTGGGCCGGATTCACGCGACAGAACAGGTTGGCCTTTTCGACGCGGACACGCAGCGCCGCGTCGTCCATTGCCGCCATTTCCTTGCCGGTCAGGATGCCGGTGACCGGAATGTTCAATTGCCCGCACAGATGCTGGGTCACCAGTTCGCTGTCGCCGGTGACGATCTTGACGCTGATCCCGCTCGCCTGAAGCGCGGCCAGCGCCTGGCCGGCGCTCTCCTTGGCCGGATCGAGGAAGGCGGCAAAGCCGGCGAAGACCAGTTCCGCCTCGTCGCCGATCACGGCGTGCGGATGATCGGCCGGCACTTCGCGCCAGGCGATGCCGAGCACGCGAAAACCTTCCTTCTCCAGATCGACATGCACGGCGTGGATCTTTTCCCGCGCCGCCTTGTCGAGCGTGATTTGCGCCGGGTTGCCCTGCTCCTCATAGCTCGCGCACAGGCCGATGATCTCCTCCGACGCGCCCTTGACCACCAGCAAGCGCCCCTGCCCCTTGTCGAGCAGGACCGAAACGCGACGCCGTTCGAAATCGAAGGGCACTTCGTCGATCTTCCGCCAGGCGCTGACATCGATGTTCTGGTGCGCCAGGATGGCCTCGTCAAGCGGGCTTTTCAGGCCAGTCTCGAAAAAACTGTTGAGGTAGGCCAGCTCCAGCACCCGCTCGCTCGGCCGGCCCTGCGGGTCGGTATGCTGCTCCAGGCGGATCTTCGCTTCGGTCAGGGTGCCGGTCTTGTCGGTGCAGAAAACGTCCATCGACCCCAGGTTCTGGATCGCCGCCAGGCGTTTGACGATCACTTTCTTCTTCGCCATGAGCAAGGCGCCACGGGCCAACGTGACGGAGACGACCATCGGCAGCAGCTCGGGCGTCAGGCCGACGGCGAGGGCGACGGCGAACAGGAAGGAGTCCAGCCAGGGCTTGTGCATGAAGGCATTGACCAGCAGCACGAAGAGCACGAGCAGGATGGTCAGGCGCATGATCAGCATGCCGAAACGGTGGGTGCCGATCTCGAAGGAGGTCGGTGGCGGCGTCCGGGTCAGGCTGTCGGCAATGGCGCCGATGGCCGTACCGGCCCCGGTCTTCACCACCTCAACCCGCGCACTGCCGCTGATCACGGTGGTCCCCATGAACACCGCGTTGGCGGCATCCTGGATCTCGGTGGCAGTGGCGGCCAGCTGGCCGGGATGCTTTTCCACCGGGTAGGACTCGCCGGTCAGCAAAGCCTGCTTGACGAAAAAGTCGTTCGATTCAAGCACCAGCCCATCGGCCGGAATCATGTCGCCGGCCGACAGGACGACGATGTCCCCCGGCACCACCTCGCTCACCTTCACGGTAATGGGCTGGCCGTCGCGAATCACGCTGGCCCGCACCGACACCGACTGGCGCAGGCTGGCGGCCGCCTTGCCGGCGCGGTGCTCCTGGACGAAATCGAGGGTGACGCTGAACAGCACCATGACCAGGATGATGAAGAAATTGGTCAGTTCGCCGGTCATGGCAGAAATCGCGCTGGCTACGAGCAGTAGTAGAACGAGGGGATTCTTGAAGCGGGAAAGGAATTGCAGCCACAAGGGCTGCTCTTCGTGGTCGGGAAACAGATTGGGGCCGAATCTGCCCAGGCGGGCTTCGGCTTCGGCGCTCGTCAGTCCATTTGTCGAAACGTCGGATGCGGCGCCCGGAGAGCTTGGCGGTTCAAGCCACCAGGGCTTTGCGCTGGAATTCGGCGCCACGGGGGAAGCGGGCTTGTTCATCGCTGATCGCCTTTCCGGCACGTCGCTGCCCTGTTTTGGTCTTTCTCACGGTCAACCGGAAAAAACGGCCAAAATTGAAATGCTCGAATCTGTGCCGAAGGCACGGAAAAATCACGCAAAGCGATAATCTTCAGCGGCATACAACTTCCAGTCGCCATCCCCGCTCAGTTCCAGCACCTGCGGATGGTATTTGAGGATCGATGGCCGATGGCCGACGCTGACCAACGTGGTGCTCGTCGCCGCCAGCAGTCGGTAAAGACTTTCCTCGTTGGCGATATCGAGGGCGCTGGTCGCCTCGTCGAGGATGGCGTAGCGCGGGCCGATGAGCAGGACGCGGGCGAAGGCCACGCGCTGCTGCTCGCCGACGGAAAGCACCTTGCCCCAATCCTGCTCGGCATCCAGACCATCAAAATTGGCTGCCAGATCGGGCAGATTGACCTGTTTCAGGACGTTCAGCAATTCGTCGTCGCTTCGGCCCAAATGCCCGTTCGGATAGAGCAGTTGCTGGCGCAGGCTCCCCTGCACCATGTAGGGTCGTTGCGGGAGAAACAGCATTTCCTGGGCATCCGGCCCGATGATGCGGCCGCTTCCCGCGTGCCACAGACCCGCGATGGCGCGCAGTAACGAACTTTTGCCGCAACCGCTGGGGCCGACGATAAGCAGGCCATGCCCCGGGCTGATCTTCAGCGACAACTTCCTGAGCAGGGTCCGCTCGCGGTTCGGTGTGCGCAGCGTGAGATTGTCGACCGCCAGATCGGGGCCGGAAACACAGGTGATCTGGCGATCTTCGGAAGCCGCCACGCCGCCGCTGGCGACCAGAAAATTGCGAAAGGTGTCGAGGCGCTTGATGCCCGCCGCGAACTTGCTGAGGCTGTCGAAGTTGTCGATGATCACCGTCAGCGCGCTCAGGATCGCGGCAAAGGCGCCCGCCGCCTGGATCGCCCGCCCGACTTCCAGCTCGCCGGAAATCACCCGCTCGGCAATGATCGCGCTGGGCAGGACGACCGTCAGGAAGCTGTAGCCGAACTGAAAGAGGTTGAGTTTCAGTTGTACCCGGATCAGCTTGCTGAGGTTCGCGAAGATCTCGTTGAAATACCCGCCCACCTGTGCCGACTCGCGCCCCTCGCCGCGATAGAAGGCGATGGCTTCGGCATTCTCGCGGATACGCACGAGGCTGAAACGAAAATTGGCTTCGCGCTTGAGCTGATAAAAATTGAGGGTGATCAGGGGTTTGCCAAACACGATCAGCGTCACCAGGGTGCCGGCGACGGCATAAACCAGCAGGAAGGCCACCAGTTCCCGCGAAATACTCCAGAGCACGCCGGCAAACGCGGCCAACTGCAGGAGGGCGCCGAAGATGACCATCAGGAACTGCAGGGAGCGCTGGGTGAAGGTGTTGATATCCTCGGCGATCCGCTGATCCGGATTGTCGATATCGGCGCTGGCGTTCAGCTCGTAATAGGCCCGGTCGCTAAAGTAGTCACCGAGGAAATCGCGCGTCAGCCAGCGCCGCCAGTGCAGCGCGAGCTGGTCCCGGACGTAGTAGTAAAAACCGAAGACGGGCACACCGACGATGAGAATGCCCAGACTTTTCTCGATGGAAAGCCAGAACCGCTCGGTGTCCTTGGCCGCCAGGGCGGAGGTGAACTCCCCGGTCTGTTCGTTGAACAGGACGGCAAATCCGGTTTGCCCGAGCAGCAACAGGATGAGCATGAGCAGCCGGCGCCGGGCCTGCCACTTCTCTTCGCCGAACCAGTAAGGCGCGGCGATCTTGTGGAAGCGCAACCAGAGATGGCGGTCAAAGCGGATCATGTTCGAAAGACCTGACGACCTGTTCCGGGCGCGGCAATTTCGCCCTGAACATGCGTCGCCTGGATTGAAACCCTATTCGCCCCGGGCGAAGAAGCGCAGCTTGATCGCCTGCCCGGCACTTGCAACCAGAATGCGCCGGGTTTGCCAGGCACCGTCTATTTCGACCGCAATCTGATAGCGCCCTGCCGGCAGCTTCAGGTAAAGCAGCGGCCCATCCGTTACGCCGGAAACCGTGATTTGCCCGTTGCGTCGGCTGACCGAAAAAGGCACGCCGGCCAGGTAATTGCCACGAATCCCGGTGAGCATGACATGAACGTTGTAGGCAGCGGACTGCCGGCGCATCTCCGTCATGGCTTCGTCGCCCACGCCGCCACTCAACCAGGAAACCGCGGATTGTGGCGTGCTCGCTTCATTGCCCTTCGCCGCATCGTCGAGCGCAAAGGCCGGCATGGGGAGGCATTGCAGGACGACGATCATGGCAATCAGGCCAAGCCTGCCACCGTGTGACTTTGGCTTGCCGGCACGTGCTTCAGATTGGCGGGACATGGCCGGCCTCACCGACGGTCGCCGCGGTCGTAGCTACGACGATCATTGCCGCGATGATCGTCACGGTGACCATCCTGCCCGTCACCCCGACGGTTGCGTTCCTGGTAGCGTGGAACATATTGGTCGTTGTACCACCTGTCCCGAACGAAATAGACCCGTTCGTCGCAGGCATCGTAGGTCGCGCAGTGGCGGCGCCAGTTCCTGGCATGCCCTGGCGGCACATGCATGTAGACGGGAGGCCGACCCGACGGCCCGCGCTGGATCATGCGGGGTTGCGAATAGAGCAATTGCGGCCGCGGATAATCGCCGACATCGATACGTCCATAGAAACCGGGCTGACCGAGCGTGACCGATACGCCGACATCGCTAGCCTTCGCCGGGGCTGCGGCACCGGCCAGCACCACCGCGAGCAGTAACAGGTTCAAGTTCATGATGAAACTCCTTTGTCCGTCGCTGTGCTTATTTCTTGTCGCTTTGGGAGGCATCCTGCAGCTTGCTGCCGGCTTTTTCGATTTCCTGGCCAACCTTCTCGGTGGCCTGGTCGACCTTCTTGCCAGCCTGCTCGACCGGCCCTTCCTTCTTCTGGCAACCGCTCGATACGATCAACAGCGCCGCCATGATGGCGACCGCGCCTGACGCTATTCCTGATTTGAACATCTGCAACTCCTCGAAGCATTGATCAGCGGATGCCCCGACCGATCAGGCCGGGGTCATTGCCTTCCGGTCGCTCGCCTACTTCGCGACCTCGTGACCGACGACGCCACCAACGACAGCGCCACCCACGGTTCCTGCGGCACTGCCGCCAGTCAGCACGGCACCACCCACGGCGCCGACGCCGGCACCGATCGCCGTGCTCTGGCCCTGCGAAGACATGCCGGAACAGGCGCCAAGACCGAGCAAGCTGGCAACAGCCAACACCCTGAACGAGACTTTCCGAATGGATTTCATGGAACGGACTCCTTTTGACGATCTTTTGCGGCGCCTGGTTTGGCGTCAGCAGTTACTTGGTGAAACGGGCCTTCGCCTGGCTCAGGCAAGTGTCCTTGGCGGTACCCGAGTAGGTGTCGCACTTTTCCTTGGCGACGGCGTACTGGGCATCGCTCTTGTCTTCAGCCGCATCCTTGCGCGCTTCGACGCCTTTCTTGCTGGCATCGCTACGTGCGTCAGCACTCTTTTCGGCTGCCTTGCTGTTCGCCTCCGAGGTCTTCATCTTGGCCTTGGCATCGGCCTTGGCTGCCGTCACTGCTGCCTTGGCTTCCTTGACGCAAACATCCTTGGCATTGCCGGCCAGGTCGTCACACTTCTCGACGGCGACGTCATAGTCGGCATCGGCCTTGGCGACGCGCGCCTCATAGGTGTGCTTCTGGGTCGGCTCGTAGGCAGCCTTGAGTTCGGCCTCGGCAACCTTTTCCTTGCCCTTGGCGTCTGCCTTGCAGATATCGCTGGCGTTACCGGACAGCGATGCGCAGTTGGCATTGGCCGTCCGGTATTCGGCACCGATCTTGTCCTTGGCGGCCTTGTAGTCGGTTTTTGACATGCCTTCAGCCATGGCGGCGGAGCTGAATGCCAGAACGACCGAAACGGCGATAACGTTGATGTTGAGCTTGTTCATATGGGTCCTCGATGCGGTGGATTCTTGTGCGCGGCAACGATGCCGCTGTCTTTGCCGGAACCGCGCCGCATGATTGCAGCAGTGATTCCCCGCAGCACTCGCTGGGAGAAGCTCGGACGAACCCAGCTTAGGAACTCCCGGATAGCCCATCTGTCCCTTGGCGCACATATGGCAAATCTGCCTGACGCTGATCTCAGCCCGCGACGCCGAACAAGGCGCCAATACCCGCCGTGACAGCCATCGCCAGCGCGCCCCAGAAGACAACCCGGAAGGTGGCGGAGAAGATCCGGGCCCCGCCGGCCAGTGCCGAAGTGGCACCGAGCACGGCAAGGAAGACGAGCGTCGCCCCGGCAACCGCCCAGGCCAGCCGATTGGCGGGCGCCATCAGCACGACCAGTAGCGGCAAAGCCGCACCCACGGAGAAGGTCGCAGCTGAGGTCATTGCCGCCTGAAGCGGCCGCGCCGTCGAGGTATCTGTAATGCCCAGCTCGTCGCGGGCATGTGCGCCCAGCGCATCGTGGGCCGTTAGCTGGGTGGCGACGAGATCGGCAAGACCGGGATCCAGTCCGCGACCGACGTAAATGGCCACCATTTCGGCATGCTCATGCGCTGGTTCGCTCGCCAGCTCTTCGCTTTCGCGGGCCAGATCAGCCATTTCGGTATCGGATTGCGAACTGACCGAGACATATTCGCCCGCAGCCATGGAGGCAGCCCCGGCCACCAGACCGGCCACGCCGGCGATCAGGATCGCCTTGGCATCGGCCCCGGCCGCGGCGACGCCCAGAATCAGACTGGATGTGGAAACAATGCCGTCATTGGCCCCCATGACCGCCGCGCGAAGCCACCCGATGCGCGTGCTCCGGTGGGTTTCTGGATGTCGGCTCGGCGAGCGGCTTCGCAACTCGGACCGTGTCAGAACTGGAACAAGGTCAGCCCCAGCCCCAGGCTGGTCTGGCGATGGTTGTAGTCGAGCAGCGTCTCGCCGAAGCCGTGGAACAGTTGCACATACCAGCGCAATCCCGTCGGTTGGTCGGCAAATACCGGGTAGGTCCAGTCCAGTTGAAGCGAGCCTCGACTTAACGACTTGAAATTGGTCCGCCAGGTCAGATTCATTGTCGACACACCAGGCGACCAGGCCATGTTGATCTCGCCACGACCGATGTAATCCGTGAGATCGGGATTGTCATCCTTGCTCTGGATGTGAACCCGCTGATTGTCGCGGATCATGAGGCTGAAGTCGCCATGCTCGAACCCCGCACCCAGCGTGATCCGGTTCCAGCTCCGGGACAGCGGATCGCTCTGCCCGTTCGACTGATGCGCGAAGCCCAGCTGAAGCATGCGCAGGTTCCAGCCCAGCGGAAGTGTCCCGAACTTTTCCGGAACCGGCACGACATAAATCATTTCCGGCTGATAGTCCGTACTACGGAATGGCGATGAGTCACCGGAATCCCAGAGTTGCCACAGCGAGCGCTGGGTGTAGGCGGCCCACAGGTCGGCACCGGGCAACAACAAGTCCTCCACCACCTTGGCACGCAGCGAAATTTGCAGCTTGGCCTCAACGCTGTTGTAGTTCTGGTTGCTCAAGCCGGCGGGTTGCGTCGGGCTGTGAGGCGCGCGGTTCATCTGCGACGTGTAGTGCATGGGAAGCAGAAAATTGGGCAGATACGTGCGAACGACAAAGGTATTGCGCTTGTCGTCCGGTCCCAACTCCCACATTTTCGACATGGGAGACGATTCTCGCGGGCTGTTGCGCGTGGCGGCTTGAGCATCGATCCTGGCTTCGCTGATTGGCTCGCCATCAGCTTTCAATCGCTTATGGGCTTTGTCGTAACAAATCAGCCGCAAACGGTCATCCGCTTCAACAGCGCACCCAATCAAGGGCTCAGCAGAACAGACAAAACCAGGCAATGATGCCAGCGCGAGTACAACGATCTTCCTGTTCATACATCCCCGATGCCTCACCTGCCCGTTCGGCAGTCTGCACCAAGGCTACGCTGTCCAGATCAGCGTTCTGTGCGACAGCACACACACGCTATATTTAATTGCCGCGCTGACATGCAATATAGACCCTCTCAAAGCCGGCATCGCCTCAAGGCATTTGGCTTACCTGAGTCAGGAATGATGATCTGTTTTCTGGCGATGGGTTCGCCTCGACGCACCCATTTACCTTCTGGGTGTGATTACGGCAATGGGCGCTGTAGCACTTGCCAACACCGCTTTCTCCATGTCGAACAACGATGCGCGAGCATTGATCAGGGTTCGGCCGACCTTTTCCAGCTCGGCCTCTACGACTAGTTCACCGAGGAAGGCCGGGCGGAAATAGTTGGTGGTCTGCGAAACGGTAGCCACCGTCGCGTCGACCGGCACTTTCGAAAAGGCGGCGAAGACCATCGCGAAATCAAGCATGGCGGAAATGATGCCGCCTTGAACCACGCCGTTACCCTGCGTAAATCCTTCCGGTGGCCGATAGCCGATACGTACCCTTCCATCCTGAGCGTCGAGGATGCGCATGTTCAGGGAAATCGCCAGCGGATTGGTCGCAACCGGGACGTCGTGCAGCTTTTGCTCGATGGCTCGGCGAACCAGTGCGCGCTCGGGATGTTCGGGTATGCCTTGATGGCTCATGCCTATTCCTATTCAGCGTTGCAGCAGGCTATCGAGCATGCTCACCATGAGATCGATCTCGGCTTCACTGACATTCAATGCCGGCATGAAACGCAGCAGGTTGGGCCGCGGCGAATTGAGGAGCAGACCTTTCGGCCCCCCTTCAAGCGCACGGCGAACAATGTCGGGACCGCGCTCGTCGGCCAGAACCAGGGCACGCAAAAGGCCGGCACCACGTTCGCCGTTCTGGCCATGTTTAGCCGAGAGTTCGAGCAGCCGCTTCGCGAGATATTGCCCGCGTGCCTCGACCTCTGCGAGGAAGCCCGGGGCCAGCAGGCGCTTTAATACGGCGGCGCCAACCGCCGTCATGAGCGGATTGCCGTTGTAGGTACCGCCCTGGTCGCCGGGCTCGAAGCAGCAGATTTCCTCGCGAGCGAGCAGCGCTGCAAGTGGCACGCCGCCGCCGATTCCCTTGGCCAGGGTCATGATGTCCGGTGCAATGTCGGCGTGCTGGTAGGCGAACAGTTTGCCGGTACGCCCCATGCCGGTTTGCACTTCATCAACGATGAGCAGGATGCCACGCGCCTGCGTTAGATCACGCAGCGCCTTGAGGAATGAAATTTCGGCCGGGATCACCCCACCCTCTCCTTGCACCGGTTCAAGCATGACGGCAACTGTCTTGGGACCGATATTGGCCTCGACCGAGGCGATGTCGTTGTAGGTCGCTTTCGGGAAACCCGGCACCTGCGGTGCGTAGATCGTGTCCCAGCCAGCCTTGCCGGAGGCCGACATGGTGGCCAGCGTGCGGCCGTGGAAGGAATGACCGAAGGTGATGATCTCGTAGGCGCCATCCTTGTGCAGACGACCCCATTTGCGGGCCAGCTTGATCGCACCCTCGTTGGCTTCGGCGCCGGTGTTGGCAAAGAAGACGCGGTCGAAAGCGGAGTTGGCGGTGAGCAGACCAGCCAATTCGACCATCGGGCCGTTGTAGAAAGCCGGGCTCGGGTTGATCAGCTTGGCGGCCTGGGCGGCCAGCGCAGCGGCGATTTCCGGCGGGCAATGACCCAGCGTATTCACCGCCCAGCCCTGGATGAAGTCCAGATAGGCCTTGCCCTGATGGTCGTAAAGCCAGGAGCCTTCACCGCGTTCGAAAACAAGATCGGGACGGTGGGTGATGCTCATCAGGGAATCGGTCGAATACGCGCCGTACTGCATGGCTGGCTCCAGGAAAGGTGAAAACGCGAAGTATACGTCGGGGATGACAACAGCCTGATTACACCGGCAGATTTTCCTGCCACGCCGCCAGCGCCGCTTCGCCGAAGGCGATATCCTGCGCTTCGCTGCCGCCGGAAATGCCGATGGCACCAACGCGAGCGCCATCGAATTTGATCGGCAGCCCGCCGCCGAAGCTGACGAAACGCTCTCGGTGCATGAGGCCATGGCGCAGCATCTCGCTGCCTTCGGCCAGACGTTTGTCCCATTTGCCGGTAGCGAGCCCGAAGCTGACCGCCGTGTAGGCCTTGTCGAGCGCGATGTCGATGGAGTGGAAGGGGGCGCCCGGCTGGCGCTTGAACACCAGCGGATAGCCGGCACGGTCGACGACCGCGACGCAGACATTTACCCCTGCCCTCGCCGCCTCGGCCAGTGCGAGATCGGCAATCGTTTCTGCGGCGGCAAGATCAAGCGAGGCAATCATTTCAATGGCCATCTTTGGCTCCTTGATGGGCGGCAACAATCTGGGTTTTCAGGCGTTGCCGGCGTGTAAACAGGAAAAAGACGAAAAAGAGCAGCACGCAGCCTTCGACGAGCAGGGTATGCCCCGCCCCGAAACCGGCGGCGACAAAGCCGGCGAGCAGGCCGCCCAAGGCATCGAAGCCGAAACGGGCCGAGGTGAAGAAAGAGACGATGCGGCCGCGCAACTGTTCGGGCGCCGTGCTTTGCAGGACCATATTGATGCCGACGTTGCACACCGAGATCCCGAAACCGAGGCCGATCATGCCGCCCAGCGCGAGCGGCAACCAGGTCGTTGTCGAAAAGACGAGCAGCGACACGGCGCTGATGGCCACGCCCGCCACCACGGCCGAAACGACCGCCGGCGCCGACTTGCGGGTGGCAAGGAAGATGGTGGAAATGAACGCGCCACAACCGGCGGCCCCCCATAGCCAACCGAGCGTCGTCGCATCGCCGGCGAAAACGTCACGGGCGAAAACCGGAAGCAGGACAGCGTAGGCCGAGGCGGTCAGGTTCAGGGCGATGAGTGTGATGATGAGCATGCGCACGACCCAGGTTCGCCAGGCGAAGAGCACCCCTTCCTTGAAGACCTGACCGACCGACCCCTTGGCGCGCAGCGGCGGTTGGCCACGCACGCAGAGGATGGCGGCGATCAGCGCCAGGAAGGAGAAACCGTTGATGGCAAAGCAAACGGCTTCCGACGTCAGGCCGAGCAACATGCCGGCAATCGGCGGCCCGACGAAGCGACCGGCATTGAAGAGCATGGCGTTGAGCGCGAGCGCGTTGGGCAGGTCGTCGCGGCTGCCGACGAAGCTGCCGATCAGCGACTGGCGCAGCGGCGCGTCGAAACTGCTCAGCACGCCGAGGATCAGCGCCATGAGGACGATGAAGCTGGTGCCGATCCAATCCATCCAGCACAGCCAGGCCAGCACGAAGGCCTGGAGCGCCATCAGCGACTGGACGCCGACCAGCCATTTTTTCTTGTCGTGCTTGTCGATCCATGCCCCGGCCAGCGGGCCGACGATGAGTTGCGGAATCAGGCCGCAAAAGGCCGTGATACCAAGCAGCGCAGCCGAGCCGGTGAGCCGGTAAACCAGCCAGGCCAGCGCGACCTGCTGGATCCACGAGCCAAGAATGGAAATCGCCTGACCGGCGAAATAGAGTCGAAAATTGCGGTGCGCCAGGGCCCGCATGCCTGCCGGCAGGGCCATGTCTAGCGCTCCGTCAGGCGGAGACGCCTCGATGGAACTGCATATTCAAAGGTGGATTCGGAAAACATGGTGTTCGGAAATCGGATGTTCAGCGTGAAGCCCGCCGGAACAACAGATACCCGGCCAGCGAGATGGCGGCCGTGACCAGGATGACCCAGGCCATCGGCCGACCGCTACCATCGTGAGTGTAACTGACGGCGGCGCTGGCCCACATACCGAAACCGAACTGGCTGGAGCCAAAAAGGGCGGCGGCCGCGCCGGCGTTCTGCGGATATCGCGCCATGAGCAGGCCGACACAGTTGGCGCCGAGCAGGCCGGTCATGCTGACGACGATGAACAACCCGCCGATGACGGCCGGCACGGCGTTGCCGACGCTCATGGCCAGGCACAGAAACAGTGCGCCGGCGAAGCCCAGTGCGCTGCCGATACCCGCCATCACCGCGGCGCCCTTGCTTTTGGCCAAACGGCTATTGAGGTAGTTGGCCGCGAAGATGCCGACCGCGTTGGCGGCAAACAGGGCGCCATAGGCGGCCGGCGAGAAATGCTGGAGTTCGATGAAATAGAAGGGGCTGGCCGTGATGTAGGCGAACATCGCAGCGAAGGACATGCCGCCGGCGAGCAGCAGACCGACGGCGACCGGATCGCGCAGCAGGTGGAAGTAGGCGGCAAAGGCAGCGCCCAGCGGCAACTGGCCGCGCCGCTCGGCGGGCAGGGTTTCGGGCAGATAACGCCAGACGACGCCGAAACTCAGGACGCCCCAGAGCAGCACGGCGGCGAAAGTGCCTCGCCAGCCGAAGCCGGCCAGCAGCGCGCTGCCGATCAGCGGTGCGACGAGCGGCGCAATGGCCGTGACCATGGCCATGAGCGACAGCTTGCGGATCGCCTCAGTCGGCGTATAGACGTCGCGGACGACGGCCCGGGCCAGCACCGAGGCCGCCCCCCCACCGAGCGACTGGACGAAGCGGGCGGCGATCAACTGCTCGACGCCGGTCGCCAGCATGCATGCCAGGCTGGCCAGCGCAAACAGAGCGATGCCGCTCAGCATCACGGTGCGCCGGCCGTAACGGTCGGAAATCGGCCCGTAGAACAGCATGCCGAGGCCAAAGCCGGCGAGGAAGACGGTGATCGACAACTGCACAGCTTCCGGCGTCGCCGCCAGGCCGCTGGCGATGGCCGGCAAGGCCGGCAGGTAGAGGTCGATGGCGAGCGGCCCGAAGGCGACGAGCGCCCCGAGCAGCAAAACAAAACGGCCCTCGCGGGCCGCTTCGGGTGCGGACTGGCTCATCGAGCACCCCGCCGCCGGCCAGCGGAACATTTCATTTTTGGGCGAAATTTCCGGTTGACCGTGGGAATGCCAAATGGCGAGTGAAAAGCGATCACAAACCACCCAGTGCCAGGTACTTGGTCTCCATGTACTCGTCGAGGCCATGGCTGGAACCTTCGCGGCCGATGCCGGACATCTTGACGCCGCCGAAGGGCGCGACTTCGGTCGAGATCAGGCCGGTGTTCACGCCAACCATGCCGTATTCGAGCTGCTTCGAGATACGCCAGACGCGGCCGTGGTCCTTCGAGAAGAAGTAGGCGGCGAGACCGAATTCGGTATCGTTTGCCATCTGCACGGCTTCGGCTTCAGTCTTGAAGCGGAACAGCGGCGCCACCGGCCCGAAGATTTCTTCCTTGGCCACCGCCATGCCCGGCGCCACGTCGGCCAGGATGGTCGGCTCGTACCAGGTGCGGCCGAGGGCGTGGCGCTTGCCGCCGGTGACGACGCGGGCGCCCTTGTCGATGGCGTCCTTGACCAGTTCCTCGACCTTGTTGATGGCGGCATCGTCGATAAGCGGGCCTTGGGTGACGCCCTCCTCCGTGCCGTGGCCGACCTTGAGGGCCGAAACGGCGGCGGCCAGCTTGGCAGCGAAGGCGTCATAGACGCCGTCCTGGACCAGGAAGCGATTGGAGCAGACGCAGGTCTGGCCGGCGTTGCGGTACTTGGAAGCGAGGGCCCCGGCGACAGCGGCATCGAGGTCGGCGTCGTCGAAGACGATGAAGGGGGCATTGCCGCCGAGTTCCAGCGACATCTTCTTGACCGTGCCGGCGCACTGTTGCATGAGCAACTGGCCGATCGGCGTCGAGCCGGTGAAGGTCAGCTTGCGCACAATCGGGCTGGCCGTCATGACACCGCCGATGGCCGAAGCCTTGCCGGTGACAACGCTGAAGACGCCAGCCGGCACGCCGGCGCGTTCGGCCAGTTCGGCTAAGGCCAGGGCGGAAAGTGGCGTTTGTTCGGCCGGCTTCAAGATGATGGTGCAGCCGGCAGCCAGGGCCGGGGCGACCTTGCGGGTGATCATCGCCGACGGAAAATTCCACGGCGTGATCGCGGCGCAGACACCGACCGGCTCCTTGGTGACGACGATCTGGCGGTCCTTGAACGGCGACGGAATGACTTCACCGTAGGCGCGCTTGGCTTCCTCGGCGAACCACTCGATATAGGCGGCGGCGTAGGCGATTTCGCCACGCGCTTCGGCCAGCGGCTTGCCCTGCTCGGCGGTCATCAGCGCGGCGAGGTCGTCCTGATGCGTCATCAGCAGGTCGAACCAGCGGCGCAGGATGCGCGAACGCTCGGCGGCGGTGGTTTCGCGCCAGGTTTTGAGGGCCGTGTCGGCGGCGGCGATGGCGCGCTCGGTTTCGGCGGCGCCGCAACGGGGGACGGTGGCGATGGTTTCACCGGTGGCCGGATTGGTGACCGGGAAGGTTTCGCCGCTATCGGCGCCAACCCAGGCGCCATCGATGTAGCAGGCCTGGCGCAGCAGGTTGGTGTCGTTCAATGCCAGCATGAGCTGTTCTCCTAAATGTTTTTAGTAGGCGGCGCCGGTCTTGCCGGCATCCGCTTTTTTGAATTTGTCGGCCAGTGCCACGGCCGAGTTACGCAGCAACAGTGCATCGACGCCGACCAGCAGGAAGCTGGCGCCAATCGCCTGATAGGCGGCGGCAGCGACCGGATCGGCCGAGAACACCCCGGCCGCCTTGCCGGCAGCCGATATCTTCCGGATGGCACCCTCGACGGCCGCCTTCACATCGGCATGCCCCGGGTTGCCCAGATGCCCCATCGAGGCGGCAAGATCAGACGGCCCGATGAATACGGCATCGACGCCCTCGACCTTGAGAATGTCGTCGAGACCCTCGAGGCCCGCCGTCGATTCGATCTGCACAATCAGGCACATCTCCTGATCGGCCTTGCCAAAATAGCCTTCGACGCCATTCCAGCGAGCCGCGCGGGCCAGCGCGGTACCAACGCCACGAATCCCGTGCGGCGGGTAGCGCATGGCGCGGACCAGCCTTTCGGCTTCAGAGGCGCTTTCGACCATCGGCACCATGAGCGACTGGACGCCACCATCGAGCAGTTGCTTGATGCGCGCCGTATCGTGATCGACCGTGCGGACCACCGGCTTGACGGGATATTGGCCGAGCGCCTGCAGTTGTCCGATGATGGATTGCAGGTCATTCGGACCATGCTCGCCATCGATGAGCAGCCAGTCGAAACCGGCCGTGGCGACCACTTCCGCAGCATAGGCGTTGGCCATGCCAAGGAACAGGCCAATCTGGGTTTCGCCGGCAGCCAGGGCGCGCTTGAATTGGTTCAGTGGCATATCCACGATGCTTGTCCTTTAAACGAAACGGGCGCTGATATTGCCGAGCGGACCGTAATCGACATGGATCGTATCGCCCGGCACGACCTTGACCGGCCGCGTGAAGGAGCCGGCCAGGATGATCTGCCCCGGTTCGAGCGCCACACCGTGCGGTGCAAACTTCTTGGCCAGCCATGAAATGCCGTTGGCCGGGTGGTTGAGCACACCGGCAGCGACGCCGGTTTCCTCGATCACGCCATTCTTGTAGAGCAGCGCGGCGACCCAGCGCAGATCGACATCCATGGGCTTGATCGGGCGACCGCCGAGGATGATGCCGACGTTGGCCGCATTGTCGGAAATGGTGTCCATGACCTTGCGCGGACGCTTGGTTTCGGGGTCGATGCGGTGACAGCGGGCGTCGATGAGCTCGACGGCCGGCACGACATAATCGGTCGCCGACAGCACGTCGAAGATCGTGACGTTCGGGCCTTCGAGGCGATCCTTGAGGATGAAGGCCAGTTCGACCTCGACCATCGGGTCGATGAAGCGCTCGCAGGGAATGTCTGAAGCATCCTTGTAGACCATCTCGTCGAGCAGCGTACCGAAATCCGGCTCGTTGATCTGCGACGATTGCTGCATGGCGCGCGAGGTCAGGCCGATCTTGTGGCCGACAATCTTCTGCCCCTCGGCCAGCTTCATCTGCACCCAGGCCTTCTGTACGGCGTAGGCGTCCTCGATGGTGATCTCGGGATGGTCCAGCGAAATCTGGCGCACCGCCTTGCGGGCCTTTTCAGCGGCATGCAGCCGCTCGGCGGCAGCTTGAATGATCTCTTTGCTCAGCATTTTTGTTTCCTCTTGGTGGGGTTAGTTCTTCTTGTAACGGGCATGAATGTTGTTCTGCTTCCAGGTGCCGGCCTCGCTGAACTCGACGATTTCCATCGACAAAGCCAGCGTGCGCTTCTGGAAAATGGCGGCGAAGTGTTCGCTGATCATCCTGAACAATTCGTCACCGGTCTTCTTCTTGGCCTCTTCCGACCGGCCGGCGCCAATCTTCATCGTGACATGGACGAAGGCATCGTCCGCCACCCCATCGGCCACGCAGTAATCCTTGAGCCAGATGGCGCGGGAACGGATGCCGCCGATCGGGAATACCCCACCCTGGTCGATCAATACCTGGTTGGCCTTCTTCAACAGCCCCGGAACATCACTCTCGGGCGTATTCAGGTTGTCGGTGATTTCAAAAATCAGATGGGGCATTCCTAACTCCTTGTGTTGATCAGGAAACGGGCATTTCGGCGCCGACGCCGCGGGCAGCAAGCGGGATGCCGGCAACGGGCAGGCTCACGACAACCTGGCCGGTGCCCGAGCTTTCAAAGTAGGGGCAAACGATCTCGGCCTTACCCTGGAACTTGTCCCAGCCCAAGGCACCGAACAGCATCGCCGTGTCGTGCATCTTGCCTTCGCCGGTGCAGTATTGTGCATATTCGGGCAGCATGCGCAGGAAGGTGGCCCACTCGCCGCCTTCCCACAATTGCAGGGCACGCAGGTCGACCTGCTTGTTGAATTCGCGGCTGATCGAGTTGAAACCTTCCTCGACCAGACGGTTTTCCCAGATCTGGTGCGACATGGAACCGCTGGCGACAATGGCGACCTTGCAGTTGCTGCGCGCGACGGCCTTGGCCAGAGCCTCACCGAGAATCCGCGACTCTTCCAGGCTGCCGAAGGTGCTCCAACCGGCAATCGAGATGACGCGGATCTTGCCTTCCGGGTTCATGTAGCGCATCGGCAGAATGGTGCCGTATTCGAGATCGAGCGAAGCGACCTGATGGGCGCGCGTCTTGACGCCCATCGCCGTGGCTTCTTCGGCGATCATTGCGCCCAGCTCCGGATTGCCCGGAAATTCGTAGGGCAGGTCCTGGATGAAGTGCGGGAACTCGTGGCTGGTGTAGTTACCCTTGTGCACCGCATTGTTGTTGATGTGGTAACCCGCGTTAACCAGCCAGTGCGTGTCGAAAACGATGAAGGTATCGACGCCGAGTTCGACGGCGCGGCGGCCAATCTCACGCTCCGCATCGATGGCCGCCTGCCGGCAACCATGGGCCGGACCCGGCATTTCGGAAATAAGCATCGACGGCACGTGCGTGCACTTGATGGCCATAAGGATTTCACCCATGAATCTGTCTCCTGAAGATATGTTTGATGGTTTCTCTATGGGGATTCGGATGGCTTTTAAGCTCTGTTAAATCGGGAAAACGACATTGATCTGGCCGGTACCGGACGAACCGAAGTAAGGTGTGATGACCTCTGCCCTGCCCTCGTATTGGTCCCAGCCCAAGACGCCGAGCAGCATGGCCGTGTCGTGCATCATGCCTTCGCCGTGACACTTGACCGCGTACTCGGGCAACATGCCGCAGAAGGTCTTCCAGTCGCCCTTCTGCCAAAGATCGACGACGTGGTGATCGACCGTTTCAAGGAACGGGTCCCAGACCTTGTGCAGGAACTGTTCGGAAACGCCGTTCTGGGCGAAGCGATGCGACAGCGAACCGGAGGCCAGCACGGCGACATTGCCTTCGCTCTGCTCGATGGCGCGGCGCACTGCCCGGCCGAGTTCGACCGAATCCAGCAAGTTATGGACAGTACACAGTGCCGACACCGAAACGACCTTGAACTGCTTGTCCTCGTTCATGTAGCGCATCGGCACCAGGGTGCCGTATTCGAGTGCCAGGCTGGTCGCATCGTGGGCACGGGTAAACACGCCGGCGGCCGTGGCTGCCTCGGCGATGGCATGACCGAGCGCCGGATTGCCGGAATACGAGAACGGCATGTTCTTGATGAAGTGCGGCAGTTCGTTGGAGGTGTAGATGCCCTCCCACGACGGCGCACA
>JAGTRT010000054.1 GCA_018261895.1 Pseudomonadota bacterium
ATTCAATAGCTCCTTACTTGACCGCAGCAACGATCTTGGTGGCGGCTTCGGCCATGGAATCGGCAGAAATGATCGGCAGACCGGAATCCTTGAGGATCTGCTTGCCCATGTCTTCGTTGGTACCCTTCATGCGCACGACGAGCGGCACGCTGAGGTGGGTTTCACGAGCAGCAGCGACAACGCCGGTAGCGATGGTGTCGCACTTCATGATGCCGCCGAAGATGTTGACCAGGATGCCCTTGACCTTGGGATTCTTGAGCATGATCTTGAAGGCTTCGGTGACCTTCTCCGTCGTGGCGCCGCCACCGACGTCAAGGAAGTTGGCCGGCTCGGCGCCGAACAGCTTGATGGTGTCCATCGTGGCCATGGCCAGACCGGCACCGTTCACCAGACAGCCGATGTTGCCGTCGAGGGAGATGTAGGCCAGGTCGAACTTGGAAGCTTCGATTTCGTCAGCGTCTTCTTCGTCCAGGTCGCGCATGGCGACGATTTCTTCCTGACGGTAGAGGGCGTTGGAGTCGAAGTTGAACTTGGCGTCGAGCGCCTTGACGGTGCCGTCACCTTCGTGGATCAGCGGATTGATTTCGGCCAGCGAGGCATCCGTTTCCATGTAGCAGGTGTACAGCTTCTTGAGCGTATCGACACACTGCGGGATGGAGGCTTCGTTCATGCCCATGCCCTTGGCCAGGGTCAGGGCCTGCTCGTCGGTCAGGCCGACCAGCGGATTGACGAAAACCTTGACGATCTTTTCCGGGGTCTTGTGGGCGACTTCTTCGATGTCCATGCCGCCTTCGTAGGAGGCCATGATGGCGACGGACTGCGTGGCGCGATCAGTCAGCGCGGCAACGTAGTATTCGTGCTTGATGTCGGCGCCTTCTTCGATCAGCAGGTGACGAACCTTCTGGCCTTCCGGACCGGTCTGGTGCGTGACCAGTTGCATGCCGAGGATCTGGCCGGCGTACTCGCGCACTTTTTCCAGCGAAGTTGCGACCTTGACACCACCGCCCTTGCCACGGCCACCGGCGTGAATCTGGGCTTTGACGACCCAGACCTTGCCGCCCAGGGTTTCGGCTGCCTTGACTGCGTCATCGACGGTCGTGCAGTGAATCCCGCGCGGAACCGTAACGCCGAATTTCTTCAGGAGTTGTTTGCCCTGATATTCGTGAATTTTCATGCGCTTTCCTTGCGTTTAGTTGAGTTGCGAGCGATGGGCAGTGGCCGAAACTTCCCCCGACCCCACCCGGTTATACTGGCTTGAACTCAAAATCTTACCACAGACGTTCAAATTCTTTGCGGGCCAAAATTCATAATTACAGCGGGATTTCGCTTGCCTTGACCACCTTGCGCAACAAGGGCAACAACAAGGCCGCAGCCAGCAGCAAACTGGTCGCCGCGGCCAGCCAGAAACCGGCCACGCCCAACGGCGACGGACCTCGATAGCAAAGCCAGGCGCCGCCGAGCAATCCGACACCCCAGAAGCAGAAGGTCTGGATCAACATCGGCACAAACGTCACCCGATAGGCGCGCAGGGCATGGCCGGCAATGGTCTGCAGGGCATCGAAGAACTGGTAGACCGCGACGTAGGCGATCAGGCTCACGGCCACCAGACGCACCTCGGGATCATCGGTATAGGCGGCGACCAGCGGCTCGGCGATGAGCCAGAGGAGCATGCCGATGACGGTCGACGAGACGCCTGAGAGGACCAGGCCGGCCCGAATCGTCACCCGGGCCCGGACGCTGTCATGCGCCCCAACCGCCTGCCCGACAGCCACCATCGTTGCGATGCCAAGCGACAAGGGCAGCATGTAGATCAGGGCCGACAGGTTGGCCACGATGCGGTGCCCGGCGACGACCGTCGCACCGAGCGAAGCGATGAACAAGGCGATCAGCGTGAACGAGGTGATTTCAACAAGATTGGAAAAGCCCATCGGCACCCCGATGCGCAACAGTTCGCGCCATGTGGCCCAATTTGGCGACTGCCAGTGGGCAAATGGCCGGTAGCGCCGACCCAGCGGCCCGAAAGCCAGGTAGGCCGCGCCACTGGCGCACGCTGCCCAGCCAATCAGCACATTCGACAGGGCGCAGCCGACAACGCCGAGCGGTTCCCCCAGCCAGCCCTGCAACGCGAAGCCCCAGGCCAGCAGGGCATGCAGGGCGAGACTGATCAGGCCGATCGCCATCAGCACCCGGGGTTTTCCCAAGGCATTGCAGAAGGCGTAGAACGTCCGGTAGAACAAGGCGGCCGGCAGACTCCAGGCAAGCAGCCCGAGGTATTGCCGGACCTTGGCCTCGACCGCCGTGTCCATGTCGGCCAGGCCGAGCAAGGCGCCGGGCTGCGTCAGGAAAACGATTCCCGGTACGGCGAGCAGGATGGCCAGCCAGAAGCCTTGCTGCAGAATGCCCGCCACCTCGTCGTCCCGCCCAGCACCGTGCAGATGCGCGACAAGCGGCGACACGGCCTGCAGGATGCCGACCAGCGCGAAGACCACCGACACATGAATGCCGCCACCGATGGCCACGGCGGCCAGATCGACGGAGCTGACGTGCCCCAGGACGGCGGTATCGACCACCATCATGCCGATGGAAGCCAGTTGGGCGATCAGGATGGGGAAGGCATGGGCCACCAGGCCCCTGGCTGCAGTTCGAAACATGGCCGGATTGTCGCATATGGCAGGCCAGGCCCCGCCAAAGCCCGATCTCACGGTCAACCGGAAAAAACGGCCAAAACAAAAATACGCAAAGTTGATCTGCCTCAACCGACCGTTGGGGCCGCTCTAGGAAAATTTTAGGTTCCGGAGGAAATAACAATGAAACTAGGCCTGCACGCCATAGAAAACGCCAGCCGCGACGAAATCGCCGCCCTGCAGACAGAGAGACTGAAGTGGACGCTGAACCATGTGTATCAGAACGTCCCGCACTACAAAGCCAAATTCGACGCCGCCGGCGTTCACCCGGACGACTTCAAGTCGCTGGCCGACCTCAGCAAGTTCCCGTTCACGACCAAGCAGGACCTGCGCGACAACTACCCGTACAACATGTTCGCCGTGCCGCGCGAGAAGGTCGTGCGCGTTCATGCCTCCAGCGGCACGACCGGCAAGCCGACCGTCGTCGGCTACACGCAGAAGGACATCGACACCTGGGCCGACCTCATCGCCCGCTCGATCTACGCCTCGGGCGGCCGGCCCGGCGACATCGTCCATGTCGCCTACGGCTACGGCCTGTTCACCGGCGGCCTGGGCGCCCATTACGGGGCCGAGCGGCTGGGCTGCACGGTCATCCCGATGTCCGGCGGGCAGACCGAAAAGCAGGTCCAGCTGATCTGCGACTTCAAGCCCAACATCATCATGGTTACGCCGTCGTACATGCTCAACATCGCCGACGAATTCCGGCGCCAGGGCATCGACCCGCGCAGCACCGATCTGCGCATCGGCATCCACGGCGCCGAACCGTGGACCGACGCCATGCGCGGCGAAATCGAACGCGCCTTCGACATCGACGCCATCGACATCTACGGCCTGTCCGAAGTCATCGGCCCGGGCGTCGCCAACGAATGTGCCGAGACCAAGGATGGCCCGGTCATCTGGGAAGACCATTTTTATCCGGAAATCATCGACCCGCAAACCGGCGAAGTCCTGCCCGAGGGCAGCGAAGGCGAACTCGTCTTCACCTCGCTGACCAAGGAAGCCATGCCTGTCATCCGCTACCGCACGCGCGACCTGACCCGCCTGCTCGCCCCGACCTCGCGTTCGATGCGCCGCATTGGCAAGATCACCGGGCGCTCGGACGACATGCTCATCATCCGCGGCGTCAATGTCTTCCCGTCGCAGATTGAGGAACTCATCCTCAAGCAGCCCAAGCTGTCGCCGCACTACCTCATCGAAGTCAGCCGCGACGGCCACCTCGACTCGATGAAGGTCAATGTCGAACTGAAACCCGAGTTCCAGTTCGCCAGCGGCCCGGAAAAGGAATTCGTGGCGCACGACCTGCAGCACCACATCAAGTCCTACATCGGCATTTCCGCCAAGATCGACATCGTCGAGGAAGGCGGCGTCGAGCGCTCGGTCGGCAAGGCCAAGCGGGTCATCGACAAGCGGCCGAAATAAGCCTCAGACAATACGGGCATGCAAGGTGCCCACGCCATCGACACCGGCCTCCAGCGCGTCACCCCGAAGCAGGGGACCGACGCCGGCCGGCGTGCCGGAATAGATCAGGTCGCCGGCTTCGAGGCGAACCAGCGTCGACAGATTGGCGATGACTTCCGGAATCTTCCACATCATCGCCGACAGATCGCCGTCCTGACGCAAATCGCCATTCACCTTGAGCCAGATGCGGCCGGCGGCCGGGTGCCCGCTGGCGGCCACCGGGCAGATTGCCCCGGCCACCGCCGACTGGTCGAAGCCCTTGCTCATATCCCAGGGATGCGCCTTCTCCTTGGCCCTGGCCTGCATGTCGCGACGCGTCAGATCGAGCCCGACGGCGTAACCGAAAATCAGGCTTTGCGCCGCCTCGACCGGGACATTGGCGCCACCGGAACCGAGCGCCACGACCAGTTCGATTTCGTGATGCAGGTTTGCCGTCATCGGCGGATACGCCACCGGCACTTCGCCTTCGCCACTCACCACGGCATCGCCCGGCTTGCTGAAGAAAAACGGCGGCTCACGGCCATCGGCCTGGTCGAGCGCCCCCATTTCGCGCGCGTGATCGGCGTAGTTGCGCCCGACACAGAAAATGCGGCGCACGGGAAAACGCGCTTCCCCGCCGACGACGGGCAGGGTGGCAACGGGATGGGACGGAAAAACGAGGTTCATGGGCATATCCGGCGGCGATGGTCGAGGGTGGAAGTGTGCAACATTTTGCCCTCATGCAAGCGGCCCGGTGGTAAAGTTTATAAACCATATAATCCAATGACATATAACGCAGGATGATCGCTATACGACTGTTGCGCCTCGGTCTGGCCAGCGCGGCAATATTCTCCGGCAGCGCCTGCGCGGTGGGGCTGGGCGAGATCACCCTGCATTCGCGCATCGGCGAAACCCTGCGCGCCGACATCCCGGTTATTGCCGGCGGCGAAATGATCGATGCCGCCTGCTTCTCCGTTGGTGCCATTCCGGAAGCCGATCTGCCGGTCGTCAGCTCAGCCCGCATCCGCCTTGTCCGCGTCGGCCAGGACTATCGCCTGGTGCTCACGAGCAGCAAGCCCATCGACGAACCGATCGCCCTGATCAGCGTACGCGCCGCCTGCGGATACGATTTGAAACGCGAATATGTGCTGATGCCCGCGCCGCCCCCTTCTGCTGCCAATGACATCGAGGTGCCCACCGTCGCCTCGATACCGCCAGCGCCCCGCGAAGCGGCCCGGCGCCGTTCGCCTGCGGAGCGATACGCCGGCAGCGCGGCAGACAGCAGCGAGGCAAGCGAGCGCCCGGCCATCAGGGCACGAGCGCCGAAACCGGCCGCGAACCAGGCCAGCAAACCCAAACCGCCGCTCCCGCGCGAAACGCTGGCCGGCATGGCAAGCGGCATGGACAGGGTAATCCTTGGTGCGGCGCACGACGATGTGCCAGCGCCCCGCACGAGCGACCCGCTCGCCCCGGTCAACGAACTCGACGAGCGGCTCCTGAAAATGGAGACGACCCTGCACCTGCTCAATCAGGAAGTCGACAAACTGAACACCGCGGTCACGCTGGCGGCCGAATCCCGGGCCATGCGGGAAAAGCTGCAAGGACTGCAGGCGCAGCAGGCCACGTCCCCCTCGGCGCTCCTGCCCAATGCCGAGGCCGCCCTGTCGTCGGCGCCCGCTCGCGCGACATCAAGCGCGAATGACTGGCTTGAATTGTTGTTCGGGCTCCTGCTGGGCGGCAGCGTTTCCGCCGGTGTGGCGCATCTGGTCAGCCGCAGGCAGGCCCCGTCGCGCCCCTTCGACGCACCGCCGCCGCGCATCGCCAAACCGCGCCCGAGCAAGGCCTGAACGCCGCCGGGATTCGGACTAGACGGGGTTATCGACGTCTACAAATTCGCAGGCAATGCCGAACTGTGCAGCCAGATGGTCGGCCAGCGCCCTGACGCCGTAGCGCTCGGTGGCATGATGGCCCGCCGCCAGATAGGCGACGCCGCTCTCCCGCGCCAGATGCACGGTCTGCTCTGAAATCTCTCCGGACATGAAGGCATCGACACCCAAGGCGATGGCCTGCTCGAAATAGCCTTGCGCGCCGCCCGAACACCAGGCAATCCGCCGCACCAGCTTCTCCCCATTCCCGATCACCATCGGCGCGCGCCCGAGCACATCGCCCACCTTGCTCGCTGTGGCCGCCAGCGAACATGGCTCGGCCAGCGCGCCCAACCAGGCGATATCCTGCTCGCCGAAACGACCGTCGGGCGACCAGCCCAGCAGCTTGGCCAGTTGGGCGTTGTTGCCCAGTTCCGGATGCGCGTCAAGCGGGAGGTGATAAGCCAGCAGGTTGATGTCGTTTTCGAGCAGCGTCGCCAGCCGCTTGCGGCGGATGCCGGTCACCCGGCCATCCTCGCCTTTCCAGAAATAGCCGTGGTGCACCAATATGGCATTGGCATCGCGCTCGACGGCGGCGTCGAGCAGCGCCTGGCTGGCCGTCACGCCGGCGACAATGCGGCCGATCTCGGAACTGCCTTCCACTTGCAGGCCGTTTGGGCAATAATCCCGGAACTTTCCGGGCATCAACAGCCCATCCAGATAATTCAACAATTCTTCACGCTTCATCGAGACAATTTCCATGCAGAGGTTGTGGCTGATTTTTGCACAAACGGTCACCGTTGCGCTGGCCATTCTGTTCGTCGTCTCCACGCTGAAACCGGAATGGCTGCCCCACCGCGGCGCGGTGGTTTCCCTGCAGGAGGCGCCGACCGTCAGCGAAGACGGCAAGATCGCGCCGACCGGCTCCTATCGCGACGCGGCCCGCGCGGCATTGCCCTCCGTCGTCCATATCTACACGACGCAGGAAATCAAGCAGCAGCGCCACCCGCTGTTCGACGATCCGATCTTCCGCCACTTCTTCGGCGACCGCCCCGAAGGCCAGCCGCAGCGTAACTCCGGCCTGGGCTCGGGTGTCATCGTCAGTCCCAACGGCTACATCCTGACCAATTTCCACGTCATCGATGGCGCCGATGACATTCAGATTTCGCTCAACGACGGCAAGACCTACAAGGCCAAAATCGTCGGCAGCGATCCGGAATCCGACCTGGCCATCCTGCAGATCAAGGCGGACAAGCTGCCGGCCATTACCTTCGGCCAGGTCGACAACCTGCGCGTCGGCGATGTCGTGCTGGCCATCGGCAATCCCTTTGGCGTCGGCCAGACGGTGACCATGGGCATTGTTTCCGCCCTGGGCCGCTCGCATCTTGGCATCAATACTTTCGAGAACTTCATCCAGACCGACGCCGCCATCAATCCCGGCAACTCGGGTGGCGCCCTGGTCGATGTGCATGGCCATCTGGTCGGCGTCAATTCGGCGATCTACTCGCGGACCGGCGGCTCGCTCGGCATCGGTTTCGCCATCCCGGTCTCCAGCGCGCGCAGCATCATGGAGCAGATCATCCGCACCGGCGCCGTGACGCGTGGGTGGATCGGCGTCGAAGCGCAGGAAATCACGCCCGAACTGGCCGAGTCCTTCGGCTTGCCCGACAACGAGGGCGCGCTGATTGCCGGCGTCGTGCGCGGCAGCCCGGCCGATACGGCCGGCGTTCGCCCCGGCGATGTCCTGCTCTCGGTCGGCGGCAAGGCTGTCAAGGACCCGCAGGTCATGCTCGACCTGATCGCCGCCCTGACCCCGGACGAGCGGAGCAGTTTCCGTCTGCGCCGCGACAAGAGCATCATCGAACTCCAGGTCAAGATCGGCAAACGCCCTGCCATCCGCCCGGAAAAAGAGTAAGCCATGTGCCAGCTGCTGGGCATGAACTGCAACGTGCCGACGGACATCTGCTTTTCCTTCAGTGGATTCCAGGCGCGAGGCGGGGCGACCGACGTGCATTCCGATGGCTGGGGAATCGCCTTCTTCGAGGGCAAGGGAACGCGGCTGTTTCTCGACCCGCAACCGTCCGCCACCTCGCCGGTCGCCGAACTGGTCCGCCACTACCCGATCCGCTCGAAGAACGTGATTGCCCACATCCGCAAGGCAACGCAGGGATCGGTCGGTCTTGAGAACACGCACCCGTTCATGCGGGAGTTGTGGGGCCGTTACTGGATCTTTGCCCACAACGGCAACCTGATCGACTTCATGCCGCAGCTCGATGGCGGCTTCGTCCCCGTCGGCCTGACCGACAGCGAACGCGCCTTCTGCTGGCTGCTTCAGGAGTTGCGCAAGCGATTCGGGAACCATGTGCCGAGTCGCCACGAACTGTTCGATGCCGTTCATGCGCTGGCGCTGGAAATCTCCATTCACGGCGAGTTCAATTTCCTGCTCTCGAATGGCGACTGCCTGTTCGCCCATGCCTCGACCAAACTCAGCCACATCGTGCGCAAGGCGCCGTTTGCCCAGGCGCACCTCAAGGATCAGGACATTACCGTCGATTTCAGCGATGTCACGTCGCCGGATGACCGCGTTGCCGTCATCGCCACCCTGCCGCTGACGGACAACGAGGCATGGACCGACATGCCGCCGGGTACGCTGTGGTGGTTCGAGGAAGGCGCCCCGGTCAAGACCCTGGCGACGCGACCGGGCCCGGTTAAAAAGCCCTGATCACTTGCCCAGGTTGCGGAACTCGTCTTCCGCCTTGTCCATCTCGGATTCCATTTTTGCGTCATTTTCCGGGTTGACCGTGGAATCCGACTCTTTCGGTGCCGGGCGCGACACGAGACGCGACACAAAGATGCCCAGCTCGTAGAGCAGGCACATGGGAATGGCCAAAGCCAGTTGGGAGACGACGTCCGGCGGCGTCACCACCGCGGCGACGACAAATGCCCCGACGATGAAATACGAGCGCCATTCCTTGAGCTTCTCGACCGTCACCACGCCCAGCTTGACCAGCATGACCAGCGCCACCGGCACTTCGAAGGCAATGCCGAAAGCCAGGAACATGGTCATCACGAAGGACAGATAGGCCTCGATGTCCGGCGCCGGCGTAATGCTCTTCGGCGCAAAACTGTTGATGAAGCTGAACACCTGGCCGAACACGAAGAAGTAACAGAAGGACATGCCGGCGAGGAACAGCAGCGTGCTGGAAATGATCAGCGGAATGCCCAGGCGCTTTTCATGGGCGTACAGGCCCGGCGCAACAAAGGACCAGACCTGATAGAGGATGAAGGGCAAGGCCAGGACGAAGGCCACCATGGCCGTGACCTTCAGGGGCACCATGAAGGGCGTGATGACGCCGATGGCGACCATCTTCGTGCCTTCGGGCAGGGCTTTGGTCAGCGGGGCCGCCAGGATGTCGTAGATTTCGCCGGGCCCGGGGTAGAGGCACAGCACGCCAAGGACGACCGCGATGGCGATCAGGCTGCGCAACAAGCGGTCGCGCAACTCGATCAGATGCGAGATGAAGGAGTCTTCCGGCAGGTCGCTCATGCCGCTGGTTTACCGGTCACGTCGCCTGTCTTCACGGGCTCGGCGAGCTGAGCTGTCGCCGACTGCAGTTCAGCAGCCACTTCCTGTGCCGGCGCTTCGATGGCACTGCGTGCCGAGTCGTATTCCTGGCGCACGGAGCTTTCGAGTTCGCGTGCCGAGTTGGCCACCTGCGATTGCAGCTTCTTCAACTCGTCGAGCTGCACCTCGCGACTGATGTCCGATTTCACATCGTTGACATAGCGCTGCGCGCGGCCGAGCAGATGCCCGAGCGTGCGGGCCACCTTGGGCAGGCGCTCGGGGCCGATGACGATCAGCGCCACGATGCCGATCACCATCAATTCGGAAAAGCCGATATCGAACATAGTTGTCAGTTGCTAGCTGCTGGTTGCCAGTCTTTAGCCAAAAACCAATGACTGGCGACTCGCGACTAGCTCTTCGTCTTTTCCTTGACTTCGACGTCGATGGTCTGACCGCTGACCTGCTGGGTCGGCTGTGCTGCATCGGCCGGCTTGTCGCCGCCCGAGGCGTCCTTCATGCCATCCTTGAAGCCCTTGACGGCGCCACCGAGGTCCTGGCCGACGTTACGCAGCTTCTTGGTGCCGAAAATGAGCATGACGATGACCAGAACGATCAGCCAGTGCCAAATGGAAAAACTGCCCATGATTGTCTCCTAGATACGTTTTAGCATGGGGCCGACCGGGTCCGGACCGCCCACGATGTGCGCGTGCAGGTGCGGCACTTCCTGCTGTCCCACACGTCCTGTATTGATGATCACCCGGAAACCATCCGGACTGCCCTGCGCCACGGCAATTTCATTGGCCTTGGCCAGGATCTTGCCGAGTATAGGCGAATCTTCCGGCGAGACGGTCGCCAAAGAAGTTATATGCTTTTTCGGGATGACCAGAACGTGCACCGGGCGCGCCGGGCTGATGTCCTTGAACGCCAGGATGTCGTCGTCCTCGAAGACCTTCGCGGCCGGAATCTTGCCGTCGACGATCTTGCAGAAAATGCAGTCGCTCACTTGTGGCCCCGCGCCGCCTTTTCATCGATGCCCGAAATGCCTTCGCGGCGGCGCATTTCCTGGGAGACGTCCTCGATGCTCAGGCCGTAGAAGGCGAGCAGGACGAGCACGTGGTAGATCACGTCGGTCGATTCCCAGACGATGTTGAGGCGCTTGCCTTCCTTGCCGGCCATGATCAGCTCGGCGCATTCTTCGCCGATCTTTTTCAGGATCGAATCCGGCCCCTCCGAAAACAGCTTGGCGGTATAGGACTTTTCCGGGTCGGCGTTGCGGCGGGAAGCCAGCGTCTCGGAAAGGCGATGCAGGATGTCATGCGTGCTCATTTGTAAATTTCCTTCGGGTCTTTCAAAACCGGATCAACAGGCACCCAGCGGTCCCCGCTCAATTCGTTGAAAAAACAGCTTTCGCGGCCTGTGTGACAAGCGATGCCGCCCACTTGTTCAATACTCAACAGCAGAACGTCGCCGTCGCAATCGGTGCGGATGGCCCGGATTTTCTGGAAATGCCCGGACTCCTCACCCTTGCGCCAAAGACGCTTTCTTGAACGCGACCAGTATACCGCGTTGCCGCTGCTAACCGTTTCCTGAAGCGACTCGCGATTCATGTAAGCGAACATCACGACACGCCCGCTTTCATCCTGGGCGATGGCCGGGATCATGCCGTCGGCGTCCCATTTCAGCGCGGCCAGCCAGTCCTGGGAATTGTCGAGATCAGCCATTTCGATTTTGGGCGTTTTTT
>JAGTRT010000069.1 GCA_018261895.1 Pseudomonadota bacterium
ATTTGCACGCCAGCAGGCAGGTTCAGGCTCATGGGATCTCCAGATAAAAGGTGAATTGGTGCAACGCCACAAATTCTATTGATATTCCGCTTCGACAAAAAGACGGCTAGAATCAATTCATCTTTTACATTAAGTATCAAATGGATCGCCTGAAACAGATCGAAGCCTTCGTTTCGGCCGCCACGCGCGGCAGTCTGTCTGCCGCCGCGCGGGCGGAGGGAGTGACGCCGGCGATCATCGGCAGACGCCTCGATGCACTGGAGGCGCGGCTCGGCGTCAGGTTGCTGCTGCGCACCACGCGCAAATTGACCATCACCTTCGAGGGCCAGGCGTTTCTCGAGGATTGTCAGAAAGTGCTGAACGAGTTCGCCAATGCCGAAGCCGCGGTATCGCTGGGCGGCGTCCGGGCGACCGGCCAGCTCCGGGTTTCGGCGCCCCTCGGCTTTGGTCGGCGTCATGTTGCGCCGCTGGTCGGTGAATTCATGCAGGCGAATCCGGAGGTGACGGTCAGCCTAGATCTCAGCGACCGTCTGGTCGATTTGCTCAATGAAAATATCGATTGCGCGATCCGCATCGGTGAATTGACCGATTCCAGCCTGGTCAGCGTTCGTCTCGGCGAGATGCGGCGGATGGTCGTCGCCAGCCCGGCCTATCTGGTGGCGCATGGGGTGCCACGTGGGCCGGCCGATCTGGCCACCCACGAATGCCTATCGCTCGGACAGCAGCGCGGCTGGATGTTTCGCGATCCGCAATCCGGCGAGGTCGATACCGTCAAG
The DNA here is from genome assembly GCA_018261895.1 of Pseudomonadota bacterium. GTDB lineage: Bacteria > Pseudomonadota > Gammaproteobacteria > Burkholderiales > Rhodocyclaceae > Azonexus. The sequence goes on from JAGTRT010000069.1 coordinate 777, forward strand.
GTCGGCGGCAGCTTCGAATGCAACGACGGCGCGGTCCTGCACGAGTGGGCGTTGGCCGGCCGAGGCCTGGCCTGGCGTTCGCTGTGGGAAGTCGGGCAGGATTTGAAGGAGGGCCGGCTGACTTCGGTGCTGGATGCCTGGCAGGTGCCGCCGATGGGAATTTATGCCGTCTTTCCGCAGCGCCGGCACCTGCCGCTGCGGGTTCGCCTGTTCATCGATCTGCTGAAGGAAACCTACGGCCGGTCGAGTTACTGGGAATTGCGGTGAAGGTGCCCACCTACCGCGTGCTTGGTGCGCTCTGCGTCGCCCTCGGCGCTGTCGGTGCGGTGCTACCGCTGCTGCCGACTACACCCTTCCTTCTCCTCGCCGCCTGGTTCTTCGCCCGCTCGCATCCGGAGTGGGAGGCGAAACTGCTGGCGCATCCGAAATGGGGGCCGGCGATCCTCGCCTGGCGCGACCACCGCGCCATCCCCCTCGTCGCCAAGCGTCTTGCCACGTTGCTACTGGCAATCAGCGCCATCGGCGGCTGGCTGACGCTGCCCGAGCCGTGGTGTTACGTGCCGGCGGCAGTCGGTGTGCTGGTCCTGTCGTGGATGTGGACGCGGCCGAGCGTCTAGTGTTTGAGCGCGTCGGCGACGGCGCGCCAGGCCAGCAATTTTTGTTCGAATGAACGCCCGGCGTGGGCCGGGCTGGTCGACGGCAGGCGGGTAAAGGCGATTTCCCGTTCCGGCATGGCGAGTTTGATGTGCCGCCGGAAGCAGCTATCGGCCTTGGCGCCGTTGAAGAAGACGTGACGGATCGCCGGGTGTCCGGCGAGAAATCCGGCCAGATCGTTGGCGACCAGTGTGTCGTCTTCGATGGCTGAATCCAGGCTGCCCTGGCGGCGGCAGGAATGCAGCACGTCCCATACGGCAATGCCGGCGGCAGCCAGGGCCTTGGTCCGGGCTGGATAATCGAGTGCGGCGTCGAAGCCGAACAGTGTCGCCATGATCGGCCAGAAGGCATTGCGCGGGTGCGCGTAATACTGGTTGGCGGCGAGCGAGGCCACCCCCGGCATGCTGCCGAGGACCAGGACGCGGGCGTCGGGGGCGGCGATGGGCGGAAAGCTGCGGGCGCGGTCGGACACTGTTCGGGGGAGCGGAAGGAAGTTAATGGAAAACGGGCCCGAAACAGCCGTCGACCGCGGCAAGTGGAATTTTTGTCATGAATTGCCGCCAAGGCCGGCCTGAAACTGTTCGATGGTTCCCGGCTTGCCGAAATGGAACCCCTGGAAGGCCTTGCAGCCGCAGGTGATCAGCGTATCCCGCTGGGCCGGGGTTTCGACCCCCTCGGCGATGATGGTCAGATTGAAAAAGTGGCCGAGGGCGATGATGGTTTCGGCGATCGCGGCATCGTTGGGGTTGCTGTTGATGTCCCGGACAAAGCTGCGGTCGATCTTGATCTGGTCGAGCGGGAGCTGTTTCAGGTAGCTCAAGGATGAATAGCCGGTGCCGAAATCGTCCAGCACCAGGCCGACGCCCAGCTTTTCCTTGAGCGGTCGCATGTGTTCGATGGTGCCGCCGATATCCTCGAGGAGCAGCGATTCGGTGATTTCCAGCTTCAGGTGGCTGCCCGGTGCGCCCGATTCGGCGATGGCGCGCGCCACGCTGTTGACGAAATCGCTGTCACGGAATTGCAGCGCGCTGACGTTGACGGCCAGCGTCAGGTGCGCGGTGTCGGGATGTTTCTGCCAGAGCGCAAGCTGCCGGCAGGCCTCGGCCAGGACCCATTGCCCGATCGGCAGGATCAGCCGGCTTTCTTCGGCAATGCGAATGAATTCGTCAGGTCCGACGAGGCCACGGCTCGGGTGTTGCCAGCGGATCAGCGCTTCGGCGCCAAAGACCTTGCCGGCGCTGTCGACCTGGGGCTGGAAGTAGAGTTCGAACTGACCCGCCTGCAGCGCATTGCGCAGTTCGCGCTCGACGGTGGCCCGCCGTTCGATTTCGGTTTGCATCGACGGGTCGAAGAAACGCAGGGCGTTCTTGCCGGCGGCCTTGGCTTTGTACATGGCCATGTCCGCCGATTTGAGCAGGCTCTCGACCGTTTCGCCGGCATCCATGAAAGGAATGGCTCCGATGCTGGCGGTGCAGTGGTAGGAAACATCGCCAAATTGATAGGGTTTATCCAGCGCTTCCAGCATGTTCTGGGCGATCAACTTGATCTGGGCGATCGCGCCGTGGATGTCCTGGCTCAGCTCTTCGAGCAGGATGACGAATTCGTCGCCGCCCTGGCGGGCGACCGTGTCGTTGGCGCGGACCGAGGCGCCCAGACGCTGGGCGACCTGACACAGCAGGAGGTCGCCAATCGCGTGACCCATCGAGTCGTTGAGCATCTTGAAGTTATCGAGATCGATGAACAGCAAGGCCGCGTAGCGGTGGTGGCGGACGCCCGAAAACAGCGCCTTTTCCAGGCGTTCATTGAGCAGGCGTCGATTCGGCAAGTGGGTCAGCGGATCGTAGAAGGCGAGGAACTGGATCTGTTCTTCGGCCTCCTTGCGCTGGGTGAGGTCGAGGAAGGAGGCGACGAAATGGGTGGTTTCACCCTGGGCGTTGCGGACGGCGGAAATGCTCAGCCATTCCGGGAAAACCTCGCCGTTTTTCCGGCGATTCCAGATTTCTCCGCGCCAGTGTCCGTGCGCCTTCAATGCCGCCCACATTTCCCGGTAAAAACCAAAGTCGTGGTGGCCGGATTTGAACACGGCCGGCGTCTGGCCGATCACCTCCTCGGCCGCGTAGCCGGTAATTTCGGTAAAGGCGCGGTTGACCCGGAGGATGCGCGTAGCGGCATCGGTGACGAGCATGGCTTCCTGGGTTTCAAAGGCGATGGCCGAGATGCGCATCAGTTCGTCGGCCCTGCGCGACTCGGAAATGTCGTGGAAGACGACGACTGCACCCTCGTTGCGCTTGTCGCGCATCGGCGTCACTGAATAGCGGACCGGAAAGCCTTCCCCGTTTTTCCGGAAGAACCATTCCTCGCCCTGCCGCTTGTGGCCGTCGTGCAGGGTCAGATAGATCGGGCATTCGCTGTTCGGGTACGGCGAGCCGTCGGGACGGTGGTGGTGGAATAACAGGTGCTGATCGGTGCTGACGACTTCCTGCCGCGTCAAGCCGAGGATTTCGAGGGCTTTGGGATTGATGAAGCTGCAGTGTCCGCGACGGTCGATCACGTAGAGCCCTTCGCCAAGGCTGTCGAGCAGCGAGGCGCGTTCGCGCAGGGTGGCGGCGACCTGGCGTTTCGAGCGAATCAGGTACACCACGGCCAGCAGCATCAGGATCAGCAGCAGACTCAGGCTGGCAACGACTGCGGCGGAATATTTCGCGATGATGTCGCGGAGGCTGAAATACGCCAGGCGATTCGGGTGGGCGTTTAGTTCGAGCAACATCGATTCGAGTGCGCCGTAGTCGGTAGGGGGCGAGAAGCCATAAAATTTGCCGGCCAGCGCCGCCGGATCGTCCGGTTTTATTTGCAGCAAGG
>JAGTRT010000036.1 GCA_018261895.1 Pseudomonadota bacterium
CCCGCATCGGCAAAAAAAGCGGGTTTGACGGTCAACCGGAAAAAATGCCCAAAATTGAAATCGGGAACGGGGCGTGTCGAAGCGCCAAGGCGATTTGTCGAGGCTGTCCCGAACGTCCAATTGGCAAGGATTTCAGGGCGTCGATTCAGACCGATTTGGGCGTCGCAGAAGTATCGTGAAATTGTTCACAGACATCGGCAATTACGCTGGGCAGAATGAGTTCAACGAAACGAGGAAACCGTCAATGTCACTCTCCAGCATGAAGTCCGCACCAACGCCCACGGCCAGTCAGGTAGCCGGGAAGGGGAACGTGCACGCTGGTGAAGGCGATACGCCATTCAACCTGCGTGACACCCTGAGCAGCATCGTTGTCCGTGAAGCGAATTTCGGCGAGTTTCTTGCAGCGCTCAAGCAATTCGGACGCTACGCATCCAAGCATTAGTGTCTTCGGGCGACGATCGCAAGAAAAGTGGTGCCCATGGGCAGGATCGAACTGCCGACCTCTCCCTTACCAAGGGAGTGCTCTACCACTGAGCCACATGGGCAACTGCTGCTACTGACGGGGTCGAAGTAACGACGGTAAAGACCGAAGTTTATTTTTGCTGGATCGAGCTTCCTTGAGCCAGCCAAAACACCACCACCTACTTTCTGCCCGGGCACCGTTGGTGCCGCAAAGCGACTGGTGATCGCCTTCGAGCGGGGCGCATTGTATCAGCGTAATGCATCCTGTGCTTGGCGAATTTCGGCAAATCAGGGAATTCGTCCAAGCAAGCAATTAAATCGGGACGAACAGCGCATTCCGCTCACGGCTGTGATGTGCCTTTGCCTACCTTACCCAATCTCTCCCCTGGCATTCCGAACAGGCTTGGGAGTATTTAGTACTTTCCGACGGCGAGAAAAGGGTGCAATCTATTAATGCTATTCGCATGTCGGGCTTCCGTATTCTAGACTCTCGATTCAAATCGCTTTGTAGCGGCCAGCCTGTGCTTCCAAACCAGGGGGCTATGCTGGAAGATTGATTTAGGTCAAGCTTGAGTTAGGCTAAAAGTATATAAATAGTAATAGTTCTGTATGTTACATTTCTAATATATTTGAAACTGTGCCCCAATGAAAACCATCTTCCTCGTCGATGATTCGGCCACCATCCTCCTCAGTATTTCCAATATTCTTGGCAAAGCCGGGTACGCCACCGAAAAGGCTGCCAGTGCTGAAGAGGCGCTACGCAAGCTTCAATCCGGCATCAAGATCGATCTGCTGATTACCGATCTCAACATGCCGGGCATGAATGGCATCGACCTGATCAAGGAGGTGCGCAAGTTGCCAGCATACAAATTCGTGCCCATCCTTTTCCTGACCACCGAGTCGCAGCAATCGCGCAAACTGGAGGCAAAGGCCGCCGGCGCTTCGGGGTGGATCGTCAAGCCCGCAACCGCTGACGAATTACTCAACACCATCAAGCTCGTCGTTCGCTGACGCCATGGATTTCGCCAAACTCCTTCGTCGGGAGGCAATCGTTGCAGTCCTGGTGGCCCTGTTCGCCGCGGCTACAGTGTATTTTCTACACCACTGGTTCCACCAAACATTCGTTCCTGCGCCTTTAGCCGATGCCATCGGCACCATCGTCATCGTGCTGATTTCGTTGCTTGCTCAGCGATTGGTTTCCAAGGCCTTCTACAAAGATTACATGCTGGGCCTGACGCGGGTTGCCCAAAAGGGGGAAAGCAAGCAGGAGACCTATCACAAGGTGGCCGACGAGGTGTCTGGCGAATTGACACAGGTTCATGATTTCAATGAAGTCGTTCGGGGCCAGCTCAAGCGCGTCATCGACGATACCGAGAAAGCGGCCTTCAATATTGTCGAGCGACTTCAAACAATTGACTCGGTGGTTACCAATCTGGACCAGTTTGTCAATGCAACGTCCGATGAGTCTGCAAAATTGGTGCATGAGTCTGAAGTGCGAATCGCGCAGAATCGCGACATCGTCCTCAAGATGGAAGGCTATGTGCAGCAGCGCCTCCAGGAGTCCGAGCAGGATCAACAGCGCGTCACGCAAGTCGTCCAGGAAGCACGGGCACTGGAATCACTGGTTCAACTGATCAAGCATGTCGCCGGGCAGACCAATCTGCTGGCCCTCAATGCTGCAATCGAAGCAGCCCGCGCCGGAGAAGCCGGGCGTGGCTTTGCCGTGGTCGCCGACGAAGTTCGCAAACTCTCGGGTGAAACCGAAATCGCGGTGGTCAAGATCAGCCAGGGTATTGCCAGCGTTGCCGGAAATATCGAGACGCAGTTTCAGGACAAACTGTCGAACGTCAATCTGGGCAAGGAAAGGCAGTTGCTGGAGTTTTTCTCGGCGCAACTCAATGAACTGGGCGCCAACTATGAAGCTTTGATGCGCCACGAGAGCGAGGTTTTGAGGGAGGTTCAGGGAAGCAGTACCCAGTTGGCTGCCATGTTCATGGAAGCCCAGGCCAGCGTCCAGTTCCAGGACGTCAGCCGCCAGCAGATCGAGCAGGTCATCAGCGCCTTGAACCAACTGGACGAACACGCGGGAATGCTGGCTCAGCGACTGCAGGCTTATGACGACCCCGGGTTTGTCTACAAGCCGATCGCTCAACATCTCGAAGCGCTGTACAGCCGCTACGTGATGGATAGCCAACGCACAACCCACCAGAAATCCCTGAAGGTTGAGGCAACGACATCGGTTCCTGCCTCCAGTCGCATCGAATTGTTCTAGGACACCGCATCATGACTTCCCGCCAGCCGTTAGCCCTCAACGACGATCTCACCATCTATCACGCGCTGGAGCAAAAGCAGATCCTCCTCGACGCATTGGCGACGACAGATGAACTGGAACTTAATCTTTCGCAAGTCACTGAAATGGATACGGCAGGACTGCAATTGCTGATTTTGCTCAAGAAGGAAGCGCAACGCGCAGGAAAATGCGTCCGCATTGTCGCTCATAGCCAGGCCGTGAGTTCGGTAATCGACTTCTGCAATATGGCGACCGAATTCGGTGACCCCCTGGTCATTCCTGCACACGAAGCCACCTGAGCGCGGAGCAAGCAACATGGACGAAATCACCAGTGTCTTTATTCAGGAGTCCCGGGACCAGCTAATCGAGATGGAGGCCGGGCTGCTGAAGTTGGAACAGAATCCGGACGACCACGACAACATAAATGCCATCTTCCGTGCGGCACACACCATCAAGGGTGGCTCCGGCGTCATTGAGTGTCATTTCATCGAGTCCTTTACCCACCGCGTTGAAAATGTACTGGATGCCCTGCGCAATCACGAACTAGCCGTTAGCCCGGCACTGGCCACGCTGCTCCTGGAGTGCTGCGACCAAATGGTCAATCTGCTCGATGTTCTGGCGGCGGAGCAGGAGGCGCCGGATGTCGCAATAACCGAGCGTGGCGACCGTTTGACCGAGCAACTCAAGGCAATTCTTGAGTCTAACAGCGGCACGAGCACGCAAAGCAGCACGGCCAGCCTCGCCCTGTCCGAAGACCGTGTAGAAGTGGAAAGCACTGGCGGTGCGCTTGTTCTGACCGACAGCTGGCACATATCCGTACGCTTCGGAAAAGATGTCCTGCGTGGCGGCATGGACCCACTTTCGTTCATTCGTTATCTGGCCACCCTCGGCGAAATTCTCGGCATTGAAACGATCAGCGAGGCGATGCCGGTTGCCGCTGAAATGGATCCGGAATCTTGTTACATCGGATTTGAAATCCAGTTGCAAACGCGTAGTTCCAAAGCCGATATTGAGCGCGTCTTCGATTTCGTGCGGGATGAATGCGATCTTCGCATCCTGCCGCCGAACAGCAAACTATCCGAGTACATCAGGCACATTCAGGAATTGCCGGAAGACTCCATGCGCCTCGGTGAAATCCTCGTCCGTTGTGGTGCGCTAACCCAGTCCGAAGTCGATCAGGGTTTGCTTGATCAGAAGATCGGCGCTGATGCGGCATCGGAGGAAAGCAATGCTCCTCCTGCTCAACTTGGCGAAATTCTTGTTGAAAACAAGGTTGTGCACAAGGAAATCGTCGATGCTGCTGTCGTCAAGCAGGCCCAGGTCAGCGACAAAAAAGCCAAGGAAGCCAGACTGGTTCGTGTTCAGGCAGACAAGCTGGACCAGTTGATCGATCTGGTCGGCGAGTTGGTCATTGCGGGTGCCTCAGCCAATCTGCTGGCTCAAAAAAGCAAGCAAGGCGATCTGGTGGAGGCGACGTCGGTGCTATCCCGCCTTGTTGAAAACATTCGCGACTCCGCCCTGCAGCTCCGCATGGTCCAGATCGGCGACACCTTCAACCGCTTCAACCGGGTAGTACGCGATGTCTCCAAGGAGCTGGGCAAGGAAATCGAGTTGGTCATCAGTGGTGCAGAGACGGAACTCGACAAAACGGTTGTCGAGAAGATCGGTGACCCACTGATGCATCTGGTCAGAAATTCGCTGGATCATGGCATCGAGCCCACCGCACTGCGTCTTGAGCGGGGGAAACCTGCTTGCGGCCATGTTTCGCTTAACGCCTATCACGACTCGGGAAGTATCGTGATCGAAGTGTCCGATGACGGTGGCGGCCTGAACAAGGAGCGGATAACAGCCAAGGCGCTTGAACGAGGCATCATCCAGCCTGGTGAGACACTGAGCGACAGCGAAATTGTTAACCTCATTTTCGAACCTGGTTTCTCGACCGTCGAAAAAGTCTCCAACCTTTCCGGGCGCGGGGTGGGCATGGATGTCGTTCGACGCAATATCCAGGCGCTGCGCGGGGCAGTCGACGTATCGTCAATCGATGGAGAAGGTGCCACATTCACTATCCGGCTGCCATTGACGCTGGCGATCATCGATGGATTCCTGGTAGGCGTTGGCAAGGCGGCCTATGTCATACCACTCGATACCGTGGTCGAGTGTATCGAGCTGAAGAACCTTCCCGGCGATCGAAATTTCATGAATCTGCGTGGCGAAGCACTCCCGTTCATCCGCTTGCGCGAGCTTTTCGAGGTGCCAGGCGAATGTCCTCCACGAGAAAGCATTGTGGTCATCCAGTTTGCAGGACAGCGTGCCGGGATCGTGGTGGATCAATTGATGGGAGAGTTCCAGACAGTGATCAAACCACTTGGCGTGATGTTCTCGCACCTGCGGGGTATCGGCGGATCAACCATTCTCGGTAGCGGTGAAGTCGCGCTGATCCTCGATGTTGCCGCGCTGGTTCACAGCGTCAGTCAGAACGAAGATCGAATGTTGTTGCCGGGTAGAGGTCATCAACCCGCGACTGCACTACCGAATAACTAACGAATTGCACCCTAGGAAGAGGTAAACCATGTTCAAAAATCTGAAAGTTGGCGTTCGCTTGGGGATCGGCTTTGCAATCACCCTCGCATTGCTGATTACCATTTCCACCATCAGTTTCATGCGCCTGAATGCACTTAACAACGATATTGCATCCATGGTCAATGACCGTTTCCCCAAAGTGGTGCAAGCAAACAACATCATCGATTCGATCAACTTCATCGCCCGCCAATTGCGCAACGCTTATATATTCTCGGGTACGGAGCAGCAAAAAGCGCTTGATTCGATACCGGAGCAACGTAAAAAGATTACCGAAAACTACGAGATGCTCGAGAAAACGGTCCGGAGTGAACAGGGCAAGGAATTACTCAAGAAACTGGCCGCCGCACGTGCCGCCTATGTGGCCTCACAGGACAAGTTTGTTGAACTGCTCAAGGCTGATAAAAGAGCCGAAATCGTAGTGCTGTTGCAAGGTGATTTGCGCAAGGCGCAAAGCGAATATATTGCCAGCGTCAATGCCCTGATTGATTTCCAGACCAAGGCGATGGAAAAGACGGGCAAGGCTGCAGAGGAAAATGTCGCGGCAGCAATCCGGTTGATCGAGATCATCAGCATTGTTGCGGTTTTGCTCACCATCGCATTCGCATGGTTCATTACGCGGAGCATTACCCGTCCCATAAACGAGGCACTGAATGCTGCCAGCCGAATTGCCGAAGGCGATCTGACTGTCAAACTGGAATCTGACAGCAAGGATGAAGTCGGGCTGCTGATGAATGCGATGCAGAACATGATCGGCAAGCTGACCCAGATCATCGGCGAAGTCCGCACTGCCGCCGACAATCTGACCAATGCTGCCGGTCAGGTTTCTGCCACAGCGCAGTCGCTGTCTCAGTCTTCAAGCGAACAGGCTGCGTCTGTCGAAGAAACGACATCGTCCATGGAGCAGATGACTGCATCGATTTCCCAAAATACCGAAAATGCCAAGGTGACCGACGGCATGGCTTCGAAAGCAGCCAAGGAGGCAGCTGAAGGTGGCGATGCGGTCAGTCAGACCGTTGAGGACATGAAGAGCATTGCCAGCAAGATCGGCATCATCGATGACATTGCATACCAGACCAACCTGTTGGCGCTGAATGCTGCCATCGAAGCCGCTCGCGCCGGTGATCATGGTAAAGGCTTCGCAGTGGTGGCGGCAGAGGTGCGCAAGCTGGCAGAGCGTTCTCAGGTTGCCGCGCAGGAAATCGGCAATCTGGCATCGTCGTCGGTCAAGCAGGCTGAGCGCGCCGGAACGCTGCTGACCGAAATGGTCCCGACTATTCGCAAGACATCTGATCTTGTGCAGGAAATTGCTGCAGCTTCCGCCGAACAATCATCGGGCGTCGCTCAGATTAATGGCGCCATGGGGCAGCTGAATCAAGCAACCCAGCAAAATGCATCGGCATCGGAGGAACTGGCAGCTACTGCCGAAGAACTCGGCTCGCAGGCTGAGCAGTTGCAGCAGACCATGACTTTCTTCCAACTGGAGGAGAATCAGCGTGGCAATGCTCGCAATTTTGCGCCACCTGTTGCACGTACCGGTGGTGGCGCAAAACCTCGAGTTGCAGCCAGGGCGGCAGCAGTTCAGATCAACGAGGGTGACTTCGAACGCTATTGAGGAGTCGTCATGGGACAACTCGTACAAACCAAAGGGCAGGCGGTTGTGGCCAAGACCGATGAAGCTCCCTCGCAGTATTTGACGTTTTCGCTCGGTGGTGAAATGTTTGGCGTTGGTATTCTTAACGTCAAGGAAATCATCGAGTACGGGAATCTGACCGAAATTCCGATGATGCCAGCCTTCATTCGCGGCGTGATCAACCTTCGAGGCAGTGTCGTACCCGTCATAGACCTTTCGGCCCGCTTCGGCGGAAAAACGACAGAAGTTGGTCGACGGACTTGCATCGTCATCGTAGAGGTGCCTGATGATGATTCACGGCACGATATTGGAATCATCGTCGATGCGGTTTCCGAGGTCTTGGAAATACCCGGTAGCGAAATTGAACCTCCTCCCACATTTGGCGCCAAGATTCGGGCGGATTTCATCTTTGGCATGGGTAAGGTGGCCGGCAAGTTCGTCATTTTGCTGGAAATAAACAAGGTTCTTTCCGTCGAGGAAATTGCCATGCTTACCGGGGCTGAAAACGCGGCTGCGGAAGTGTCCTCGCAGCCTTGAGCGGCCTTCAGGGGCGGTGATGAACTGCAGGTCCCTGCACCTGCAGTTCAACGGAACATTGGGCGAAAGAGCGCATGGATTACAGCAAGTTGCCATCGCAGGAAATCGAACGCCTGGCCCGGGCCATTCACCCCGGCGCATGGGCGATTGAACCCGAAAGACCACTTTCGACGCTGCTAGGGTCCTGTGTGGCCGTTTGCCTGTTTGATCCTCAGTCGCGCGTGGGCGGCTTGAACCATTTCATGCTGCCAAGCATCCGGCGTGGCACCAACGACGATGTCGACTCGCTGCTTTCCGGCTCTTATGCCATGGAAGCGCTCCTCAACGCCTTGCTCCAAAAAGGAGCCAAAAAGGTTCGCCTGCAGGCCAAGGCGTTTGGCGGAGGAACGATCATCAATACGTCCGGCCCGTCGATGAGCATCGGTCTACGAAATGCCGAATTCACCAAGGAATGGCTTGATCGTGAGGGCATCCCGCTACTCGCCTCTGATTTTCTCGGTCCCTGGTCGCGCAAGGTCCTCTTCCTTCCTTCCTCTGGCGACGTCTTTTGTCGACGCATGGTCACCAACATGGCGACTGCCGAAACCATTGCGCGCGAAGAACAAAGTTACGCTGCTACGCTGACCCGGAAGCCTGGATCAACTGAAAAGAAAATTGAATTGTTCTAATGGCTGAACCAAGTCCCATCACCGATCAGGAATTCGCTCTTTTTCAGCGCTTGATTTACAAGATCGCTGGCATCAGCCTGAGCGAAGCAAAAAAAGTCCTTCTCGTCGGCAGACTGACCCGACGTTTGAAGGTGTACGACTTGTCCACCTTCACTCAATATTATCGAATGCTGGCGTCGGGCGAGCATCCGGACGAATTGCAAACGATGGTCGATCTCCTGACCACGAATGAAACCTATTTTTTCCGCGAGCCCAAGCACTTTGCCTATTTGCGCGATGAAATCATCCGCAAGCGTAAAAGCGCCAGCACCTTCCGCGTCTGGAGTGCGGCCAGTTCCAGCGGTGAGGAGGTGTATACGCTGGCTATGGTGTTGGCAGACCAGCTACCCAATTCACCCTGGGAAATAGTTGGTTCGGACATCAGTACCCAAGTGCTTGCCAAAGCGGCGACTGGCCATTATTCATTGGCTCGCACGGAGGGCATCCCACCGGACTACATGACGCGTTTTTGCCTGAAAGGCGTCCGATCCCATGCCGGTACATTTTTGATCGCGCCAGAGCTACGCAAACGAACCAGTTTCTATCAGATCAATCTGACTCACCCGGTCGATGCCGAGATCGGGGATTTCGAGGTAATCTTCTTGCGCAATGTCATGATCTACTTCGACCCGCCAACAAAGGCCAAGGTTGTGCATAATTTGCTGCCGCGCCTGAAATCCGGTGGATACCTGATTATTGGCCATTCTGAAACGCTTAACGGAATTACGGACCGCATTGATGCGGTATTGCCGACGATCTATCGCAAGCCATGAATGGCATCGAGCACGATATCCATGAAGTGTTTCTCAATCCCGGAGACTTCTATTTCGGTGATAAATACACGCGAATATCAACCCTGCTCGGATCTTGTGTGTCGATTACCCTCTGGCATCCGCGCCGGCGTATCGGGGGCATGTGCCACTACATGCTGACCGAGCGCCATCGAGCTGCCACGGCGCCGCTGGACGGAAAATACGGCAGTGAAGCGTTTGAGCTGTTTCTGCAACACGTGGAAGCAGCAGGAACCCGGCCAGGCGAATACCAGGCAAAGCTTTTCGGCGGCGCCAACATGCTGACCGGCGCGTCTGGCGAACGCATGGATATTGGCCCACGTAATATCGCGCAAGGAAGGCAATTGCTCGCTTCCCACAACGTCACCCTGATCGCTGAGCATGTTGGCGGTAGCGGACGGCGCAAGCTCCATTTTGATGTCTGGAGCGGCGATGTCTGGCTTGCTTTCCCACAGGGAAGCAACGCACAAATCAGGAATAGCCATGGTTGATCGGATCAAGGTGATGATTGTCGATGATTCGGCCTTGGTTCGTCAGGTGGTCTCGCAAGCCCTGGCCACCGATCCTGGCATCGAGGTCATCGGCAGTGCAGCCGACCCTATATTCGCCATGCAGAAGATGAAGGTTCGCTGGCCGGATGTGCTCGTCATCGATATTGAAATGCCGCGCATGGATGGCATAACCTTCCTGAAAAAAATCATGGCCGAGCATCCGACGCCGACCGTTGTTTGCTCATCATTGGCAGAGAAAGGCGCACAAGCCACGTTCGAAGCGCTCGCGGCCGGAGCGATTTCGATCATTACCAAGCCGAAGGTTGGCTTGAAAAGCTTTCTTGAAGACTCCTCCAACGATATTGTCCAGGCGGTACGCAGCGCTGCCCGGGCCAATCTGCGCGCCCTCAGTGCCAGTGTGTTGCCAGGTCTGATTCGCCCCAAGCTAATGGCAGACGCCATGATCAGTCCGCCCCTTCATCGGGCACTGGAACGAACAACCGACCAGGTTGTCGCCATCGGCACTTCGACAGGGGGAACCCAGGCGCTCGAAGCGGTTTTGACCCGTTTGCCCGCTACAAGTCCCGGCATCGTCATTGTTCAGCACATGCCGGAAAAATTTACGGGTATGTTTGCCGATCGCCTCAATGGCCTGTGTCAGATCGAGGTACGAGAGGGCTGCAATGGCGACCGGGTTGTGCCCGGGCTGGCGCTGATCGCTCCAGGTGGGCGCCACATGATGCTCAAGCGAAACGGAGCCCAGTACGCCGTCGAGGTGGTTGATGGCCCCCTGATCAACCGGCACAAACCCTCAGTCGATGTGTTGTTCCGTTCCGTGGCCAAGTGTGCCGGCGCCAATGCGCTTGGCATCATCATGACCGGGATGGGGGATGATGGGGCTCGTGGCATGAAGGAAATGCATGATGCCGGCGCTAGGACAGTAGCCCAGGACGAAGTGACTTGTGTCGTTTTTGGGATGCCGAAGGAAGCCATCAGGATGGGAGGGGTGGATCAGATTGCGCCACTCGATCAGATACCCGCTGCCATCGTCAGCTACGGCAAATAACCAGGGAGGGAGAAATCATGACTACCAACGCACTGGCCCAAATTGCCGCAGATGCCGCGCGAGGCGACGTACTGTTCGGCACCCATGCCGATATCGCAGCCCGGGTGCGGCGCGCTATCGATGATCCCAATTGCTCCGTCGACCAGCTAAGCAAGTTGATTTCTGCTGAGCCAGTCCTGTCCGCGAAGGTTGTTGGCGTTGCCAACTCGGCTGCTTACAACCCGTCGGGGCGCGTGATCGCTGATGTGCGGAGCGCGGTAGCTCGACTGGGATTTGGTGCGGTTCGTACGATGGCGACTGCCATTGTCGTTCGACAGTTACAGGGAATGGCGCATTCTCCGGAGCATCGCGCCTTGTCCAGTCGGCTATGGGAGCATACGGCCCATGTTGCCGCATTGGCCCGCGTTATCGCCAGTCGCGTCACGCATCAGGATCCCGAAGCAGCCTTCTTTGCCGGCATTGTGCACGAAGTTGGGGGGTTCTATCTGATTTCCAGGGCAGCCGAATTCCCGGCGCTGATATCAACGGAGCTTGAGCGTTGGCATGATGGAGACGAAGCTATCTTGGGCCGAATTGTTTTGCGTGCGCTCGATGTTCCCGACCAGGTAATGGCAGCGGTGGAATCACTCTGGGATGGCTTTCTTGCCATGCCAGCCAGTTCGCTGGGCGATACCCTGTTACTGGCGGACCAACTTTCACCCGTCGAATCTCCCTTGGCGGAATTGACGGGCATGAGCAGTAAAGGCATGGTCGCCGATATTGACCTGTTGATTGGCGATAACACACTGAGCAACATTCTGGCGGACTCGGCAGAGGAAGTCGCCTCGCTGACCGCAGAACTGAAAGCCTGATCGGTTATCTGTTACTCAACGAGATCCCTTTTCTGGGCGCCGGGTGTGCGATGTCGCGATATTTCACGATTGCGCCCATTGAAGGAGAGGTACGAAGAATGGGTCGTGAATATGAAACCCCGCAACTGCGGGGCTTCTGAACTACCGAGAATTCAGTAGATGAGAATTTGGTGCGTCCTGACGGGCTCGAACCGCCGACATTCTGCGTGTAAGGCAGACGCTCTACCAACTGAGCTAAGAACGCAAGGGGCGCGAATTATAACGAATATCTCTGCTTTTTCCCGATTTTTTCGGATATTTTTTGGAAGCCGGATGACCTGTAGCGCCTTCGATGCCGCCAAATCCAGAAAGGCAGCCTGTTGAAAACGCCAATAATTCGTAGAATACCGGTTCTGTCGGACGACAGGTCCGCTCAAGGGGTGAACGCATGACGCTTCAACGAAAGAGGCCGGTGTTCGGCATGCCGAAAGGGTGGGTGCCATGCCGATGACGCGTCTCTTCCCTGAGGTTGCGCCGGGAACACAGCCATACGGGCTCAAACTCGCCGAGTTGATTTCCGCTCTTTCCCATGCGCTCGACATCACTGAAGGTCAGCCGCAGGGGCACTGCGTGCGATGCTGCTGGATCGGCATGCACATCGGTCGGGCCATCGGGATGGACGATCAGGCGCTGTGGGGGCTCTACTACACGCTGCTCCTGAAAGACCTCGGTTGCAGCAGCAATGCGGCACGCATCTGCCAGCTCTATCTGGCCGACGATCTCCGCTTCAAGCGCGATTTCAAGACAGTTGGCGACAGCCTGCCCAGTGTTCTCAACTTCGTGCTCAGCCACACCGGATTGAAGGCCGGCCTGGCGGAGCGCTTCCGCAGCGTGCTGACCATCATGCGCGAAGGCGAGGAGATCGCAACGGAATTGATTGCCACCCGCTGCCAGCGTGGCGCCGAAATCGCGCGACTCTTGCGCTTCCCGGAGAGCGTGGCGCAAGGCATCCACAGTCTGGACGAGCATTTCAACGGGCAGGGACGGCCGGAAAGGCTGGCCGGCGAGGCTATTCCGCTGTTTTCGCGGATAGCCCTGCTGGCTCAGGTCGTCGACGTTTTCCATACCTCGGGCGGGCCGTCTGCCGCGCTCGATGAGGTCAGGGGGCGTTCCGGCCGCTGGTTCGATCCGAAACTGGTCGAGGCCTTCGAGCGCGTGGCCGAGGATGACGATTTGTGGGGCATGCTCGGTTCGGGCCAGGTCGATGCCGCAGTGCTGGCACTGGAGCCCGCCTCGCACGTCGTTGCGCTCGATGACGATTACCTCGACGATATCGCCGCCGCCTTCGGCCAGGTGGTCGACTCGAAAAGTCCCTACACCGCCGGGCACAGCGTCCGCGTTGCCCTCTATACCGACATGATTGCCGAAGCGCTTGGCCTGTCGCCGGAGCGGCGGCGCTGGCTCAAGCGCGGTGCGCTGCTGCACGATGTCGGCAAACTGGGCGTCAGCAACAGCGTGCTCGACAAGCCGGGCAAGCTGGACGACGACGAATGGGAAGCGGTCAAGGCGCACGCCATGTACACCGAGACCATCCTTTCGCGGATCGAAGCCTTTTCCGAGCTGGCGCGCGTCTCGGCGGCGCATCACGAGCGCCTGGACGGCAAGGGCTATCCACGTGGCCTGATGGCTGACGAGATCTGCATCGAAACGCGGATCATCACGACCGCCGACATCTTCGACGCGATTACCGCCGAGCGTCCGTACCGTGGCGCCGTACCGATTCCGAAAACGCTGGAAATCATGGCTGAAAACCTTGGGACTGCCATCGATCCGCAGTGTTTCGAGGCACTGAAGCAGGCGCTTGACCGTCTGCCCGGCTAAGTACCTGTAAAATACGCCTTTTGTTCGCCGGCCAGCCCGGATAAGGTTTCCTACGCATGACTATTCAGCAAAAAGTGCCGACCGTCGGCTTCGTTTCACTCGGTTGCCCCAAGGCGTCATCCGACGCCGAGCGCATCCTGACCAAGCTGCGCGCCGAAGGCTACGAGATTTCGCCGAGCTACGACAATTCCGACCTCGTCATCGTCAATACCTGCGGCTTCATCGACGCTGCGGTCGAGGAGTCGCTCGATGCCATCGGCGAGGCGCTCAACGAAAACGGCAAGGTCATTGTCACCGGTTGCCTGGGCGCCAAGGGCGATATCGTGCAATCGACGCACCCGTCCGTGCTGGCCGTGACCGGCCCGCATGCGGCTGACGAAGTCATGGGCTATGTCCATACGCACCTGCCCAAGCCGCACGACCCGTATTCCGACCTCGTGCCGCCGCAGGGCATCCGCCTGACGCCGGACCACTTTGCCTACCTGAAAATTTCCGAAGGCTGCAACCATAGCTGCACCTTCTGCATCATCCCGTCGCTGCGTGGCCCGCTCGTCTCGCGTCCGGTTGGCGACGTGCTGGCCGAAGCCAAAAACCTGGCCCGCGCCGGCGTGAAGGAAATCCTGGTCATTTCGCAGGACACCTCGGCCTACGGCGTCGATCTCAAGTACCGCACCGCCTTCTGGGGCGGCAAGCCGGTCAAGTCACGTCTCAAGGAGTTGTGCGAGGCGCTGGCCAGCTTCGGCATCTGGGTGCGCCTGCATTACGTTTATCCGTATCCGTCGGTGGACGACGTCATTCCGCTCATGGCCGAAGGCAAGATCCTGCCGTATCTCGATGTGCCTTTCCAGCATGCCAGTCCGACGATTCTCAAGGCGATGAAGCGCCCGGCCTCGGCCGAGAATACGCTGGAACGCATCGCCAAATGGCGCGACATCTGCCCTGAAATCGTCATCCGCTCGACTTTCATTACCGGCTTCCCGGGTGAGACGGACGAGGATTTCGATCAACTGATCCAGTTCCTCGAAGATGCCAAGCTCGACCGCGTCGGCTGCTTTGCCTATTCGCCGGTCGATGGCGCTGCCGCCAACGACTTGCCGGGATTGCCGCCGGAAGATGTGCGCGAGGACCGCCGGCGCTGGCTCATGCAGGTTCAGGAAGACATCTCCGCTGCCAAGCTCGAGGCCAAGATCGACACGGTCATCCAGGTGCTCGTCGACGAAGTCGATGAGGAAGGAACCATCGCCCGTTCCAAGGCCGATGCGCCGGAAATCGATGGCCTGGTCTATCTCGATGGCTATTTCGACGCCAAGCCGGGCGATTTCATGCAGGTGAAGGTCATCGACGCCGACCACCATGACCTCTACGCCCAGCCTGTCTGATCGGCTGATTGCGCAATTGACCGCAGCGGTCGGCGCCGCACAGGTGCTGACCGACCCGGCTGACATTGCGCCCTTCGTGACCGACTGGCGTGGCCGCTATCGCGGCACAGCGCGCTGCGTCGTCCGCCCCGGCAACACCGCCGAAGTGGCAGCCGTGGTCAAAATCTGCGTCGAATCGGGCGTGGCCATCGTGCCGCAGGGCGGCAATACCAGCCTGTGCGGCGCGGCAACCCCGGACGATTCAGGCGGGGCCGTGCTCATCAGTCTGAGTCGCCTGAACCGCATTCTCACGGTCGACCGGAAAAACAACACGATTTCCGTAGAAGCCGGCTGCACGCTGGCGGCCGTCCAGGCAGCGGCGCGCGCTGCCGACCGACTCTTTCCGCTGGCCTTGGCCTCGGAAGGCACCTGCCAGATTGGCGGCAACCTGTCGACCAACGCTGGCGGCGTGCAGGTGCTGCGCTACGGCAATACGCGCGAACTGACGCTGGGCCTCGAAGTCGTGCTGCCCAGTGGCGAGATCTGGGACGGCCTGCGCGGCCTGCGCAAGGACAACACTGGCTACGACCTCAAGCAGCTGTTCATCGGCGCCGAGGGGACGCTCGGCATCATCACCGGCGCCGTGCTCAAGCTGTATCCCTTGCCGAAGCGGCAGGTGACGGGCTGGCTCAACGTTGCATTGCCGGCCGCTGCCGTCGATCTGCTCACGGCGGCCAAGGCGGCCTTCGACGCCCAATTGACGGCCTTCGAACTGATTTCGGAAACGGCGCTTGGGCTGGTGCTCCGGCATATTCCCGACACCGTGCGGCCGACCGGTCAGTCGCCCTGGTACGTGCTGGCCGAGTTCTCCGATGCCGAGCCGACGGCCGTCGAAGCCTGGCTGGCTGCGCAAATCGAAGCGGGGGCGGTGGCTGACGGGGTGATTGCCCAGTCGGAAACCCAGGCGAAAAAGCTGTGGGCTTTGCGCGAGAACATTTCCGAGGCCCAGAAAATCGAAGGCATCAGCATCAAGCACGACGTGGCGGTGCCGGTATCGAGCATTCCGGACTTTCTGGCCTCGGCCGACGCTGCGCTCGGCATGGCGTTTCCCGGCATTCGCGTGGTGGCTTTCGGGCATGTCGGCGATGGCAACCTGCATTACAACCTGTCCAAGGCCGACGCCCACGACAACGCGGATTTTCTGGCCAGCGAACCCGAGGTGCATCGCCTCGTGCACGACACGGTGCATGCGCTGAACGGTTCGATTTCAGCCGAGCACGGCATCGGCCAATTGAAGCGCGAGGAAATCCTGCGCTACAAGAGCCCGGTAGAGATGGCCCTGATGCGTTCGCTCAAGCAGGCGCTCGATCCGCGCGGCCTCATGAATCCGGGCAAGGTGCTCTGAGTCGCGGCCGGCGGCGATCAGGCCTCCGGCATCTCCAGATCGTCCGTTTCGGGCAGGCCAAAGGGCAGGGTAAAGCGGAAGGAACAGCCTTTGCCGAGCTGGCTTTCCACGATCAGCTGGCCGCCCATCAGCTCCACGAGCTTGCGGGCGATGGGCAGGCCGATACCGATGCCGCCGTGCTTCCGGATACTTGATCCGTCGCCCTGAGTGAGCAGGCTGCTGATCATTTGCAGCTGTTCCGGCGTCATGCCGGGCCCGCTGTCGACGATGGAAAACTCGATTTTTACGCGTTCGCTTTGCCGCTCGACGAGTTTCGCCCGGACGTCGATACGTCCCTCATCGGTGAATTTGATTGCATTGCCGACCAGATGCTCGAAAATCTGGCGCAGGCGGGAAAGGTCGCCGACCATGATGTCCGGCAGTTCGGGATCGCTGTGCAGCGAGAGTGTCAGCCCCTTGTCTGCTGCTGCGGTCAGGTGATTGGACAGCATGCCTTCGAGCAGGCCGTCGACAATGAAGGGCGTTTGGTAAATCCGGACCTGGCCGGCTTCGAGGGCGGACAGCCGGATCAGGTTGTTGATCAGCTTCATGAGCTGTTCGGCCGCCTCGCGCTGGTGGCGCAACAACTCCTGTTGCTCATCGGTCAGCGGTTCGAGGGAGAGCAGATCGCCCATGCCGATGATGCCGTTCATTGGCGTGCGCAATTCATGGCTGACATTGGCCAGGAATTCGGTTTTCGCACGGTTGGAGCGTTCGGCAATCGCGTTGGTCTTGGCCAGCTCGGTGAGCAGGCCGTCCTTTTCGTGTTCGAGCCGCAGCGTTTCCGCCAGGGTGCCGTGGAAGAAATCGGCGCTGCGCGTGACGGCGAGCAGGAAGAGCAGGGACATCAGCGTGAAGGCCATGTGCAGCGGATCGCTGCCCAGCGCGCCGAAAGCGACGGCCAGTGAAATCGGCCAGGCATAGCAGCGGAAAATGACGCGGTCGGCGGCGAGGATGGGTACCGCACCGGCCACCATGCCGGCCATCACGAAGCCGACGAACAACTGGAGCTGGGTGTTGTCCTGCTGCATCAGGAGCAGGGCGCCGGTGGCCCAGACCAGACCGGCGCCGGCCACGCTGAGGAGCGCCCGCAGACGCCACCAGGCGGCTCTGTCGAGGCGCTTCGCCGGTTCTTCCCGCCAGTACGTGCTGGATTGAGCGATGCGCAGGCCGGCAATGACCATGCAGGCCGCCCACCAGCTGTAGATCGCCGTGCTGGCGACCATCGTGCTGGCGATCCAGGTCAGTATCGAGGCATTGATGATCGAAACGATCTGGCCGAGCAGGACGTTCCGGTAGAGCAGTTCGACCCTTCGGCCAAGATCGAAGGTGTCGACTGGCGAGGTCAATGCAGCGCCTTGCCTTCGCTGCCGGCGAACAGCGCGGCGACGTCTTCCGGTGAAAATCGGTAGTCGCGGTTGCAGATGTCGTCGCGAATCACGATCTCGCCATGTTCAGCGAGGATGAGATCGGCTTCGGCATGGCCCAGGCTGCGGATCATGTCGGCGACCTTCTCGCGGTTTTCCGGGCAGTGGTAGCTTACCGGGCGCGGATCGTAGAGGCGGATGCCGTGTTCCGTGATGTCTTCGTGGAACAGGCGCCCGAGCAGGCTTTCCATGTCGAGTTCGAGCAGTTCTTCCGGCTTGACGGTGGCGGCGAGCTGGGTGATGCGCTGCCAGCCGTCCTGGTCGTGATGGTCGGCCGACGGCAGCTTTTGCAGGAAGAGGCAGGCGGCGGCGTTGGTGCCGGCAGCGGCGAACAGGCGCGAGGGTTGC
Source organism: Pseudomonadota bacterium (assembly GCA_018261895.1). Classification (GTDB taxonomy): domain Bacteria; phylum Pseudomonadota; class Gammaproteobacteria; order Burkholderiales; family Rhodocyclaceae; genus Azonexus. Next base: position 17,843 of record JAGTRT010000036.1, read on the forward strand.
TGCTCGGACTGCTCGAGATAGTGTTCGAAGATCGCCGCGATGCTGTCGCCGACCATGGGCACGTAGCTCTGGTAGGGCTGGCGGGCTTCCGGCAGGTCGAGGCTCATCATGAGCTGGCCGCCCTGATGGGCGCCGAGGAGCTCCGGCACCGGTGCGGCGAGGACGACCGGATTGCTGCGCGCCATGCCGCGCATTTGCAGTTGCTCGTTGCAATCCATGACCAGCAGCTGGATCGGGCCGTTGCCGCGCAGTTGCAGGGTCAGGCGGCCGGGCTGCTTGAGCTGGCCGGCGATCAGCGCGGTGACGGCAGCCGTTTCGCCGAGCAGATGGGCGACAGTCGGCTGGTAGTCGCGGCCGGCCTGCATCTGCTGCCAGGCGTCGCCGAGAAAAACGACAGCGCCGCGAATGTCGAGGCCCTCGAAAATGAAGCGGCGGACGAAACTGTCGCTCACTTCAATTGCTCCGCGTAGTTGTCCGGCGTGAAGCCGACAATCAGTTGCTTGCCGGTATCGAGCACCGGGCGCTTGATGAGGCTCGGGTACTGCGCCATGAGTTTCAGGGCCTTGGCCTGGTCAACATTGGCGCGTTCTTCGTCGCTCAGCTTCTTCCACATCAGGCCGCGGGTGTTGAGCAGCTTTTCCCAGCCGGCGCGGGCGGTCCAGTCCGGCAGGTGTGCCTCGGCGACGCCGGCCTTCTTGTAATCGATGAATTCGTAGGCGACACCGTTGTCGGTCAGCCAGTTCATGGCCTTCTTCATGGTGTCGCAGTTCTTGATGCCAAAGACCTTGATCATGACTGCAGATGTTCGTTGGGGAGGACGAATCATACCAGTCGGGATGGGGCTTAGCGGAACTCGAAGGCTTCCTGGTGAAAGGCCTGGCGGGACAGGCCGTTGCGTTGCAGGGCTTCGCCCAGGGCGCGGCCCCAGCCGGCCGGGCCGCAGAACCACACGGTACTGCCGGGCTGCAGCGTGGCCGCCACCTCCTGGGTCGTGAGTGGCCCTTGGCGGTCGGTCAGGCGGCGATGCAGGCGAACGCCGGCGGCCTGGCAAAGCGCCTCGAGGTTGGCCGGGAAATCGCCCTGCGCCGAGGTGGGCGTGCAGTAGAAGAGGTCGGCCGAGGGCTTGTTGGCTTCCGGCGCGCTGGCCAACTGGCCGAGGCGGGCGAGGAAGGGGGTGATGCCGATGCCGCCGGCGACCCAGACCTGGTGGCCGGCTAGCGGGCTGTGCGCCGGGCTTTGACGGTCAACCGGAATTTTTGCCGAAAAATCAAATGCGCCGTAGGGGCCTTCGAGGGTGATCTGTTGGCCGACCTCGATCAGGTCGGGCATTTGCGCCGTGAAGTCGCCGAGTGCCTTGACGACCAGCGTCAGTGTGCCGTCGCCGGCGTTCCACGCCGAGGCGATGGTGAAGGGATGGGCGCCTTCGCCGCGCGGGCCGACGTGGGCGAAAAGGAATTGACCGGCCTGGTGGCCTGGCCAGCTGGCCGCGGGGCGACAGACGATTTCAAGCAGCTTGCCCTCGTGCTGGCTGATCGAAACGATGGCAGCGCGATGCTGGCGCTGGCGGCCGATGCGGTTCGACAGCGACAGCAGGGCGGGGACGATGCCGATGGCGGCTACCAGGGCAGTCAGCCAGCCGAGCGGGCTTTGCCAGAAGGTCGTCGGCATGAGGATGAGGCCGTGGAAGGCGCCGGCAATGAAAACCGCGCCAAAGGCCTTGTGCACCCAGCGGAAGTAGCGGTAGGGAATGCGCTTGACCAGCGCCACGACGACCAGCGCGAGCAGGATGTAACCGGCCCATTCGCCGACATCCTTGGCCAGGTCGATCCACATCTCCGGTTCGCCACGCGGGCCGCGCGGACGGTTCGGGCCGACGATCAGGCCGGCCTTGGCGAGGTTCTTGGGCAGCCACTCGATCATCCAGTGCGCGAAGACGAGGATGCCGGCGCCGATGCCGATGTTTTTGTGCAGGCGGTAAAGCTTGTCGAGGCCGCCGAAACGTTTTTCCAGCCAGGGCGCGCGGGTGGCGAGCACGATGCCGGCGCTCATCCACCACAGGGCGAGCAGGCCGGAGAGGATGATCAGCGGCTTGCGCCAGGCCCAGAGGCCTTCCGGGTTGGCGGCGAGCACGTCGGGCAGGGCGAAGATTCCCCAGAGACCGAGGGGGATGAGGGCGAGGTAAAGCAGGTGGCGTTTCATGATGGCAGACGAATGGCGATTTGATGACGTCAGTCTACGTCTTAAACTGCCATCCGGCTGTCATGATGCTGTTGCAGGTTGTAAGCAAATGCAACGGTCAGCGAGCTTCGCCCTGGCCAAGCCCGCCGCCGCATTTCAATTTTGGCCATTTTTTCCGGTTGACCGTGAGATTCGCCGTTATTGCGGTGGCGATCACCCCCGGTGACCGGAGGAACTACTTGCGCAGCTTGGCAAACGCCGACGCCATCGCGTTGTTGGCCGGCGCCGGGCCGCTGCTGCGTTGTTGCGGACGAACCGGTGCATTGCCGCGTCCGGCCGTGGCGTTGTCGTGGCGCTTGGCCTGGCTTGGCTCGTCGCTCATGCGCATGGTCAGCGCGATGCGCTGGCGTTGCAGGTCGACTTCGAGCACCTTGACCTTCACCACCTGGCCGGCCTTGACGATGCTGTGCGGGTCCTTGACGAAGGTGTTGGACAGCGCCGAGACGTGAACCAGGCCGTCCTGGTGCACACCGATGTCGACGAAGGCACCGAAGGCGGCGACATTGGTGACGACGCCTTCGAGGATCATGCCGGGGCGCAGGTCGCTGACCTTTTCGACGCCGTCGGCGAAGGTCGCTGTCTTGAACTCGGGACGCGGGTCGCGGCCGGGTTTTTCCAGTTCCTTGAAGATGTCCTGGACGGTCGGCAGGCCGAAGCGCTCGTCGGTGTACTTCGACGGATTCAGGCCCTTGAGCGCGCGGCTGTCGCCGAGGATGTCCTTGATCGACTTGCCGAGGTCGACAATGATCTTCTCGACGACCGGGTAGGCTTCCGGGTGCACCGACGAGGCGTCGAGCGGATTGTCGCCGTTCGGCACGCGCAGGAAGCCGGCGGCCTGTTCGAAGGTCTTTTCGCCGAGGCGCGGCACCTTCTTGAGTTCGTCGCGCGTGCGGAAGGCGCCGTGGGCGTCGCGGTAGCTCACGATGTTGGCGGCGAGACCGGCGTTGAGGCCGGAAATGCGCGTCAGCAGCGGCACCGAGGCGGTGTTGAGATCGACGCCGACGGCATTGACGCAGTCCTCGACGACAGCGTCGAGATTCTTCGCCAGCTTGGTCTGCGACACATCGTGCTGGTACTGGCCGACGCCGATGGACTTCGGCTCGATCTTGACCAGTTCGGCCAGCGGGTCCTGCAGGCGGCGGGCAATCGACACGGCGCCGCGGATCGAGACGTCGAGGTCGGGGAATTCCTTGGCGGCGAATTCCGAGGCGGAATAGACCGAAGCGCCGGCTTCGGAGACGACGATCTTCTGCAGCCGCGCTTCCGGGTAGCGCTTCATGACGTCCTGCACCAGCTTGTCGGTTTCGCGGCTGGCCGTGCCGTTGCCGATGGCGACCAAGCTGACCTGGTGCTTCGAGGCCAGGCGGGCGATGGTCGACATGCTGCCGTCCCAGTCGCAGCGCGGCTCGTGGGGATAGATGGTGGCGGTATCGAGCAGCTTGCCGGTGGCGTCGACGACGGCGATCTTGCAGCCGGTGCGGATGCCCGGGTCGATGCCCATGGTCACGTGCTGGCCGGCCGGGGCGGCGAGCAGCAGGTCTTTCAGGTTGCGCCCGAAGACGCGGATGGCTTCTTCCTCGGCGCCTTCGCGCAGCTCGTTCATGAGTTCGAGTTCGAGGTGGGTGAAGACCTTGATCTTCCAGGTCCAGCGTACGGTGTCGCTCAGCCACTTGTCGGCCGGGCGATTCTGCGGCCGGATGCCGAAGCGGGCGGCGATGCGCTGCTCGCAGGGGTTCTGGCTGCCCGGTTTGACGGCCTCTTCGTTGAGTTCGGAGTCAAGGACCAGCGTCACCGACAGCATGCCTTCGTTGCGGCCGCGCAAGAGCGCCAGGGCACGGTGCGAGGGCATGGTGGCGATGGGCTCGGCGAAGTCGAACCAGTCGCGGAACTTGGCGCCTTCGACTTCCTTGCCTTCAACGACGGTCGAGCGGACGTGGCCGTGTTCGTTGAGGTATTCGCGCAGGCTTTGCAGCAGGCCGGCGTCCTCGGCGAAACGCTCCATGAGGATCTGGCGGGCGCCGTCGAGGACGGCCTTGGCGTCGGCAAAGCCGGCCTCGGCGTTGAGGTATTTCTCGGCTTCGTCGTCCGGCGTCAGTTCGGGGTTGTCGAGCAGGGCCAGGGCCAGCGGCTCGATGCCGGCTTCGCGGGCGATCTGCGCCTTGGTGCGGCGCTTCTGCTTGTACGGCAGGTAGAGGTCTTCGAGGCGCTGCTTGGTTTCGGCATCGCTGATCTCGGCTTTCAGTTCCGGCGTCAGCTTGCCCTGTTCGTCGATGCTGGCCAGGATGGCGGCGCGGCGGTCTTCGAGGTCGCGCAGGTAGGTCAGGCGCTCTTCGAGGTTGCGCAGTTGGGTGTCGTCGAGGCCGTCGGTCGCTTCCTTGCGGTAGCGCGAGATGAAGGGCACGGTGGCGCCTTCGTCAAGCAGGGCGATGGCGGCGTTGACCTGGTTTGGACGGACGCCGAGTTCGGCGGCAATGCGGTGTTCGATGGGTGGCAGCATGGGTGCGGCAGTGCAGCAAAATTGGGGGGTGCACTATGCGCAATTCGACTGGAAAATACAACTGTTGCCGCATGGTGTAGGATGTGGGATTGAGGTTGATTTTATGAGAGGAGCATAACGAATGAAAATTGAAACTTATTTGTTTGGCGCTGTAGAAGTCAGCCCGGAAAAAGTGATCAATTTCCCGAGCGGCCTGGTCGGTTTCGAGGACAGCAAACGCTTCATGCTGGCCCACGAAGAAGGCAACGACCAACCGGTCAGCTACACGCTGCAATCGCTGGACGATCCGAACCTGGCCTTCCAGATCGTCGATCCGACCTTGCTCGGTTTCAACTACGAGCTGGCGCTCAACGACGCCGAAAACGCGCTCTTGCAATCGCCGGCGCCGGAAGACGTCGCCGTCATGCAGATCCTCTTCAAGACCGACGAAGGCGGCAAGGCGGCCATCACGCCCAGCCTGCGTGCGCCGCTGGTCATCAACACGCGGGCCCGCGTCGGCCTGCAGAAGGTCATGGAAAACATGCGCCCGAACATTTCGCTGTCCAATCTGGCCAGCCCGGTCTAAGCCGACCGCACTGCCGTGCGAAGGCCACTGTCTCCGGACAGTGGCTTTTTTTCGTTCGCAATATTTCGTCCGCGCCTCGTTCAGCGCTTGCCCAGCACCTTGCGGATTTCGCCATCGCAGGCGTTGGCCACCCGTTCGTATTCCTGGTCGGTGTCGATTTTGGCCTGGGCTTCATCCACGCGCTTGATCAGGCGCTGGACGTAGGGCGCCCAACGCGCGTCGAGTTCCTGTTGCAGGCGGGCGGCCGTCTGGCCGACCGGGCCGCGCCAGACGCTGCCGGTGGCAAAGCGGGCGTTCAGGCGTTCGCCCAACTCCTTTTCGATGGCGGCGATATGCGTCTGGTAGGCCTCGACGTGGCGCATCTCGTGTTCGCGGATTTCCTTGTGGGCGCAGCTGCCTTCGGGGAATTCGCGGGCGACGTAGACGGTCATCGGGCTGAAGCCGTAGGTCAGGGTGATCTGCGGGCTGGCGCATTCCCAGCGCCCAGTGCGGTCGATGATGGACGGGGAACTGGTCGTGAAGCCGACCGTCGCATTGCCCCGCGTCAGGCCCAGTACCTGTTTGCCCGGGCGGGCCAGCGAGGCGCCGATGTTGGTCAGCGAGCGGAAGCTGTATTCGGCGTTGTAGTCGATCCGCTCCTCGATCCGCTTGATCGTCACCGAGGGCTTGGGCAAGTCGTCGCAAGCGTCGGCCCAGCTCGGACCGGCGGCGATGAGGAGCGGCAGGAAGAACAGCGAACGCATCGATCCGTGGCTTAGAGCGGTTTCAGGGTGTCGCGGTAACGTTGGGCGTTGGCGACGTAGTGCTCGGCCGATTTTTTCAGGTTGGCGACATCCTGCTCGCTGAGTTCGCGCACGACCTTGCCTGGCGAGCCGACGATGAGCACGCGGTCGGGAAAGACCTTGCCTTCGGGGATCAGCGTGTTGGCGCCGACGATGCAACCTTTGCCGATCACCGCCCGGTTGAGGATGACCGAGCCGATGCCGATCAGGCTGCCGTCGCCAACCGTGCAGCCGTGCAGCATGACGAGGTGGCCGACCGTGACGTCGTTGCCGATGTGCATCGGCACGCCTTCGTCGGTGTGTAGCACCGAGCCGTCCTGGATGTTGGTGTTGTCGCCGATGTGGATCGGGTCGTTGTCGCCGCGCAGCGTGGCGTTCCACCAGATCGAGGCATTCTTGCCGAGGCGGACGTCGCCGATCACCGTGGCGTTGTCGGCAATCCAGGCGTTGTCGCCGAGCTGGGGCTGTTTGTCACCGAGGCGGAAGAGGGGCATGTGGGCTCCTGAGAAAATTTCGATTTTGGGCATTTTTTCCGGTTGACCGTCAGATTGCCGAAAAATCCGTCCCGGTCGCACGAAGGCGCCATCTTAACCCGCCCGGCCTTGCAGTTGCCGCTCCCGGCAAGGGCTGGCATGATCCGGGCATCCCAAACGGAGAGTTTCAAGATGAGCGACATTTCGGCGCTGACCGCCGCCGTGGCGGCCTTTCGCGATGCCCGCGACTGGCGCCAGTTCCACACGCTGCGCAACCTGATCACCTCGCTGAACCTGGAGGCGAGCGAGTTGCTCGAACTGACGCAATGGAAAAGCGACGCCGAGGTCGAGGCCCTGACGGCCGATCCGCAAACCGCCGAAGCCCTGCGCGACGAATGCGCCGACATCCTGCTCTACCTGCTGCTGATCGCCGACAAAACCGGCATCGACCTCGCCGCGGCGGCCCAGGCCAAACTCGTCAAGAATGCCGAGAAGTACCCGGTGGACAAGGCCTACGGCTCACGGGCCAAATATACGGAGTTTTAGTTTTCAGGATCGAGGATCTAGGCGGGGAGCAGGCAAAACGTGGACGCTTACTACCCACTCTCCTCCTCGATCCTAGGCAACTAGCTCGTTTCGCTTTCCAGCGTGTATTTCGCCCCGTCGCCCTGGGCGAGCAGGCCGGCCAGGGTGGGCAGCGTGTCGTGCAGGGTCTTTTCCAGCGTCCATGGCGGGTTGATGATGAACATGCCACTGCCGTACATGCCGAAGCCGTCCTTCGGCGGGCCTTTCACTTCCAGCGTCGCGTTCAGCCAGTTGCTGGCGCCCAGCCGCTTTAGCTTGTCCGGCAACTGGCGGGATTCCGGCTTGGTCAGCATGGGATACCACAGCGCGTAGGTGCCGGTGGCGAAGCGTTTGAGCGATTCCTGCAGCGCCTTGACGACGCCCACGTAGTCGGCCTTGGTCTCGTAGGACGGGTCGATGAGGACCAGCCCGCGGCGCGTCGGTGGCGGCAGCAGGGCCTTGAGGCCGGCAAAGCCGTCGCCGTCGGTGATCGCCACGGCACGGCCGCTGCCCTTGAAGCAGTCGGCCAGCAGCTTGCTGTCCGTCGAATGCATTTCGAAAAGGCGCAGGCGGTCGCTGTCACGCAACAGTTGGCGGGCCAGCCAGGGCGAGCCGGGATAATGGCGCAACTGGCCGTCCGGATTGAGCATGCGCACGAAATCGAGGTAATTCAGCGCCGCCTTGGGCAGGCCCTTGGTCTCCCAGAGCCGGCCGACGCCATCGCGATATTCGCCGAGCTTGGTCGCCTGCGCCGAATCGAGCGCATAGCGCCCGGCCCCGGCATGGGTGTCGATGATCCAGAACGGCGCCGGCTTTTCAGCCATGTACTGGGCGATTTCGATCAGGATGAGATGTTTCAGCACGTCGGCGTGGTTGCCGGCGTGAAAGGCGTGGCGGTAGCTGAGCATTAGTCGGGAAGTTGTTCCAGGGCGAAGAATTCTAGCCCTTCATTGGTTTCCATGCATTTCCCGATGCGCCGGTTCAGCGCGCGACCCGGCAGTTTGACCTTGATGTCCTGCCCGCTGCGCAAGGCGCCGGGCGCCGCGATCAGGCCGGAAAACTTGCCGTAGGCCGGCAGGCTGTGCAGGAAGATGGCGCGCTGGTCGCCGGAGCCGTTGGCCGCGATGTCGACGACGCTGACTTGTGGCGACATCAGTTGCAGGCCGACTTCCAGGCGGACCTGGGTGGACGCGACCCGCCGCACCAGGCAGACGTGGATCTTGCTCGACTCGCGCGGTTGCAGGGCGACGATGTCGCCGGTGCCCAGATTGCGCTTCTCGCCCTTGATGTAGCGCAGCAGGAAGCCGTCGGGCGACTCGTTGATCATGGCCCACTCGCTCGAGGCGAAATCGCGGCCATCGTAGTGCGTTGCGGCATCGACCGCGCGTCGGGTGAAGGTATTGCCGTCGAGGAAATTGAGCACGGGCGAGAAACCGCTGACCAGATCGCCGCGCGGGCGGAAGCGGGTCCGGCTGAAACGGCGGGCGGACTTGCCGCTGATGGCGAGGCGCAGCGTCTGCAGCAGGGCGGGCGAGGCGTCGAGATGGGGATCGATGGTCTTGCCCGGACGGCGCGACAGATTGCGGTCGAGCGCGCTGATGACCTGGCTGCAGTCGATGAGCAGGCCGCCGAAAATCGAATTCCGCGCCGGCAGCCGCGCGATGGGGTAACCCGGGTTGCCTTCCTCGGGGAAGACCACGAAGATGCCTTCGGCCGCCTTGCCGGAACCGGTTTCGGCCGTGACGTCGCCGACCAGGGCGTAGGCCGCCAGTTGTCGGGTGCAGGTATTAATCGTGTCGAATTCGGCCCGCGGCAGCTTGGTCGGTTCCAGGTAGGCGAAGAGCAGGGCGCCGAGGTATTCATGCTCGATGGGCGCCGTTTCGCCGTTGAGCGGCTTGGAACGCTGGCCGCGCACCATCTGGTAAAGCTGGTGCAGCGAGTGCCACGAACTGGACGACGGCGTGGCATAGGCCCGGAAGGCCAGCAACTGGCGCCGGGCGATCATCGCCATGGCCCGCTTGACGCTGCGATGCAGCAGGTGGTTCAGGGCGTCGTTGAGGTGGCCGGTGCTGATGCTGCGGGCAATGCTCGCATAGGCAATGGCCATGCTCTTGAGCAGATTGTCTGCCTGCAGCGCGGCTGCTGCGGCATTGAGCGGCAGGGGCAGTACCGAAAAGCTGACGAGCCGCTCGACGACCGGCAAGGCTTCTTCCGCCTCGATCCGGACATCTTCCAGCAACTTGAAGCGCATGTGCAGGTTGGGTTGCCGGCCGACACTGGGCATGACGTTGCTGGCCAGGCTGGCGATGGTTTCCTGCGGGGAGAGGCCGGTCACGGTATCGAGCAATTCGCGAACTGCGGCGGCGTTCTTGTGTTCGGCACCGGAATGGCCAAACGGGAGAAGCTCGCGCAGCAACTGCAGGGGTGATTCCATGATCGCCGGGGGGAAATTGACAGCCGCATTATCCAGTAATTTCGATGGAATTTCTGTGACGAATTACCGGATTACGTATACTTCGCGCATGAATTTGAGCGAAATGTTGTTTCTTCTCCTGACGGCGGCGGCCGTCTGGTTCTGGCTGGACAGCCTCAAGGCGCGCGAAATCGGCGTGAACGCGGCGCGCCAGGCTTGTCAGGACGATGGACTGCAATTCCTCGATGAAACCGTGGTCGGGCGCTCCCTGCGTCTGGCCCGCGATGATGCCGGGCGCCTGAAAATACGCCGCGTCTTCGCCTTCGAATACAGCGATACCGGCAACGACCGGCGGTCGGGCAGCGTGACGCTGCTCGGTCACGATGTCGAGTTGCTGCATATCCGTCCCCACCTTTACGTGATACCGAACACCCATGACACCCTCCATTGAAAGCATCCAGTTCCACGGCATCGACGCCCTGCGCCTGAACGGCCCGCGCGGCGCCAAGGCCATCATCAGCAAACTCGGCGCGCAGGTGCTGTCGTGGATTCCGCCCGACGGCAAGGAGCGCCTGTTTCTGTCGGAACAGGCTGTCTTCGACGGCAGCGCCGCCATCCGCGGTGGCGTGCCGGTCTGCTTCCCGCAGTTTGCGGGGCTCGGCGATCTGCCCAAGCACGGTTTTGTCCGGACGCGCGAATGGATGGTCAGCGCCCAGCGCACGGGCGACGGATTCGCGCTGGTCACCCTGGAGCTGGCCAGCGATGACGCGACGCTGGCCATCTGGCCGCATGCCTTCGTGGCCGAACTGACCTTGATGCTCGAGGACGACCGCATCGACCTGGAACTGTCGGTGACGAATACCGGCGGGAGCGAGTTTTCCTTTACCGGGGCGCTGCATTCCTACCTGCGGGTCGCCCATGCCGAGGAGATCGCCCTGCAGGGGCTGGAAGGCGCCGAGTTTCGCGATGCGCTGAACGGCAACCGGGTTTCCCGCGAATCCCGGGAAGAGCTGACGGTGGATAGCGAGATCGACCGCGCCTACCTCAACGTCAAGGCGCCGCTGTTGCTGCACTCGGGCAAGCAGAAGCTGGTCCTCCAGAACCAGGGTTTCCCGGATGTCGTCGTCTGGAACCCCTACGTTGACCGCTGTGCCGAACTCAAGGACATGCCGCCCAACGGCTGGCGTCACATGCTGTGCGTCGAGGCCGCTGCCATCCGGCCGATCAGCTTGCCGGCCGGCGAGGAATGGTACGGCCGGCAGACGATGGTCGTTGCCTGATCGCTCGTCTGGTCGGGCTGCGGGCGCGCGTTCAGCCGCCCGCAACACGGATTTTGATTTTGGGCATTTTTTCCGGTTGACCGTCAGATCGCCCCTGGCTTGTCGCCACGCCGGTGTGCACGCGGCAGCGCGGGTATAATGGCCGACTTTCCGCATTTCCAAGCCCTGCCGTGACTCCCCTCGATACTGAAATCGCCCGCCGGCGTACCTTTGCCATCATTTCCCACCCCGACGCGGGTAAGACGACGCTGACCGAAAAACTGCTGTGGTTCGGCGGCGCCATTCAGGTCGCCGGCGAAGTGCGCGCCCGCAAGGCCTCGCGCCACGCAACCTCGGACTGGATGGAACTGGAAAAGCAGCGCGGCATCTCGGTGACCTCGTCGGTCATGCAGTTCCCGTACCGCGAATGCATGATCAACCTGCTCGACACCCCGGGCCACGAGGACTTTTCGGAAGACACCTACCGAACGCTGACGGCTGTCGACTCGGCAGTCATGGTGATCGACTCGGTGAACGGCGTCGAAGCGCAGACGATCAAGCTGCTCAACGTCTGCCGCATGCGCGACACGCCGATCCTGACCTTCATCAACAAGCTCGACCGCGAGGGCAAGGAGCCGATTGACCTGCTCGACGAAATCGAGTCGGTGCTCGGCATCCAGTGCGCGCCGATGACCTGGCC
>JAGTRT010000070.1 GCA_018261895.1 Pseudomonadota bacterium
CCAGTTCATCACCCTGGCTGGTATCCACTCCATGTGGTACAACATGTTCGATCTGGCCCAGGACTACGCCAAGCGCGGCATGTCGGCCTACGTCGAGAAGGTTCAGGAGCCGGAATTCGCTGCCCGCGACCGTGGCTATACCTTCGTCTCGCACCAGCAGGAAGTCGGTACCGGCTACTTCGACGACGTCACCACCGTGATCCAGGGCGGCAAGTCCTCCGTCACCGCGCTGACCGGCTCGACCGAAGAAGAGCAGTTCCACTAAGAAGCCTACCGCTTTGAATTGCCGCCCGACCGGGCGGCAAACGAAGGCCGACACTCACAAGGTGTCGGCCTTTTTCTTTTGCCAAATTCGACACAAAAAGTGATAACTATTACTTTTGGCATATAATGAAACCGAATGGCAAAAATAATGGAAGCAAAATGACCAATCTATCTGTTCGTACCCGACTTTTTGCACTTGTCTGCGGCATGGCCGCATTACTGCTTCTCGTAGGCGGCCTGGGATTCAACGCCACCAGTTCGGCGATTGAAGACCTGCAGGAAACCTACGAGCAACAGACGATTCCGATGCGCGAAGTGGCCCGTCTGCGCCGCCTGATCGTCGAAAACGAGGGTCATATCTTCCGCGCTTTCCAGCACAATCCGGCGTTTGATTACGCCAAGCTGCACAACCATCCAGTCAGCGAGCATACCGATACCATCGAGAAGAACCTCAAATGGGCCGATGAGACCTGGAAGGACCTGATTGCCCACCTGGATCCGGCGAGCCAGGAAGCCAGGCTGACCAAGGAAATCCAGCCGCAGTACGAGAGTTTCGTCAGCGAAGTACTGCGTCCCGCCGTCAATCGCCTGAAGGCCGGCGATTTCACGACGGAGAGCGTCGCCACCTTCCTCAAGGCCAACGCCAGCTACGGCAGCAAGATGGGCCAGGCTTTCCGCGATCTGGCGGAAGCCCAGCAAAAGGCGGTCAAGGAACACTATGAAACCTCCCTGGCCAACAGTACCCGCCTGCGCAACCTGTCGATCACCATCATGCTGGTCGGTTGCGGCCTGGCCTTCCTGGTGGCCTTCCTGACCATTCGCTCGATTGTCGGACCGCTCGACCAGATGCGCACGGTCATCGACCGGGCGGCCACCCAGAACGATTTCACGGGCAGCATCGCCGTCAGTGGCCAGAATGAAATTGCCGATACCGCACGCGCCTTCAACACCATGATGGCGACGCTGCGCGACAGCCTGAACGACCTCAAGCAGAACATGATCCGCGTCGACGACGCCCTGATGACCCTGGCCGCCTCGTCGGATCAGGCGGCCCGGGCATCGACCACGACCAGCGAGTCGGCGTCGGCCATGGCCGCCTCGGTCGAGCAGATGTCGGTCAGCATCACCTCCGTTTCGGAGAGCACCAACGAGGCGCTGAACATTTCCGAATCGGCCGGACAGTGCGCCGAAACCGGCGGCAAGGTGATCGACGACACGGTGGTCGAAATCAACAAGATCGCGACGGTCATCGACGAGGTCAGCGCCACGATCAAGGCGCTGGGCGAGAGCTCGGACCGGATCTCGTCCGTCGTCCAGGTCATCAAGGATGTGGCCGACCAGACCAACCTGCTGGCCCTCAATGCAGCCATCGAAGCGGCCCGGGCCGGCGAGGCCGGACGCGGCTTTGCGGTGGTTGCCGACGAAGTCCGCAAGCTGGCCGAGCGCACCTCGACGGCCACCGGCGAAATTGGCAGCATGATCGACAACATCCAGAGCTGTTCGCGTTCGGCCGTCGACAACATGGCCGAGACCGTCACGCAGGTCACCAAGGGCACCCAGCACGCGCAGGAAGCCGGTCAGGCCATCGCCTCCATTCGCGAAAACTCGTCCCAGGTCGTGCGCGTCGTTCACGATATCGCCGATGCGATGTCGGAACAGGGTTCCGCCAGCCAGGACATCGCCCGCCGCGTCGAGAACGTGGCGCAGGCATCCGAGGAAAGCAGCGCCAGCGTGCAGCAGGCTGCCGCCGCCGTGCACAACATCCGCGAGATCTCGGCCCGCATGCGGGCAACGGCCGAGCGTTTCAAGGTCTAATTCGGCGTCGCGAGAAGCAGGGCCGACCACATCCGGGTCGGCCTTTTTTCATTGCAACGGCCGCCCACCGGCGCCCATCAGGCTTTAACGGTCAACCGGAAAAAATGGCCAAATTTGAAATCTCTATTTGAGCAACCACAACCGGCCAAAGTTTGCACACTAATATGCGATATGATTGGAAACGCACCTCTTGCGCGACCTTCACTTCATGACTGAACGAACCTTATCCGGCCTTCTTCGTGCATCAATCTTTATAGTGATTGTCGGTTTTGTATTGATGCAACTCGTATTTTCGGGTGTTGTGATGCCGAAATACATAAGATATGCATACGCTTTTGTTTTCGGCATCACGCCCATCCTTCTTATGATGAAGGTGTTTTCCCGAATGTCTCTTCCGGCATTAAAAGATCAGCCCTTATCGTCTCTCGAGCAGATGTTCATGGTTTTCTATGCATTCTTAACAAAAGAAGCTCGAGAAGATTGGCGTAGCCATATAAAACAGCAGAAAAACAAATGAGCGTCATTGCAGATATCACAGCACCATATCTGCCAGAGGTACCGAGTTAACTATTTCTACTCAGAACGTCCACCAACGCACGGACACTCAACGTAGCTCCCAATAACTCGGCCGGCTGTAGGTTTCCTTGAGCAGATCGATGAACAGCCGGACCCGTAGCGGCAGATGGCGGCGCTGCGGAAAGACCGCGTAGATGCCCATCGGCGGGGCCTGCCAGGCGTCGAGCACCGAGGTCAGGGTGCCCTCCTTGAGGTCCTGACCGACCTCCCACAGCGAACGCCAGGCCAGGCCGCGGCCGGCCAGCGCCCATTCGTGCAGGACTGCGCCGTCGTTGCACTCGAAGGCGCCGCCGACCTTGACGGTATCGACCTGATCACTTTCCGGATTGCGGAAGACCCAGCCGCGCTGCTGGCCGAGTGACAGGCATTCATGTTCGACGAGATCGGCCGGCTCACGCGGCACGCCGTGGGCGACCAGATAGGCCGGGCTGGCGACGACCATGCGGCGCATCTCGCCGAGGCGGACGCTGATCAGGCTCGAATCGGTCAGCTCGCCGATGCGCACGGCGCAGTCGATGTTTTCATTGACCAGATCGACGAGGCGATCGCTGAGGTTCAGATTGACCCGGACTTCCGGGTTGGCCTTCATGAAATCGCCGACCAGCGGCGCGACGTGGCGCCGTCCGAAACCCGAGGGCGCCGAGACGCGCAGCTGGCCGCTGGCCCGCACGCTGCCCAGCGACACGGCGGCCTCGGCATTGGCCAGGTCGTTGAGCGTCTTCTGGCAATCTTCGAGAAAGGCCTGTCCTTCGAAGGTGATGGTCAATTTGCGCGTGGTGCGCAGCAGCAATTTGACGCCCAGCCGGCTTTCCAGCGCGTCGAGCCGGCGGCCGATGATGGCCGGCGTGACGCCCTCGACGCGCGCCGCCGCTGACAAACTGCCCCGAGTAGCGGCCGAAACAAAGGCTTCAATCTGTTTGAGCCGGTCCATTTAATACCTCAGGTAAAAGATGAAATGATTCTAGCCGTCTTTTAAGTCTTATAGAAGACTTCTAGAATCCACCGCATCGCAACATTTTTCCACCTTGCCAATCAGGAGCTCACATGGCCCTCAATCTGCCCGCCGGCGTGCAAATCACTGCCCCGATCAAACCCGAATGGGAACCCATTCTCTGCACCGAGGCGCTCGAGCTGGTCGCCAAGCTGCACCGCGCTTTCGAAGCCCGTCGCCAGGAACTCCTGAAAGCCCGCGTTGCCCGCCAGGCCCGCATCGACGCCGGCGAAATGCCCGACTTCCTGCCGGAAACCAAGTCCGTCCGCGAAGGCGACTGGAAGATCGCCCCGCTGCCCAAGGCGCTGGAGCGTCGCCGCACCGAAATCACCGGCCCGGTCGAAGCCAAGATGATCATCAACGCCTTCAACTCGGGCGCTGACTCCTACATGACCGACTTTGAGGATTCCAACAGCCCGAACTGGGAAAACCAGATCCAGGGCCAGTTGAACCTGTACAAGGCCATCCGCCGCGAACTGTCGTTCAAGAACGAAGCCGGCAAGGAATACAAGCTCAACGACACCATCGCCACCCTGCAGATCCGTCCGCGCG
>JAGTRT010000055.1 GCA_018261895.1 Pseudomonadota bacterium
GCCAAGTCCGGTTTCGGCCTGTGCTGGCGTGATGGCTACTGGACCCCGGCTGCTGCCGCTGCCGACAAGGCCGGTTGCGAGTGCGACAAGGACCTGCTGCCGAAAGAAGCCTGCGAGCCGAAGGCCGCTGGTGCTGCTCCGGCTGGCGCTGCCGCCGCTGGCGTGAAGCCGTCTGGTGAAAAGATCACCGTCGCTGCCGACGCCCTGTTCGACTTCAACAAGGCTGTCCTGCGTCCGGCCGGCAAGGCCAAGCTCGACGAGCTGGTCTCCAAGGCCAAGGCCATCAAGCTGGAAGTGATCCTGGCCGTTGGCCACACCGACCGCATCGGTGGTGACGCCTACAACCAGAAGCTGTCCGAGAAGCGCGCTGCTGCCGTCAAGGAATACCTGGTTGCCAAGGGCATCGAAGCCAACCGTGTTTACACCGAAGGCAAGGGTGAGAAGCAGCCGGTGACCGGCGACAAGTGCAAGGGCAATGCCAAGACCAAGGCCCTGATCGACTGCCTGCAGCCGGATCGTCGCGTTGATATCGAAGTCATCGGCACCAAGTAATCCGCCGACGCTTCACGAAAAGCCCCGCGATCCTCGATCCTGCCCCCAATGACCACACTGAACGCCGACCCCGCCGAACTGGAAAAATTTGGTGATCTCGCCCACCGCTGGTGGGACCCGAACAGCGAATTCAAGCCGCTGCACGACATCAACCCGCTGCGCCTGGACTGGATCGACCGCACGATCGGCCTGGCCGGCAAGCGCATCCTCGATGTCGGCTGCGGCGGTGGCCTGCTTTCCGAAGGCATGGCGACGCGCGGGGCCAATGTGACTGGCATCGACCTCTCCGAAAAGCCGCTCGGCGTGGCCAAGCTGCATTTGCTGGAAACCGGCCAGAAAGTCGATTACCGCAAGATTTCCGTCGAGCAGCTGGCCGATGAAATGCCCGGCGCGTTCGATGCGGTCACCTGCCTGGAAATGCTCGAGCACGTACCCAACCCGTCGAGTGTCATCGCAGCCTGCGCCCGCCTGGTCAAGCCGGGTGGCCAGGTTTTCCTGTCCACGCTGAATCGCAATCCGAAGTCGTATCTGCTTGCGGTAGTCGCGGCCGAATACGTGATGCAGATGCTGCCCAAGGGCACGCATGACTACGCCAAGTTCATCAAGCCCTCCGAGCTCGCGCGCTGGTCAAAGCTGGCCGGGCTTGAGCCGAGCGAAGTGATCGGGATGAGCTATAACCCGCTGACCAAGGTGTATTCGCTGGGTTCCGATACCAGCGTCAATTACCTGATGCGCGCCACGCGTGTTTGACGCTGTCCTCTTCGACCTCGACGGCACACTGGCCGACACCGCCCCCGACCTGGGCTGGGCGGCCAATGCGCTGCGCGAGGAGGAGGGACTGGCGCCACTGCCGCTCGCCACACTGCGCCCGTGGACCTCGCAAGGCGTGCGCGGCCTGCTCCGCGTGGCCTTCGAGATCGCGCCCGGCGACACTGCCTACGACCACCTCGCCCACCGTTTTCTCGCCTTGTACGCCGAGCGCTTGTGCGTCGACACCCGGCTCTTCGACGGCGTGGCCGAACTGCTCGACGAGCTTGAGACCCTTGGCCTGGCCTGGGGCATCGTCACCAACAAGCGCATGCGCTTCACCGACCCGCTGGTCGCCCAGCTCGGCCTGACCCCGCGTACCACCTGCGTGGTCAGCGGCGACACCACGGCCGAAGCCAAGCCCTCCCCGCTCCCCATCCTGCACGCCTGCCAGCTCCTCAACTGCCGCCCGGAACGCACGCTTTACGTTGGCGACGACCGGCGGGACATCGTGGCGGGCAATGCTGCAGGGTGTAGAACGGTAGCGGCGGCCTACGGTTACTTGGGCGACAGTGGCCCCATCCCGGTTTGGGGAGCGGATTTGCTGATTGAAACGCCGATGGACTTGGCTGGCTACCTGCGCTAGCTCTAGCTTTTATGATTCGCCGTATCGCGCAATAGATATGCCATATAATTTTCCGTGCCATCAAAAATCACGGATCAGGTGAATGCCCGCTTACCTTCGGACACTACAGCAGTATGCGATATTCAAAGGTCGAGCCAGCCGAGCTGAATTCTGGACATTCTCGCTTTTCAGCGCGCTGATTCTCTGTGCCATCAGTCTTCTCGAAGGTTTGCTTACGGGGTCAGCAAAGCTGGGGGTCGCCAGCCATGCGTACGAGATTGCGACGGCCTTACCATTTGCGGCGGTTTTCGTCCGCCGGCTACATGATGTGGGGCGAAGCGGATGGTGGATTTTTGCCCCGATAGCCAACATTGTTTTCTGCTGCCAAGCGGGCCAAGTCGACGAAAACGAATATGGCCCACGCCCCATAGTACAAGGTTAATAGCCCCCAGCCACGCCCCCTAGCACCCGTGACGGCCAAACGCATTGCTCAGGAATGTTACGGTCAACCGGAAATTTTGCCCAAAATTGAAATTTTCCTGCGGGCACTGGCCCCGGAAATTACATCCGCCGTGCCGAGAGCAGGAGGTTGCGTGGCGTCAGCTGGCGGTTGCAGAAGGTGGTGAGGCTGGGTTCGTAACCATGTTCGCCGAGGTAGGCGGCGAGGTCGAGGACGAGCCAGAGTTCGAGGGCGCGGCGGAAGGCGTGGCGGGGGATGGCGAGGCGGGCGACCTCGCGCTGACGTTGCCAGCCGGCGGCTTCGATGGCGTCGAGGTGGCGTGGATCTGGCGGCGGCAGGCATTCGCGGGCAGCCATATGGGCAAGGAAATCGGCGAAACTGCCGCGTAGCCAGGGCGCGGGCACCGGCTTGAAGGTTTTGTAGGGCACGTCGCTGAGCTGGTCGCGCCAGCCGGTAAAGGCCAGTTTCCAGGCGATGGCCTGGTCGCGCTGGCGGGTCAGCCGCGGCGAGGCGGTGACGGTTTCGGTCACGGCCAGACGCGTGTCGTCGCGCGTCAGTTGCAGCTGACCGCGTGGGCTGAGCGGCTGATAACTAGCCTCGACCCCACGGTAGTAGCAGCACGGTGCGACATCAAAGCGAGCGACGCCGGCGCTGGCGCCGTGCTCGATGAGGCGCCGGTGGAGGTTGCCGCAGGCGTGCAGCGCGACGGCGTGCTGGCCGGGGCGCGGCCAGTCGGCGACGGCCAGGGCATCGCGCTCGAGAAAGCGGTGGTTCAGGCCGATGCGCTGTGCCAGGTTTTCGCCGTCGGCGCACAGCGCGGCGTCGATTTCCAGCGTATGCACCGGCTGCTGCATGGCGAGGCCAAGGAGCCGTCCGAGGTGCCCCTTGCCACCGCACCAGTCGATGATGCCCTCGCCGGCCGGCTCGACTGCACCGGCAAAGGCTTCAATCTGCGCCCGTTTGCGGCCGGGGATTTCCCAGGCCCAGCGTTCGCCGGCAACGGCCGGCATGGCATGTGGCGCGGCCGGGATGTCGATCAAGGGCTGCAGCGCATCGATGTCCGGCAGGTAGTCGCCCAGCCAGCGCAGCGCAGCGGGGACATCATCGTTGAGATCGGCGGTTTCGGCGTCATCCAGGGCGAGTAGCGCGGCGGTCAGCGCCGGTCGCTCTTCGCACCAGGCCGGTCGCACCTGACGAAATGGCTGAGGGTGCCAGAGATGGCGCCAGGCCAGCAGTGCAGCGTCGAGTTGCCGGTGGCGGTCGGCGGGCCTCACCGCAGCGCGGCGCCGCGTTCGCGCCGGCGGTAGCCGTACCACGCGGGCAGCACGGCGGCGATGAGCACGGCGAGACCGAGGCCCAGCGGCCAGAGGACAGGGCTGTTCCATTCGCGCCGGGCCGCCTGGCGCGCCACCGTGTCGATGCGCTGGTATTTCAGGGTGTTGTTGCCGACATCGCTTGGCTTGCGGTTCTTGAGCCAGCGGTGGCTCAGGGTGTAGCTCTTCGGGTGCAGGCCGAAGACCCACGGCGCGTCGTGATGCAGGATGCGGTTCATCTGTCGGACGATACCGAGGCGCTCGGGCGTGTTGTCCATGTTCTTCATGCGCAGGAACAGGCGGTCGAATTCCGGGTTGGCGTAGTTCGACGCGTTCTCGCCGCCCTTCGCCACCTTGCCTTCGTTGCCGTCGAGCAGGAAGAAGAAGTTTTCCGGGTCCGGGTAGTCGGCGTTCCAGCCGAGGTAGTAGAGCTGGACGTTGCCCTTGCGGATCTTGTCCTGGAAGCGGTTGAAGTCAGTCGAACGGACGACGAGCTGGATGTCGATCTTGGCGAACTGGCGGGTCAGCCAGTCGAGGCGCGATTTCTCACCCATGCCGCCGCCCGTGGTGTCGAGATTGACGACGAGCGGCTCGCCGGTCTTTTCATCGCGGCCATTCGGATAGCCGGCGTCGGCGACGAGCTTCTTGGCCACGTCGATGGACTTGCGCTTCGGCTTGCCGTCCACCCAGTCGTAGACCACGCTGTCGATCCCCTCCTCGCCCGCTTCATAGCCGAAGATGCCCGGCGGTAGCGGGCTTTGCGCGGCGATGCCGCGACCGTTCTGGAAGATGGAAATGTATTCTTCCTGGTCGATGGCGATCGAGATGGCCTGGCGCAGCTTGGTGGCCCGCGGCGTCAGCCCGCCGATGACCGGATCGAGCATGTTGAAACCCATGTAGAAGGTCGAGGACTTGACCGAGGTGAGCAGGCGGATGCCCTTGTCGCGCATCTCGTCGGTCAGCGCCACGTCGCCGCCAACATTGACGCGCACGGCCTGATCGAAGCTGTCCGAAGAAATCCCGGAGGCATCGTAGTAGCCCTGCAGGAACTTGTTCCAGTACGGAATCGCCTCCTTCTCGCGCGTGAAGATGGCTTGGTCGAGGAAGGGCAGCGGCTTGCCGCAGTCGTCGAGCAGGCCGGCGGCGCGGTCGGCAGCCTCGCCTTCGCAGGGGTAGGTCTGTCCGTGGAAATTCGGGTTGCGCGAGAGGACCATGCGGCGATTGGGGTCGTTTTCGCTGAGCATGAACGGCCCGGTGCCGACCGGCCACCAGTCGAGCGTCAGGTTCTTTTCGGCCATGCCGGGCTGGCTGAAGAAGCGGTCCACCTCGCGCGGCACCGGCGCGAAGAACGGCATGGCCAGCCAGTAGAGGAATTGCGGGTACTTCCCCTTGATGCGCACGCGCCAGGTCAGCGCGTCGACCTTTTCAACGCCGCTCAGCGGATAGGCGTCGAGGTCGAGCCATTCGCGGGCTGGCTTGTCCTTGGCGGCCTTCTGCAAGGCTTCACCGAGTTCCTTGAGGCCGACGATCTTGTCGGCCATCATGCCGAAGATCGGCGAATGCAGGCGCGGGTGGGCCAGGCGCTTGATCTGGTAGATGTAATCGTCGGCCGTCAGTTCGCGCGTGCCGACC
Source organism: Pseudomonadota bacterium (assembly GCA_018261895.1). GTDB lineage: Bacteria > Pseudomonadota > Gammaproteobacteria > Burkholderiales > Rhodocyclaceae > Azonexus. Next base: position 5,330 of record JAGTRT010000055.1, read on the forward strand.
TTGGTGAAATCGGCCATGGACTGCCGTTTGGCGATTTCATTTTTGGGCAAAATTTCCGGTTGACCGTGAGAATCGAGCGCGAAGGCCGGATGCGGCTGAAAACGGATGCCCGGCTTGAGTTTGAGCTCGTAAACGCTCTCTGCGATGCGCTCGACCGGCGCGTCTGGCGGCAGTTCGCGTCCCTTGGCGTCATAGAAGCGCGGTACCGGCACCCGCTCGACAGTCGACGGCATCAGCTCGTACGGGCGCTTGAGGTAGTGGTATTGCAGCGGCGGCTCGTAGATCTGCGCCGTGAAGGTGATCTCGTCCTCGGTGTAGGACTGCGCGGGGTCGAGATGCTTGGGGCGGTCGGTAAAAGCCGAGTAAAGCACGTTGCGACCGGCGTCGGCGGCCGGATACGGATCGTTCCACGCCTGCCCGCAGCCGGACAGGGCCAAGACGACAACGAGACTGGCGCAGATTTTTCGCATGAACGGAAGTTTAACAAATGCCCGGCCAGCCGCTTGACCTCCCTGCGGTGAATTGCCCACAATGGCTCAAACACAACAAACCAGAGGCATGCTCATGCTCGACACCGCGCTCCCCGACTTCTCCCTGCCCGCAACCGGCGGCACGACCTTCAGCCTCGGCGCCCAGGCCGGCAAGGTCGTCGTCATCTACTTCTACCCGAAAGACAGCACCCCGGGCTGCACCACGGAAGGCCAGCAATTCCGCGACCTGCACGACCAGTTCGTCGCCGCCAACGCCGTCATCCTCGGCATCTCGCGCGACAGCCTGAAGTCGCACGAGAACTTCAAGGCCAAGCAGGGCTTCCCGTTCGAACTCGGTTCGGATGCCGACGAAGCCGTCTGTAACCTGTTCAGCGTCATCAAGCAGAAGATGATGTACGGCAAGCAGTGCCGCGGCATCGAGCGCAGCACCTTCGTCATCGACAGCAAGGGCGTCCTGCGCCGCGAATGGCGTGGCGTCAAGGTGCCCGGCCACGTCCAGGAAGTCCTCGATTTCGTCAAAACCCTTTAACTTTCCACCACCCCAACCAAAGGCCCAATCCATGCCGCGCAAGCCCGCTGCCACCAAGAAGCCCGCCGTTACCAAGATTTTCGTCCTCGACACCAACGTGCTCATGCACGATCCCAGCAGTCTGTTCCGCTTTGAAGAACACGATGTCTTCCTGCCCATCATGACGCTGGAAGAACTCGACAACCACAAGAAGGGCATGTCCGAAATTGCCCGCAACGCGCGCCAGACCTCCCGCATGCTCGACGAGCTGCTGGCCGCCAACGGCGAGGACGACATCGACGAAGGCATCGACCTTTTCGGCCCATCCAAGAAACTGGCCAGCGGCCGCCTCTACCTGCAGACCGAAGCGATCAGCTCCGACCTGCCGCAAGGCCTGCCGACCTCCAAGGTCGACAACCAGATCCTCTCGGTCGTCATCCACCTCCAGAAGAAATTCCCCAAGCGCCCGGTCATCCTGGTGTCGAAAGACATCAACATGCGCATCAAGTCGCGCGCCCTCAACCTGCTCGCCGAAGACTACTTCAACGACAAGGTGCTCGAGGATACCGACATCCTCTACTCCGGCACCCGCGCCCTGCCCGACAACTTCTGGGACAAGCATGGCAAGGGCATGGAGTCGTGGAAGAAGGACAGCCGGACCTACTACAAGGTCACCGGCCCGCTCTGCCCGCAAATGCTGGTCAACGAGTGCGTGTGGCTCGAAAAGGACGGCTTCTCGGCCATCGTCAAGGAAACCGCCGGCAAGACCGCCGTCCTGGAAACCCTGATCGACTACAGCCACCCCAAGAACGCCGTATGGGGCATCATGGCGCGCAATCGCGAACAGAATTTCGCGATGAACCTGCTCATGAACCCGGACATCGATTTCGTCACCCTGCTCGGCCAGGCCGGTACCGGCAAAACCCTGCTCACCCTGGCTGCCGCGCTGACGCAGGTGCTCGAAACCAAACTGTTCGCCGAAATCATCATGACCCGCGCCACCGTGCCGGTCGGTGAAGACATCGGTTTCCTGCCCGGCACGGAAGAAGAAAAGATGGCCCCGTGGATGGGCGCCCTCGAAGACAACCTCGACGTCCTGACCCACACTGACGAAAACAGCAGCCCGTATGGCGGCGACTGGGGCAAGGCGGCCACCAACGACATCGTCCGTTCGCGGATCAAGGTCAAGTCGATGAACTTCATGCGCGGCCGGACCTTCCTCAAGAAGTTCCTGATCATCGACGAGGCGCAAAACCTCACGCCGAAGCAGATGAAGACGCTGGTCACCCGCGCCGGCCCCGGCACCAAGGTCGTCTGCCTCGGCAACATCGCGCAGATCGACACCCCCTACCTGACCGAGGGCAGTTCCGGCCTGACCTACGTCGTTGACCGCTTCAAGGGCTGGCCACACTCCGGTCACATTACGTTACAACGTGGGGAGCGTTCCCGCTTGGCCGACCACGCCGCTGAAGTGTTATAATCGCCGCAATAACTCAAGGGGCCGTGTCAGTGACACGGCCCTTTCGTTTCAACCACGGATAGCATCCGCCGGAGGAGTTTCTTGAAACGTCGCGATTTCCTGGCCTCAGCCGCCGCACTCTCGCTCTTCGTCTCGGACGCCTGGGCTGCCAAGAAGCAAGCCAAGCCCGGTACGACAAAGGCATCTGCCAGCAGCAAACCGAAAGCCAACGCGGGAAAACCTGCAAAAAAAGGGGCTTCACATCGTGGCAAGCTCAGCTACAAACCGCAGGAACCGGTTGCACATACAGCCGAAGACCCTGTCATCGAGCGACCACCGCAAGGCACCTCGGCCTCCCGCCTGCCTCCGGTCAAGGCGCCGGAACCCCCGAGCGAATGGCGCACCTTCGAAATCACCACCACCGTTAACCTGAAAAACCGGAGCGGTGCCAGCAAGCTCTGGCTCCCCCTGCCGCTCAATCAGGACACCCTTTTCCAGCGTACGCTCGGACACACCTGGACCGGCAACCAGGCCAATGCCAGCATGCGCCGCCTTCCCGACGGCGATCTCGAGGTGTTCTACTGCGAATGGCCGGACAGCAGTGAAGCCCGTCTGCAGCTGACCACGCTGGTCACGACGGCAGACCGCCATTTCGACGTAACCAAACGCACGGTGGCACCGGAACGTGAAGACATCCTGCGCCGCAATCTGCAGGCCTCGAAACTGATCCCCAACGACGGCCTGGCCTTCCAGCTGGGCGAACGCATCCTCGGCCGGATCAAGGATCCCGTCGCCCAGGCCAAGGCCATCTACGAATGGGTGGTCGACAACACGATCTATGACCCCAGCCTGCCCGGCTGCGGGACCGGCGACGTTCGCCGGCAACTGATCCAGGGACAATACGGCGGTCGCTCGGCCGACATCAATGGCCTGTTCGTCGCCATCTGCCGCGCCGTCGGTATTCCCGCCCGCTGCGTCTACGGCATGCGCACCGGCTCTTCACGGCTGTTCCGAAGCCTGGGTCTGAGCAGCGACGACGCCACCCGTGGCCACCACGTCCGCGCCGAATTCTATGTACCTGGCTATGGGTGGATTCCGGTCGACCCAAGCGATGTCCGCCGGGCCATTTCCATGGAAGTCCTCTCGGATCGCGACAGCAAGCTGATCTCGCTGAAAAAGATCCTCTTCGGCGTCTGGGAAATGAACTGGATCGCCTTCAACCTGGGAACCGACGTCGCGCTGCCCGGCAAGGGAACCGTCATGCCGTTCCTGCTCATGCCGCAACTGGAGTCGTCCGGAAGTCGCTCGGACAGCGAACTCCAGTACAGCATCCGAACCCGCCAGGTCGTCGTCTAGCCGAACTCAGTTCTGCGAGTCGACGAAACCGCCGCTCGCCAGATTCTCGAAACGCGTGTATTCGCCAAGGAAGGCCAGGCGCACCGTCCCGGTCGGCCCGTTACGCTGCTTGCCGATAATGACCTCGGCCATGCCCTTGTTGTCGTTGCTTTCCTTGTTGTAATACTCGTCGCGGTACATCATCAGGATCACGTCGGCATCCTGCTCGATGGCGCCCGACTCGCGCAAGTCGGACATCATCGGCCGCTTGTCCGTGCGCTCCTCGACCTTCCGGGAAAGCTGCGACAGCGCGACGATGGGTACCTGCAACTCCTTGGCCAGTGACTTGATCGAACGGGAAATTTCCGACACTTCGGTCGCCCGATTCTCACCCTGCCGGTTGCCGCTCATCAGCTGGATGTAGTCGATCACCAGCAAGCCCAGCTTGCCACCGTACTGACGCGCCAGCCGGCGCGCGCGAGCACGCAGGTTGGCCGGGCTCAAGCCACCGGTTTCGTCGATATAAATCGGCGCCTCATGCAACTTGCCCAGAGCGAACGAAAGCTTGGACCACTCGTCATCGTTCATCCGGCCGGTCCGCAAGCTCTGTGAATTCAGACGACCGATCGACGCCAACATCCGCATGGCCAGCTGGGCGCCCCCCATTTCCATGGAGAACACCCCTACCGGCAGACCGCTTTCAACCGCAACGTTCTCGGCAATATTCAGCGCAAAGGCCGTCTTGCCCATCGATGGCCGGCCAGCCACGATGATCAGGTCACCGGGCTGGAAACCCGAGGTCTTCTGGTCGAGATCGATAAAGCCGGTCGGCACCCCGGTGATATCCGAAGGATTGTCCCGGTCATGCAGTTCCTGGATGCGCTCAACCACCTGCGTCAGCAGCGGGTTGATGTGCACAAATCCTTCGTTGTGCCCGGCCCCCGCTTCGGCAATCTTGAAAATCTTCGATTCCGCTTCGTCGAGCAGCGTTTCGGCATCCCGACCGAGCGGATTCAGGGCATCGGCGGCGATTTCGTCTGCCGTTGCGACCAATTGCCGGAGCACCGCCCGCTCGCGGACAATTTCGGCATAACGCTTGATATTGGCTGCAGACGGGGTGTTCGCAGCCAATTCGCCAAGATAGGCCAGGCCGCCCGTATGATCGCCCTCGCCGGCCGCATCGAGCGCCTCCGCCACCGTCACCACATCGGCCGGCTTGGCGCTGTCCAGCAATTTGCGAATCTGGCGGAATATCCGCCGGTGCTCATCCCGATAGAAATCGGTCTCGGCGACCAGATCGCCGATTCGATCCCAAGCCTGATTATCGAGCAGCAAGCCACCGAGAACCGACTGCTCGGCTTCTATCGAGTGTGGCGGCACACGCAGGCCATCCAGCGTGGAATCAGAAATTTTGGGCTTTGGCGGACGTTGATTCATGGCAGCAAGTTTAAATTAAAAAGGCCTCGCATCAGCGAGGCCTTTTTGACGTGTAGGGAAGCAGAGATTACTCGGCAACCACAGCCACGGTGATGTTGGCGACCACATCGGTGTGCAGGGCGACATCCAGCGGGAACTCGCCGATAGCCTTGAGCGGACCGTCCGGCATGCGGATGGCAGCCTTGTCGACATCGAAACCAGCAGCCTTGAGGGCCTCAGCGATATCAACATTGCCAACGGAACCGAACAGGCGACCGTCCATACCAGCCTTGCGGGCGACCGAAACGGCAGTGCCGTTCATCTTGTCGGCAACAACCTGGGCAGCAGCCAGCTTTTCAGCGGCCAGCTTTTCCAGTTCGGCACGACGTGCTTCGAACTCGGCCATGGCAGCCGGCGTGGCACGCTTGGCCATGCGCTGCGGAATCAGGAAATTACGGGCGTAGCCGTCCTTGACCTTGACGACGTCGCCGAGGTTACCGAGGTTAACAACCTTTTCGAGCAGAATGATTTGCATGTTTCGTCTCCCCGAAAATTATTGATGGTTGTCGGTGTAAGGCAGCAGGGCCAGGAAGCGGGCGCGCTTGATAGCGGTACCCAGCTGGCGCTGATAGCCGGCCTTGGTGCCGGTCAGACGAGCCGGCATGATCTTGGCGTTTTCCTGGATGAATTCCTTCAGAACATCCACATCCTTGTAGTCGATCTGTTCGACCTTTTCAGCCGTGAAGCGGCAGAACTTGCGACGCTTGAACAGGCCGCCACCGCGCTTCTTTTTCTTG
>JAGTRT010000056.1 GCA_018261895.1 Pseudomonadota bacterium
CACCTTCGCCAGCCTCGCCTCGCCCGGCCGCGACATCAAGTTCGACCTGAACCGCTGCGACGGCTACCGCAATTTCTGCAACAAGCTGTGGAACGCCACGCGCTTCGTGCTCATGAACGTCGAAGGCCATGACCTGGCCCTCGAACACCAGCAGAACGGCCCGGCCTGCGGCGGCAATGCCCCGCTCGAATTCAGCTTCGCCGACCGCTGGATCGTCAGCCAGTTGCAACGCGTCGAGAAGGAAGTCGAACAACACTTCACCGACTACCGTTTCGACCTCGTCGCCCAGGCCATCTACAAGTTCATCTGGGACGAGTTCTGCGATTGGTACCTGGAAATCGCCAAGGTCGAGATCCAGACCGGCAATGACGCCCAGCAGCGCGGTGCCCGCCGGACCCTGGTGCGCACACTGGAAGCCATCCTGCGCCTGGCTCATCCGCTCATTCCGTTCATCACCGAAGAGCTGTGGCAGACCGTCGCCCCCATCGCCGGCCGCAAGACGCACGACTCGATCATGCTGACCGCCTACCCGCGCGCCGAGGAGTACAAGCTCGACCCGGCGTCTGAAGCCAAGGTCGAGCGCCTCAAGGCCCTGGCCTACGCCTGCCGCAACCTGCGCGGCGAGATGAATGTCTCGCCGGCCCAGCGCATGCCACTGCTGGTCGCCGGCGGCGGTGCCGAGATTTCGGAGTTCGCGGCGATCCTGCAAGCTCTGGGTAAGCTCTCCGAGGTACAAATCGTGGATGACATGCCGGCCGACGCCATGGCACCGGTCGCCGTGGTCGGCGAGACGCGCCTGATGCTCAAGGTCGAGATCGATGTCGCCGCCGAGAAGGAGCGCCTGAAGAAGGAGATCGAAAAGCTGGAAAAGCAGATTTCGATTGCCCAGGGCAAGCTCTCGAACGAAGGCTTCGTCGCGCGCGCCCCGGCGGCCGTGGTCGAACAGGAAAAGCAGCGGGTGGCGGAATTCTCTGCCACGCTGGAAAAACTCAAACCCCAACTAGCCAAACTGGGCTAAGCAAAGAGAGCCATGCAAGACAATCGCACTTTCTTCTCCAAGGTCTTCGTTGCCCTGATGATCTTCTCGGGCCTCGTCGGCATCTGTGCCGTCGCCTTCATTACCTCGTGGCCTTGGGAGAAAACCGCCCCGGCCTGGCAACCGCAGTTCCGCCTCGTCGCCACCTGCGCCGCCACCAAGGAGCCCTGCGGCATTGCCTACGGCGAACTGGCCGAGGCCAAGGCCAAGGGCACGCTGGCTTCGCTGGAACCGGCCGAACCTGCCGGGGACATCGAGGAGACGATGAACTGGCTGAAATGGAAGAAGGAAAACGGCGTCTATGAAGTCAAGGCCTCGTCCTGGTATTTCCAGACCACCGTCCGCTACACCATCGAGAACGACATGCCGGTCATCATCGCCCACCAGGACGTCGATGTGGCCCGCGCCTTCACCTACGCCATCGGCGCCGCCATTTTCATGATGGTCGGCCTCTACCTGCGCAAGCTGCGGGACTGAACGGCAATCTCACGGTCAACCGGGAAAAAAGCCCAAATTTCAAATTTGGCCGTTTTTTCCGGTTGACCGTAAAACCACCCACACCAGCCCCCTGAGGGCATTGCCCAGCCAGAAACCATCGGCCAGGTCGGCCGGATAAAGCACCGCCTCGCGCGCCCGTCCGGACGCCAGCAGTTCCGCCCGCAGCACGCCGGGCAAGGCCCCGCTCACCAGCGGCGGCGTCAGCAGAACCCCGTCGCGTTCGACAAAAACATTGCTCCGCGCGCCTTCAGCCACTTCACCGCGCTCGTTGAGAAAAACCACATCGAAACACTGCGGGTCGCCGTCCAGCGAGCGGAGCGCCGCGTCGTACAGCGCCCGATCCGTCGTCTTGTGGCCACGCAGCAGGTGGTCAGCGGCAATCGCCGATTCGGCCAGCAAGGCATGGCGCGGCCCGGCCGGTTCCTCGCCGAGCGGAAACGCCCGCACCTCAACCTCCCCGTGCTTGGCCAAGGTCAGCCGCACCCGCCAGACGCCCTCGGCCGGCTGCTCACCGAGCTGGCCCAGCACCCGCGCCTCGTCAAAAGCAAAACCCAGCCATTCGGCCGACCGGCGCAGGCGCGCCAGGTGTCCGGGCAGTCGCGGATAGACGCCATTCTCCCGACGCAGGGTTTCGATCAGCAACAAGCCCGGATCGCAGTGGCGCAAAAACCGCGACTTGAGCAGGCATTCCTGCCACTCGGCCGCCGGCTGCGAATCGGCAACGATGCCGCTGCCGACGCCCAGGCGCCCCTGCCCGTCAGCCTCCAGTTGCAAGGTCCGAATCGCCACGTTGAGCCGGAAATCACCGTCCGGCGCCAGCCAGCCCAGCGCACCGGTGTAGATGCCGCGCTCGCCAGACTCCAGCTCGGCGGCGATCTGCATGGCGCGGATCTTCGGCGCCCCGGTGATCGAACCGCAGGGGAACAGGGCGTGCAGGATCTCGCCAAAGCTTCGCCCGGCGACGTCGGCCGACACCTCGGACACCATTTGCCACAAGGTCGGGTAAGCCTCAATGTCGAACAGCCGGTCGACGACGACGCTCCCCGGCGCGGCCACCCGCCCCAGGTCGTTGCGCAGCAGGTCGACGATCATGAGGTTTTCCGCCCGATCCTTCACCGAATCCCGCAGTTGCTCCGGCGATGCCGTGCGCGGCGCCGTGCCCTTCATCGGTCGGGTGACCAACCGGTCGCCCTGCCGCTCGACAAACAACTCCGGCGACAAGGACACCGTGCCCTGGCCCGCATCGCCGATGAAGCCGCCGTAGCGTACCGGCTGCTGCTCGCGCAAGCGCGCGTAGAGCGCCCGTGGCGAACCGAACCACTTGAATTCCAATGGAAAGGTGAAATTGACCTGATAGCAGTCGCCTTCGAAAATCAGGCGTTTTATCCGGTTGACCGTCGAAACATAGTTTTCTGCGTCGATTGCCGGCTGCAGGCCGCCGATGCCGGCCATCCCGTTAGCGTCATCCGCCAGCCAGGCTTCGGCTTCGTCCCGGGTCAGCGCCAGGCGCCGCGAAAACCGCCAGAAACGGGCCAGCGGCTTCGTCCCGGGCTGCCACCCGGCCGGCGCCGATGCCGGCTCCAGCAGATAGCCCAACTCATAATCGAGGCTGACCACCGTCCACCGTGGCGCTTCCTGCAGGCGACGCAAGCTCTCGTCCAGCGAGCCGGCGTCGCGCACCTCCAGGCAGTCGATCAGGCCGTCGAAACGCCAAGCGGCGGGATCACCTTCCGGCGCCCGCCTGTCCTCGAAAAATGCGGTGAATTCGGTGCTTATTTGCGCTTCAGGTAAAACTCGAAAACGCGATTTTCTTCTTTTTGTTCAACCAGTTCGTTGCCGGTCTGCTTGGCGAACGCCGGAAAATCCTTCAACGAGCCGGGATCGGTCGCCAGCACGCGCAGGATCTGGCCGGATTCCATCTCGGCAAGCGCCTTCTTGGTCCGCAGGATGGGCAACGGGCAGTTCAGCCCCTTAACGTCGAGATCGCGATTAAATTCCATGGTCATTCGGCAAAATGGATCAGAGCAAGGATTCTACCTCTATTGATTGCGCTTTTCCTTGAGTTCCTCGATCTGACGCAGCTTCAATTCGCGCAAACGGGCATCGATCGACGACATCTCGAAGAAATTGGCATCCCCGGCCTTCTGCGCCTGCTGCAACTGCTCGATGGCGCCCGCCGTCTGCCCCTGCAAGGCAAAAACCTCGGCCAGGGCACGATGCTGCATCGACAGCTGCCCGAGGCCGGCATAGCTTTGCGCCCGCATCTTGTGCAAACGGACATCCTCCGGATAGCTGCCCTGCAGCCCCTCGACAAAACGTCGCGCGTCTTCAAAGCGCCGCGCCCCGAGCAAGGCACCGCCGTAACCGTAAATCAGCCCGAGATTGAGCGGATAGCGCACCATCGCATCGCGATAGACCGTCAGCCCGCCGGCCACGTCGCCCAGCGCAATGCGCACGTCGGCCCGCAGATGCTCCAGCATCGGCGCCGAGACCTTGAGGCGGCGAATCGTGTCGATTTCCCGCTCGGCCCCGCTCCAGTCCCGATAGCGATACAGCGCAAAGGCCAGGCCATAGCGAATGGCCGCTTCCGAGGCGAACTTCCGCTCTCGCAGCAACTTGTCGAGATCCTTGACCGCGTCGCCCGGCGTCCCCTGCATCGCGCGCACCTTGGCCCGCACCAGCTGGAATTCGACGCTGTCCGCAACCTGCCGGTAAGGCACCAGCTGTTCGCGATTCTGCATGTCGGTCAGCCGTTCGCCAGTCAGCGGGTGGGTACGCAGATAGGCCGTCGCGTTGTTCTCGTAAAGGCGCACGGCTTTCTGCAGGCGCTCGAAAAACACGCCCATGCCGCGCACGTCGAAACCTGCCTTGCGCAGGATATCGAAGCCCTGGCGATCCGCCTCCCGCTCGAAATCCCGGGAAAACGCCAGTTGCGCCGAAATCGCCCCGGCCTGCGTCGTGGCAATCGCCGCGCCGGCCATCTGACCGCTCGAGCGCGCCGCCAGCAAGGCCAACCCCATGGCCACCATCGACGCCATGCCGATCTGCTTCGACTGGAAGACCTGGCGCGCGATGTGCCGCTGCGTCACGTGCGAAATCTCGTGCCCGAGCACGCCGGCCAGTTCCGATTCCGTCTGCGCCGAAAGAATCAGTCCCGTATGCACCCCGATGTAACCGCCAGGCATGGCAAAGGCGTTGATATTCGGATCGTTGATCGGAAAGAAATAAAAGCCGAAGCCGGGATCGCTGCTCACCGCCGCCAGGCGATTGCCCAGCTGGTTCAGGTAGGCCTCGATATCCGCGTCGTCAAGATAGGCCGGTTCCCTCCAGCGGATTTCATGCATGATCTGCTGGCCGATCTTTTTCTCGGTACCCAGCGAAAACTCGCTGCTGGCAATATCGCCGAGCTCCGGCAGTTCCTCGGCGCCCAACGGCTGCAAGCTCAGCGAGGCGGCGAGAAAAGCGGCGATCAATCTTTGGGTCAGGCGCATGGTGCTATGATACCGCAGCCCCGAAAACAGCCCTTCCGGCAGTTCGTAACCAATCGTAACTCACGTGAATAATCAACCCCTGACTCACTTCGACAGCGCCGGCCAGGCTCATATGGTCGACGTTGGCGCCAAGGCGGAAACCGCCCGCGTCGCCCGTGCCGTCGGCAGCATTTTCATGAAGCCCGAAACCCTCGCGCTGATCCGCTCCGGCTCGGCCCAAAAGGGGGACGTGCTGGGCATCGCACGGATCGCCGCCATTCAGGCATCGAAACGAACCGGCGACCTCATTCCGCTCTGCCACCCGATCGCCCTGACCCGCGTCACCGCCGAATTCACCATCGACGAAACGCGCAATGCCGTTCATTGCGAAGTCGTCGCCGAATGTTTCGGCCGAACCGGTGTCGAAATGGAAGCCCTGACCGCCACCTCGGTCGGCCTCCTCACCATCTACGACATGACCAAGGCCATCGACCGGGGCATGCGCATCGAAAACATTCGCCTGCTTGAAAAAGCCGGCGGAAAATCCGGCCACTGGATCGCCGACTAATCACCCCGAACCATCATGATCGAACTACGCAGAAGCTTTCTCAAAGGCAGCGCCTCCGCCGCACTGCTCGCGCCGTTTCTCGGCTGCGGCCTGTTGATGCCCACCCGGGTGCTGGCCGCCGAGTGGAACCGGAACGCCTTCACCGCGCGCAACGTCAATGACGCACTGAAAAACTTCGGCAGCGCCAATGCCAGCGAAACCCGCGACATTGTCATCACCGCACCGGAAATCGCCGAAAACGGCGCCAAGGTCGAAGTCGAAATCCTCAGCAACATTCCCAACACGCGCAGCCTGGCGATCTTTGCCGACAAGAACCCGATGCCCATGTGTTCGAACATCGAATTCAGCGGTCCGGCACTGCCCTACGTCAAGGCCCAGCTCAAGATGGCCGAAACCACGCGCGTACGCGCCGTCGCCAGGACAGCCGACGGAAAATCCCACGTTGCCTTCCGCGAGATCAAGGTGACGCTGGGCGGGTGCGGAGGTTAATCATGGCCGAACAGATCAAGATTCGCGCCCAGCCACAAGGCGATGTCACCGATATCCGTGTTCTCATGCAACACCCCATGGAAACGGGGCAACGCAAGGACGACAAGGGTCAGACCTTCCCGATGCACTTCATCCAGACCTTCACGGTCAGCCTGAATGGAAAGCCGCTCATCGACGGGCAACTCAACACGTCGATCTCGAAGAACCCGCTATTCACCTTCAAGGCACGCGGCATCAAGGCCGGCGACAAGCTGTCGGTCGCCTGGGTGGACAACATGGGCGAGCGCCGTCAGGACGAAATTACGGTCTAAATCAGCCAACGCCGGTCAACAAAAAAGCCCGTCTGAAACCAGACGGGCTTTTTAACGTTCTGTATTCGCAGCTTAGGTGCTTTGAATATTGGAAGCCTGCTTGCCCTTGGGGCCTTGCACGACGTCGAAGGAGACCTTTTGGCCTTCCTTGAGCGTTTTGAAACCATTCATGTTGATGGCGGAGAAGTGAGCGAAGAGGTCTTCGCTGCCATCGTCAGGAGTGATAAAGCCAAAACCCTTGGAATCATTGAACCACTTGACAGTACCGAGTGCCATGTTTGCAACTTTCTTACAAAAAACGAACAAATTTACGGGTCTCCCCGACTCCCTGTTTGAACTCAGTGACCCGGTGCATTGCAGCAACCTCGATACAGCTAGAAGCCAAACACGATTGCTTTCTACGCCAGTTGAATTATGTCGTCAACAATTTTCGATGCCGCGCCGCAGCAATACTGCGAAGCATGAATCAATGGCCAGATCTGTTAATTGCCAAAAACGCCCCCATATTTCTTATTGCGGATTCACTCGGACTGTATAAAAATCGAACGCATGGCTACAAAAGTTCAGGAAGGCGGACAACTTGCGGTTCAGCACAGCAGGCTGGGCCCGCCCAAAATGTACAAAGTGTTGTTGTTGAACGACGATTACACGCCCATGGATTTCGTCATTGCCGTTCTTCAACGTTTTTTTTCTCTGGATACTGAACAAGCAACGCAAATCATGCTCAAAGTTCACAACGAAGGTCGCGGCGTCTGCGGGATTTTTCCGCGGGATATCGCTGCAACCAAAGTTGAACAGGTCATTGCATTCGCACGCCAGCACCAGCACCCGCTTGCCTGCATCATGGAGGAAAACTGATGATTGCCCAGGAACTCGAAGTCAGCTTGCACATGGCCTTCGTCGAGGCGCGTCAAAAACGCCACGAGTTCATTACCGTCGAACACCTGCTGCTGGCGCTGATCGACAATCCATCCGCCGCCGAGGCTTTGCGCTCCTGTGGCGCCAAGACCGATACGCTGCGCAAGGATCTGACCAATTTCATCGATGAGCACACCCCCACGGTTTCCGGTGAGGACGACATCGATACGCAGCCGACGCTCGGTTTCCAGCGCGTCATCCAGCGCGCCATCCTGCATGTCCAGTCTTCCGGCAAGAAGGAAGTCAATGGGGCCAATGTTCTGGTCGCCATCTACGGCGAGAAGGATTCGCACGCTGTGTATTTCCTGCAGAAGCAGGGCGTGACGCGTCTGGACGTGGTGAATTACATTTCCCACGGCATCAGCAAGGTGCCGCAGCAACCCAAGGCGACGCCGGAAGGCGAGGTCGAGACGGAAGGCGAAAAGGGCGAAGCCGGTCCGCTGGAGCAATACACGATCAACCTCAACGCGCTGGCGCTGCAGGGCAAGATCGACCCGCTGATTGGCCGCGACAAGGAACTGGAACGCGTCATCCAGACGCTGTGCCGCCGCCGCAAGAACAATCCGCTGCTGGTCGGCGAAGCGGGCGTTGGCAAGACGGCCATCGCCGAAGGTTTGGCGCGCAAGGTCGTCGAGGGCGATGTCCCGGAAATCCTAGCCAAGGCCAATGTCTATTCGCTGGACATGGGCTCGCTGCTCGCCGGCACGAAATACCGTGGCGATTTCGAGCAACGCCTCAAGGGCGTCCTCAAGGCACTGCAGGACAACCCGCATGCCATCCTGTTCATCGACGAAATTCACACGCTGATCGGTGCCGGGTCGGCTTCGGGCGGCACGCTCGATGCCTCGAACCTGCTCAAGCCGGCGCTGTCCTCTGGCCAGCTCAAGTGCATCGGCGCCACGACCTACACGGAATTCCGCGGCATTTTCGAGAAGGACAGCGCGCTGTCCCGCCGCTTCCAGAAAATCGACGTCAATGAGCCTTCGGTGGCCGAAACGGTTGAAATCCTCAAGGGATTGAAGGCCCGTTTCGAGGCTCATCACGGCATCAAGTACTCGGCGACGGCAATCTCGTCGGCTGTCGAGCTGTCGGCGCGCTATATCACCGACCGCCATCTGCCCGACAAGGCCATTGATGTGATCGACGAAGCCGGTGCCGCCCAGCGCATCCTGCCGAAATCGAAGCAAAAGAAGGTCATCAACAAGACCGACATCGAGGAAATCGTCGCCAAGATTGCCCGCATCCCATCGCAGCACGTCACGCTGGACGACCGCGGTGCGCTCAAGAATCTCGATCGTGACTTGAAGGCGGTCGTCTTCGGCCAGGACAAGGCCATCGACGCGCTGGCCAAGGCGATCAAGATGGCCCGTTCCGGTCTTGGCAATCCGGGCAAGCCCATCGGATCATTCCTGTTCAGCGGACCGACCGGCGTCGGCAAGACCGAGGTGGCCAAGCAACTGGCTTACGCGCTGGGTATCGAACTGCAGCGTTTCGACATGTCCGAATACATGGAACGCCACGCGGTTTCTCGCCTGATCGGTGCGCCCCCGGGCTACGTCGGTTTCGACCAGGGCGGCCTGCTTACCGAGGCCATCACCAAGAAGCCCTACACCGTGCTACTCCTCGATGAAATCGAGAAGGCCCACCCGGACATCTACAACATCCTGCTGCAAGTGATGGATCACGGCACGCTGACCGACAACAACGGTCGCAAGGCCGATTTCCGCAACGTGGTCATCATCATGACGACCAACGCGGGCGCCGCCGATCTGCAGAAGTCGAGCATGGGCTTCACCAACTCGAAGCAGACGGGCGACGAGATGGCGGAGATCAAGCGCCTGTTCACCCCGGAATTCCGGAATCGCCTGGACGCCACCATTTCCTTCGCCCCGCTGGACCACGACATCATCCTGCGCGTCGTCGACAAGTTCCTCATGCAGTTGGAGGAACAGTTGCACGAGAAGAAGGTCGAGGCGCATTTCAGCGAAGCGATCAAGGAAATGCTTGCCGAGAAGGGTTTCGATCCGCTCATGGGTGCCCGTCCGATGGCGCGTCTGATCCAGGACACGATTCGCTCCGCGCTGGCTGACGAACTGCTGTTCGGCAAGCTGGCCAACGGCGGTCGTGTCACCGTCGACCTCGACAAGGAAGGCAAGATCAAGCTCGTCTTCGAGGAAGAAAAAGCCGAAGCCACCGTCTGACGATTGCCATCCACCCCGAAAGCCGTGCAACATTGCACGGCTTTTTTATTTCGAGGATACCCGCATGACCTTCAAGACCCCCGATCTTTGCGACGAATTCGAGAGCGAACTGGGCAAATCCGTTCGTGTCGTTGCTCCCATGTTCCAGCGCTACGGCGGCCGCACCAGCTTTTCGGGCGAAATCGTCACGCTCAAGATTTTCGAGGACAACTCGCTAGTCCGCGAAGTATTCGGCGAGAACGGCCAGGGTAAGGTATTGGTCATCGATGGTGGCGGCTCGCTGCGCTGCGCCCTGGTCGGGGATCAGCTGGCCATCCTCGCCGCCAAGAATGGCTGGGCGGGCGCCGTCGTCTACGGCTGCATCCGTGACTCCGGCGACATCAACGGCATCGACATCGGCGTGCGCGCACTGAACACCCACCCGCAGAAGACGTTGAAGAAGGGCATTGGCGACAAAAACGTGGCCGTGACTTTCGGCGGTGTCACCTTCAATCCGGGCGAATTCATCTACGTGGACGAGGATGGCGTTCTGGTCAGCAGCAAGCCCTTGTGCTGACGCAACGCAATTTCATTTCACAAAACCAAACAGCGTTTTGCATCGTGAAATATCGAATGTAATTCGCTGTTTTTATTAAATAAAAAAATGTCTTATGTCTTATATAAGACTATTGCTGCCCCGCAAAAAAGTCTCTATACTTTCTCCCATCGACGCTGCACCGGACAACACGGGTTTGGCGTCGTTACCCCAAACCATATCTCTGAGGAATTCACATGAGCACTCGCGAACAGCAAATCGCCGCCCTCGAAAAAGACTGGGCTGAAAACCCCCGCTGGAAAGGCATCAAGCGCGGCTACTCCGCTGCTGACGTCGTTCGTCTGCGCGGCTCCTTCCAGGTCGAACACACCCTGGCCCGTCGCGGTGCCGAAAAGCTGTGGGATCTGGTCAACAACACCCCGTACGTCAACTGCCTGGGCGCCCTGACCGGCGGTCAAGCCGTGCAACAGGCCAAGGCTGGCATCAAGGCCATCTACCTGTCCGGCTGGCAAGTTGCTGCCGACAACAACGAGTACGCCGCCATGTACCCGGACCAGTCGCTGTACCCGGTTGACTCCGTGCCGAAGGTTGTCGAGCGCATCAACAATGCCTTCAACCGCGCAGACGAAATCCAGTGGTCCAAGAACATCAACGCTGGCGATGCCGGCCACGTTGAATACCACCTGCCGATCGTTGCTGACGCTGAAGCCGGTTTCGGCGGCGTGCTGAACGCCTACGAACTGATGAAGGCCATGATCCGCGCTGGCGCTGCCGGCGTG
>JAGTRT010000003.1 GCA_018261895.1 Pseudomonadota bacterium
CGTGTGCAGCCTGATGGGCATCGAAACCGGTGTCGACGTCGCCAAGATCACCGATGTCGCCGAAGACCTCGTCGTGCCGATCATGGACTTCCCGATCCGCATCGACCGCGATGCACTGACGCTCGGTTATGCCGGCGTCTATGGCTCCTTCCTGCTCTTTGCCAAACGGGCTTCTGCCAAGTACGGCGTGCCGGCGCGGGACATCCTGGTAGAGCTCGGCCGTCGCGGCATGGTCGGCGGGCAGGAGGACATGATCGAAGACACCGCCATCACCATGGCTAGAGAACGGGGATTGACCGTTTGATCTCAGGCGTACACGGCTCGCTCC
The DNA here is from genome assembly GCA_018261895.1 of Pseudomonadota bacterium. Classification (GTDB taxonomy): domain Bacteria; phylum Pseudomonadota; class Gammaproteobacteria; order Burkholderiales; family Rhodocyclaceae; genus Azonexus. The sequence goes on from JAGTRT010000003.1 coordinate 329, forward strand.
GTTTTCATTTTTGGCCGTTTTTTCCGGTTGACCGTAACACGCCCTGACGGCGTGTTACGGGACCACAGGAGTCCTCCATGGATGCCGAAATATTTGCTTTACTGGCCCAGGATGGCGTCACCAATGGCGCCGTCTACGCCTTGTTGGCGCTGGCGCTGGTGCTTGTTTTTGCGGTCACCCGCATCATCTTCATACCGCAGGGCGAGTTTCTCGCCTGGGGCGCCCTCACCATGGCCGCCCTGGAAGGAGGGCATTTTCCTGGCACCGTCTGGCTGCTGCTCGGGGCTGGCGTGCTGACGCTGGCGGCAGACATCATCGATTCGAAGCCCGGGCGACGCCAGCTTGGCAAGTCGCTGCTCTGGAACCTGGCCTATCCGCTGGCTGCCCTCGGGCTGCTCTGGTTCCTGCCGTTGCAGGACTTGCCGCATGTGGTGAAGGCGCTGTTGACCCTGGCCGTCGTCGTGCCGATGGGGCCGATGCTCTACCGCGTCGCGTTCCAGCCGGTGGCCGAAGCGCCGGTTCTGATCCTGCTCATCATCTCGGTGGCGCTGCACCTGCTCATGGTCGGTCTCGGCCTGCTCATCTTCGGGCCGGAAGGCTCGCGCACGGCGCCGTTCAGCGATGCGCAGCTCGAGATCGGTTCGCTCATGGTCGGCGGGCACACCCTCGTCGTCCTGCTGGCGTCCTTGCTGCTCATCGTCGGGCTGTACCTGTACTTCGACCGCACGCTGGCCGGCAAGGCCCTGCGCGCCACGGCGATCAACCGCAACGGCGCGCGCTTGATGGGCATCTCGCCGGCGCTGGCCGGTCGCCAGACCTTCTTCTTCGCGGCGCTGATCGGCACCTTGTCCGGGCTGCTCGTCGCGCCGCTGACCACTGTTTACTACGACAGCGGCTTCCTCGTTGGTCTCAAGGGCTTCGTCGCCGCCATTATCGGCGGCCTGGCCAGCTACCCGCTGGCCGCGGCGGGTGCCATCATCGTCGGCCTGCTCGAATCCTTCTCGTCCTTCTGGGCCAGCGCCTTCAAGGATGTGCTGGTGTTCACGCTGATCATCCCGGTGCTCATCTGGCTGTCGTGGTCGACGCACCATGTCGAGGAAGAGGAAACGGCGCATGTCGTGACGACGGCCCGGCGTGACGGCTGGATCAGCCCGCGTGTGGTGCTGGCCGTCTTTCTTGGCCTGCTCTTGCTCGCACCCCTGGCGCTGCCCGAGTTCTACGTCACGCTGCTCAATTACGTCGGCCTGTCGGCCCTGGTCGCAATCGGCCTCGTCCTGCTGACTGGCGTCGGTGGTCTGACCTCCTTCGGGCAGGCTGCTTTCGTCGGCCTTGGCGCCTACACGACGGCCTGGCTGACCACCTCGGCCGAGCTGCCCTCGTGGATCGGCTTCGCCGGCGGTTCGCCGTGGGCGGCGCTGGTCGTCGGACTGGTGCTGACGGCGACGGTGGCCGTGATCCTCGGTTCGGTCACCCTCAAGCTGTCCGGCCACTATCTGCCGCTCGGGACCATGGCCTGGGGGATCAGCCTGTTCTTCCTGTTCGGCAACATGGAATTCCTTGGCGGTCACGCCGGCTTGTCCAACCTGCCGCCGATCAACCTCTTCGGCTTCGAACTGGTCGACAACCGCTATTTCTACTATCTGGTCTGGGCCTTCGTGCTGGCCGCGTTGTTCACGACCAAGAACCTGCTCGATTCGCGCGAAGGCCGCGCTATCCGCGCATTGAAGGGCGGCATGGTGATGGCCGAGGCGATGGGCGTCGATACTTCGCGGGCACGCATGGTGATCTTCGTCATCGCCGCGCTGCATGCCTGCGCCGCCGGCTGGCTCTACGCCCACCTGCAACGCTTCGTGAACCCGACGCCTTTCGGCCTGCACATCGGCATCGAGTACCTGTTCATGGCCGTTGTCGGTGGTGCCGGGCAGGTCTGGGGCGCGCTGGTCGGCGCCGGGGTGATTACCGTCCTCAAACAGTGGCTGGGCGATATCCTGCCCAAGCTGTTCGGCTCGGCCGGCAATTACGAAACCATCGTTTTCGGCCTCATGATGATCGTCCTCCTGCACCGGGCACGCGATGGTCTGTGGCCGCTGCTCGCCCGACTGGTGCCGGTGCGCATCGACCCGAAAGTGATCGATGCCACCGCCGAAGCGCTGCCGAAGAAAGCCCAGCCGCCGCATGGCGAGGTGATTCTCGAAGCCAAGGCCGTGACACGCAAGTTCGGCGGTCTGGTTGCCAACAACAACATGAGCCTGCACGTCGAAGCCGGCGAGATCCTGGCGCTGATCGGCCCGAACGGCGCTGGCAAGAGCACGATGTTCAACCAGCTTTCCGGTGTCGATACGCCGACTTCCGGCGAGGTGCTGTTCCGCGGCAAGCCGGTGGCCGGCCACAGCTCGCGGGAAATCGCGGCGCTCGGCATGAGCCGGACCTTCCAGCACGTTCGCCTGCTGCCCAATATGAGTGTGCTGGAAAATGTCGCCATCGGCGCCCACATGCGCGGCAGCAAGAGCGTCCTGCCGGCCGCCTGGCGTCTGGATCGGGAAGAAGAGGCACGCCTCCTGCGCGAAGCGGCGATTCAGGTCGAACGCGTCGGACTGGGCGAATTCATGCATGTCGAGGCTGGCAGCCTGGCCCTTGGTCAACAGCGCATTCTCGAAATCGCCCGTGCCCTGGCTTCCGATCCCTGCCTGCTGCTTCTCGACGAGCCGGCCGCCGGTTTGCGCCTCAAGGAGAAGCAGGCGCTCGCCGAACTGCTCAAGCGCCTCAAGTCGGAAGGCATGGCCGTGCTTATCGTCGAGCACGATATGGATTTCGTCATGAGCCTCGTCGACCGCGTGGTGGTCATGGAATTCGGCGAAAAGATCGCCGAGGGCCTGCCGGAGGAAATCCAGAAGGATCCGGCCGTGCTCGAAGCCTATTTGGGAGGGGTCTGACATGGCCAATGTACTGGAAGTCAAAGACCTCTCGGTCGCCTACGGCAAGGTCGAGGCGGTCAGCAAGATCAGCCTGGAAGTCGGCGAGGGCAAGATCGTCACCGTCATCGGTCCGAACGGCGCCGGCAAGACGACGACCCTGTCGGCGATCATGGGCCTGCTGCCGTCTTCCGGTCAGGTTGCCTTCGACGGCAGCATCGAACAGGTGCCGGAAGTCGAGCGCATGGTCGTCCGCGGCATGAACCTGGTGCCGGAAAAGCGCGAGCTGTTCGGCACCATGAGCATCGAGGACAACCTGCTGCTCGGCGCCTTCCAGCGCAACCGGCATGGCCATCGCGACCACCTTGAAACCATGGAAGAGGTCTATGCACTCTTCCCGCGTCTCAAGGAACGCCGTCTGCAGGCGGCCGGCACGATGTCGGGCGGCGAACGCCAGATGCTGGCGGTCGGTCGCGCCCTGATGGCCAAGCCCAAGCTGCTCATGCTCGACGAACCCAGCCTCGGTCTGGCGCCGCTCATCGTGCGCGAGATCTTCCGCATCATCGCCGAACTGCGCCGGCGTGGCGTCTCGATTCTGCTCGTCGAACAGAATGCGCGCGCTGCGCTGCAGGTCGCCGACTACGCCTATGTGCTGGAAAACGGGGCGGTCAAGATGCACGGCGAAGCGGAGATGCTGCGCAACGACCCGCGCGTCATCGAGAGCTACCTCGGCCTGGCGAGCAAGCACCAGGAACTGCTGTCGACCTGACAGCGATTGGAGAACAGATATGGAAGCACTTCACATCATCGGCGAGGAGCATCAGTCGCTGGCCGCCATCCTGCATGCCATCCGCTTCATGCTCAAGGAAATTTCGGCCGGCAGGCTCGAGGCCGACATCAAGCTCTTTCAGGCCATGGTGCATTACCTCGATGCCTATGCCGAGAAACGCCACCACCCGAAGGAAGACCTGCTGTTCCGGCGTTTGCCGGAACGCACCGGAGAGGGGGCCGAGGCCCTGGCCAAGCTCGGCCAGCAGCACGCCGCTGCGCCGCAACGCATGGCGGCGCTGGAAGGCGCGCTGGCCAGCTATGTGGCCGATCATGGCCGGTTCAAGGAATTTGCCCAGGCTTTCGATATCTACGCCGAGTTCTACCGGGAGCACATGATGCTCGAGGAGGACGAGGTTCTGCCCTTGCTGCGGACGCATCTGACAGCTGATGACTGGGTCGAGCTGGATGCGGCATTTCGCGCTGAAATGCAGACCAAATCGGGCAAGGACGGCGCGGCGGAGGATTTCTCGGCGCTCTTCTCGCGTCTGGTCGAGTGCGCACCGGCACCGATCGGTTTTGGTCCGCGCCCCTTCGGCAACTGACCCCCACAATTTTCATGGAAGGAAGCAGCGTATGAGCACAACCCCCCTGACCGAGGCCGCCACCAGCAAGTTTGTCCGCATCAAGGACGGCGAGCAGGAATTGCAGCTGCACTACAACGATTGCGGCAGCGGCAGCGAGACGGTCGTCATGTTGCACGGCTCCGGCCCCGGTGCCAGTGGCTGGGCCAATTTCAACCGCAACGTCGAGCCGCTCGTGGCGGCCGGCTACCGCGTCATCCTCATGGACTGCCCGGGATGGAGCAAGAGCGATCCGATCGTGTGCACGGGCTCGCGCTCCGACCTCAATGCCCGCTCGCTGAAGGGGCTGCTCGATGCGCTCGGCCTGAGCAAGGTGCACATCATCGGCAACTCGATGGGTGGGCACAGCGCGGTGGCGTTTGCGTTGAGCTATCCGGCCCAGGTCGGCAAGCTGGTCCTGATGGGCGGCGGCACCGGTGGGCCGAGCCAGTTCGTGCCCATGCCGACCGAAGGCATCAAGCTGATCCAGGCGCTTTACCGCGACCCGACCATAGAGAATCTCAAGAAAATGATGGCCGTCTTCGTGTTCGATGCGAGCAGCCTGACCGAGGATCTCTACCAGGCGCGTTTGAACAACATGCTGTCCCGCCGCGATCACCTGGAGAATTTCGTCAAGAGCTTTGCCGCCAATCCCAAGCAGTTCCCCGACTACGGCCATCGCCTGGGCGAAGTGACGGCGCCGGCGCTGGTCATCTGGGGGCGCGACGACCGTTTCGTGCCGATGGATGTCGGTCTGCGCCTGATCTGGGGCATGCCGAATGCTGAACTGCATATCTTCAACCGCTGCGGTCATTGGGCGCAGTGGGAGCATGCCGAGAAGTTCAACCGCATGGTGCTCGATTTCCTCAAGCACTGAGCGATACCCGTCCTCTGAGGTACTTCGGCCGCCCTGAGCGGCCATTTTTTTCGCCTGTTTTCAGGCGCCGTGGCTGCTTTTTTGAATGCTTGATATTCTGTATATTCATCCAGTCATGAATTCAGTCCCTATCCGCCAGCGGCGCATCGCCCATCTCGACATGGATGCCTTCTTTGCATCGGTCGAGCTGCTGCATTATCCGGAACTGCGCGGGCAGCCGGTGGTAGTGGGCGGGCGCAGCGTGCATCAGCCCGTAAGGCAGCCTGACGGGAGCCATACCTTTGCCCGATTGCGGGATTACGCGGGGCGCGGTGTGGTCACGACCTCGACCTACGAAGCGCGTGCGCTGGGGGTGTTTTCGGCCATGGGGCTGATGAAGTCGGCGCAACTGGCGCCGGACGCGATTCTTCTGCCGGCCAATTTCGAGGCCTACCGGGAGTATTCGCGCCGCTTCAAGGCGGCGGTCGCCAGCATTGCGCCGTGTATCGAGGATCGCGGGATCGACGAGATCTACATCGATCTGACGGAAATTGACGAGGAGAGCCTGCCGCTGGCCCGGCGCATCAAGCAGGCGGTGTTCGAGGCGACCGGCCTGAGCTGTTCGATCGGCATCACGCCGAACAAGCTGCTGGCCAAGATCTGCTCCGATCTCGACAAGCCGGATGGCATCACGCTGCTCGGGCTGGCCGACATTCCCGCGCGCATCTGGCCGCTGGCAGCCCGGAAGATCAACGGCATCGGCCCCAAGGCCAACGAGCGGCTGGCGCAGATGGGCATCGTGACCATCGGCGAACTGGCAGCAACGCCGGTCGAACGGCTGGTCCGCCATTTCGGGCGAACCATGGGGACGTGGCTGCACGAGGTGGCGCATGGCATCGACGAGCGTCCGATCAAGACGGCGCGTGAGCCGAAATCGATCAGCCGGGAGAGCACCTTTCAGCGCGACCTGCATGTCCGCCAGGACCGGGCCGAGCTGTCGGAAGCCTTCACCAGCATCTGCCTGCGCGTCGCCGACGATCTGCACCGCAAGGGCTACGTCGCCCGGACCATCGGCATCAAGCTGCGTTACGCCGATTTCCAGGCGGTGACGCGCGACATCACCTTGCCGGCGCCGACCGCCGATGGCCGCGAGATCCGCAAGGCAGCGGGGGAGTGCCTGAAACGGGTGGCGCTGGATCAGCGTATTCGTCTACTCGGCGTTCGCGCCAGCACCTTGCTGCCGGCCAGCGCCGTGGGCGCCTCGCCGGCGGCCGTGCAGGCCGAGCTACCGCTGTAGTCCAGCGTGACCGGCTGGCCCGGTCAAATCGCCTGTAGTCCCAGTTTCTCGAACAGGGCGTCGTCGGCGCTCATCGACGGGTTTTCGGCGGTCAGGAGTTCTTCGCCGTAGAAAATGGAATTGGCGCCGGCCAGGAAGCAGAGGGCCTGAAGTTCCTCGCTCATCTCGCGCCGGCCGGCCGAGAGGCGGATGAAGGCGCGGGGCAGCAGGATGCGGGCGACGGCGATGGTGCGCACGAATTCGAAGCGGTCGAGCGGCGGGCAGTCGGCGAGCGGCGTGCCGGGGATGGCGACCAGATGATTGATCGGCACCGATTCCGGCGGCGTTTTCATGTTGGCGAACTGGACGAGCAGCCCGGCCCGGTGGCGGCGGGTTTCGCCCATGCCGACGATGCCGCCGGAGCAGATCTTGATGCCGGCCTGGCGCACCCGGTCGATGGTCTCGATGCGGTCGGCGTGGGTGTGGCTGGTCACGATCTGCGGGTAGTACGCGGCGTCGGTGTCGAGGTTATGGTTGTAGAAATCCAGGCCAGCCGCTTTCAGTCGTTCAGCCTGCCCGGGCTTGAGCATGCCGAGCGTCAGGCAGGTTTCCAGCCCCATGGCCTTGACCTGCTCGACCATGTCGACCACGGCATCGAGGTCCTTTTCCTTCGGGTTGCGCCAGGCGGCGCCCATGCAGAAGCGCGTGGCGCCTTTTTTCTTCACTTCCGCGGCGGCGGCGAGTACCTCAGCGATCGGCTTGAGCGGTTCGCGTTCGACGGCGGTGCCGTGCCGGGCCGACTGGGAGCAGTATTTGCAATCCTCCGAACAGCCGCCGGTCTTGATCGAAAACAGGGCCGAACGCTGGATCGCATTGGGGTCGAAGTTCAGGCGATGGATGGCCTGGGCTTGCCAGACGAGATCCATGAAGGGCTGGGCGAACAGCGTTTCGGCGTGGTCGATGGTCCACGGGGTGGCGCGGGTCGAAGGCAGTTCGGGGGGCAGGGCAGGTGCGTTCATGGCGGGAGATGATGTCGTTTTGCGTAAAGCGGGCCGGTTTCCGGCGTAAAGCGGGCCTTTGACGGTCAACCGGAAAAAATGGCCAAATTCGAAATGTCAGTTCGGGTGTTCGGGCACCTTGGCCACGCAGCAAATGAGCGGCAGCAACGCGATGATCTTGTCGTCGCTGAGCGAATAGAAGACGCGATTGGCCTCCTTCCGGCTGCGCACCAGTTTGCGGTTGTGCATTAGGGTCAGGTGTTGCGACACGTTCGGTTGCGATGTGCCGATCGCCTCGCTGATGTCGCCGACCGAACGTTCGCCCTCGGCAAGCAGGCAGACGATGGCCAGGCGCAGGGGGTGGGCGATGGCAGCCAGTCGGCTGGCCGTCGTCTCGATGTCGAGTCGGCTCCATTGCTCGAGCGAGAGCCGGACGTCCGCGATGGGCGGGGCGGCGGGCGGGGTCGTGGAACTGGCGGTGCGGATCGGGGTTTCAATCATGTCCATGGGCGGTTTAACGTTCCCAGCGGCTGTGGCCGACGTATTCTTCCCAGCTCAGAAAGCCGTCGCGGTTGAGGTCGCGCTCGCTGAACTTTTCGGCGAGGTAGGGGGCGTCCTGCGCCACTTCCTCCGGCGAAAGGCGGCCATCCTGATTCTTGTCGATGGCATTGAAGCGTTCGGCCGCCTTCTGTTTGGCCTGGCGGGCGACCTCGCCCTTGCGGCCATCCTGGTCGAGCTTGGGGACCATGGTTTGCGCCATGGCGAACTGGCCGCAGCACAGGGCCGTCAGGGCAAACAGCGCGGCGTTTCGGGTCATGCCGCCTCGGTTTCCGGCGTGTTGGCCAGGTAGGGCTTGTATTTCATGTCCTCGAGGAGGATATGGTTCCGCCACCAGCGTGTCAGGTAGCTGAACAATTCCTTGACCCCGACGATGCCCAGGGTCGCGCCGTAACAGGTTTCGGCAATGATTTCGCAGAAATGGCGGTGTTCAAGCCGATGGTTTTCCAGGTCGACGTAACCCGCTGCGGCCATGAGATCTTCTTCGTGGCGGAAATGGTATTCGGCGTAGCTGACCAGCGCCGTGAGGATATCGACCATTTTTTCCGACTTGATGTTGTCCTCGGTGCGCTCGGCGAGCTGGTTGATCAGGGAGGCCAGTGTCTGATGATGGCGGTCCAGTATGTCGACGCCGACGCTGTAATCCTGATTCCAGCAAATCGGCGCGGTGCGATATTGGGTCATGGCCTTGGCCTGCTTAACAGGATGCCGAAACGTTCCCGGTAATGGGAGTCAAATTCTTCGTTTCGGGATAGCTCCGTCCCTTGTTCAGCGCGGCCATCGAGCGCAAGGCAATGACGGCACGGCCGAGGCTGCCGGCGATTTGACGTTGGTTATCAGCGATCTGGTGCAGTTTGCCCGGCAACTGGCTGACGCCGACGATGTAATCGCCCAGCGGATCTTGGGAAGGCTTGATGGATTTGGTGAGAGTTTGGGTCATGATGGTTGTGCTCTGAGTGACTATTACTATAGTCATAGCAAGAGACAGACCATCCCCCCGGGAAAACTCAGTAGGCGGGCAAAATCTTGTTGAGGCCGGTCAGGAAATGAATGATCGGCAACAGGAAACCAAGCGCCAGGAGGCCCATCAGGATCAGCGTGCCGACAAATGGCCACTTGAAGTTCAGCCAGTTCATGATCTTTTGCCGGAACAGGCTTTCGTCCTTCGGAGCCTCGGGGTGACTGGCGCCGGGGGGCAGGGGAATGGCCCGGGGAATGCGGCGTAGTCCGGTCAGCATGGCCAGGACGTAGTTCTCCCGGTGCAGGCGGGCCGCCCACAGGACGCCGAAAAGGTGGCCGCAGACGAGCAGGGCAACGGCATGCCCGCAGCGGCTGTGCCATTCGATCAGGATATCCTCCCAATCGGCCGGCACGCGGGCGCCAAACGGGCCCAGTTGCTGGCTGGCGCTGTAGGCCAGCAGGCCGAGCAGGCAGGTCGCGCCCAGGCTGGCAATCAGCGCGTAGACCATGGCGGCGCCGAGCGGGTTGTGGCTGTAGTAATACGACGCCTTGCCGCGCAGGGCCTCGAGGAAATAGGCCAGGGTCTCCCTGGGGGAATACAGGAAGCTCGAGAAGCGGGCGGCGCCCTTGGCCTTGAAACCCCAGAAGATCCGCATCGGCAGCAGGATGCAGATCAGGTAGCCGGCGTAGGGGTGGAGCGGAAACTTCTTCGATTCGAAATAGAGCGTCGCGAAGGCGAGTACGAGCAGCCAGTGGTGAATGCGAACGAAGCGATCCCAGACCTTGATTTCCGGATCGCGCCGTTTTCGACGTTCGCTTGCTTCCAGTACCTTGCGCAATGCAGTCTCCCCGGGTTCAGGTCTTGAACCGGCTTAGTTCTTGTTCCAGGGTCTGGGCCAAATGACTCAGTTCCTGCATGGATTCGTTCATGGCTTCGATGACATTGCCGTTCTCGTTGGCCAGGCTGGCAATCGAGTCGACCTGCGCCGAGACCAGACCGGATGCCTGGTTCTGCTGTTCGGTCGCATCGTGCACGGCGGCCATGCCCTGCGCCACATGATTGACCGAAATTGCGGCGCCGTCGAGGACATTCGCGACTTCCGACATCGAATCGTGGCTCGAGGCCAGGACGCCCAGGCCGTGCTGCAGGGCATGGCGGACCTGATCCGATTCGGTGCCCAGTTCGGTGGTCAGCGTGTCGATCTGGCTGGCCGAACGACTGGACTTCTCGGCCAGCTTCCTGACCTCGTCGGCCACCACGGCAAAGCCGCGTCCCATCTCGCCGGCCCGGGCGGCCTCGATGGCGGCATTCAGGGCGAGCAGGTTGGTCTGGTCGGCAATGTCCTTGACCTCCTGCGTCATGCGGGTGATCGACACGGTGCTGGCGACGAAGCGCTCGACCTTCTGGGCGATATCGCCAACCGCCTTTTCGACCAGATTCACCTGGCTCTGCAGGTAGGCCAGGCTTTCCTTGCCTTCCATCGTGCGCTTCTGGCTGTCCCGGGTCAGTTCGTGCACCTGGGCACAGGACTGGCTGACACTGGAGACGGCCACGGCAATCTCGTCGAGGGCCGCGGCGGCGTTTTCCGATTGTTCCCGCTGGGCGACCGAGCCCTTGGCCACTTCACCGGTGCGACTGCGCAGGCAGACCGCCGACTGGGCGACGCGGGAGGCAATACAGTTGATCTGGTTGATCAGGGTCTGCAACTTTTCCATCATCGAGTTGAAGGCGATCGACGCCTCACCGACTTCGTCCGTGCCACGAACCGGCAGGCGGCTGCGCAGATCGCCCTCGCCATTGGCAATGGCTGCCAGGTTCGAGGCCATGACCGCCAGCGGCCTGGTCACGAAGCTGCGCACGAAGATGAAGATGAAGAAGAGCAGGGGCAGGGAAATCAGGATGGTGGCCAGGATCAGATTGGTCCGCGATTCGGACACCGACTCCTCGAGGTCGGAGAGGGTGACCTTCATCGAGACGACGCCAAGAATCTCGCCTTCCTTGGCTTCTTCATGGCATTCCAGGCAATCGCGTCCCAGATAGTTCTTGGAGGCAATGGCCGGGAAAATGGCGAGCAGGACGGGGCCGTGCTTGGGATCGACCGCCTCCTGGAAAAGAACCTTCCCGTTCTCGAGAACCTGTTTCTCGAGCGCGTTCGGATTCATCTCGTTCTCGTCGCCATCGCCCATTTCATGAATGACGCCGGCGCCGCGAATAATGCGCAGATCCTTGACCGCTTCCGACTGGCGGACCTGGTCGTAGTAGACATTGCGTTTCTTGATGGTCTTGGTGACCTTCATGAACAGCAGGTTGGCCATGGTCAGCTGGTTGACGCTCATCGCCAGGTCCCTGGCCTGATGAAACGCCAGATTTCGCTGTTGATGGACGGTCCAGTAGATCATCCCGCCCCAGGCCAGGCTCAGCATCAAGCCAATCGAAACGACCAGACGTATCCAGATCTTGACGTTGTACAAGCCTTCCAGAAAACCCGGCTTGAATGAAATGGCAGACGGTTTCATTTTTGTTTACTGGAAGGTGTAGCGCATCGATAGGCCGACAAAGTGAACCGTGTTGTCGGGATTGACGACGACCCGGGTGCCGTCGGTATAGACCCAGTTGCTCCAGGTCCAGTCGTCGATGTTCCGGTGGTCGAGAATGTAGTCGAGGCGGACGCTCAGGCGCTTGTCGACGGGGTAGATGCCGAACAGTTGCAGCGTCTGCTGGCGGTAGCTGATGTCCGGCATGGCGCCGGGAGAAGTCGCGGTCGAAAAGGCGGCGTAACGCTCGTTCGACATGCGGTAGCTGGTCTTGTCATAGGCATAAATGAGGTCGGCACCGATCTCGATTCCCTTGGGCAGCGTTCCGCGCGTGCCGATGCCCAGCGAGTCGACGGTGTTCTTCTGGCGCGATGACCAGACGATTGCACCGGCGTTGGACATTGCCGTCACCGAAGCAATCGTCGCCTGGTCGATGCTGCTTTCGGTACGCGAGAGCCAGGTGTTGAACTTCCAGCGCTCCGTCGCCTGGTAGCTGGCATCCAGCGAAACCAGCTTGGCGTCGCCGCGACGCACGCCGATATCCGGTGTCCCCCGGCCATTACCGTAGTTGTCGCTGGCCCCCTCGATCATCAGTTGCAGGGAGAGTTGGTCGAAAGGAGTCCAGTCGCTGATGAAGCGGATCTTCTGGCGTTCCCGGTCAGCCATGTAGATCGGCTGGAGCAGCCCGCAACGGCTGACTTGCAGCTGGGCCGCCGGGATGGCCTGGCCGCAACTGAGCGTTCCGCTGTAGGTCGGGTACGAATTGACGCCGTTCAGGGTGACCAGATTCCGGTAATCGCTCCCCGTCCGGTCGCTGTACAGGTAGGCGAGCGATCCGGTCAGGGTTTCGGCCATGGCACGTTTCAGTTCGAGGCGATAGGTGTTTTCTTCAACCTTTTCGCGGTAACCGACGACGCGTACGCCGGAAACGCTGCGCTCCTTCGAGTCGTACTCGACGCCACCGGTCACCCGGTAGCCCTGCGGCAAGGCGTAGCTCGCTTCGACCTTGCCCGACCAGTTGGTCAGTGAGCGCGGTTCGTTGAAACCGTCCGTCGTCGACGTGCCGGTCAGGTTGCTCAGCACGGGCGCCGCCCCGGTGCCGCCCAGGGTGGTGATATACGGGGCGACTTTCGTCTTGTCGTGGCGTTCTTCGTAGCGCAGGTTGCCGAGCAGCGAGAGGTTGGTGATCGGGCGGGATGTCAGGCTGACGTTGGCCAGCGTGGTGTCGACCCGGCCACCCAGGTCGGTGCGGCCCGAGGTATTGGCACTCACGCCATTGTTGCCGGTGTTGTAGAAACGAACGCCGATGAAATCGTCGTTCTGCAAGGCGATGCTTTGCGCGACCTTGAAGTTCAGGCGGGTCGTGCGCGAAAACTGGTAGCCCCCGGAAAGGTGCAGTTGGTGCGCCTGGTTGTCAGGTGGCAAGGCGATATTGTCGAAGGGAACGCCCACCGTGCCGACGCCGGAGTTGAAGCCGGTAACGCCGCCCTGGACCCGGAGCACCGGATTCTCGTTCTTGAAGAAGGAGCCATAGTAGCCGCCCGACAATTGCAGTTTTTCGCCTGTGTAATCGAGCACCAGATCGATCTGCTTGGTGTTGTGCTGGATGGGCTCGGCCAGGAACTCCATTCCCCCGGTCCCTCCGGTCGTGCCTCGCCCAAACATCCGTTCGCCGCTCTTGTCCTCGTTCTGCAGGTTGAGTCGCAGCTGCAGCTTGTCGATCAGCGCGGCCGACAGGCCGAAAGCCGTCCGCTGGCGTTCCGTCTGCAGGGTGAACTGGCTGTTGTTGGTCGACGGCGAACTTGGGACGGTCAGCTGGGCCGAGCCAATGCCCTGGACGCCGGTGATCACGCTGTAGGGCGTCACCCGGCTGATTTCGCTGTAGTCGAGGAAATAGCGCCAGCTACCCTGTCTTTCGTGTTCGAGGCTGAGTTCGCGGGTATTCAGGCCGAGATTGCGGCCGCTGGCGCGATACCAGGTTCCCGTTGCGTCGTTGCGGCGGATGTAGGAAAAGTCCAGAAGGCCGACGATACCTTGGTCCTGAAGGCCGTTGTACATGCTGAAACGCTGGCCGGTCGTGCTGACGTTGCCGATGCCCACCGAAACCGAGCTGTCCGGCCGGATGAGCTGTTCGACCTCATCGTCGGTGTCGGCTCGGGCGACCTGGGTCATGGCAAGGCCGACGGCAACGGCGAGGACCGTGCGCTGGAAACGGGCGGGCGTGATGGAAAGTTTGTTCATGGTTGCGCGCTCCTGTTACCGGCGGAAAGTCCGTTCGTTGCCCTGGTTGGCAGGATTGTTGGTGCCGTGGATGTTGGTGTGGCAGTTCAGGCAGGCCCGGGCGTTGGTGATGCCCTGCTGTCCGGCCGTGGTCGACTTGCCGGCAGCCATGCCGGGGAAGCCGCCCTGATGCGATGCGGGTTCGTGACATTGCTGGCAGAGGAAGGGCGGCCGCGTCTTGAGCAGGTTGTCGATGGCCGAGCCGTGCGGGTTGTGGCAGATCGTGCAGTCTTCGGCCGGTTCATGCTTGCGGACGAAGGGACCGCGTTTTTCCATGTGGCAGGTAAAGCAGGTGTCGGCGATGCTGTCGCGCTGCATCAGCTTGGGCCCGGCCGAGCCATGCGAGGCGTGGCAGTCGGAGCAGACAACCTTCCCTTCGAGGATGGGGTGGTGTGAGGGCTTGTTGGCCTGCACACGCTGTTCCTTGTGGCATGTGAAGCAGACTGCCGGCTGGGTGCGCTTGTCGCGGACCTTGTCGTGGGCGGTGTGCAGTTGATGGCAGGAGGTGCAGGCAACATCGCGGGCAGCGTGGATGCTGCTCGTCCAGTGAATCATCTTGCCGCCCTTGTGGCAGCTTTCGCAGACTTCGTTGTGGCCGTTGATGTCGTTCTGCGTCTGCTTGCCGAACGGGAAGGTCGGTTTCGGCCTATCCTTCCTGCCTTCCGGCTTGTTGACGTGTGTCTCGCTCTCGCCATGGCAGCCCGCGCAACTGGGCAGACGGCCGTCGGCACTGGTGCCGTGGCGCGTCTTTCCAATACTGAGAACGGGGTTGCTTTCATTCTCATCGTGACACTTCGTGCATTTGGCGTCGCCGTCGAAAATAAGGCCTTTGTTAACTTGCGCCTTGTTTTCATTGGCTTGCGCACTGCCGCTCAGACCGGCTAATGCCATGCAAGTTATGTAGATCGAAAGTATTATGACTTTAGGCATATTTCGGTGTCTCGATTTTGAGAATGAGGTTGTCGGACTCGGGAGTGGCCTTAGCGGCTGAGAATCCACTGCACGACGTTTTTCACTTCGGCCGGGTCCTTGCTCTTCAACTGTTCGTGTTCTTCTTCCTTGCCTTCGATCTTGACCTTGGGCGCGGTGGTGATATGCGTGCTCAGCTTCTGTTCCGCATCGGGCTTGCCCTTCCATTTGCCGGCGATTTCCTTGTAGGGCGGGCCATCCTTCTTCTTTTCGACGGCATGACACTTGAAACAGCCGCTCTTGCGCGCCAGGCTTTCGGCAGCGGCTTCGTCCATGGCCAGGCTGTTGTCGGACAGTCCGAGGGCGGTCATGACGAGAAGGAGTTGGGTAAGGCGCATGGTGTATCTCCGGGGCTGGCTGGGTAATGAACTTGGGTCGGGAACTGCAGGTTGTGTGCCAGCGACGCCTCGGGCCGGCGAACAGGCCGTGTAGCCGGGGACGGCTCGGGACTTGCTTCGCGATTCATCATGAACAGGTCTTTTTTTTCCGTCCGCTCAGCCACGAGCGGAGATTCCGAGTCGACCGAGCAGCTGCATGCGCCGTTTTTCCAGGGGCTTGTTGCCAAGGTGGTGGCGGTATTTCTGGCTGTCCTGATGGCCGGCCTCGGCGTGGTCGCCTGGGTGGATCGTTCCGAGGTCGAAGAACACCAGCGCGAGGCGCTCGAAGCGGCATCGCTCCATGGGCACCTGCTGCAGGAGCAGGTCGTGCGTTCCCTGTCGGCAACCTATGCGCTGGCTGCGCTGCTTCGGCAGGGCCGGGGGGAACTCAAGGGCTTCGAGGCACTGGCCGGCGAAATGCTGGACATGTACGGTGGCCTGAGTTCCTTGCAGCTGGCGCCGAATGGCGTGATTCGCCACATCGTCCCGATTCAGGGCAACGAATTGGCGCTCGGCCATGATCTGCTGGCCGATCCGGCGCGCAACAAGGAGGCATTTCTCGCCCTGCAAACACGCAAGCTCACGTTGGCCGGTCCGTTCGAGCTGCGTCAGGGCGGCACGGCCGTGGTTGGGCGGTTACCGGTGTTCATCGAGGCGGGAACGTCGGAAGAGCGCTTCTGGGGCTTCGTCACCGCCGTCATCCGGATTTCCGACCTCCTGCGGGCCAGTGCGCTGGGCGAGGACCGCCGACAGGAGCACGAATACGCCTTGAACCGGGTGCATCCCGATACGGGCGAAGTGCAGACCATCTGGGCATCCGGAAAAGCTCGGCTGGAGGACGCGGTCGAGTATCCGGTGACTGTTCCCAATGGTCAGTGGTCACTGCTGGTGGAGCGCAAGGAGGGTTGGCACAGCCCGCCGCTGACGCTCACCTGGATGATCCTGGGTGCGCTCCTGATCGCGGCGCTATCGGCTTTTCTGGCCTTGCAGGTTCTGCGGCAGCCGGTGTTGCTGTCGGCCGAGATCGCCCGCCGGACGGCGGCGCTCAACGAGGCGAACGAAAGTTTGCAGACCGAGATTTTCGAGCACTGGCAGGCCGAGGTGGCCTTGCGCGACAGCGAGCGGCAGCTGGAACAGCGGGTTCAGGAGCGCACCCAGGCGCTGGAAGTAGCCAACAATGCGCTGACGGAAGAGCGGACGGAACAGCAGCGGCTGATCGACAAGCTGGCCGATACGCGCAGCCAGTTGCTCCAGTCGCAGATGATGGCGGCTGTCGGTCAACTGGCTGCCGGCGTGGCGCATGAGATCAACAATCCGCTCAGCTACATCTCGTCGAATGTCGGGACGATGAAATCCTATGTCGACGCGCTGGTCGACGGCCTGAGCCGGCAACGCGCACTGCTTGCCGCCTGCCAGCCCGCTTCGCCGGAAGTGGAGGCGCAATGCCGGCAGATCGAGGCGCAAATCGACCTGGCCTATATCCGGGAGGATTTTCCGGCCATGATCGACGACACGCTGGCCGGTCTCGCCCGCGTCAAGCGCATCGTCCAGGATCTGCGCGACTTTTCATTCGTCGATCAGGCGGACTGGCAGACGGTCGATCTCAATCACGTGCTGGACAGCGTGCTCGGCGTGATGGCGGTTGATTTCGGCGCGCGCATCAAGCTTTCCCAAAATCGGGAGGCATTGCCGGAAGTGGAATGCAATGCGCCGCAGATGGCCCAGGTGATCCGCAACCTGCTGCTCAACGCCGTGCAGGCCATCGACGGCGAGGGCGACATCGCGCTGACGACGCGGGTGCTGGCCGAGGGCGTCGAGCTGACCGTCAGCGATAGCGGACGCGGCATCGCGCCCGAGCATCTGGCGCGCATCTTCGAACCCTTCTTCACGACGCGCGCCGTCGGTACCGGCACGGGTCTCGGGCTTTCCGTGGCCTACCATGTCGTCAAGCGGCACGGCGGCAACATCACCGTCGACAGCGAGCCGGGCCGGGGTGCCCGCTTTACCCTGCAACTGCCGTTTCGCCAGGATTCAACGGTCAACCGGAAATAATGCCCAAAATTGAAATCGCCCCCGGGTTCATCCGGGGGCGATTTCCTTGCGTCTGAGCGGAATGTATCGTCAGTCAGCGGCGCTTGCCCCGCCGATTACGAAGCAGACCACTAGTTGGGCTGGCGATGCGGACAGATTTCGCAGAGCCGGCCGGCCCGCTCGCCACGCGCCACGCGCAGCCGGGTCATGCGGTAGGCCTGGCTCAGCCAGGCGTCGGTAAAGGTCGTCTTGGTCAGGTCGGCGGCGAACGAGTAGCCGGAATGGTCCTGGGCGCAGGCGACAAGATGGCCGTTGGTGCGCACATGCGCCTCGATGAAGGGGGCGAGGCAATGGCAGCGCCCGCGCATCTGGGCGTCGAGGGCGCTGATGCCCGGGGGCAGGGCGATCTCGTGGTATTTGACCAGGCCGGAGATTTCGTCGAGGCCGCTGAACAGGTGGCCCTGGGCATGGGCGCTGCGTCGCGACGTGGTGGCAATCGAAATGGCACAGCGCTTGCCGCTGCGGGCCTCGTACTCGTCACGATAGCGGACCAGGCGACTGACTTCGCGACGGAAATAATCCGGATCGGTGGCTGCCAGTTCCTGCGCCTGAGCCCGCCATTTGCCGCTGGCCAGGTTGAGATAGATGACCAGATGCCCGGCGCCCTCGTGGATGCACTGGCGCAGCAGTTTTTCCGGCGCGCTGAGCAGGTCGACGTGGAGGACGACCTTGCGGAACTTGCAGTGCATGCGCGTGAAGCGAATGCCGGAAGCCAGCCAGTCGCACTGGGCGCTGTTGCCGAGGCTGGACAGCACGATCTGGTCGATTTGCAGGCTGCTCAGTTCCTTGGCCAGGCAACGGAACAGCCCCTTGTCCATGATGCCGCCTTCTTCGAAGCCGCCGCGCGCCGAGCGCAGGGCCTTCGGGGTGGTGATGTCGAGGCGGACGGCGGGCGGCAGGGGCGGCGTGTCGCGAAGAATCCCGGAGAGTTTCGGGGAGGCCAGCGGCGTTCCCGAGCGGGTGCCCGGCATCGCGGCTTGCGGCGGGGTGTCCTGGCCGGCTGGCGAGGTGGCCCAGCGTTCGGCGTCGGCGAGGTGCAGTGACCAGATGTCGCTCGCGCTGTTGCCCAGCGCCAGCTGGTCACCCTTGGCGACGAGGGCAATTGCTTCCTTGGCCTCGATGCCGAGCAGCGGCGCGGCTTCTTCGGCCCGGACGACCTGGTTCAGGTGGGCCAGGAACATCAGTTCGCGGGCCACGGAAACCGGGAGTCCGGCCCGTCCGCCATCGCGCGAATCGAGAAAAAGCTGGGCAATGAAGGTGTTCAGGTCACGGCTTTTCCACATCTCCTGAATCTTGGCCAGGATGTGCGGCATCGCTTCGAGGCCGGAAGTCGATTCGCCGGCGGCGCGCAGCGCGTCGACCGGGGCGGACGATTTCGCTCTCGGCGGGGCGTCGAAAAGCAGCGGGTCGATCGATGGCAACGGCGTGCTGCCGGGAGGCGCGTCCTCGTCGACGATGGCAAAGGCCGGAGATGCTGCCGGGGGCAAGACATGGCGTTCGACATGGTGCGCTCTGGATTTCACGACATTGCTCCTACGGGTAAGGCATTGCCGTCAGTCCGGGTCGATTGGAACAGCCCCGGGTCTCGCTGACAGCAAAAATTGAACGGGTAGAACGGCATTGCTACTTGTCGGCCGCGGGCGGGTCGGGCGGAAGCCCGGCTCAAGATCGGTCGGCGAAATTCCTGAAAATGAAAACGGATGCTGAATATTCCTGAAACTGGGATTGCGAAGCGCACCGCGCGCCCCGCAATCCGGCGCTGCTTATTTCTTGGCGTAGGCGACGCAGTAACCCTTCGGGGAAACTTCGGTGTCACCCGGGAAGATCTTGCAGGCGTTCGGCGCGACGAACTGAACACAGGTCGAACATTCCTTGTCACCCTCGGGGGAGTCCTTGTACTTCATGCTGCTGCGCATACCTTCGTTCTTGGCGGCGATGGCCACGACAGGGATCATGGCGAGAGTCATGCCACCGAACTTGAGCATATTGCGGCGTGATGGATTCATAAGATTTAGCTCCTCAGTGCGTACCCCTAACGGGGCGGGAAAAAATGAAGGGGCAGTCGTTTGGCGACTACCGGCAGCCGGCCTGTTCAGTGGAATGCTTGAACCAGATGAGCAGACTACTGTCGGATAAATAGCAAACAGCGGGCCAGCCGCATCGCCCCGGATTCTCAGCTGGTCCGGCATATGCGTTGCTTGATGGTCACTACCGCAATCGGATCGCAATGCACGCCGCGTCAACCATGAAAAGAACGAAAATCTGGGTTCGGCTGACCTTGTCTACATTGATCGCCGTTCTTCTGTCCGGGGCCGGGGTGATCTACTGGGCCACCCAGGCGCAGAAGAACCTGGCGATCGAGCAGTCCAAGGATTTCGCCATGAGCGTCCATCAGATGACGCTGGCCGGGCTGACCGGCATGATGATCACGGGGACCATCGGCCTGCGCACGATCTTCCTCGACCAGATCAGGGAAACCAACCACATCGAATCGATCAAGGTCTTTCGCGGCGACCCGGTCATCAAGCAGTACGGACTCGGCTTCGACGGCGAGACGGCCGCCGATGCGCAGGAAACGCGGGTGTTGCTGACCGGGGAAAACTACTTCACCGTGGTTCGCAACAAGGACGGGGAAGAGCGCCTCAAGGCCATCATTCCGGTCAAGGCAGCCGAAAACTATCTGGGCAAGAACTGCCTGTTCTGCCACGAAGTCCCGGCCGGCACGGTACTCGGGGGCGTCAGCATGGAAATCTCGCTCTCCCGGGCCAGCGAGACGGCCCGCAGCTTCGGCTTGCAGGCGCTGCTGGTCGGCGGCCTGATCTGTATTCCGCTGGCGCTGATCATCTGGCTGCTGACCAACCGCCTGGTGACCCGGCCGCTCAAGGGCCTGACCGAAGGGCTCAATCGGGTTGCCGACGAGGAAATCGAGCACGCTGCGCCGCTGCCGGTCATCAGCGTCGATGAAGTGGGCGATGCGACGCTGGCCTTCAACCGGGTCATGCACAAGACCGGCGAGCTGCTGCAGACACAGCGCATGGCGCGCATCGTTTTCGAGAATTCGCTCGAAGGCATTACGGTGACCGATGCCCAGTCGCGCATCCAGCTGGTCAACAAGGCATTCAGCGATACGACGGGCTATTCGGCCGACGAGGTCATCGGCAAGACGCCGGGCGTTCTCAAATCCGGGAAGCAGGGTGAGGAGTTCTACAACACGTTCTGGAACGCGCTGCAGCGTGACGGGGAGTGGCGCGGCGAAATCTGGAACAAGCGCAAGAACGGATCGATCTACCCCGAATGGCTCAATGTCAGCGCCGTGCGCAACCGCAGCGGCGAGGTCGAGCACTACGTGGCCATCTTCTCGGACATCACCGAGCGCAAGGAACGCGAGGAGGCAATGACCTTCCGGGCTTTCCACGATGCCCTGACCAGCCTGCCCAACCGCCTGCTCTTCAAGGACCGGCTCGACCAGGCCGTGGCGCAGGCGCGGCGCAGCAAGGACCGGATGCCGGTGGTGATGTTCCTCGATCTCGACAAGTTCAAGCAGATCAACGATACCCTGGGTCACGATGTCGGCGACCTCCTGCTCAAGGAGGTGGCGGTTCGCCTGCGCGCCTGCGTGCGCCACAGCGATACGGTGGCCCGCTTTGCCGGTGACGAATTCACGATCCTGCTGCCGGAGGCGACGTCGAAGGACGATGCCGAGGTGGTTGCCGTCAAGATTCTCGAGGCCATGCAGGTGCCGGTCAGGCTGGGCGAGGAGGAGCGGGTCGTCACGACCAGCGTCGGCATCAGCGTCTATCCCGAGGACGGCCGTGACAGCGAATCGCTCATGAAGGCGGCGGATGCGGCCATGTACCAGGTCAAGCGTTCCGGGCGTGCCGGTCGCTGCTTCTTCTCGCCGGCCCTGGTCGATTCGCCGACCCGCCGGGCCGACCTGGAGGCGCGTCTCAAGGATGCCTTCATCAATCGCGAGTTCATTCTGCATTACCAGCCCATCGTCGATCTGCAGAGCGGGGCGGTGCACGGCAAGGAGGCGCTGATCCGCTGGCAGGACGCCGACGGGCAACTGCTGATGGCGGAGGATTTCATCGGGCTGGCCGAGGAGGTCGGCCTCATGGTCAAGCTTGGCGAATGGGTGCTGGAAACCGCCTGCATCCAGGCGCGGCTGTGGCAGCTGGAGGATCAGGCGGTCAGGGTGGCGGTCAACCTGTCGGCCAGCGAGTTCAAGCGCCCCGATCTGGTCAGCGTAGTGCGCGATACCCTGCGCCGTGCCGGGCTGTCCCCGGCCCTGCTCGAACTCGAAGTCGGCGAGGCCATCGCCATGCAGGATCCGGACTTTTCGCTGAAGGTGTTCAAGGACCTGGCCGACATCGGCGTCATGCTCAGCCTCGGCAATTTCGGGACTGGCTTCCTGAGCCTGACGACGCTGCTCCGCCTGCCGATTCATACCGTGAAGGTCGACCGCAGCCTGATCCGCGAATACCTCAACGACACTAGCGACAAGACCCTGCTCGGGGCGATTTTCGGCCTGGCCAACGCGCTTGGCCTCATGGCCGTGGCCGAAGGGCTGGAGAGCATCGATCAACTGGCGCTGCTGCACAGCTTCAACTGCGACCGGGCCCAGGGCTTCGCCATCGCTCCGCCGGCTCCCGGCGCCTAGGGAATCGTTCCCGCCTTCTGCGACTGGCTGTGGCAGCGGTCGCAGGAGAAGAAGGTGATGAAGGCGACGCGGTCATGGCATTTGCCGCAATACTGGCCGCGGAAGATGTTGATCATGCGGATTTCGGTGCCGCCGGCCTTGCTCGGGAAGGGGTCCGGATGGCAATTCGAGCAGGTCAGCCACTCGGTGTGCGAGCGGTGCGGAAATTTCACGAAAGGCATTTCCTTCGTGTTGCGCATGATGATGTCGAGATCGAGGACATCCATCTTTTCGTTGCCCTGCAGGTTGCTGCGCGGCTTGATCAGGCCCGATTTGAGTGCCTTCATCCAGTCCGGAAAGCCGTTGGCGTCGTAGGGCAGGTGGCGGGTCGCCTCCTCTATGCGTTGCAGGCGCTGGCGGTCCGGGTTTTTCTCGTCGAGGAATTCGACGCCGTCGATGGCGCGCCGTGCTGCCGGTACGCTGTGCTCCTGGATCGACTGCGCCGTCTCGATTTCGGCGGCCTGGCCGGGGGAGGCGCGCAGAAACGCCAGCTGGC
This sequence comes from Pseudomonadota bacterium, assembly GCA_018261895.1. Taxonomy (GTDB): domain Bacteria; phylum Pseudomonadota; class Gammaproteobacteria; order Burkholderiales; family Rhodocyclaceae; genus Azonexus. The sequence goes on from JAGTRT010000003.1 coordinate 22,727, forward strand.
CTGGTGCTGGCCGGTCGGCCGGTAGCGCGTCAGCCGCCAGCAGGCAGGCGATGATCCCGGCGCCGAGTATCCGACAGGGGCTGGGCAGACGGATCAACTGGCGAACAGGCGACGGAAAAAGCCGCCCAGGCGGTTCATGACGCCATTTTCAGTGGGGCGTTCGCCATCCTTGGGAATTTCACGGTCAACCGGAAAATTCATCGAATTTTCAAATTTCTGCTTGTCTTCCATGGACACCTCGGGAACCTGGTGGCGTTCCAGCAACGAGGGATTTTCGAGCAGCTCGCTTCGCTTGGCGATGGCCGACTTCAGCGCGAGGCGAAGGCTGCCGGCCTTGAGCGGCTTGGTGATGAAGCGGTAAATCTGGCCCTGGTTGATCATGCGACAGATCAGGTTGCTGTCGTCCGATGCCGTGACGACGATGCTGACGATCTGCGGGTGCTTGCGCTTGAGCAGGCAGAGCAGGTGGGTCAGGTCCATGGTGCCGAGTTTGCGCTCGGAGAGAATGATGCCGATTTCCTCATCCTCGAGCAGGCGGAAGGCGTCGACCGGACTCGTGACATGGACGATCTGGGCTAGGTCGCCGACGCTCAGTTCGACGGCCGAATGAGTCGATTCATCCTCGTCAAGGACCAGAATCTTGGGGAGGCGTTCGCCGGCAATCTCCGGGTGCGTCAGGTTAGGGGGCGGCAGGGCTTCCTGTTGGCGGGCGATTTCTGCGGCCTGGGCGATGATCTGGGGCAGTTCGACAACGTCCCACGGTTTGTTGACGAAGCGGAAGACCTCGGCATCGTTGACCGACTGGACAACGGACTGCATGTCGGAATAGCCGGTGAGCAGAATGCGCATGGCGCGCGGGGCCATGAGCTTGACCTCGCTGAGGAACTCGACACCACTCATCTCGGGCATCCGCTGATCGCTGATCACCACGTCGAAGTCGCCCTGTCGCACCAGCCCGAGGGCCTCGCGGGCGCTGGCCGCGGTGACGACCTGGAAGTCACGACGCAGCAGCCAGGAGAGGGCGCGCAGGATGTTGGGTTCATCATCGACGCACAGCACGCGTCCCTTGAGGGGGGCCAGGGGCGGCAGTGTCGGCGTCGAGAGGGCATTGGTTGTCATGGTGCGGTCCTTCGGAGTTACAGCGTCTGGATGGTTTCGGGCGCCAGGAGCGGCAGCACGATACGGAATGTCGTGCCGAGGCCTTCCTGGCTGTCGACGGAAATGCGGCCGCCGTGGCTATGCACGATGTCGCGGGCAATGGACAGGCCGAGTCCGGTTCCGACGCCACGCGGCTTGGTGGTGTAAAAGGTCTCGAAAATGTGGGGCAGGACATCCTTGGGAATGCCCGCGCCGGTATCGGCGATCTCGATGACGATCTCGGACCCTTCGCTTCGCGTCCGGACCCGGATGCTGCCCTCTGCCGGAATCGCCTGCGCCGCGTTGGTGATCAGGTTGAGGAAGACCTGGTTCAGCTGGGACGGGTTGCATGCCGCAGGGGGCAGGGGGTCCAGCTCTTCGATGACGTTGATGCGCGTCGGGATGGAACTGCGCGCAATATAGATGACGGTCTTCAGCGCGGCATTGAGGTCGGTGTCGATGACCTTGCTGCGGTCGAGGCGGGTGAAATCGCGCAGGTTGGCGACCAGCTCGCGCATCTGCTCCAGGCCGTTGAGCACGTCGCCAAGCATCATCGACAGCTCCTGCGCCTCGTCGCCTCGACAGCTCAGTGCCGCCAGCGTCTGGCGCGATTTGCCAAGGCGGAGGACGACCGTCTCCTGGTCGGCGGGCAAGGCCCTGACCAAGTCGCCCAGCCGGGCAGCGACGAGCAGGGGCGTACCGAGTTCCTTGAGCGTCGCAATCGCCAGGCTGACATTGCTGTGCGAGAAGCCGATCGGGGTGTTGAGCTGATGGGTCACGCCGGCAACCAGCTGGCCCAGCGTCGCCATCTTTTCGGATTGGGCAATTTGCTGTTGGGCCCGCTCCTTGTCGGCCGCCTGCTGGCGAATGATCCCGTCGGCCCGCCGGATGATCAGGAACAGCGCGGCCAGCAGGGCGCCCAGGCTGCCGGCGACGAGCAGCCAGAGCATGGTTTCGGTGCGCCGCAACTCGGCGAGAAACGGCGTCGCGTCGGAGTAGATCTCGAAAACGCCGACCGGCTGGGGCGACACCCCGTCGTATTGCGGAATGTAGCTCTGGATCAGGTCACGATTCTCGACCACCTGCTCAAAGGCGCTGAATTTCTCCTTGTGCACGAGTTCGGTTTTGGTCTGGCCCGCCATGGCGCCCTGGAAACCCGGATTGCCGCGCTTGTCCTCGCCGATCTGGGCGGGCTCCGAGGAATAGAGGGTGCGCCCCTCAGCATCGTAGACCTTGATCTTGTAGGTCGTGCTGTTGCGCATCAGGGCCAGCACATCGGCGTGAATTTCCCGAAGACGGGAATGCTGTTTCAGTTCCTGAGAACTTTTGTCCCTGGCGTCGGCCAGCAAACCGGAAAAATGGCGTTGCCAGAGGGCATTGGCAAAGACCGTCGTGAGATTGGTGTTCGCCACCTCCTGCTGTTGCAGCATCCGTGAAACGGCCATGTCGCGGTAGTAGAAGCCCAGTATTCCGCCGACGGCGACAAAAAAGACGAGGCTGGCCAGCAGGAAGTAGCGAACGAGTGGGAATGGCATATTTTGCGTCGTGAGGCGAAATGAGGGAACCAGTGGGTATGCCTTAAGTCATACACAAGGAGTAACATATGCATCGAATGTGCCAGTTTTAACATGTCTGTCATAATTGCTTGCGAGAGGGTATGGCTTTTACAAGTCGTTTATGGGTTGTAGCAGGCGTCGTGACGACCTTGATTTTGGGCGGCGTGTCCGCGTTCGTCCTTTCCGCCATCGAGCATCAGCGGCGCTCGGAGGCGCGCGATGCTGCCCACGCCTTTTCCTTTCGCCTGCTGGATCGATTCAACGAAACCCTGGGTGCCCTCTATCTGCTGGCTGCCTGCGTGGACAAGCAGAGTGGCGCCATTTCCCGTTTTGACGAGCACGCTGCCGACCTCATGCGCGATTTTCCCTTGCTGCGCGCCCTGGAACTGGCACCCGGCGGAGTGATCAGGCGTGTCTATCCGCTGCGCGGTAACGAGACCGTGGTCGGGCATGACCTGCTGACCGACAAGACCCGCAATCGGGAAGTGCATGTCGCCGTCTCGCGTCGCCAGATGGCCATTGCCGGTCCAATGGCATTGAGGCAGGGGGGCATCGGTGTCGTGGCGCGCTATCCCTTGCAGCAGGTTTCCAGCGACGGACGCAGCCGCTTCTGGGGCTTGTCGATCGCCGTCGTTGATTTTCCGTCATTGCTGAGAGCGTCAGGGGATTCGGAATTCGAGCGACTGGGGTATCGCTACCAGATCTGCTGGGTCCCGTCGGGTGAAACCACCTGCAAGCAGGCCATTGGCGATCCGGAGCTTTCGCCCGAGACGGCAGTTGTCAGCAAGCTCGGCGTGGGGCTGGCGGAATGGCAACTGCTGGTCCAGCCGCGCCATAGCTGGTTGAGCACCATCGAGTATGCCTTGGCCGCCCTGGTGTCGCTTGTTGGGGGCGGGCTGGCCGGCTGGCAGGTGCGCCGGCTCTCACAGCGCCCTTCCTGAGGCAGTCTAGCGCCGCCCGCCGCTCAGCGGGATCAGTTGCGATGTCGTTTTGATAACCCGTTCCGGCATGGGGTAGCTTGGCGTTCGCGTGATCAGTTCCTCGAACTCCGTGGCGGGGATCGGACGGGAAAAATGGTATCCCTGCAGCAGATCGACCGCATTGTCCCGGAGCAGTTCGAGTTGGGCGATTTCTTCGACCCCCTCGGCAATGATTTCGAAACCCAGCGTGTGCCCCATGGCCACGATCGCCTTGATGATGGCCTGGAAGTTCGGGTCGACAACGGAATTCATGACAAAGCTGCGATCGATCTTGAGCGTGTCGATCGGGAACTGGTTCAGATAGCTGAGGCTGGAATAGCCCGTGCCGAAATCGTCGATGGAGAGCCGAACGCCCAGGTCCTTGAGGCGGTTCAGGGTGCGAATGCCCAGTTCGCTGTCGTGCATGATTGAACTCTCGGTCAGCTCGATCTCGAGGTAGCGCGGGTCGCAGCCGGTTTCCGCGAGGATTTCCCGGATGTCGTTGAGCAGGTTGTCGTCGGCCAACTGGACGGCTGACAGATTGACCGCGACGAACATTTCCGAGCCGGTCCGGTTGCGCCAACGCTTGTTTTCCAGGCAGGACTTGCGCAGGACCCATTTTCCGACGTTGCGGATCAACTGGGTGTCTTCGAGAAGCGGCACGAAGACGCTCGGGCTGACCGAGCCCAGTTCTTCGTTGTGCCAGCGCAGCAGCGCTTCGGCGCCTGCGATGCGGCCGGTTCGGGCGCTGACCAGGGGTTGGAAGAAGACGGACAGTTCGCCGCGCTCCAGGGCATGGTGCAGGCGCGACTCGATGCGCATGCGCTCGGCAGAGCGTGCGTTCATTTCCTGCTGGAAGAAGCGGAAGGTGTTGCCACCCTGCTCGATGGCGGCATACATCGCCGAGTCGGCGCATCCGATCAGGCCTTCGACCGTGTCGGCATCGTCGGGGAAGATGCTGATGCCGATACTGGCCGACAAATGGATTTCGTGACCCTCGAACTGGATGGCCTTGCGCAGGCGGGTCTGACAGACGACGGCCAGCGCTGCCGCATCGCCATTCGACTCGATGTGGTTGAGGATGATCGCGAATTCATCGCCGCCCAGGCGGCAAAGCTTGTCTCCCGATGTAATGCTGTTCTTCAGGCGCGTCGCGGCTTCGATCAGGATGCGGTCGCCGGCAGCATGTCCGAGGCTGTCGTTGATGAGCTTGAAGCGGTCGAGGTCCAGGGTCAGCAGTGCCAGCTTGGTATGCCGCCCCTGCAGTGCGACCAGGCTGTGCGACAGCGTTTCGTGGAAATGGCTCCGGTTCGGCAGGGCGGTCAGCGTATCGAAATGCGACAGGAACTGGATCCGCTTCTCGATTTCCTTGCGGTTGGTGAGATCCGAAAAAACCGCAATGTAGTTGCTGATGCTGCCATCGGGCTGGCGGACGACGCTGATGTTCAGCCACTCGGGGTAGAGCTTGCCATCCTTGCGCCGATTTTCGATTTCGCCGTGCCATTCGCCGCTTTCCTGCAGCGAAGTCCACATCGCGTTGTAAAAGACAGGGCCCTGCCGTCCGGAGCTCAACAGCCGTGGATTCTGGCCGATGACCTCGCCCGGCTCGTAGCCGGTGACCGTCGAGAAGGTGTTGTTGACGAGCAGGATACGGTTGTTGGCATCAGTGATCATGATCCCTTCGGCACTGTTGGCGAAAACCCGTGCCGCCAACTGGAGTTGCTCCAGCGTGGCCTGTTTCTGCTGTTCCGCGTCGATGCGTTCGAGCGCCTGCGATACGTTGCTGGCGAGATCTTCCAGCAACTGTTTTTCCTGATCGGAGAAGCCGGCTTCGTTTCCGTCGATCAGGCCGATCCAGCCGATCGCCTTGTCGTTGCTGTGCACCGGGAGGCGAGCGAGGCTGTGCAGGTTGCGTCCGCCCGTGTCGTCGAGCGAAGCATGATCGTGATTGCCCTGCAGGCTTCCAAAATACGGGGCCGGCGCCACATCTTGGCTGCGGAGGTCCGCGTGCCGGAGCAGTTTCCTGATCAAATCCTCATCGTCGCGACAGCGTTCGCACATCAGCAAATGGTCATCGTCGCTCAACTGAATCCAGGCGAGGGGGAAGCTGCCGCTTTCGCAAAGGATCTTGGCGACATTCTTGAGCAGATCGTCGATGCTGTGCGTGCGGACGATGCATTCGTTGACGTCGCTCAGGACGGTCAGGAATCGGTTCAGGCGGGCGACCTGTCGCTCGGCAAGCTTGCGCTCGGTAATGTCCAGCACGATGCCGACGATTCCGCCCTTGTCGCCGTCGCTTTGATGGAAAACCGCCTTGTGGAAGATGACATCCCGATGGCGACCGTCACTGTCGACGACGGATGATTCGTAGGTTTGGCTACCGCCTGCAGCCAGCAGGTCCATGTCGGCCCGATGGTAGGTGCGGGCGAGATTCTGGGGGGAGATGTCGAAGACGGTTTTGCCAGTGAGGCTTGTCCGGTCGATGCCGATATACCGTTCGAAAGCCTGGTTAACACTCAGGTAGCGTCCCTTGGGATCCTTGAAGAAGAGGGGGCTGGGAATCGCGTCGATGAGTTGTTCGAGGAAGTGCAGGTGTTCGCGCAGGCGGAGGTCGAGTTGTTCCTGCTCGGTGACGTCGCGCCCAAATTCGAGAATGTATTCGGGCTGCCGGCTTTCCCCGGTGAGCGCCATCTTGCGTATGCTGATCCAGCGCGGCTGGCTCCCGGGCATGAGATATTGCTCGACGGGAAGCTCGATCGGCTCCGGCGATTGCAGGACTCGTTCATCCGATTGGTTCAGGCGCAAGGCCAGCGCAGGGGCATAGATTTCGTCATTGCTGCGCCCGACAAGGGCTTGTCGGCTGCGCCCGAAAATCTCCTCGCCGGACCGGTTGACGCGAACGATCCTGCGGTCGCTGGCCCGCTTGAGCACAATCATGCCGGGAATATGCTCGAAAATGCTGTCCAGCAAGCGGTGCGAGCGTTCCAGCATTTTTTCGGCTTCGACGCGCTCGTTGATTTCCCGTTTCAAGGCCAGTTTTTCGTCTTCCAGCAATTGATTGGCCACGCGAATCCGCTGCTGCAATGCGGCCGGGCGGTGCAGTGCCATGACGACCAGCGTGAACAGGGAAAGGGTGGAAATGATCAGGAGGCCGAGGTCGCCCATCGGCCATTTGAGCGGTGCGGCCTGGGTGACTTCGAACTGCATGCGGGCGGCACCTGGCAGGCTGATCGTTTTGTGGGCGAGCGAGCTTGCGCCTTCCGGAAAGGTGTCGAACAGCAACTCGTCAGGGGTGGTGCTCGAGGTCTGGTACTTCACGCGAATGGCGAATGCCTCGGATGCTAGCTGGTTCAGCTGGGCCGTTTTTGCCAAAGCAGAGAAGGGTTGGCTGACCGTGACGTATCCCCAGAAGCGGGTGCGTCCTTCCGGTGAGCGATTGACCATGGCCTGGGTTACCACCAGTAACTGGGATCGAACGCTGATCTGAGGGTTGCCAAGCGGGGTTGGCGATTGCCAATTGCCGCTCATCGCGAGGCCGCCGTGCATCAATTGTCCCGGCGGGGCCCTGTTGGCGGCGATCAGGAGCGCGGGTGCGCCTTCCGGTTTGATTTCGAGCTGGGTGCTGGCACCGAGGATGTGCAGCACGTTGGCCGAAGTCCGGGAAAAGGTTTCGGCATTGCCCAGCGAAAAACTGTCGCACACCACCGAGATCGCAGTGATGGCCTGGTCGAGCGAATGGGCTACCGAATTGGCGACGGCATTGGCCCGCAACATCGCCAACTCGCTGTTCGCGTGTCGGGTGTCTTCCTGGTGCAGGTAGATGTTCAGAGCAACCGGTACAGCGAAAGCAGCCGTGATGGTCGCTGCTGTCAGATAGCTGGCCTGCTTTGCGCGAATTGCCAGACGTTGCCAAAAACTCATGCATTTCCCCCCAGGAGCAACCAGATTCATGTTGCTATCAGGAGCAATAAGCAAAATCGGCGCCAAACGGCGCCAGGGCCCCAAAATCGGCAATCAGCGTTTGGGGGGCGTCTCCCCTATGGGGTGAAAGGCGCGATTGACATAGGCAAGAATGGCCTGAATGTCGACATCGCTGAGTACGGATTTCCAGGCTGGCATCGAGGTATTGGGAAGGCCTTCCCGAATCGCATGGGCGAGCGTGTGCCGGCTGGCACCACGCATGAATACGGGGTCCTGGAGGTTGCGCGGCGGTGGCTCCAGGAATCTTCCTATCCAGTTCTGGCCTGTGCCGTCAGCGCCATGACAGAAGGCGCAATTTCCCTGAAACAGGCGTTCGCCACGGCGTTCGCGCGGCGTCATGCCCTTGATTTTCGGTGGAATGTCATGCAGCGCATACGGGCTGGCGCTGGTCATCGCATCGATTTTGGGTGGGTCGGCCAGTGAAAAATGGTTCCTGGGATAGGACAGGGGGCGTGAACTCCAGACGGTGTCATCCTCGGTCGGTGCCCCGCGATCATGGCAACTGACGCAACTGGCGAGGTAAAGCCTCTTCCCTTCTGCCTCTTGTTCGTTCAGCGTTTCCCATCCGCGGGAAAGCGGAATCTCGCCTTTGGCGAAGGGGAAAGCGGCTGCGTAGCGCTCGTGGTCGGGCCAGCCGTTCTCGGTGGTGTGGTAGCGGGTGTTGTCGGCCTTCCTTTTGACGAATTCGTCTATGACGAAGGCGGCGACGGCCTGCATTTCTCGCGTCGAGACGATGCCGGCAAATGGTTTCATGGCCGTTCCGGGCTTCCCTTTCTGCAGGGTGACGAGAACCTTCTCTGTTGTGAGCTGGGTCGGATCGGCGTTCTTGAAATTGGTCGGGCGCGGATTGAGATAGGTCGATGCCAGCGTCTGTCCATCCCCGGAGTAGCCGTGGCAGAAATAGCAGCGGAAGTTGTAGACGGCCCTTCCTTCTTCAATCAGCGATGCCGGCTCGGCGCAGGCCGGGCCGATGCCGCCGAGGCCGGCAAGGACGATGAACGCGATTCTGATGAGCATGCTCAACCCGGAACGGCTATTGGCTGTTCTTTCCCTGCTGAACAAAACGGCGGAACACGAATTCGCTGACATCGGTTATTTCCTGGTCGGACAGGACTTTGCTCCAGGCCGGCATTTCCGCGCCCAGACGTCCATCATGGACCGCGGTGTAGATGGCAGGTCGATTGAATGCGAGGCGGAAATTCTTGTCAATGAAGTTGCGTGGCTTCGGATTGATGAAATAGGCACGCGGTCCCTTGCCGTCGCCCTTTGTGCCATGGCAGGTGGCGCAATTGGCCATGTACATTTTTTCGCCCTTGACCGGATCGCCCTTGAGTCCGTTGGAGAAAGCCAGGTTCATGCCCTCCGCGACGGATTTGCCATCTCTGCCGGCATGGGCGTTGGTGCCCGATATGCCGGAGGCAGTGGGGAGCATGAGGCCGGTCCGTATGTAGTCGACCACAGCCTCGATGTCGGCGCCAGGCAAGCGGTTGGCAAACGCGGCCATTGCGGTATTGGGGCGGCCATTGGTCACGGCGTTCAGCATCCGGTCGCGGGTCAGTTCATTTCGCGCCTGCGGGGTGGTGAAGTCGCGTGCCGGTATCAGTCCGGCGCCGGCGGCCGCCCCCTGACCACGTTCGCCGTGGCAGACCATGCAGTTCTGCGCATAGACCACCCTGCCTCGCTGCAGCTTGGGGTCCAGTGAGACTCGCATGAAGGTTGCCCGAATGTAGTCGGCGAGCGCGACGATCTCCTTTTCGCTGAGTTGCGTCTTCCAGGCGCTCATGGCGGTACCCGGCTTGCCATGGGTGATGATGGTGATCATCGTGTCGCGGGTCAGTTCGGGAGCTCGGGTGAAATCCTTCGGGGGCGGAACCAGACTGTTCTTGGCCCGGCTGTTGCCATCGCCGCGGTCGCCATGGCAGACCGAACAGTAGTTGTGATAGAGCACGTCGGGCTTTGCTGCATTGCCTCGAGGAAGGCGCTCGGCCGCCTGGGCAACAAGGCTGTTAGCCATGATCACGATTGTCAGCAAGGCGCAGGCAAGCAAGGGTGGCCGGTTCATCGTGTCAGGTTCTCCGAAAGACTTTGATGTGGTTTTTGATGGGTAGATGGGAAGCAAATATCGGGCCGGGCTCTGGTTGTGTGGCACGTCAATTGCTTTGTTGCAGCCGAATTCGTCCGATACTTACTTTTGATCGTTGTCCCGGGATGCATGAACCAGTTTTGCTTATTTCTCGCTCTGCTCTTGCTGTCCTGGGTGGCTCATGCCGCAGACGTGCGCAGGCCGTCCGATGAGCGATCGGGGCATGTGCTGAATGGACGGGAAATTTATGTGCAAACCTGCGCCATGTGCCATTCGGCCGGTGTAGGCGGCGCTCCGCGTCCGGGAAAGAGTGATGAATGGAGTGAGCGGGTCAAACGGGGGCCTGCGGAGTTGATGGTATCAGTCTTGCGTGGCAAGGGAGGAATGCCACCAAAGGGAGGTAATGCTTCCCTGACTCGGATTGAGGCTTATCTTGCTCTTGATTACATGTTGAACGGGGATAAATAGTTTCCAGACGGGCTGCTGGTCCAAGTTTGTAATTGGTTACCTCCCTGAGCCATTGTTCCAGCAGCCATTTGCCCGCAACCCGAGAGATCGGGTTGCGTTTTTTTTGCTGTTGACGGGAATGTCGATGCGAATTGCGCTGTGTCTCCTATTGATGATCGTGGAGCTGATATGTCTGCAGCCAGTGAGCGCAGCGGATATTCGCGTGACACCGCACAATCTGACCAAGCAGCGAGGCAGCGTCGAGGCCGAGGAAGTCTGCGTTTTCTGCCATACGCCGCAATTGCCGGCGCTCGATGCGGCCCGCTCTGCGGTCAGTACCCAGCCGATGTGGCAGCCGTCGCTTTCCAACGATCATTCGTTTGTGATGTACGACGATATCGGGCGTCTGCAGTTTGGCGACAAGCCGGCAGTAGGCTCGCAGTCCATAGCCTGCCTGTCCTGCCATGATGCCAATCAGGCCTTTTCGGTTCAGTCATCGGAAACGGACCATCCTTTTGGAATACCCTATCGCGGATATTCGAAAGGCCGGGAAAGAACGCCGGCCGAGCTCGCCGCAACCTCCAATCTGCCTTTTCGGGCAGCCAAGGAAATCAAGTCTCTCGATGACTTCCGGCTGCCAAGCCGCGGGGTCGTGGACAACAGAACCGTGTGGTGGGTGTCTGCATCCGGCGTTACGCCATTCCGCAGGCGCGCGGACCTTCCCTTGTACGCCCGGCCTGCCGCGACAGGGGAAATTCCGTTTGTGGAATGCAGCAGCTGCCATGATCCCCACATCGACAGCAAGCTTTTCCTCCGCGTGGACAATGCGGGAAGCCGGCTATGCCTGACGTGCCACGACAAATAGTCATTCGGAAAATGAGGTGAACCCATGATCGCCAGAAACCATGAAATTTCCCAATATCTGAGAACCTCATTCTTGATATTGGCAATTTTTGGCCTTTCTTCCTGTGCGCCTGTCCAGGAGCGAGCCAACAACGAAAAGCCTCGGGTGTTGATTTATCCGCCGCCGCCGGACGAGCCGCGATATGCCTATGAGCGAACCATCTACGGCAGCGCCGACGTGACGCCCCGCAAAGCAGATGCGGCGTTGAAACGAACCTTGACAGGCGAGCGCGAGACATCCGAGGGGCTGGCCAAGCCATACGCCGTCAAGGTCCATCGTGGCCGGATTTTCGTGAGCGATTCGGCCGATCGCTTCGTCAAGGTATTCGATGTGGCGGAAGGTCGGTATTTCAAGATTGGTGACGATGAGCTCGGGCCTTTGACCAAACCGCTCGGTCTCGATGTTGATATGGCAGGAAATCTCTATGTCACCGATGCGACGGCCAAAGCGGTGCTGGTCTATACCCGCGACGGAAAGTTCCTGCGCAAGATCGGCAGTTCCAAGGTGTTTGAGCGCTTGTCGAGTGTGACGGTGGATACCGTGGGACAACGGCTGTTTGTGACCGATATCGGCGGCGTGGCGTCCGATCAGCACAAGATCAAGGTTTTTGACCTGAATACCGGTGCGCATCAGTTCGATCTCGGTAAGCGGGGTATTGGCCCGGGCGAATTCAATTTGCCCCGCGACGTTGCGATTGGCGCCAATGGGCAAATCTATGTCGTCGACGGCGGCAATTTCCGCGTCCAGGTTTTTGACCGGGGCGGAAAGTTCATAAACAGCTTTGGCTCGGTGGGCAAGCAGTTGGGGAATTTCGCGCGCCCCAAGGAGGTTGCAACGGATCCGAGCGGGAACGTCTACGTGGTGGATGCGGCATTCGGGAATTTCCAGATATTCAGCCCGGATGGCGATTTGCTGATGTTTATCGGCGAGCGCTCGGAGCGTGATGGTCCGGCGCGGTACATGCTGCCCTCGGGCATCGATGTCGACGAAGACGGTCGCGTTTACATGGTTGATCAGTGGTTCAAGAAGATCGATATTTTCCGCCCTGCAGCGTTGCCGGAAGATGCGGGCTTCCTCGCCAAGCGGCCCGCGACGATGAAGTAAGGTCATCCCGATGGGGGGAATCACCGTTTCCCGTCGATGGGAAGCGCTGATTCCTGAGAACGGGAAGAAACCCTATTTTGGAAGCGGATATAGCCCAAAAACTCCCGTTGATTTTAGCTAAGTAGCTGATTTGCATTGATTTATATTTCTTGGCATGAAGCATGCTGATATAGGCACGGGCGGGCCTTGGGGCACGTACTTGATCAATCAATCTACGGTCGGGAGTAAGACTATGTTCAATCACACCAGGGAAGGGCGAAGCATCGCTGGACTGGTCGTCAAGCTGGTCGCGATTGCGGCGATCGCGCTTGGCTCAGTCGCAGCACAAGCTGGTATTGCCAATACCAGACATAACCTCGGCGCCAATAATGCGGCGAACGAAAACTACATGACCTCCGGTGCAACCGAGATTTGTGTTTTCTGTCATACGCCGCACGCGTCCAATACCAACGTCACGGCGCCGTTGTGGAACAAGCCGGTTCAGGCAGGGTCGGCCTATACGACTTATACGACGGCCACCTCGGCAACGATTGATGGTTCGGTCGACATGAGCGGCATTTCGCTGGCTTGCCTGTCCTGCCATGACGGTACCCAGGCCATGGACACCATGATCAACAAACCGGGGTCGGGTGGCTATAACGCAGCGGGTTCAACCATCACCGGCGGCGTCTGGACGGGTACCCGTCAGAGCTCCGGTCAAATGACCAACGCGGGCGAGTTCATCTCGATGCTGGGGACCGATCTGACCAACGATCACCCGGTGGGCATTCAATACTGCGGCGGTGGTATCAGTACCGGTAGCGCCACGACCACGGATGCATCGACCGGCACCTGCCGCGATGCGGATTTCAATGCACCAACCAATGCCATTATCGGCGGTCACCGTGCATGGTGGGTCGATACCGGTGGGGCTGGTCGTCAGAAGACTGACATGATCCTGTACGCCCGGGTCGGTGCCCTCGGTTCCGATAGTGAGAACGGCAAGTACCAGCCATTCGTCGAATGCGCCAGCTGCCATGATCCACATACCGAAAACACCACCTTCTTGCGTATCGCAAATACCAACAGCGCCGTCTGTCTGGCTTGCCATAACAAGTAAAGGCTGCGGTTTCTCGTAATCGTCCTGTCAAGCGGGCCGGCACGCAGCGTGTCCGGCCCGTTTCTTATTTGAGGAGATGCTCAAGTGAAAAACAATTCCCGTGCTGAATATGGGGTCCTGCTGGCGCTCTGGCTGGCAACGTCTGCATTGCAGGCCGCCCAGGCGGAAACCCCAGTGGCTGCTGCACCAACGACGGAGGAGCGGGCTGCCGCGGCGACACGGATGGCTGGACACGATCGCGTATTTGCCGTGATCAACGGGCGGGCCATCCCGACCTCGGATTACGAAGCCGCTTTTACGACACTGGTCCGTCAGCGCTTTTATCACGGTCAAATTCCCGAGAATGAATTGGCGGGGGTGAGAGACGAGATCAAGACCAAGCTGGTGCAGCGCATTGTGCTGCTCGAGGAGGCGGATCGTCGAAAGATCCTCCCGGATGAAAAGCAGATTGACGAGACGCTTGCTGGCTACGAGAAGCGTTACACGAACAGCCCGCAATGGCAGCAAAACCGGGAGGCAGTGCTCCCCGAACTGAGGCGCCAGCTTGCCGAACAAAGCCAGATCGCCTTGCTCGACAAACAGGTGCGAGACGTTCCCGTCCCCGCAGATAGTGAAGTGCGCGCCTATTACGACGCCCATCCGGAACTCTTTACCGAGCCGGAAAAGCTCCGCCTGTCGGTGATCCTGCTGGCGGTCGATCCCTCTTCGCCGGCGACGACATGGCAGGCCACGCGCGAGGAGGCGAAGGCCATCCACGGTCGACTGGCAAATGGCGCGGATTTCGAAGAGGCGGCCCGGATGCATTCCAGCGCCTATGCGGAAAAAGGCGGCGACATGGGCTACCTGCACCGCGGCATGCTGCCGGAGGGTATCCAGAAAAGAATCGACGGTTTCGCAGTCGGCAAACTCAACGATCCGTTCGACACCCTGGAGGGCGTTGCGATCTTCCGGCTGGCTGAACGTGTGCCTGGCGCCAAGCGCGAATTCGTCGATGTCGCACAGCGCGCACGGGAATTGCTCGTACGTGAGCGTCAGGACGTGGCCTGGAAGGCGCTGATCGACCGGCTGGTAGCGAAGGCTGATGTGAAGTTCATGCATGCTGTCTCGATGGAGCAGCGCGAAGGTGCGAAGAACTAACTGGATCGGTTTTATAGAAGGTGGGCAAGCCCCGTACTCGTGCGCGCATTTGCAACTCCAGAACGCTGTTGGCGGGGCTGGCGGGCGGGGCATTGTCTTTCTCCCAGATGGCGCTTGGCATGGAGGAGGGGGCGGGCGCGCCTCCGCTTCCGGTAACCCCGATCGCGTTGGCCGTTCAGGCCGTACTGGATAGGACGGAGGAGTATTCCTGGCCACCGGGCGAGTTGCGGTTGAGCACCGCCACCCAGGTGCCGGAGCCGACGCCAAGACGAGATGATCTCGTCCTGTCGGGCGACGACGGTTTGATGCTCAGATCGTCTACAGCCCTTGCTGTGGGGCTTCCGCCCGAAACACCTGGACCCGAGCCGCGCCTGCTGCTCAGCCAGATGTTGGTCGAGCCTCAACCGGGAGCGCCTTCGCCGCGCTGGATGTCTTCCCCGGATACGCCAATGGAACTGCGCTCGTCGCGCGACATGTCGCCGCTCATGCCGGGGGCGGCTGGCGCGGGGCGCCCGGAGCGAGCCATTTCGTCCATGCCGGGTCGCGATCCGAGCGTTGCCCGGGACGCTGGTGCTGCCAGCTCATCTACACCGGTCACCGGGAGCGCTGAGAGCACAGACTCAGCCTCGTCGACAAGCAGTTCAATTGGCGCACTAGGCTGGGAGATACCGCCGATTCGATGGGGCGGGAACCTCGGCTATTCGTATCAAGCCAACAAGAGCAGCACCGGTGGATCGTCGAATTCGCAGGGCATTTTCGGCAACATTTCGGCAGCCAGCTACATCTACGCGCCCTGGTTTGCCAGAGTCAGCGGAAGGCTGGGGATTACGACAAGCTCCAGCAACAGCAGCACAACCACCCTTGACGCGACGTCAAGCGAGTCCGCCAACGCCTCCAATGTGATTGGCGGGGCAGAAATCAATATGTTCTCGAGCAGCCGCTATCCGTTCCGGGCTTATTTCGACCGAACGGATAGCCGAGCGAGCGGCTATTTCACGACGACGAGCTATGTGGCGAACCGTTTCGGGCTGAGCCAGAACTTTCGCGCCGAAGACGGAATGAGCGGCGGCAGCGTGATGCTCGACCGTAGTTCGATCAGTGCGGCCGATGGCAGGAAGGATGACGTCACCGCGATGTCGGGAAGCTATTCGCTGCAATCCGGTGTGGTTCAGAACAATTTCAACGGACGGTATTCGAATGCGGAACGAACCGGCGGCGGCGAGAGCGCCCGTCTGGTCGGCCTCAACTCCTCTCACTTCGCCAATCTGAGCGATACCTTGAATCTTGGGGCCACCGCCAATTTCTCGGATACCGAAATCAAGGGAACGAGCATTGGCGGTACCGGGGCGACCAGCCGCGGGCGATACATGCAGCTCTATGGTTACGGGACCTGGATGCCGGATTTCGAGGATATCGAGGATCTCCCGCTGACATTGAGCGGCGGCGTTCGGTACAGCGGTCAGGATTCGCAGTTCGGCGGCGAGTCCTTCAAGGCGCATAGCTTGGGCGTCAATCTGTCGGCGCTCTATCGATACTCGACCAATCTGACCTTGTCGGCCAATGGTGCGATCAATAGCCTGGTCCAGGCAAAAGGCGAGTCGCAGG
Source organism: Pseudomonadota bacterium (assembly GCA_018261895.1). Taxonomy (GTDB): domain Bacteria; phylum Pseudomonadota; class Gammaproteobacteria; order Burkholderiales; family Rhodocyclaceae; genus Azonexus. The sequence goes on from JAGTRT010000003.1 coordinate 38,739, forward strand.
TCCTGTCGCAACTGGGTACCGGGATCACTTATGTCGGGGCGCCTCTCACTTTTGGGAAATTTTCTTATAACTGGAACACGGGTGCCAGTGCCAACTGGCAAAGTGCGGTCGCCACGACGTCGGCTAGCACCGTGCTGAATGGCCAGCTTGGACACAACCTCTCGCGCATTTTCACCTTCGAGGGAGGGCGAACGCTGGCGTTCAATGCGTCCCAGATGTTCAATGCGATCAATAGCGAGACCTTGGGCACCTCCCAGTCGCTGACCAATTCGCTCTCGGCCAATCTTGGCCTGGCCGCCGGGGAGCAATTTACCGGAACGCTGAGCACCTCCCTGTCCGATGTCAGAACGACGGGGTATCTGGAACAGGAATACCGGATCTTCAATGTCGGCCTGTACGGCCAGGGCCAGATATCGCAGGTCTCTTCAGCCAATCTCAACCTGGCCTTCAGCTGGTCGGACCAGAGCTATCAGGCCGTGGATGCCTTTGGCAACGCCATCAACCAGAGTTCCCAGCGGATGGGGCTGAACGGCTCGGCAGCCTATACCAACAGTCGTTTTGTCGGTGTTCGCGGACTGCGCTACAACGCGATTTTCGCGGCCGATACCCGTTTCCGCGACGAACGCCTCTACGGCAACGTCAACGGCGAACTAGATCGTTCCCGGTTCACGCTGACCAACCGCCTTGAATACCGCATCGGTTTGCTCGATTTCCGGCTCTCGCTGGTGAACAACGAGGTAGGTGGCAAGAAAAATGCATTGCTGTTTTTCCAGGTGTCCCGGCAGATTGGTACTTACTGATTTTGTGCGGTGGGGCAGCCGTCAAGAGCGAAAATCCTAGAGGAAGCGTAATGAAAATACTCTCGAAACTGAGGGCAAGCATCGCGATCGTCGCCGTCATGATTGTGTCCGGCGTTCTGTTCGTGGATATCAACGACGCGCAGGCGGAGTACGGCGATGTCGTGATCAACAACTACTCGGATGGCGCAGGCATGCGTCCGGTCGTCTTCCCGCACTGGTTCCATCGGGTACGCTTCCGTTGCAAGGTGTGCCACGCCGACCTGGGCTTCAAGTTCCAGGCTGGTGGCAACGAGATCAACATGGTCAAGATCATCGATGGGCAGTTCTGCGGCGCATGCCATAACGGCGATATCGCCTGGTCCGTCGAAAACTGCAACCTTTGCCATTCGGGCAAGCCGAATACGCCGACGCAGGTACATGAAAGTACCGTGCAGAAGCTGGCTCAGCCCACCGGCGCGCCGAAGAAGTGAGGGGGAGCGCCATGAAAACCATCAAATTCATTGCCGGCCTCGTCACCTCTCTGTCGCTGGTAGCGCCGGCCATTGCCGATTCCGGGAAAGACGTCTTCAACAAGGTGTGTACGACCTGTCATGCCACCGGCCTGGCGGGAGCGCCACGCCTGGGCAACGCTGCCGATTGGGCGCCGCGCATCGCGAATGGCTTGCCTTCCCTTTACCAGAGCGCCCTCAAGGGGACGCCGAAGGGCATGCCGGCCAAGGGTGGCCACATGACCTTGCCGGATGCCGAGGTCAAGGCTGCGGTCGACTACATGCTGGCTTCGGTCAAGGATGCCGTGAAGGCAGCCGAGGCGAAGAAGGAAGACCCCAAGAAGGCGGAAGCCAAGAAGGAAGAGCCCAAGAAAGAGGAACCGAAGAAGGTTGAAGTGAAGCCGGCTCCGGTTGCGGCTGCCGTGCCGGCGGCTTCCATCGCTGCGGCGGCTGCCTCGGCGGCACCGGTGGTGGCCTCGGCCGACGCTGCCGACATCAACTCCTTCAATCGTCTGCTCAAGCCGGCCAGCAAGCGTAATCTGCCGCCGCCGGAAGATGGCATCCATGACCCGGCCAATGACGGCACGCATGCGCTGCAGCCGCCGCTGACGGCCTTCGGTGCCCTGCCCAAGAGCCTTTCGGGCAATCGGGTGAACTGGGTCGAGGCGATTAGCCAGAAGAAGATCAACCCGCGTTATGACCGCAACGATCCGAAAGCGGAACCCATCGTCATGGATCTGAACATCGTTCGCGAGGTCAAGGGATCGATGCCGGACGTGGTCTATCCGCACAAGCAGCATACCGAGTGGCTGGATTGCTCGAACTGCCATCCGGCGATCTTCATTCCGCAGAAGGGGGCCAACCAGATCAGCATGGCGTCGATCCTGCTCGGCGAGAAGTGCGGTGTCTGCCATGGCAAGGTCGCTTTCCCCGTCTCGGAGTGCCGGAACTGCCACTCCAAGAAGAAAGAAGTCGCCAAGGTCTCGGTGCCGCCAGCGAAGTGATGCAACCCGAAGGCTGCCGCCGGCAGCCCTTCGTCAAAGGATGAATCGAATGGAAAAAAAGATGCTCAAGGCCGGTTTTGTCGCCATGGCGATTGCGTTCGGGGCAGGCGTTGCCACCTCGGCCAGCGCGCAGGAAAGTGCCGCGACCCGCTTGTCGTCGGCCAAGATCGACAAGGACCAGTTGCTCTTCAACATGGAGTCGGTAGGCAAGTTGCTGGAGTCTTCCTCGGCAGCCCGCCAGATTGAAAGCAGCAAGGCGCCCGAGGCGATGGCCAAGCGCGAACGGGCGCGGGAACTGTACAAGACGGCGAAAACCTCGCTCAACAACGGCGAACTCGACAAGGCCAACGCCCAGTTGACCGAGGTTCGCGCCGCGTTCTTCGAGGCGGTTCGCCTGGCGGCGCCGGAAGAAGTGACGGCGAAGAAGCTGGAAGCCGACTACAAGGCACGCCTCGACAGCGTCAATGCCTTGCTCGGCGCCTATCGTCGCGTGGCCAACGAAAAAGGCAGTTCGACCAAGAGCGTCAACGAGACCGTGGCCCAGATCGACAAGTCGGTGGCCGAGGCCGCCCGTCTCGCCCAGGGCGGACGTTACAAGGAAGGCCGGACCGAGCTTGACCGGGCTTACCTCGTGGCCAAGGCCGGCATCAGTTCCCTGCGCAGCGGTGACACACTGGTTCGTTCCCTCAACTTTGCGAGCAAGGAAGAGGAGTACCACTATGAAATCGACCGAAACGACACGCACCAGATGCTGATCAAGGTTCTGGTCGAGGAGAAGCGGGCGAACAATCCGACGCTCGACCAGCAGGTTCAGGGCTTCGTCGTGAAGGCGAAGGAGCTGCGTGCAGCCGCAGAGGCGGCCGCTGCCAAGCGCGATCATGCGCAGGCGGTCAAGTTGCTGGAGGACTCGACCGCCGAGTTGGTCAAGGCGATCCGCAATGCGGGTATCTACATCCCCGGCTGATCGCTTCGATCCCTCGACAGGCAAGGCCCGGGGAGTTCCTAGCCCCGGGCTTGTGCTTTTTTTGGCGCTGTTCCTTGTCATGATGGGCCGCGCCGTCGCGGGAGAGTGGCTGCCGCTCAATGGCGACGGCATCCACGATCCGCGCTCGCGGGCGCTCCGCATCCTCCAGCAGCCGCAGGAGGCGCTCCAGCGCTTGACGCCGGACAACGCCGGCAACCAGGTGCGCTGGGTCCAGGCGCTCGAGAAGGGCGAGATCAAGCCGCGGGAAAAGCTCTTTCCCGGCACCAAGGTGGAGAAGCTCGATCTCGACATCATCCTCGACGTCAAGGGCGGGATGCCGGCGGTTCGCTTCCCGCACCGGCCGCATACCGAATGGCTCGATTGCTCGAATTGCCATGACGCGCTGTTCGCCAGGACGACGGGGGCGAGCAAGATTTCGATGTACAAGATCCTGCAGGGAGAGCAATGCGGCGTTTGCCATGGTGCCGTGGCGTTTCCGCTGACCGAGTGCGCCCGCTGCCACAGCATTGCGCGTCCGGGCACGAAGAAACTGGAGTTGCCGGCGGGCATCGATCCTCGCATCCACCAGATGACCGGGCAGGGCGCCAAATGACGCTGTGGAGGAGAATCTTACGGTCAACCGGAATTTTTGCCCTATTTCTGAATCTGTATTTCGGGCTCTCCGTCGACACGCAGGCCGAATACGCCGACGTGGTGATCAATCGCCAGGCCGAAAAGAACGGCATGCGGCCGGTGGTCTTTCCCCACTGGTTTCACCGCATTCGTTTTCGCTGCAAGGTCTGCCATGCCGAACTGGGATTCAAGATGCGAGCTGGTAGCAATCCGATTACGATGACTGACATCATCGAAGGGAAATTCTGTGGCGCCTGCCACAACAACGATATCGCCTGGTCACCCGAGAACTGCGATTTGTGCCACTCGGGAAAGCCTGGCCTGCCAACGGGGGTGTTTGGTGGACACGAAACTTCTGGACCTGGACGCTGGTAAGCCGATGCAATCCTCCCGACGCAACTGCCTCAAGGCGATTGCCGCCGTTGCGGCCTGCAGCCTGTCGCCCGCACTGCTCGCGGCGGAAACCCGCCATTTGCTGCCGGGCCAGGTATTTTCCGGCAGTCGGGTCATCCAGCGGCCGACCGAGGGTGGATTCCCGGATTTGAGAACGGGTGGCATGGGGCCGCCGACGCCCTTCGTTTTCCCCGTATCCGTCGCGGTGACGCCGACGCGGGATATCTACGTGGCCGACGCCGGCCTCGGCGCCATTTTCCGGATCGATCCGATGCTCGATGCCATGAACGCGATTCGTGGCGCGCGGGTCACCCAGCAGACGCGGCTCGCTGCCGCCAGCGACGGCTCCCTGATCGTCGCCAACGGCAGCGCCGGACCGGTGCTGCGCATCGGGCGCTCGGGGCGGATCCTCCAGAATATCGACGCGCAGTTGGGCGGCGGCAGTTACTACGACGAAGTCGTCGCCGATGCCGCCAGCGGGCGCTATTACGGCCTGGACAAGGTGCAGCGTCGCCTCGAGGAAGTCATGCCGAACGGCCTTGGCGGCATGTTGTTGCCGGAAAGAATGGTGCCCGAGCAGCCGACGGCCATGGCCATGGATGGCCAGAAAATCTACATCGCCGGTCGGTCCTGCCAGTGCCTCGCGGCCATCGACGTGTTCGGCGCGCGCAGCATGGAAATCGTCGCCGAAGATATCGCGCTGGCCATTGCGCTGGCGGCCGGCGACGGCTGGCTGGCGGTGGCCGATGCGCGCGAGCGCCAGATCAAGCTGTGGCGCCAGGGCGCCCTGCTGGCCGAAGCCGATTTTGCCGGGCTGGGCCTGATGGACCCGCGTGGCCTGGCCATCGCCCAGCAAACCCTCTACGTCGCGGATGGCGCCGGCCGCCGCGTCGTCTCGTTCCGCCTGCGCGCATGAGGCTCCTGGTACTCCTGTTCGCGCTGATGCTCGGTGGCTGTGCCAGCGAGCCGCTGGTCATGCGTTTCGATCCGGGCCAGGTCACGGCCGGCAAGAAACATTATTTCCCGCCGCTCTCCGACGAGGAGGTGCCGCGTTACGTCTACGTTGGCGAACTGACCGGCGAAAAGAACTTTGTCGAACGCGAAGGCAAGGAGAAGAACCGCTTCATCGAAGCCTTGAAATGGATCGCCGGGCTCTTCGAGGTACCCGATCCGGTGGTCCTGCAACGTCCGCTCTCCGGGGTCGTCGACCAGAACGGGCGGATACTGGTCACCGACGTCAGCCGCGCGGCGGTCTTCGTTTTCGACCCGGCCAACGGTCGGCTCGACGTCTGGGAATTCGCCCAGGGCTTCCGTCGCTTTGCCTCGCCCGGCGGTATCGCGCTCGGGCCGGCCGGGCGGGTGTTCGTGGCCGATGCCGAATTGCGCCAGGTCGTCATGCTCGACCCGGAGGGCAAGGGCAGTGTGCTGGTGGACGCCGGCCAACTGGAGCGTCCGACCGGCCTGGCATGGGACGAAAAGGACGGCCTGCTCTATGTGGCCGACACGCAGGCCCACCAGGTCAAGGTTTTCGACATGACCGGCCGGCGCGTCAGGGTCATCGGCCGGCGGGGCGAGGGGCCGGGCGAATTCAATTTCCCAACCTTCCTGGCCCTGTCCCGCGATCGCCTGGTGGTGTCAGACACCATGAACGCCCGCGTGCAGCTCATTCCGCTCGACGATGCCGGGGCACCGCAGATCGTCGGCGAGCGCGGGACCAACCTCGGCAATTTCGTGCGCCCGAAGGGGGTCGCCGTCGATGCCGAGAACAATCTCTACGTGATCGAGTCGTATCACGACCATCTGCTCATCTTCGATGAACAGGCGCGTTTTCTGCTTCCAATTGGAGGTGCCGGCAAGGCAGCGGGCAATTTCTATTTGCCGGGCGGCGTCTGGATAGATCAGGGAAATCGGGTTTTCGTGGCAGATACATTCAACGGAAGAATTGCAGTGTTCCAGTTCCTCGGCGGGGGCGATCATGGCGGCAACTGAGTTGCGCCTCTCGTCCCGTCTCGTCCAGCTGGCGATGATCTTCGCCCTCGTGGTCTTCGCCTTTTTCCGCTATGGCCTCGAATCGGTCCATGCAGCGCGGGTTTCGGACGTGCGCGGGACGAAGCACAACCTCTCGGCCACGGCCGACGGCGCGGCCTACACGCACCCGACGGTCGGTGCCGGTTCGGTGCCGACGCGAACTGCCAAGGCCAGCAGCGAGACGCAAATCTGCGTCTTCTGCCATACCCCGCACGGCGGATCGGCCTCCACCAAGCCGCTGTGGAATCGTAAGGTATCGGGTGCCGGCTATACGCCGAACTACGTCCTCTACGATTCCTCGACGCTCGACGCCAAGCAGGTCCAGGGTTCGCTGATGCAGCCCGGCGGCAGCTCCAAGCTCTGCCTGTCCTGTCACGACGGTACGGTCGCCATCGGCAACGTGAACGTGCTGAACGGCCTCGACAAGAGCGGAACGGCGGCCGGCACCAACGTGATCGCCATGCAAAGCGGCGTCACCACGATGCCGACCGGCAGCGGCGCCGATACCGGCTTCACCCGCAATCTCGGCACCGACCTGACCAACGACCATCCGATCTCGATTTCCTACAACGACACACTGGCCGATACCGATGGCGAATTGCGCAAGCCCGGCCTAAATACCGCGCTGATCGGTGTCCGTGCCCCCGGCATCAAGCCCAAGCTGCCCTTGCAGAACACCGGGGGTGGCACCCTTTATGACCCCGATGGCAGCGGCCCGCTGTCCTCCTACAGCATCAATGCCCAGGTGCAGTGCACCACCTGTCATGACCCGCATATCCGGGAAACCAATACCACCGTCGGCAATCAGAAATTCCTGCGCCTCAACCGCTTCCAGGAACTCAACCCGCCGAGCACCAGCGGTTATGTCGATACCGACAACGCCGGCGACATCATCTGCATGGCCTGCCATGACAAGGGCGGCGCCTCCTGGGCGTTTTCCGCCCACGCCAATCCGGACGTGGCCAACGAGTTGTACAGCAACACCCATGCGACCCGCCGCGAGTTTCCGACCAACCTGCCGGTCTGGAAAGCCTCCTGCCTGAACTGCCACGACACGCATGCCGTGGCCGGCACGCGCCGCCTGCTACGCGAAGGGACGAACGAAGGCACCTCGACGGCCGCCGCGCCGAAACCCGGTGGTTCCGGGACGGCTGCGCTGGAAGAAACCTGCTATCAATGCCATGACAGCGGCGGCAATGGCACCCTGCAGTCTTATGGCGAGGTGCCGGACATCAAGACGGATTTCACCACGCTGGCCAAGCGCATGCCGATCACGACCATCGCTCAGGGGCGTGGCACCAATACCAGCGAAGTGCATGAAATCAGCGGCTATTTCTCCGGGGATTCGGCCTTCATCGATTGCACCACGCGGGGCACGGCCTGCGGCAAGGACTTCGTCGAACCGCGCAGCAAGCTGGGCGTCGGCAACCTCGACAATCGCCATGTCGAGTGCACGGACTGCCATAACCCGCACCGCGTCATCCGTGGCAAGCGGGGGCTTCCCGGTGCGCTGAGCAGTGTGAACACCAGCGAGGCCAAGGTGAACGGGGCCAGTGGCGGGCACCACAATCACACGGAAGCGGCGGGTTATACCCACAACAACGTGATTTCTGGCGTTTTGCGCGGCACCTGGGGCGTTCAGCCGAGTTACAGCAGCGATCGCTCCTTCCACAATCTGCCGTCGGGTTACGTCGTCAAGCGCGGCGATCCGGGCAACGCCAACGTGGCGGACTGTCATGGCCTCGCCAACAAGGGGGCATGCGACAGCGCGACTTATGTGACCCGCGAATACCAGATCTGTCTGAAGTGTCACTCCGACTATGGTTACACCGACAACAACAGCCATTCCTCGCTCGGCGGCAATCGTCCGACGCTCGGCTACGCCGGCGGAACCAGCTCCGGCCAGAACGGCCTTTCGATGTATACGAATCAGGCCAAGGAATTCCAGGCGCCGCCGGAACATCAGGGCGCACCGGCCTCGACGACCGACAGTGGGGCGAGTTCGAGTTATAGCAGCAACAACTACCGGTCCTGGCATCCGGTGATGGATGTGACCGGGCGCGGGCTGACCGAGCGCGGCGGCATCGCGGCCGGGAACAATCCCTGGCGATCGCCCTGGAACAACAGCGTGGGCAGTCAGACCATGTATTGCACCGACTGCCACGGCTCGTCGACTGCGGCAACGACGGCGATTCCCACCGCCAGCAACCCGTGGGGCCCGCACGGATCGAGTAATGACTTCCTCCTCAAGGGTGCATGGACGGACGCCGACAGCAGTACGGCCAATTTGCTCTGCTTCAAGTGCCACAACAGTACGGCCTATATCGGTGGCGAAACGGGGACGAAGAGTTCCGGCTTCTGGCAGAGTTCGAAAGGCAACCTGCATCGTTACCACTACTCACGCATTGGCCAGAGCCGATTGCGTTGCACCTGGTGCCATGTGGCGGTGCCGCATGGCTGGAAGAACAAGGCGCTGCTGGTCAACCTGACCGATGTCGGACCGGAAGCCGGGCTGGCCACGGGAACCGCCATTGCCGACTCGGTGGCGGTCAATGGCTACACCAAGGAGCCTTACTATTACAAAGCCATCAACAAGATAAAAACCTTCAAGGCCAGCGGAAACTGGAACATTGGCGACTGTGGCAACGGAGATTCCGATAAATGGATGCGCGCCAACCGGGACGTCGGCAAGGGGGAGGGGATATGCAAGAGCCCCCCGTGACGGGCGTTTTGGCGTCTGGCTCTCAGGCTGGTGCGGGTCGCCTGCTTGGCCTTTTGGGTTTCACGTCCGTGCCATGCTCCTGATCCGCAGCCTGGCATCGCTTAGCCTGACGGCAGGCTTGCTGGCCCTGTTCTGCATCGGTGTACTGGCAGCCCATTTTGGCGGATTTTCATTTTCACCCGTCGTCGCGGCGTCGTTTGGAGCCCTTGGCATCAACCTGCTGGCGATGATGCTGACCAATCCCCGGTTTCGCCAGCAGCGTCCCCTGTTCGTCTTTCACCTGGCCTTGCTGGCCATCATTTTCCTGATCGCATTCGGGCGGATGATTTATCTGAAAGGGCAGGCCGAACTGGTCGAGGGGCTGGCGTTCGATGGCCAGCTGGTGTCGGTCGACGCGGGCCCCTGGCATCCCTGGCGGCTCGATCAGGCCAGCTTCGTCAACCGGGGGTTTTCCATCGCCTATGCACCGGGCCTGAAGCGGCTCGAGACGCGCAACCAGGTTTCCTGGGTCGATGCCGACGGTCAAAACCGCGAGGCGGTGATCGGCGATGACAAGCCGCTGGTGCTGCAGGGTTATCGCTTCTATACCACCTGGAACAAGGGCTTCTCGCTCTTATTCGAATGGGTTCCGGAGCGTGGCGAGGCCGGGATCGGGACGGTGAACCTGCCCAGTTACCCGGCCAATGCGCTGAAGCAGGCCCAGCAGTGGGCGCTGCCCGGACTGCAGGAGCCGTTGTGGTCCATGCTGCAGTTTGAAGGTGAGCTGATTCCGGCCGATCAGGATGGGCATTTCCGTTTGCCGGACGATTACCGCGTGGTGGTTCGCTATGCCGATCAGCGCTGGGAGCTGGTTCCCGGCGCAAATCAGAAGATTGCCTTGCCCGGCGGCACGCTGCGCTTCATCGAGTTGCGCAGCTGGATGGGCTACATGCTGACCTGGGATGCGACCATTCCGTGGCTGCTGGGCGCCTCGACGATTGCCGTCCTGGCGCTGGCCTGGCATTTCTGGGCACAGTTTTCGCGTAGACCCTGGGATCAGGATTGAAACCGATGACCATTGCCGGGGCAGTGGTCGTACAGGCCGGAGCGAGTCGTGGAAGCATTGGTTGAGTTAAGGGTGTTATGGGCGGCCGTGGTGGCATACGTGCTCGCCGGAAGTGCGGCGATCATTGGCGTAATGCTGAAGAAGCGTCCGGAGAAGTTCGTGCTGCTCGCGATGGTGGTCGGGCTGACGTTGCACACGCTGTCGCTCGGCATGCGCTGGGAGCGGCTGGGCCACGGGCCCTTCGTGTCGATGTTCGAGATCCTGTCGAGCAATGTGTGGAGCCTCATGCTGGTCTTCGCCATCGCTTACTGGCGCCTCGCCGTCGTGCGCCCGATGGCGGCCGTGGTCATGCCCATCCTGTTCATCATGATGGGCTGGCTGATGACGGTAAGCCCCGGCGAGACGCGCCTGCCGCCGACCTATCACACGGTCTGGCTGTTCGTTCATATCGGCTTTGCCAAGGTGTTTATGGGATTCACGCTGGTCGCCGTGGGCCTCGCCGGCATCATCCTGTCACGCTCGACGGCCTTTGGCAGCGAGAAATTCCAGCGCCTGCCGGCCAGCGAGCGCCTGAGCGACCTGTCTTTTCGCTGCCTGGCCATCGGCTTCGTGTTCGAGAGCCTGATGCTGATCGCCGGTGCGATCTGGGCCCAGGATGCCTGGGGGCGCTACTGGAACTGGGATCCGCTGGAAACCTGGTCCTTCATCACCTGGCTGCTGGTGGCCATTTCGCTGCACGCGCGGCTGGCTTTCAGCATCTCGCCCAGGCAGGGCGCGTGGATGATCATGGCAGTGTTCGTCGCGGCCTTCCTGACCTTCTTCGGTGTTCCGTTCATTACCCAATCTGCGCATCAGGGGGCCGTGTGACCAACGATTTCGATTCCATCGACGACGATTCCCGCCTCTGGGCCCGACGCTGGCTGGTGCTGGCCGTATCGGCCGTGGCCATTTCCGGCGTGTTCGCCATTCTCATCGCCCTGGCGCGGGTGCCGGCCCTCGGGACGCTGTTCCCGGGCGCCGAGTTCTACCGGGTGGCGCTGGTGCTTCACGTCAATCTCTCGCAGGGCGTCTGGTTCATGGCCTTTGCCTGCGTGTTGTGGTGCCTGCACGCGCCGGTGGTCAGCGATGCCGTGCAGCGTCTGGCCCTGTTGCTGGCGATGGTTGGCACGGCCGGGATCGTCCTCTCGGTGTCGGCCGGGAGCGTGCGTCCCTTGATGAGCAACTACCTGCCAGTGCTCGACAGCCCGATGTTCCTCGGTTCCCTGGCGCTCTTCGGTGCCGGGGTGCTGCTCAAGGCGCTGCTGGCGTTTCGTTCGATCGATCTGCGCCAGGCGCGGACGCAGCCGGCCTTCGCCCGCCTCGTCTTGCTCCGGATCTCGGCGGGTGGCGCCCTGGCGGTGTTCGCGCTGCTCGGCTGGACGGCCCTGGAGATGAGCCCGGCGGAGGGCATGGCCTATTTCGAGACGCTGTTCTGGGGACCGGGCCATCTGTGGCAATTCGCCCTGCTCAGTCTCCTGATGTTCTCCTGGCTGGTGCTCGCCGAGCGCGCCGTCCATCGCCTGCCGGCCGGCGTGGTCGGAGTGGCCATCGTGTTCAGCCTGGTGCCGATGGTGCTGGCTCTGGGCATCCCGCTCATGTACGCGCCGGACAGTGCCGCCGCGAACTATCTGTACACCTGGCTGATGCGCTGGACGAGCTGGGAAGCGCCGCTGCTGCTGGCTGTCGCGATCGTCGCCGTGGCGCGTCCGGGCATGCTGGCGCCGGGCTTCGGCCTTTCGCTGCTGCTCTTCGTCGCCGGTCTGGTCATCGGCAGCCTGATCAACGGCCAGACGACCCTGATCACCGCGCATTACCACGGGACCATCGGGGCCATCACGCTGGCCTTCATGGCGGTGAGTTTCCAGCTGCTGCCGGCGCTCGGTGTCGACACCGTCACGCTGCGCCAGGCGCGCTGGCAACTGGCATTCTACGGCTACGGCATCCTGCTCATGATGTGCGGGCTGGCCGGCGCCGGCCTGATGGGTGCGCCGCGCAAGACGCCGGGCGATCTGGCGGTCAGCTTCAGCGTCGAGACCTTCTCGCGGATCTGCCTGGGCGTCGGCGGCCTGTGCGCCACCATCGGCATCGTCATGTTCGCCTGGCTGCTGTTGCGTCGCCTGTTGCCGGCCCAGCGTGCGGAGGCGTATTCGCTATGAGCACCGAAGCAGGCCGTACACATTTCAATTTTGGGCAAAATTTCCGGTTGACCGTCAAAGGCGCCCCGGCGTGGTTGCTGGGCGCTTGCGTCTTGCTGCTCGTCCTCGTCCCCCTGCTGGCGCCCCGCAGCGTCGTGTTTTTCGGTACGCCGAGCATCGAAGAGCATGCCCGCGACAAGGCGCGCGACGAGATCCGCCGCCGCTTCAGCGAAGGCGTGATCATGCTGCACGCCAAGGAATACAACCACGCGCTGACGGCCTTCCACCGCGTCCTGGAAATCGATCCGAAGATGCCCGAGGCGCATGTGAACATCGGTTTCGCGCTGCTCGGGCTGGGCAAGGCGAAGGCGGCAGCCGATTTCTTCGACACGGCCACGGTGCTGCGTCCGGACCAGATGAATGCCTACTTCGGCCTTGGCGAAGCGCTCAATCAGCTGGGCGACAAGCTCGGCGCGCTGCAATCCATGGAAACCTACCTCCACCGCAGCCCGAAGGACGACCCCTATCGCGCCAAGGCGGAAGCGGCGGTCTGGGAATTACGCGCGGCCCTGAACGCCGACAAGGCTGCGGCACCGCCGGCGGCCGGCAAGGGTCGGGCGGTCGCGGGCAAGTGATCGGCTGATCCGGTCCGGCAGGCTCGCTACCGCCGCCAGCCTTTCCCGAATTCGGGAATCAGTCCCTCGTTTGGGATTCCGGGAACCCCTCCCGGTGAGGTATGGCCTTGTCTGGCAAGGCTTTTCGCTGGTGCTTGTGTCATATTCCGGCGTGGAACTGATCTTGCTATGAATCATGTGATTTCATTTGGAGCAGCTACATGATTCCAGAGCTTGGGCACCTCGCCCTCATTGCCGCCTTGTTTGTCGCCGTCGTTCAGGGCGTGCTCCCGTTGATCGGCGTGATCAAGCGCAACGGGCGCCTGATGAGCCTCGCCCGTCCGACCAGCTTCGCCCAGTTTGCGGCGATCGGCTTCGCCTATGCCTGCCTGCTCCAGTCATTCCTGGCCAACGATTTTTCGGTGCGCTATGTCGCCGAGCATTCCAACACCCAGCTGCCGACCTTCTACAAGGTCGCTGCCGTCTGGGGCGGGCATGAAGGATCAATGCTGCTGTGGGTGCTGATCCTTTCGCTGTGGTCCGTGGCTGTTGCCCTGTTCAGCCGCCGTCTGCCGCGCGAAATGATCACTACCGTGCTGTCGGTCATGGGGCTCATCGGCATCGGCTTCCTCGCCTTCCTGCTCTTCGCCTCGAATCCGTTCGAACGCCTGCTGCCCGCCGTCGGCGAGGGGCGCGATCTCAATCCCCTGCTGCAGGACCCGGGCATGGCCTTCCATCCGCCCATGCTGTACATGGGCTATGTCGGCTTCTCCGTCGCCTTCGCCTTCTCGATCGCCGCGCTGATCTCCGGCAAGCTCGATGCTGCCTGGGCGCGCTGGTCGCGGCCGTGGACGACGGTTGCCTGGGTGTTCCTGACGCTGGGCATCGCCCTCGGCTCGTGGTGGGCCTATTACGAGCTCGGCTGGGGCGGCTGGTGGTTCTGGGACCCGGTCGAAAACGCCTCGTTCATGCCCTGGCTGGTCGGCACCGCCTTGATCCACTCGCTGGCCGTCACGGAAAAGCGCGGCTGCTTCAAGAACTGGACCGTGATGCTGGCCATCATGGCCTTCTCGCTCTCGCTGCTCGGCACCTTCCTGGTCCGTTCGGGCGTCCTGACCTCGGTCCATGCCTTCGCCACCGATCCCAAGCGCGGGATATTCGTCCTGGTCTTCCTCGCCATCGTGGTCGGGGCATCGCTCCTGCTGTTCGCCTGGCGCGCCCCGAAAGTTGGCCTGGGCGGTTCTTTCCAGCTGGTTTCGCGCGAATCGCTGCTGCTCACCAACAACGTGCTGCTCACGGTCGCGGCGGGCGCGGTGCTGATCGGTACGCTCTATCCGCTGTTCCTCGATGCCCTCGATCTCGGCAAGATTTCGGTCGGTGCGCCTTACTTCGAGCGGATTTTCGTGCCCTTGATGGCACCCATGATCGTCCTCATGGGGCTGGCCCCGTTCGCCCGCTGGAAAGCCGCTTCGGCTGCCGACTTGCCGCGCCTGCTGTGGGTGGGGGCCGCTTTGTCCGTGGTGGCGTCGGTTGCCATACCGCTGGCTATGGGCGGCTGGTCATTCCTGACGGCGCTGGGCGTCAGCCTCGGCTTCTGGGCCATCTACGCAAGCCTGCTCGTCCTGCGGGTCCGGGCCAGTTCCGGTTCGGCGGGCGGCTTGTCCCGGCTGAGCAGCATGTCGATCTCGCAGTGGGGAATGGTAATTGCCCACCTTGGGGTGGGCGTCTTCATCCTCGGCGTGACCTTCGTCAAGGCCTACGAGTCGAACAGCGACGTCAAGATGGGCGAGGGCGACAGCACCTCCGTGGGCGGCTATACCTTCACCTTCAAGGGTATCAACGAGGTCAAGGGGCCGAATTACATCGCCGCCAGGGCGCACATCGAAGTCACCCGCGATGGCAAGTTCGAGCGCGTCATGGAGCCGGAGAAGCGCATCTACACCGCGCAGCGCATGCCGATGACCGAAGCCGCCATCGACACCGGGCTGTTCCGCGACCTGTACGTCTCCCTGGGCGAACCGATCGACATGCAGACCTGGGTCGTGCGCGTCCAGCACAAGCCGTTTGTTGACTGGATCTGGTGGGGCTGCCTGCTGATGGCTCTCGGTGGCTGCCTGGCGGCGGCCGATCGGCGTTACCGGATAGCGGCACGGGCGCGCGATGGCGAGTCAGCGCTGTCCTCGGCAAAGGCATGACCGATCGTGCGTCGCTTCCTGCTTCCGCTGCTCATCTTCGTCGTCCTGGTCGGCTTCCTGGCGGTCGGTCTGCGCCTCAAGCCGCGCGAGGTGCCATCGCCATTCATCGGCAAGCCGGCACCGATGTTCAGTGTCAGCCAGCTGCACCAGCCGGAGGCCAACTTTTCCCCCAGCGATCTGAAGGGACAGGTCTGGCTGCTCAATGTCTGGGCCTCGTGGTGCGTGTCCTGCCGGCAGGAGCATCCCGTGCTGGTTGAACTGGCCCGCCACAACGTCGCGCCGATCATCGGGCTCGATTACAAGGATGGCAGGGAGCCTGCCATCGCCTGGCTGAACGAACATGGCAACCCCTACCGCCTGTCGATCTGGGATCAGGATGGCAAGGTTGGCATTGATTACGGTGTCTATGGTGTTCCGGAGACCTTTGTCATCGACAAGGCCGGGATCGTTCGCATGAAGCATATCGGACCGCTGACGCAGACCGTGGTCAGCGAAAAAATCATTCCGTTGGTGAAGGAGTTGAACGGTGCCTAAACTAATTTCCCTCGTCCTGCTCGTGCTTGGACTGACGCTTCAGGTCCATGCTGCCGAGGCGCAACGGGTATCGGACGATCCGGTGCTCGAAGCCAAGGTGCAATCGCTGGCGGAAGTTCTCCGTTGCCTGGTCTGCCAGAACCAGAATCTGGCCGACTCGCATGCCGATCTCGCCATCGATCTCAAGAACCAGGTTCGCGACATGTTGCGCCAGGGCAAGACCGAAAAGCAGGTCATCGACTACATGGTCGAACGCTACGGCGATTTCGTCCTCTATTCTCCGCCGCTGAAGACCACCACCTGGCTGTTGTGGGGTGGGCCATTTCTCCTGCTGGCGGGCGGGCTGGGCGGTTTGTTCGTGCTGCTCAGACGGCGCCGCGAACGGGAAGAAGAGCCGCTCGACGATGTTCAGCGCTCGGCGGCCAAACGACTTCTGCAAGGTTAACCGGATCGATCAAATGAATGTGTTCTTGCTTGTAGGCGGGCTGGTATTCGTCGGCGTTCTTGCCGCGCTGCTTTACCCGCTGCTGAAGCGTCAGCCCGAGGCTCAACCCGGGACGCCCGAGCTGCGCGAATTGAATTTACAGGTGTTGCGCGAGCAACTGGCCGAGCTCGACAAGGATCTGGCGGAAGGCCGGATCAGCGAGGCGGCCTTCCAGCAATCGCGGGAGGAACTCGAACGGCGCACCCTGGACTACGTCGGCGATGCGCCGCAGGCGGTGGTCTCCGGGCAGCGCAAGCTGGGCTTGGCGTTGGCGCTGGCCATCGGGTTTCCGCTCATGGTGGGCGGCTTGTACTGGACGCTGGGTACGCCGGATTCGGTGGTGCCGACCAAAAAAACGGCCGGCCCTGCAAAGGAGGGCGAACATGCGCTGTCCCAGCAGCAGATTACCGCTATGGTCGAACGCCTGGCGCTGCGCCTTCAGGAGAATCCTAACGATGGCGCGGGCTGGTTGATGCTGGCCCGTTCCTACGCCGTTCTCGGGCGCTATCCGGAATCCTCGGCGGCATTTGGCCGCGCCCTCTCGCTGCTGCCGCCCGATGCGCAGCACTACGCCGATTACGCCGATATCGTCGCCATGTCCCAGGGCAAGAAACTTTTCGGCGAGCCGGAAAAGCTCGTACGCCGCGCCCTGGAAATCGATCCCCGGAACGTCAAGGCGCTGGCCCTGTCGGGAACCATCGCCTTCGATCGCCAGGAATACGGCATGGCCATTCGCGAATGGCAGAAGGTGCAGGCGCTGCTTCCCGAGGATTCGGCCGCAGCAGCGGGGATCGCCGGCAGTATCCGCGATGCGGAGAATCGACTCGCCATTTCCAGCAAACAGGTCAGCGATGCGTCGCCGGCCACGGCAAAGCAGCCGCCGGCGGCGATCGCCAGTATTTCGGGCGTCGTTGAGCTGGACGCCAAACTGCGCAATGACGTTAAGGCAGGGGATACCCTTTTCGTCTTTGCCCGGGCAGTCAATGGTCCCAAGATGCCGGTGGCCATGATGCGCGCCAAAGTGGGGGATATGCCCCTTCGTTTCACCCTCGACGACTCGATGGCCATGTCGCCCCAATTCCGGTTGTCGACGGTGGGAACGGTCGTCGTCGGCGCACGGATATCGAAAAGCGGTGACGCGCTGGCCAGGTCCGGCGACCTTGAAGGCTTGTCGGCGCCCATATCGGGCTCGGCCAAGGATGTTAGGATTACAATCGGTTCGCTTGTTCAGTAGCTCGCACCAACAGGCTCCGGCCGGATGCCCGGGGCTTGCCGCAGATACCGGGGTGATTGAATGCTGGGTTGGATCGGGAAGGCAGGCTTGCTCTTCGGCATGATGGCGTCGGCCATGGCGGCTGACGGGGTCAAATCCATGGCCGACGAGAGCCGTACGGTCGCCAGCCAGCTCGTCGCCCAGATTCGCGGAGAGCTGGTCAAGGAACTGGAGCGTACCGGACCCATCCGCGCCATCACGGTCTGCAAATACAGTGTCCCCGAAATTACGTCGAGCCTTTCCCGGCAAACCGGTATGCGCGTGACGAGAGTTTCCCTGCGGGCGCGCAACAAATCGCTGGGTGAGCCGGATGTCTGGGAGCAAAAGGCGCTTCTCGATTTCGAGAAGCGCGTTGCCAAAGGTGAGAAAGTCGAGTCTCTGGAGTTACAGGAATTGGTCGACGAACCGATCGGACGTTATTTCCGGTACATGAAGGCAATCCCCATGAGCGCCGCCTGTCTGCCGTGTCATGGTCCCGTCAACCAGATTTCGGAGGGCGTCCGGGCGCAATTGGCCACCGAGTATCCGCTCGACAGGGCCTACGAATATCAGGTCGGGCAGGTGCGCGGTGCGGTGTCGATCAAGAAACTGCTCAGTGGCAAGGATTGATCTGCAGCGGCGTCGTTTCAACGGACTGTTTGCCTGCCTGCCCTGGCTGTTGACGGGGTGTGGCAAGAGCGATGGCAGTGTCCGGCAACTCGTCGGTCGTTCGCTGCCCCCAATTGCGCTCTCCCGACTGGATGCTGGGTCATTTGAATTCGCCGCTGTGCAGGGGCCGTGCATCGTCAATTTCTGGGCTACCTGGTGCCAGCCGTGCCGGGCAGAAATGCCGTCGCTCAACCGGCTGTATCGCGACTACCAAGCTAAAGGCCTGACCGTGGTCGCGATTTCTGTGGACGAGGACGTGCATCTTGTCCGCGAATATCTGCTTCAGTTGAATCTCGCTTTTCCCATCGCCCTCGATCCGGCAGCAAAGCGGGCAAGCGAAGACTTTGGTGTCCTTGTCTATCCGACAAGTCTGCTGGTCGATGGCAGGGGTATCGTCAGAGAAGTCTGGCAAGGCGAACGCGACTGGGATTCACCCTCGGTCCGCACAGCGTGCGATGCCTTGTTCCTGGCCTGAAGCTTACTTGCCGGATTCGATGATGCTCAGCGCCTTTCTGGCTTCGTTGTGGCCTTGTGCTGCCGCCTTGCGGAACCAGCGAGCGGCTTCCGTACGACTGTCGATGACCCCCTTGCCGGCAAGGAACAGCAGGCCCAGGTGATATTGGGCTTCGGCATGGCCGGCGCTGGCAGCCTGGAAGTACCAGGTGGCCGCTTCGCGATCCGGGTCGGGTACGGTTCTTGCGGCTTGGTTCCCGAACAGATAGGCGGAACCCAAGTGGAACATGGCATCTGCGGAACCTTGGCCTGCTGCTTTTTTCCAATAGAAGACGGCCTGCTTCTCATCTTCGGGAACGCCATGGCCCAGGTAATACAGCGAACCAAGGCGAACCTGGGCGCTGCTGTTGCCGGCATTGGCAAGTGGAATCAGAAGTTGTGCTGCCTGCTTCGTTTGACCGTCGTCAAGTGCCTTCAGGGCGGAGGCCAACGGGTCTGCAATGGCCGAAAGCGAGAGCGAGGTGAGCAGTGCGAAAATGACTTTGCGTGCCAGCATGTTTGGATTGATTGCGGGTAGAGATCGTTTCGTTGAATATTGCGGGGCAGTATGTGACCACGGGGACGCCCGCTGCTGTGTTGGGGAATTGTTAGCAAGAAGCAGGCCGAAATTGGACAAGGAGGCGTCGAGGTGACGGAATCGCAGACTGCGCAGGTTGTGGAGAGGCGGGAGCAGGCGCGGCTATCGATTTTCGATTCGCTGCGCGGCAAAGGCTGGTTATTCACTTCCTTGCTTGCCGTCTATTTCATGATCGTCAGCCTGGTAATCGCGTTTGAACGCGAAAACATGCTTGAGTCCGTGAGCCTGCTGCAAAGCATCAACGAGCGGGAAGAGTCGCTGGTCGGCTTGAACTATGCCGTTTCGCGGACGGTCATTTCGGTCAACGAGAATTATTTTTCACCCGATGTGGAAGCATCGGGAAAAATGTTGGCGCTGGAGGTCGAGGCCTTGCTGCCGGGGCTGACGCGCCTGCAGTCCGCTTATCCAGAGCTGGGCGAATCCCGCCTGGCACTGGATCGGGCTGTCGTGGAGCTGGTCTCGGAACCGTCTCGGGCAACCATTGCCGAATTGCGCTCGACGATGCATCGCCTGGTCCTTGAACTGGATCGCGTGACCGCCGACGTGGCCGCGAACAAGTTGAAATTCGCCGAGCGCTACCACGATTCGCTTACCCGCATGACTGACGAGTGGCTGGCCTTCGGCGTGCTGGCGCTGGTCCTCGTTGCCTTGGTGTTCAAGGTCTTCTTTCGCGGGCTATCGACCGATATCGATCGGGTTCGGCGGCATGCCGGTCGCGTGTTGCGTGGCGAGCCGAGCGCGAAACTCGTCCATGGGCGGCGCGATGAACTTGGTTTATTGATGGACTCGGTGAATTCGATGCAGGATGAGCTGGCGCGACGGGAAAGCGAGTTGGAACTTAGTCGCCAGCAGAGTTTTCACAAAGAGAAGATGGCGGCGGTTGGCTCGCTGGCGGCGTCGGTGGCGCATGAAATCAATAATCCGCTGTCGGCGATCGTCGGGGTTGCACAGGCGATGGATCGCGAGTGTCAATCGAATTCCTGCGCGCTTTACGGCGGCGTCTGTCATCCAGAAATGATCCTCGAGCAGGCAACGCGCGTCATGCATATCACCCGGCAGATCAGCGAATTTTCGGTTCCGCAATCGCAGGAAGCCGAGCTGGCCGATCTCAATGGCATATTGCGGAGCACCGCGAATTTCGTCAAATTCGACCGTCGTTTCCGATTGATCGACGTCGAACTGGATCTGGATGGCAATTTGCCGGCAGTGGTCCTCGTTGCTGATCATATGGTTCAGGTGGCAATGAATTTGCTTATCAATGCTGCGGATGCGTTGAATCAGCGAAGGGACGAGGCTCCGAAAATCAGGGTGATTTCGTCGAACGAGGGAAATCAGGCGAAGGTGCTGGTGATCGACAACGGCGCAGGTATTCCTGAAGAGGTTCTGCCGCGGGTATTCGAGGAACGCTTTACCACCAAGGGGCCGGGTCGAGGCAGCGGCTTGGGACTTTCCGTTTGTCGTTCTTTGGTGGAAAAGGCTGGCGGTACGATTTCGATCAGTTCGAAAGCGGAGGTGGGTACAACAGTGGAAATCCGGTTTCCCATCCCCATGCTAGGGGAGGACTGTCGCTAGCGCGACACCATATCAAGGTCTATGTGATGCATGTATTGATAATTGATGATGAAGCGGCACTGCGCCAGATCCTGGCGTCCACGCTAACCAAGGCAGGCCACTCCGTGGATACGGCGGCAGGTGTCAAGGAGGCATCGGCCAAACTGGTTCGTGGCGACATCGATGTCGCGTTGTGCGACATCATGATGCCGGATGGAAACGGTGTTGAACTGGTCAGAAGTTTCCGTGGCAGCGGCATTGATACCCAGTTCGTCATGGTCACGGCCTTCGCGTCGATGGAAACGGCTGTTGAGGCTCTGCGAGCCGGTGCAACCGACTACATGGTCAAGCCGGTCCGCAATGAGGAACTCCTGCACCGGATCGAACAGATCGGTTCAATGCGCGGCTTGAAGGCAGAGAACCAGGCACTGCGGCAATTGGTTGCCCGGGAGCGTGGTGTATTTCATTTCAGTTCCCGTCCCATGGTCGAAATGGAGCGCCTCGTCTCGAAAGTGGCGGTGACCGATAGTACGGTTCTGGTTACCGGTGAAAGCGGGACAGGCAAGGGCGTCATCGCGCGCAATATCCATGAGATGAGTCCGCGGAGCGAGTTTCCGTTCATTCCGGTCAATTGCGGTGCGATTCCCGAAAACCTCATGGAGAGTGAGTTTTTCGGCCACTCCAAAGGCGCGTTTACCGGGGCTGATCGCGCACGCAAGGGCCTGTTTACGCAGGCGGACCGGGGTACCTTGTTTCTTGACGAGATCGGTGAGTTGCCCCTCCATCTGCAGACCAAGTTGCTGCACGTGATCGAAGACAAGGAAGTGCGTCCTTTGGGCGGGGAGCAGGTCAGGCGCGTCGATGTCCGGATTGTCGCCGCGACCAACCGAAACCTGCCGGAGATGGTCAAGGAAGGCAAGTTTCGCGAGGATCTCTATTTCCGCCTGTCGATGTTCCATATCCATATTCCGCCACTGCGTGAGCGGAAGGAGGATATCGCCCGCCTGATTCATTTTGTCCTGCAGAATCTGTCGGCCGGCCACAGCAAGAAGGCGCTTGAGCTCGACCCGATGGCCGAGGAAATCCTGGTGGAGTTCGCCTGGCCGGGTAACGTCCGCGAACTGGAGAATGTCATCAACCGGGCCTATATCCTGGCCGATGGCGAACGCATCACCCTGGCAGACCTGCCGCCCGATATCGCCCGCTCTGTCCAGTCCAGAGAGCCTTCGGGCATCGAATTTGCTACTAACACCAGCCTGCGGGAACAGTTGAGACGTCTTGAGGCAGAAATTATTGCCCGAGCCCTGCGTGACGCCAATGGCGATCGTCGGCTGGCAGCTCAGAAGCTGGATATCGGTCTCTCCAGCCTTTACCGAAAACTGGAGGAAATGGAATTGCACGGCGCAGCAAAGGAATGAGGTTGAGAGCGTGATGCAATGGATGAAGTGCTTTCCGAAAAGTCTGGTCGTCGCCGGACTCTTGTTTTGGACGACGGCTGTGCTCGCCGGGCCGGATGAAGACTATCAGGCTGGCGTGAAGAGCTTTCGCGATGGCGATGTGGTTGGGGCCATGACGCCGCTGCGTAGCGCCTCCCTGGCGGGGCACGCCAAGGCTCAGGCTCTGCTCGCGGAAATCCTTGATCGCACTGATTTTGACGAAGACGCAGTAGCGCTCTACCGCCAATCGGCTGCACAGGGAGAACCGGAAGGCATGTTTGGTCTCGGCGTGATGGTTGCCGCCGGTGAAGGAACGAAAAAGGACGTTTTGGCGGGCCGCGAATGGATATTGAAAGCGGCCAGCAAGGGCTTGGTTCTGGCGGTCAATGTCGTTGCCCAGGCCTATCTGAGAGGAGAACTCGGATTCGGCGAAGCCGACCGAAACTCGCCGGAAGCGCTGGCGTGGATCAAGCAGGCAGCGAGCAATGAGTATTTGCCGGCCATCGATGCATTGGCCGCTGCGTACAGCACGGGTAGCGGCCTGGCGGTCGAGGTTGATCGGACGCAGGCAGAGCAGTATCAGGCCCTGGCCAATCGGATCAGAAACATCGACCCGGGCAAAGGCAAGAAAAAGCAGCGGCGCATGTAAGTGCGGCTGAAATAGAGGAAATGGCCATGACAGCGATGTCGCGAATATTGATTTTGAGTGCTGTGGCGTCTTTGGCGTCCACGCCGGCGTTTGCCGCGAACATTGCAGCCGGGCAGCAGTTGTATTCAATGCACTGTGCGGCCTGCCATGGCCCGCGAGGCGAAGGGGTCGTTCCCGAGGCGCCCAAGTTTCGCATGGGCGAGCGGCTTGAGCAGCCGGACATGGTTTTGATGCAATCGGTGAAAAGTGGCAAGAAAACGATGCCGCCTTTCTTCGGGATTCTGCAGGACGCCCAAATTCTTGATGTATTGGCTTTTGTGAGAACGCTGAGATGAAATTGAAATTGTTGCTTTGTGGCGCCGTGCTGAAGGCGCTGGTGGTCGTTCAGCCTGTCCTGGCCGCCGACAAAGCAGGTCCGCGGGTGGTGGACTCCTTCGAGGTTGGCGAGAATGTTTACGTGCGGGCGCTGACCGTCGAGCGTTCGAGCAACACCCTGTGGGTCGGTACATCGGTGGGGGCTCACGAGATCGATTTGAAGACCAGCAAGCCGCGCAACACCTTTACCCGCCAGCAGGGGCTTGCCAATGAGTACGTCTTTGCCATCGGCATCGACAGCGAAGGCTACAAGTGGTTTGGCACCAACGCTGGCGGTGCGTCACGTTACAAGGACGGCAAGTGGAAGACCTATTTCCCGATGCACGGTTTGGCAGACTACTGGATCTACTCCTTTGTGAACGACAAGAGTGGCAATCTCTGGATCGGCACCTGGGCCGGGGTCAATTATTTCAACGTCAAGACGGGCAAGTTCAAGACCTACGTCAAGGAGTTGATCAACGAATGGGTTTACGGTCTTGACGTCGATGGCGACGGGCGGGTCTGGTTCGGTACCGAGGGTGGCGTGTCGATGTACGACGGTAAGCGCTGGCGTTCCTGGACACACAAGGATGGCCTGGGTGGGGAAAACACCGAAAACCTTCAGGCCAGCACGAATACCGGGCTGGGTACGCGTTCGCGTCACGACCTGACGACCAAGGTCGAGGGTTTGTCCTCCTACAACCCAAACTACGTCTTCTCAATACACGTGGCACCCGATGGCAATGTGTGGGCTGGTACGTGGGGCGGCGGTGTCTCGCGTTTCGACGGAAAACGATGGGTCAACCTGACCTCGCTGGATGGCCTGGCTGGCAACATCGTGTATTCCATCGCGCAGGATGACAAGGGTGTTTTCTGGTTTGGTACGGACAAGGGCCTGTCACGTTACGACGGCAAGTCATGGAAGACCTTTGCCAAAGCCGAAGGGCTCTTTGATACCCACGTCTACGCCATTGCGATTGCCCCCAGCGGGGATATCTGGGCCGGTACCAAACGCGGCGTGGTTCGCATTGCGCCGCAGTGACCTACATGATCAAAGGTAATTCGATGAGAACCTCTTCCCGCCTTGGCAAGCTGATGCTCGGCATGCTGTTCGTTGCACCCATGGGGCTTGCCATCGCAGCGCCGCCAGCGCCTGCCGCGCCGGTGCATCCTCCGCTGACCGGCACCCATCCGCCGATTGCCCAACAACCTCAGGAGCGGGAGGGCAAGGTTACCGTCGATCCGGCGGCCAAGTTCACCCATTTCCGTGTCGGCAACAAGAATGTGAAGTCGATCTTTCTCGATGGCAGCGTCGTCTGGGTCGGTACCTCGGGCGGTGTCGTTCGCTACGACACGAAGGACGATAGCTTCAAGCTTTACGACGCGAGAAACGGCTTGCTGTCGAACGGCATGTTCTACGTCGGTCGGGTGAAGGGAATGATCGCCGTCGGGACCTATGGTGGCGGGTTGTCATTGCTCGACGAGAAGTCCGGCAAGTGGAAAACCTACAATATCCCGGAAGGTCTGGGCGATGCCTTCGTTTACGATGTGTTGACGGCCAGCAATGGCGATATCTGGATTGCAACGTGGTCCGGGGTTAACCGCATTCGTGGCGGCAATCTTGACGATCGAAGCAAGTGGGATCTCTTCACCGTCGAAAATACCAAGGGCGGCGTGCCGAACGACTGGATATATGGCCTGGCCGAGGGCAGAAACGGTGACATCTGGCTGGCCACCGAGGGCGGTATGGCGAGATTTGCCGCCAACAAGTGGGAAAACTGGAATCATGCGAAGGGGCTGGGTGCTCCCTACGCCAAGGTCAAGGATGCGATTGCCTTCAAGAACGATCCTGGCAAGCAGTCAACGCATCATGCCAAGCAGAAACAGGAAATGGGGCTGCAAGGTGTCGATGTCGCCTACAACCCGAATTATGTGGTTTCGCTTGAGGTCGATCGCCAAGGCAACGTCTGGGCCGGGACCTGGGGCGGCGGCCTTTCACGCTTTGACGGCAAGCGCTGGATCAATTACACAACGGTGGAAGGATTGCCCGGAAATCACGTTTTCATGCTGCACGCCGACGCCGCAGGCAAACTCTGGATTGGCACCAATAACGGATTGACGTCTTTTCAGGCAGATACCGGAAAGTTCGCCAAGGCCATGACTACTGCCGATGGGCTGTTCGCCAACAACGTGTTTGCAATGGGTTCGTCGCCCAAGGGTGACCTGTGGATCGGCAGCTTTGGCGGTGTGGCCCACCTGCGGCCGCTGGCGCCACCAAAACCGTAGTTTTGAACCCCGGTGTTCCGGTCTCTGGCCAATCGCCTAGAAGACCGGAACACCCATGACCTGCAGTGCCCGGTTGAGTTGAATGATGGCTTTTTCCATATCCTTGACCGCTGCAGGGTAGTCGTTTCCAGACGCTTTTGAATTTGCTTCATTTTTCAGGTCGACCGCGGCATTGAAGTAGGTTTCGACCTGTTTTCGCGTTTCACTCGAGACTCGCTCTTCCTTGCTCATCATGCCGACCATGATTTCGTTGGAGTGGAAGCGCTTCTGCTCGTACAGAAATTCTTCGCGCGGTGTAGCGAACTGAAGACGCAGGACCACTTCCTGTCCTTCGCGCAGTCGTGAAATTTCGGCCACTGCGAACTTGTACGCTGCTGCCATCCGCGCGTTGGCCTCTTCCAGTTTTCCGCTTTCCTGGAGCTTTCGTCCTTCGCCCGTCATCTGGTCCAGGCGCGAGAGGGTCTGGCGCGCGACGTTGGCTGTTGAGGGGTTGCCGGCCATGTCCTGTAGCGCTCGCCGATAGCTTTCGATCTGGCTGGCGTGCTCGTCAAACTGCCGTCGCTGTGCCGCCATGCCATTCGTGTCGCTTGTCAGCATGCTGCTCGATCTCGACAGGCTACGAAGAGCTTCGTCGAGTTTTTCGATGGCTTCGTCCGGGCGATCCATGCTGATGGCGCTGCGGGCCTGATCGAGCAGCAGCCGACTGTTGATCGCCCAGGCCGCGACTTCGGCATTGCGGCTTTCCGGTGCGGCTTTCATGGCCGGCGTATTCATCAATGTCTCGACCAGCTTGGCTTTCTGGGTGGCCAGCTGCAAGCGCTTCGAGGCATCGGTGACAGCTGGGTCGGCACGAACGATGGCGCTCAGGAGCAAGAGCGAAAGGCAGATATGGCGCGCGTTTTTGGACATCGCTTTGCGTCGATCTTGGCGTTATTGTGTGTTGGTGGTGGCCAATTCCTGAAACAAGAGTGAATGGCCAGAGACGTTGGAGCTCCTGTCTGGCTAGCAGGAATCGGGCCGACTATCGGGCTCCGGCCGAGAAATCAGGCGTCGCGGGTTGGGTCGTCGCCTGAATTCGTTCGCGGCTTCATCTTGCGCTCAGCCGACTCCGCCAATGAACGCAAGTCATTGATCGGGCCTGTTTTGGCGGTCTGCAGGGCAGACATGACCTTGTCGTCGACCTGTCCCAGGGCATCGAAACGCTTGTCGGCCTGCAGCAAGCCGTCAAGCTGCCGAATCGCGTTCAGCCAGAGTGTCGAGAATGCGATTGCGATGGCAATGACGATCACCATGAAGGCGAGCGCAACCGGTTTGGTCATGCTGAAGGTGCCAATCAGTTCGTCGGACAGAACTTCAATGAGCAATTTGGGGGCGTTTTCGCTTTCCGGGCCGGACCAGGTGAGCGTGACGCTGTCGTCGCGGGTTTCCGGTTTCTGGAAATGCAGCCGAATGTTGCGTACGCCGTCGTCACCATCCGAGGAGGCGATGGGCTGGCCTTTCCACCAGAGACTGAGACGAGTGCCGGGGTAGGTCATCTGGGTCAACAGGGCATTGTCCATCGGCTTGAACAGCAGCAGATAACCGTTTTCCTTGCCAAGCCAGATGAACTGGCGGATGACCAGGTACAGGTTGCCATCGCCGGAATTCTGGACCCACACCGATTCCTGTCCCGGCGAAAACTTGATTCTGGGATTGACGTGGCTGGCGTAGTCGTAAGCCACGATTACGTCACCATTGGTTTTCTCGATTCTGAGAGAGGGAAACTCAATACTGGTACCCTGGGATATCAGGAAGGCGAGTAATTGCTCGGTATGCTGTTTGGTTCCATCGAGCAGGTTTTGTGCTTCGATGCGTGCCTTCAGGTTGAAGGCTTCTCTTCCCCAGCGCCGGTCGAGATCGGCGAGCACGACCGCATAATGTTCGCGGGCGCTGGACAGTTGCTTGGAGCGGGCCTTGTCGTTGGCCAGTTCCTTGATCCAGATGGCTTGGGCGATCAGGCACAGGAGGATGACGAGCAGCGTGCAGGCGAGCCGAATGGCGACGCCGGCGTTCAATGACCTTTGCATTTTGCTCGCCTTCTATTCACGGCGCCCCACCCATTGATCGTTGATCATGCTGTCGATGCGAAAGTGCTGCGCCTGAGCGTTGCCGGTCTGGGAGTCGATGAAGAAGATTTCGGTATCGCGGAGCTGGCGGTTGGAAAAGCTCCCGTCCTTGCTGTACTGGCGCGGATACTTGTTGAGCACGGCAATCAGTTTTTTGCGCTCGTCGGGTTCATTGATGCCCATTGCGTTGGCGAATTCTTCGGGGCTATGGGTGGCAATCCAGGCCAGTGTCCGTTTGAGGATGCGAACCATGAGGGCGGCTTTGTCGGGGTCGCGCTCCAGTTTGTCGCTCCGTGCAATCAAGGCGCCGCGCAGGAATCCGGCACCGGCAAACTGGCGCATGGTTTCCGTGTCGCCCAGATGGACGAGCGGATAGGCGATTTTTTCGGCGGCCATGTGGCTGGCATGGGGTTCATCGCCGATGACCGCATCGACTGAGCCGGTCTTCAGCATGAGGGCTTCCGATTCCCAGCGGCGGCCTATGCCGATGATGCGATAGCTGCCCGGGCTCACGCCGCCGCGCCGGAACAGCAATTCAAGGACCTGTTGCGATGTGCTTTTGCTCGATGCCGAATTGCTATGCAAACCGATTGTTTTTCCTTTGAGGTCGGCGATCGATTTGACTTCGCCCTTCAGCCCCTGGCGGACAAGCAAGGCGTAAAGCGGAAGGTCATTGACGGCGGCTATGGCGGTCAGCCGGCTATCCTTGAGCCGTACCGACATCGCGGCCGGCAGGCCAACGACCGCGAAGTCCGTGTTGTTGTTGAGCATCTGGTTCAGGGCGTCGGGGCCGCCCGGAGAAAACGTGATGCGTAACTCGGCACCTTCGGCCTTGTCGGCGCCAATTTTCGGAATCAGTTCGATCGGATAGTAGGAGGCAGCGCCTGGCCCGGGAATGCTGACCGATAGTTGTGTTGTCTCCGCCGCAGCCAGATTGGGCAGCAATAGAAACATGAGCGCAAAGAAAATGGCCGTTAACGGTCTTTTTTTCGTTGGTTGGGGCATCGTGAATTTGCGCAAATTATCCGAAATTGGGCTGCCTGAGGATTACGACGTCGTATGCACAGTCTACTGGTTCTCGCGTGACTAGGCTAGAAGACGCGTCAAGGCGTATCGGACAAGCGGTTTGGTGTTTAACCGGCAGGTAGCGCAGCGCTGGAAGGGCTATTCCAGGGGGCGGAATTGTTGGAAAACCGCCCGATTTTGCCAGTTCGGCTGCTGAAGGCGCAGCGGCGAGCGTTACTGAATGTAGGCTTTCAGCTCGAGGTCATAAACCACCAGGTGGTTGCTGACGCTATGCGCGACCTTGGAGATCATTTTTTCAACCGGCGTTTCCTGGCCGCACATCGTATCCAGATGGATCTGGGTGAGGTCTTCAACGATTTTCTGATGCGCCTGATGATGGTCGTGAAGCATTGAATCGGGAAGCATCAAGCTCGCCATGAAACGCTCTTCGGCTGCGAAGTGGGAACAGATTTGCAGCGTCAGTCGCGAAAGGATGTCGCTGATGACATCTTCCGACATGTCAGCCGAGATGAGGTGCTCGAAGGAGCGGAATAACTCGCTGTGCTGGTGATCGATATCCGGCACGCCGAGCATCAAATTGGTATTCATGTGCCACCTGTTCCTGAATATTCCGAATGCGTTTTTTGCTTTAGCCAACGCATTCTGTCATGCATTGGAGATATTACAAACGATATGTTTTTCCCGGGGCCAAGCGCTTGCTGAAAATTTCATTTTTGGCCCTTTTTTCCGGTTGACCGTCAAAGCCTCATTTCGAAGCAATCTCCTTGATGGTTGAGCGTTTCCGGAAAGCGAAGTTCCCTGAACAGCGCCGATGAACGATCTTTACCGCTACGCGGTGAATTGGTTGCCGCTGGCGCCCCATCATCAAGCGGAAGGAGCGAGGCCTTCAAAATCAATTCCCATTGCTCAATTATTCCCGAACCAAAGTGACGAACGCTTTTTGACGGGCGTGCTTTCCATTTGTATCGTCGGGGCGATAACCGGCAAAACGAATTCCAGTTCTTCCACTTCATCGCCGAACTTGGTCTTCACATACGCCCTCATGAACCACTTCAGGGGTGATTCGGTTATTGCCTTGATGAAGGGCCAGCTGTGGCCGAACCACGCGATCAGCGCGTCTTCGATGGCATACCATTCGTTGGAAACAATTTCCCCGCCCTGAGACCAGTCGGTAGAGGGGTGGTAGGTGCTGGGGTGCCAGTGTCCGCTTCTCATTTCGTGGGAATTCCCTTCTTCGGGAATGCCGGGAAGCAGTTTCAGGTTTTCCGATTTGGCCACCCAGAAATCAAGCAAAGCACCGTCCAGACTGGTAACCCTCATCAAATTTTCTCCCCATGGCAATTGATTTGTGATGCAAGACAAAATCCGGTGAATGTGCAAAGCAGATGTCGTGCCTTGCAACATCAGGAAGGGAGTCGGGGGAAAGTGTTGTGCGTTGGCGCTTGAAAGGCGGGGCAACAAGATTGCTTGTGGCCGATACCGAATAGCCGGGTGGGGCATTCCACCCAGATTGGGGATAAAGCCCCACCAGCAGCGATGCGGGAAGCTGACCGGAGCAAAGTAGACCAAATTAATCAACTGCTTATTTAACCCCGGCCGAGTGGCACGTCCTCTGCGTTTCCTTGGGCGTACGGAAGGAAATGATCAGTGCTGCGTTTCGCAACGACGGTGCTGAAAAACCTGTTGTGCCGACGTCATCATCCGAGGACAAATGAAATGGTCAAAATTCTTATGCTTGTAATTTCGGGCGCGCTGGTGGCGCCAAGTTTTGCGCATGAACTGAGCAGGCAGGAGCGCTCCGGCGTGACGGGGCTCAGTCAGATGGCGAGATTGCTTGCCCAGAAGGCCTGCGCGGACCGACCGGAAAATCAACGTGCCTCCTGCGAAAATTGGCAAATCAGGTCATTTGCCGAAACGGCGGCCCGGCTTCCCGCACTGCTTCCCCCTCATCTGAGCGCCGCTGAATTTTCTGCAATGATTGAGAGCTATGCGAAGGGGCGACCGCACGAACTGGGTGCGCTCAATTCAGGTCATGGCTATGGTGGAAATGACATCGATTGCCGAATCAACGTTTGTTGATCTATCTGAGCAACTTCTGCGTCAATCGCCGAGTAAATCACCCCTTGCGGGGTGATGCGCTTTTGTCGGAGGGAGAAAAGCCTTTGCTTTCCGGATCCCCGCTTTTGAAGGAATGATGCAAGACTGAACGGCCTGCATCCTGCGCTGATTTGATGCGGCAGGATGGGCGGTAGGTCCAGCCTTCGTGTGCAGTTCAATTCGACCGAAAAAAATGGCCAGCGAAGTCGCTGGCCATTTTTTTGGGCTGGTCCTGGCGATCAGGCGTTACGTCCGCCGCGACGCTGGCGGTCGCCCGGGCGCTCGTTGTCGGCACCGCGGGGCCGTTCACCGGCTTCGCGAGCCAGCAGGATGGTGTTTTCGATGGCGCCAATCTTTTCCTTCTTTTCCGGCTTTTCAGGCTTTTCCACTTTTTCGGGACGCTCGGCGCGCGCAACGCTGCTCTCCATGCTTACCGCAGATGCGTGAAAGGACAGGCTGGCGAGGAGGGCCGTCAGGGACAGGGAAATCAGGGTATTTTTCATTTTGGACTCCATTTTCAAATTTTCTCGTTGGGGCAATTTTGCCTCGGTTAGCGGGATTGTTTCCCACGAGAACTACTAGGCATAGCCCGTGCCAAACGGGGTATTTTTTCTAGTTGATTGAAAGTAAAGGCATTTTTTTGTTGGTCGTGATTTTGATCGCCTGCGGAATCGTTTTGGGTGGGGCGAATCTCAACGCGATGGGGGATTTCCCCCACCCATTCAGTTTTTTCGGCTCAGGCCATGCTTGTCCAGGCGATAGCGCAAGGTGTCTCGCGATATGCCGAGAAGTCGGGCCGCGTGCGTGACGTTCCATGCCGTTTTGGTCAGCGCCTGCGAGAGCATTTCGCGCTCGGCGCGCTCCAGCGTCAGGCCCTGCTCGAGGGAGGTGCTTTGCTGAACCATCGGATCGCTGCCCAGGGGGTTTCCCAGAACCGCGCAAAACGGCAGGTGGGATGGTTCGATGACGGGATCTTTGGCCAGAAGGACCGTTTGCTCGATGACATTGCGCAACTCCCGCACATTGCCCGGCCACGGGTAATTGAGCATGGCTTTCTCCGCCTCGGCACTGAAACGCAGCGGCCCCTTGTGATAACGCCCGCATTGATGTGCCAGAAAATGCCTGGCCAGCAGAAGGATGTCTTCTCCCCGCTCACGCAGGGCGGGAAGCCCCAGCTGGACGATTCTCAATCGGAAATACAGGTCGGACCGGAACCGTCCTTCACTGACCAGGCGCTCCAGTGGCTGATGGGTTGCGGCGACGATGCGGACATTGACTTTTTGGTCGCGAACGCTGCCGAGCCGGCGAATGGTTTTTTCCTCCAGCAACTTGAGAAGCTTGACCTGTAGCGCCACATCCATGTCGCCGATTTCATCGAGGAAGAGTGTGCCGCCATCCGCCGCTTCAACCAGGCCCAGCTTGCGTTCCTTGGCGTCGGTAAAGGCACCGCGCTCATGACCGAACAACTCTGCTTCCAGAAGCTGGGCGGGAATCGATCCGCAATTCAGTTCGATGAAGGGGCCGGCCTTGCGTGGGCCATCGTAGTGGATCGCTCTGGCCAGAACCTCCTTCCCGGTTCCGGTTTCGCCGGTGATCAGTACGGCCGGAGGTTCGTCGTCGCCCAGTGCCGCCTCGGCCTCGAGAAGACGCTGCACCAGATCCTTCAGTTGCCGGATCGGGTGTGAGTCTCCCAGAAGGCGAGCGATACCGCTGCCCTGGCTTTCGCGATCGCGGTAGTAAGCAAGGTTTTTTTCGGTACGTTCGGCACCCAATACCTTTTCGATCAGCAGCTTCAACTTGCCGAGCACGACTGGTTTGGTCAGAAAATCCACGGCGCCGAGCTTCATCGCCTCAACCGCCATGTCGACACTGGCTTGGCCGGTGAGCATGATGACGGGGATTCCCGGATCCTGGCGATGGAGTTGCGCCAGAAATTCCAGGCCATTCCGCCCCGGGAGCTGGTAATCAAGCAGGATGATGTCAGGGCGAAATTCATCGATTTGCTGCTGGCCGTCTTCTGCACTTTCCGCCGTTCTGACATCAAAGCCGCTACGTTCCAGATACAGGCGAATGTTCTTTGCGAGGATGGTTTCATCCTCGATAATCAGGACGCCATTGGTCATTTTTATCTCATTTCCATGGGGATAGATTCAGCCGCACTACCGTGCCGGCACCCGGGCTGCTGTCCAGTTCGACTGAACCGCCGAGCCGTTCGACTACGCGTCGGACGAGCGGGAGTCCGAGGCCAAGGCCTTTGGATTTGCTGGTAAAGAATGGTTTGAAGACGGAGCCCATATCCAGGGCGGAAATTCCCGGTCCGTTATCGCGTATTTCGGCAACGATTTTGCCTCCTTGGCCGGCATGACTGGACAGGGTGATTTCGCCACCCGAGCCCATGGCTTCCATCGCGTTGGCGATCAGGCTGCCGATCAGTTGCGAGAGCAGCGGGGCATCGCCCCGAATGTCAGGCAAGTCCTTGGCAAGGTCGAGCCGGGCCTTGATCTGGCGGCGCTCCAGTTCCCGGGCATAGTTGCCCAGAGACTCCTCGAGAATGGCATTCAGGCTGACCGCCGAGAGATTGGCGTGCGAAGGCTTGGCATAAGTCAGTAACTGCCGCACCCAGCCCTCCAGTCGATCAACCTGCTCGATGATGTCCTGGGCGCTCTCCCGGGCTTCAGGCGGCAGCTGGCTCTCCAGGGAAAGCTCGGCTGATGAACGAATCGACGCCAGCGGATTGCGGAGCCCATGCGCAACGGCAGAGCCCATTTCGCCGACGACGGCCAGTGACTCGTTTTCAATCAATTGGTCTTCCTGCGCCAACATGATCCGATGGGCACGATGGACGATCCAGAATAGCGTGAGATAGAGGAAAACGCCCGCTGCGGCGGTGGCGAACCAGATGAGCCTCACCCCGGTTTCAATGGCCGCGAAGATATCTCGCGGAACCTTGTAAAGCTCGACGACACCGACCACTTGGCGTCCGGACGGGGCGAAGATCGGGATGTAGCTCTCAATGAAACGGTTGCCGCTGTTGGCCAGATGTTGGTGCTCGGATTTTGGCAGATGAGCGGGGTCGGTCATGCCGCTATGAACGACAAGTTCGGCCTGCAAAGCTTCCTCCAACTCATCATTCCGGTCAAAGCGTTGTCCGATCAGCGATGGGTCGCTGGACCAAATCATGTGGCGATCGGCCGAATAGACGTTGGTCCGCAAAACCCCGGGCATGCGGTTCATGTGATCGAGGAAGTTCTGAAGTTGGGCTGCCGTCGCATTGCGGGAGCCGTCGAAGTAAGCGAAGGCATTTTCGGTCGCCACCATGCTGCGCACAAAACCGGCTGTAATTTCAGCTTCCTGACGAATCATCCTGTCCGTCAGAAAGCCCGAAAACATTGACGCTGCAAGGATACTCACCAGCGCGATCGAGAGCAGTGCGGTCAGCGAAAACCAGCGAATCAGATTGAAGGGCCTGATTTGTCTGCTTGCGCTTGAAATATGCATCGTGGCTTCCTGGAGTTGGACGCAGGGGAGTGCACTGAAAACTGACTAGGAATGCACTTTGCTTAGGGGAGTGAACGATCCTTTTAGTCAGATTATTCCATGAACCGCATTTTTCGCTGCTTGAGAATTATTCGCCCCTTTTCATGGGCTTTGCTGCTCGGTATTTCCGGCGCGGCTGTTGCCCAGACGACAGTCAGTGTCAATGTGGATTACGCCGAGGGGCGCTACGGTGAAAGCGAGAAATCCAGTACCTGGACCATGCCCTTGATTGTCAGGCACCAGGCAGGAAATTTTTATGTAAAACTGAATATGCCATATGTACGCGCTACCGGAACGGCGGTGGCGGGCGGCGATCGTTTTTCAACGACCCGGCAGGTGCAAGAGGGATATGGCGATCTCGTCATTTCAAGTGCATACGGCATCTTGTCCAGCCCGGACTCCGGCTTTGCGCTCGACATCGGAGCCAAAGCCAAGATCGCAACGGCCGATAAGCAAAACGACCTGATTACAACGGGAAAAAACGACTATTCCGCGATGCTTGATGCCTTCCAGACCATCGGCGGCGTGTCCATACATGCCTCACTCGGATGGACAAAAAAAGGAGATCCGGAAGGCGTGAATTACCGGGATCCTTGGTTCTCGGCGCTTGGCCTCAGCTACAAGATTTCAGACGGCGCGAGCATCGGCACCTTCTACGATTTTCGCCAGAAAGTCACGTCAGGTGGAGATCCCGTCAAGGAAGGCATGATTTTCTCGGAATTCAGGTTTGCCGGAGGATATCGAATGCTCGCCTATGTCGTTCGCGGATTTTCCGATGCCAGCCCGGATCTTGGGGCCGGGGTAACGTTCAGCGTTCGATTCTGAAGCCTGCTATTCGGTTCTTTTGCGGGTGATCTGGCAGCGAATATCGATGCCTCCGGGCGTGTTGATGCGCCGAGATCAGGGTTTTTCTTCCCGGTTTTCAAGTGCCTTTGCGTTCTCATAAAACGCCCTGAGGGTCGAATAGCGTTCGGCGCGGACATTCCGTATTCTGGACATGGCTTTCTCAACGGGGATGCCGAACTGGACCAGGGCCTCCACCGCGATCATCAGGCTGCCTTCGAGAACTTCGGGAATGACTTCAGTGGCACCGGCTGCCTTCAGCCTGGCGACCGCAGAATCGTCCGCAGCGCGTACGATCACAGGAATGCCTCCTTTTTCCTGATGCACCAGATGCAGCACCCGTTCGGCAGAATAGATGTCGTGATAGGAGATTACCACGCCCCGGCATCTTGCGATGCCGGCCGCTTTCAATACTTCCAGCCGGTCAGCATTGCCGAAAACCACGACGCCGCCCGGAGGGGGTGCCTTTTTGACGATGCCGGGGCTGATGTCGAGTGCGATGAACTCGATGCCCTCTTCCGAGAGGAAGCGTCCAATCTGCTCGCCGGTGCGGCCATAACCACAAAGAATCACGTGGTTTTCCTTGGTGAACGAACCGACGGCGATGTCGTGGATGGTCTTGGCTTTGTGCGCCCAGTCACCTCGTGCCATCTCTCCGGATTTCTTGGCTACCCATTCAATCATGAAGGGGGCGATGAACATCGAGATGAGCATCGCGGACAGTGTCAGTTGAAAGACGTCCTGTGGGACAAGTTTCAGGCCAAAACCCAATTGAATCAGGACAAGACCGAATTCCCCAGCCTGGGAGAGTTGGGCTGCGGTTCGGAGGCCGACGTTGAGCGGGCTTCCGGACAGGCGCGCGATGAGCAGAACAACGATCCCCTTGCCGCCGATCAGCAGGGCCACTGCCAGCAGGAGTGATGGCAAATGCGTGACCACGTACATCACGTCCAGCATCATCCCCACGGTGACAAAAAACAAGCCAAGCAAAATGTCGCGGAATGGACGGATATCGGCCTCGACCTGATGTCGATACATGGTTTCCGAGATCAGCATGCCGCCAATGAAGGCGCCCAGCGCGAGGGAGAGGCCTGCGGCATGCGTTGCGAATCCCAGGGCCAGGACGATCCACAAAGCGGTCAGTACGAAGAGTTCCTCGGAATGGCGATGGGCGACGGTGTCGAGCAGCATCTGCATCGGGCGCCTCCCCAGGCCAATCAACACGATCAGGAGGGCCACCGTTTGCAGCAGGGCCATT
The DNA here is from genome assembly GCA_018261895.1 of Pseudomonadota bacterium. Lineage (GTDB taxonomy): Bacteria > Pseudomonadota > Gammaproteobacteria > Burkholderiales > Rhodocyclaceae > Azonexus. The sequence goes on from JAGTRT010000003.1 coordinate 74,970, forward strand.
CCCATCGCCTCGGTCAGGTCAGCGGGTTGGCGGGCCAGGGCGGGGATCAGGATCAGGCACGGGACAACCGCAATATCCTGAAACAGCAGCACACCCATGGTTTGCCGGCCTGATCGCGAATGGAGTTCGAATCGCTCGGAGAGCATTCTGGCAACAATGGCGGTGGACGACATGGCGACGGCCAGTCCGACGACGAGACCGGCTTCCCAGCGTTGTCCATAGCCGAACATGGCGGCCAGCGTTGTCGCTGTTGCGGTAATGACGAGTTGCGCACCGCCAAATCCGAAAACCATGGCCTGCATCGAGCGCAATCGGCTCACGCTGAATTCCAGGCCAATGGAGAACATCAGGAAAACGACGCCGAATTCGGCCAGTGAACTGACTTCCTCGAATTCGGCCAGAATTTTCAGGCCATGGGGGCCGAGCGCAATTCCAACCAGCAAATAGGCCAGCAAGGATGGCAAACGGAGGCTTCTGGCCAGGAAGACCGCAAAAACGGCGGTGGTCAGCAAGAGCAATATGGCGAGGAGCGCGCTGTGATCCATTGATTTATCGTTTTTGCGAATTTCTGCATATTACCCAGAACAACGTGAGCTGTGTTTCTGCTTGTGAGCGCATGAATCATTTTCCTGAGATAAAGAAATGGTACAGAAGTTAGTGATTTGTTTTTATATCTGTATCGCGTTTGCTTGTTGGTCTCGCTAGCATCATGAAAAATAGCCCTTCATAAATTGTCTGAGCCGTAAAAATGATACTCAGAATGGAGTAGTATCTGGCGCGCTGCTTGCATCCTCGTCTCAATGAACAATGTCAAATTCGTACCTTTGCCGTGAACGTCGCCATCCAATCCCGCCTCGATGAATTCCGCCAGCAGCGACGCGTGCAGGCCGGGTCGCTCATCATCACCGTGTTTGGCGATGCCATCCTGCCGCGTGGTGGCCGAATCTGGCTGGGTAGCCTGATCCGCTTGCTGGAACCTCTGGAACTGAACGAACGCCTGATCCGTACCTCGGTGTTCAGGCTGGTCAAGGAAGAGTGGCTGCGCACGGAGACGGTTGGACGACGGGCGGACTACGTCCTGACCCCGTCGGGTCGTCGGCGTTTCGAGGAGGCCTCACGGCATATTTATGCGTCGCATGCGCCGCTCTGGGATCGCCGTTGGCGCCTCATCCTGGTGGTTGGCGATCTGGAGCCCAAGGTTCGTGAGCAGGTTCGGCGAGCCCTCTTCTGGCAGGGCTTTGGCGTGTTGGGTGGGGATTGCTTTGTGCACCCGAGCGCTGAGCTTTCCAGCGTGCTCGATGCGCTGGTGGCGGAAGGACTGTCGTCGGCACTGGGCTCACTGCTTCCGTTGTTTGCCGCAGATTCGCGCTCGGCGCTCTCAGCCAGCGATTCCGACCTGGTTCGCCGTTCGTGGGATTTGGGCAGCCTGGCTGAAGCCTACGGGCAGTTCGTGTCGGTCTACATGCCGATTCTCGACGAATTGCGGCGAGACCACCTGACCGACGTTAGCGAACAGGATGCTTTTTTGGTCAGGGCGTTGTTGATCCATGACTATCGTCGCCTCCTGTTGCGCGATCCGGAGTTGCCGGAAGTCTTGTTGCCAGGCGACTGGCCCGGCCAGCAGGCACGCCTGCTTTGCAAGGAACTCTACAAGCGCCTGGAGCCGCTTTCCAGCCGCCATCTCGACAAGATGCTCTGCCTTTCCGATGGTCGCGTTCCAGCCGAAGACGCGAGCCTGCCCGAGCGTTTCTCGCAGTACGACCCGCTGACCGTCTGATCAGCTACCCCGTTTTTTCAGTTCCGTGAGCGGAATGACATCGGGCATGTGGATGCGCTTGCGGTCTGCCTCGATCGCGGCCAATGGCGTCGTTTCGACCAGGGTTGCGAGACAGCGCCGCGTCAGATCCTGATAGGTTCGCGTTCCTTCAGATTTCCAGGCCATTTCTTCGTCGCTCAGCGGGCGAATGACCTTGGCCGGCACGCCGGCGACCAGCGTTTGCGGCGGAATTTCCTGGCTGGCCTTGACGAAGGCCGAGGCGGCCACGATGCTCGATTCGCCGATCACCGCGTTGTCCATGATGACTGCGTTCATGCCGATGAGGGCGTTCTTGCCGATGCGGCAGCCATGCAGAACCGCACCATGTCCGATGTGCCCGTTCTCTTCGACCACCGTGTCGGTACCCGGAAAGCCGTGCATCACGCAGGTGTCCTGCAAGTTGGCGCCGGCCTCCAGTATCAGGCGACCGAAATCACCACGCAGGCTCGCGCAGGGGCCGACATAGCAGCCAGGACCCACGATGACGTCGCCAATCAGCACGGCGCTGGGATGCACGTAGGCGGTGGGGTCGACGACCGGGACGATGCCGTCGATGGCGTAAACACGAAGTGAAGTCATGAATGCGTTTCTTTATAAGATGTGCTGTATTATAGAACTAGTTTTATATAACGTAACTCAGGGGGCGGCATGAGCGAAGAACTCGAAGGGAAGCATGGCGTACAGTCGCTGGAAATCGGGATGACCATCCTGCGCGCCATGGTCGATGGGCAGCGTTCGATGATGCTCAAGGATATTGCGGCAGCGGCGGACATGCCGGCGTCCAAGGCGCACCGCTATCTGGTCAGCCTGATTCGCGCCGGCCTGGTCGAGCAGGATCCGATGAGTTCGCGCTACGACCTGGGCAGTTTCGCGCTCAACCTCGGACTGGTTGCCCTTGATCGCCTTGATCGCGTTCGTCTCGGACTGAACGCCATCGCCGAAATGCGTGATGAAATCAACCAGACAACCGCGCTGGCCGTCTGGGGAGATCGTGGGCCGGTGATCGTGCGCTGGGAGCGTCCGCGCCGCCCGATCACGGTCAATGTCATTACGGGGACGGTGCTCGATCTGTTGAGTTCTGCGACCGGCCGCGTCTTTGCGGCATGGATGCCGAAAAAACTGGTTTCCCCGATGATCAACGAGGAGTTGAAAAATGCCCGCTTGCCGCCGGAGTTGAAGAGCAAGGCAGCGGTTGAGGCGATGCTCGCCGATGTGCGCGCCAAGGGGTTTGCGGCCACTAACGGTCAGCACAAGGTGCCGGGGGTCGAGGCTGTGGCGGCGCCGGTTTTCAATTTCAAGAACGAAATCACGATGTCCGTGCTGGTGGTCGGCGTTCAGGGCATGTTCGACATCTCGCCCGAGGGCGAGGTGGTGAGCAGCGTCAAGCGCCACGCCGAGGCGCTGTCCTTGCGCCTCGGTGCCAGCGGCGAGCCGAAAGTGCCGGCCTGACAATTCAGGCCAGCCAGGCAGGCTGACGCTTTTCGAGAAACGCGGCGATGCCGTCCTTCGCCTCGTCGGTGGCGCGCTGGCGGGCAATGCGCTGGGCGGTTTCCTCGGATATTGAATTATCGATTTTTTTCCCGTTGACCGTCGAAATCAGGTCCTTGGCCGCTTTTTGCGCCAATGGGCCGCCTTGCAGCAGCGCGTCGACGAGCTTTCCGATGCACGCGTCGAGTTCTTCGTGCGCGACGACTTCACCGACCAGGCCAATTTCCAGCGCACGTGCCGCGCTGATGCGCTCGGCGCTCTGAAAGTAACGCAGGGCATGGCGCGGACCGATGGCGCGCAGGACGTAGGGGCTGATCGCCGACGGAATGATGCCGAACTTTACCTCCGAGGTTGAAAAGACGGCATCGCTGCTGGCGATGGCCATGTCGCAGGCCGCCGTCAGGCCGGTGCCGCCGCCCAGTGCGGCGCCCTGGACGCGAGCGATGGTCGGCTTGCTCATTTCCGAGAGGGTGCGCAGCATGCCGGCAAACTTGCGTGCATCCTCGACGTTCTGCTCGTGGGTGAATTGCGCGGCGCGCTTCATCCAGTTGAGGTCGGCGCCGGCAGAAAAATGCTTGCCACGGCCGCCGAGGATGACGACGCGGACGCTCTGGTCGGCATCAAGTTGGTCGCAGGCTCGGGCCAACTCGGCGATGAGCTGCTCGTCGAAGGCGTTGAGGACCGCCGGGCGGTTCATCCAGATCGTTGCGACCTTGCCGCTGCGTTCGATTTCGAGGGTTTCGTACATGGTCTGCCTCAGCGGTTCTTGAAGGTCGGTTTGCGCTTCTCGGCGAAGGCCGCCATGCCTTCCTTCTGGTCTTCGAGGGCGAAGGTCGAATGGAAGACGCGACGCTCGAAGAGCAGCCCTTCGTTGAGCGATGACTCGTAGGCGCGATTGACCGATTCCTTGATCATCATGATGACGGGCAGCGAGAAAGCGGCGATGGTGGCAGCAGCCTTGAGTGTCTCGTCGATCAACTGGTCAGCCGGATATACGCGGGCGACGAGGCCGGATTTATCGGCTTCGACCGCGTCCATCATGCGGGCGGTCAGGCACATGTCCATGGCCTTGGCTTTGCCGACGGCGCGGGGCAGGCGCTGCGAACCGCCCAGGCCGGGCATGGTGCCGAGCTTGATTTCCGGCTGGCCGAACTTGGCCGTATCGGCCGCGAAAATCATGTCGCACATCATCGCCATCTCGCAACCACCGCCCAGGGCAAAACCGGCGACGGCTGCGATCACCGGCTTACGGGCCGTCTTGATGCGCTCCCAGCCGTTCGTGATGTAGTCGTTCTTGTAGGCGTGCATGTAGTCGTAATCCTTCATGGCGCCGATATCGGCGCCGGCGGCGAAGGCTTTTTCATTGCCGGTGATGACGACGCAGCCGATGTTTTCATCGGTCTCGAAAGCATCGATGGCGGCACCGATGCCGGCCATCACTTCGGCGTTCAGGGCATTCATCGCCTGCGGCCGGTTGATGCGGATGAGACCTACCTTGCCGTGAGTTTCGGTCAGAACTACCTGAGTCATTGCTGTGCTCCAAAAAAATGGCCGCCCTGAGTTGCCCCCTGGCGGCCCAAGTCGAATGAACGTTGCTTTACTTGGCGATAGTCCAGTCGCCGTTCTTGATTTCCAGCATCTTGAAGGCCGACAGGTCGAGACCCATGTGATCGGTGGCCGACATGTTGACGATGCCGCCGGTGCCGACATAGCCCTTGGTCGCTTCGATCGCATCACGAACCTTGGCCTTGTCGGTGCTGCCAGCACGCTTGATGGCATCGACCGCCAGCATCAGACCATCATAGGCGTGGCCGCCGAAGGTCGAAACGTCAGTCTTCCACTTGTCGTTGAAGGCCTTGGTATAGGCCGTCACGATCGGCTTCTGCGGGTCCTTGGCATCGAGCTTGTCCGCGACGAGCAGGGCGGCAGCCGGCAGGCGAACGCCTTCGGCAGCCGGGCCGGCCAGCTTGATGAACTCTTCGGAAGCGACGCCGTGGGCGTGGTAGAGCGGCAGCGTAATGCCCAGTTGCTTGTAGTTCTTGGTGGCGATGGCCGGGCCCTGGCCGAGACCGAAGATGAACACGGCCTGGACTCCCGGGGTGTTCTTGATCTTGGTGAGCTGCGGGCTCATGTCGGTATCTTTCGGACCGTAGGTTTCGTTGGCCACCAGCGTGATGCCGTACTTGGCCGCGACGCCCTCGCTTTCCTTCTTGCCGGAACCACCGAAGCCGCTCGTTTCGGAGAACAGGGCAACCTTGCTGATACCGCGCTTCTTCATGTCCTCGAAGACCTTTTCAGCGGCCATGCGGTCGGTATGCGGGGTCTTGAAGATGAATTTCTTCACCGGTTCGACGATGACCACGGCACCGGCCAGAGAGATGAACGGGATACCTGCCTTTTCGACCAACGGGGCAGCAGACATCGTAGCGCCGGTGGTTGTGCCGCCGACCAGGATGTCGACCTTGTCGTCGTCAATCAGGCGCTTGGTGAAACCGTTGGCCTTGCTGGCATCGCTGCCATCATCGTAATGGACCAGTTCGAGCGGACGGCCGAGTACGCCGCCCTTCTTGTTGATGTCTTCGACGTACATCTGCAGGGTCTTCAGTTCCGGGTCGCCAAGGAAGGCGGCCGGGCCGGTGACCGACAGCACGGAACCGATCTTGATCGGCTCAGCAGCAATGGCACTGAACGCGCCAAGAACCAGTGCGGAACCGGCAATGAGTTTTTTGATGCTTTTATTCATGGGTTTGTCTCCTCCAGGGTTGAAGATGGTCTCGCTCGCTAGCAACTAATGACTAACAACTAAATCACACACGCTCGATCACCATGGCGATCCCTTGCCCGACACCGATACACATGGTGCACAGGGCATAGCGACCGCCACGGCGTTTGAGTTCATAGGCGGCGGTGGTAACCAGTCGGGCGCCGCTCATGCCGAGCGGATGGCCGAGCGCAATGGCGCCGCCGTTGGGATTCACATGCGCCGCATCGTCGGCCAGGCCTAGATCGCGCAGCACCGCCAGCCCTTGCGCTGCAAAGGCTTCGTTCAGTTCGATGACATCCATCTGCTCAAGGCTCAGGCCGGTCTTGGCCAGCACCTTGCGCACCGCGGGCGCCGGGCCGAAACCCATGATGCGCGGCAGCACGCCGGCCGTCGCCATGCCGACGACGCGGGCCAGTGGCTTGAGCCCATATTGCTCGGCGGCAGCACCAGAGGCGAGGAGCAGGGCGCAGGCGCCGTCATTGACGCCCGAGGCGTTGCCGGCCGTAACCGACAATTCCGCGCCGTTGACGCCCTTGAGCTTGGCCAGCATTTCCAGCGTCGTTTCCGGGCGCGGGTGTTCATCGGTATCGACGACCTTGGGGTCGCCCTTTTTCTGCGGGATGACCACCGGCACGATTTCGTCGGCGAAACGGCCGGCGGCATGGGCGGCGGCCCAGCGCTGTTGCGAGCGGAGGGCAAAGGCATCCTGGTCGGCGCGGCCGATGGCGAAATCGGCGGCGACGTTATCGGCCGTCTGCGGCATCGAATGCGTCTCGTAGAGTTTCTTCATCGCCGGATTGACGAAGCGCCAGCCGATGGTCGTGTCGAAAATCGCTGCGTTGCGCGAGAAGGCCGATTCAGCCTTGCCCATGACAAAGGGGGCGCGCGACATGCTTTCGACGCCACCGGCGATCATCAATTCGGTTTCGCCGGACTTGATCGAACGGGCAGCGAGGCCGATGGCGTCCATACCTGAACCGCACAGGCGGTTGACCGTCGTGCCCGGTACCTCGACCGGCAGGCCGGCGAGCAGGCCGGACATGCGAGCGACGTTGCGATTGTCTTCGCCGGCCTGGTTGGCACAGCCGTAGATGATGTCTTCGACGGCGGTCCAGTCGACCTGCGGATTGCGCTCCATGAGCGCCTTGAGCGGGATGGCGCCGAGGTCGTCGGCACGCACGCCGGAGAGCGCGCCGCCGTAGCGGCCGATGGGGGTGCGGATGGCGTCGCAGATAAAGGCTTCAGACATTTTTAGGATCCAGGATCGAGTTGTTAGGAGCGAGTGGCGCGCGGGCTACCAGCCTCAGTTCTGCTTCGGACGCTCGTCGAGCACGCGCTTGGCCTTGCCGACCTGCGTGCGCGGGATCGAGTCGTATTCCATGACCGTGATCTTGGTCGACACGCCGATGATGGTCTTGATGCGGTGCTGGAGTTCCTTGCTGATCTGCTGGATGTCTGTAGCTGAGAGCTTGCCGGACAGCTCGCGCTGGACTTCGCAACGGACTTCGAGATTGTCCATGTGGCCGTCGCGGGTGACGACGACCTGGTAATTGCCGGCCAGGCGCTGGTCGCGCAGGATCTGCTCCTCGATCTGGGTCGGGAAGACATTAACGCCGCGGATGATCAGCATGTCGTCGGAACGCCCGGTGATCTTGCCGATACGGCGGAAGGAACGGGCGGTCGGCGGCAGCAGGCGGGTCAGGTCGCGGGTGCGGTAGCGGATGACCGGGAATGCTTCCTTGGTCAGCGAGGTGAACACCAGTTCGCCTTCTTCGCCGTCAGGCAGCACCTCGCCGGTTTCCGGGTCGATGATCTCGGGGTAGAAATGGTCTTCCCAGATCACCGGACCGTCCTTGGTCTCGATACATTCACAGGCGACGCCCGGGCCCATGACTTCGGTCAGGCCGTAGATGTCGATGGCGTCGATGCCGAGCTTGCGCTCGATCTCGTGGCGCATGCCTTCGCCCCACGGCTCGGCGCCGAAGATGCCGACCTTGAGCGAGATTTCCTCGGGCTTGATGCCGAGACGCTCGAATTCCTCGGCAATGACCAGCGAGTACGACGGCGTGACCATGATGATTTCCGGCTTGAAGTCCATGATCTGCTGGACCTGCTTTTCGGTCTGGCCACCGGACATCGGCACGGCGATGCAACCCAACTTTTCGGCACCGTAGTGGGCGCCGAGACCGCCGGTGAACATGCCGTAACCGTAGGCGACATGGACCATGTCACCGGCCCGGCCACCGGCAGCGCGGATGGAGCGGGCGACGACGCTGGCCCAGTTGTCGATATCCTTCTGGGTGTAGCCGACGACGACCGATTTGCCGGTCGTGCCGCTTGAAGCATGCAGGCGGGCTATCTTGTTGCGTGGCACGGCGAAGAGGCCGAACGGGTAGTTGTCGCGCAGGTCGAGCTTGGTCATGAACGGGAACTTGCCCAGGTCGCTCAGCGTCTTGAGGTCGTCCGGATGGACGCCTTTTTCCAGGCACTTGCGGCGATACGGCTCGACGTTGTCGTAGGTATGGCGCACCGACCACTTCAGTCGTTCGAGTTGCAGCGCGGAGATTTCATCGCGGCTGGCGGTTTCGATCGGCTCAAGGTCACCGGGCAGGGGTTTCTTGACGGTCATGTTTGTCTCCTCTCTTGGGTAGGTCAGGCTCAGTCGGCCTGTTGCAGTCCGGCGATGACTTCGCCGTTGATGCGATAGCTTTTTCCGCGGAACAGGGCGACGGTCTTGCCGCCGGCGATGCGCACGGTGATGTCGTAGACGCCGGTGCGGCCTGAGGCGGAACGCTCGACGGCCTCGGCTTCGAGCGTCTCGCCTTCCTTGGCAGGGGCCAGGAAATCGATGTGGCAGGCCGAGGCGACGGTGTTCTTGTTGTAGCTGTTGCAGGCGTAGGCGAAGGCCGTGTCGGCCAGGCTGAAGATCATGCCGCCGTGGCAGATGTGGTGGCCATTGACCATGTCGCTGCGGACGACCATGGTGAGCAGCGAGGCGCCGGGCTGGACGCGGACGATCCTGATGCCCAGTGCCTGGGCAGCGCGGTCACGCGAATACATTGCTTCGGCCGTGGCGTCAGCCAGGGCTTGCGCTTCGACGGGGGAAAGCTTGTGTTCAGTCATGGATCTTTCTTCCGGCAAAAACGGCGCGCTGAATCAGCGGGGAAATGCGGTAGCGGTCTTCGCCATAGCTGGCGCCGAGATTGGCCAGCACGTTGCGGATGGTCGCGACGCCGACGGCATCGGCCCAGGCCAGCGGCCCTTGCGGGTAATTGACGCCGAGGCGCATGGCTGAGTCGGCCGCCGCTTCGGAGCAGACGCCCTGATTGACCGCGTCGGCCGCTTCGTTGGCGAGCATGGCGACGGTGCGCATGACGGCGAGACCGGGGATGTCGAGGAAGCGCGAGACGGCAAAGCCGGCGGCCTGAAGCAGGCCGGTGGCGGCCGAGATAGCGGCCGGATCGCATTGTTCGGCGGCTGCGATGGCGAGGCGGGTCGCCTTGCTGTAGTCGAGTGCGAGGTCGATCAGCACGGTGTTGGCGACCTCGGTTTCAGCTGCACGCTGGGTGGCGCTGCGGCCATCGGTGACATAGAGCGTGGCACGGCCGATGTCGGCGACGCGACCATCGTTATCCGGGGCGCGGCTGAAGGACAGGCCGCTGTGGTCGAGGCGGTCGGCCAGGGCATCGGCGGCGGCCGAATGGCCGTAAACCGTGATCTTGCCGGCCGGGGTTTGCGCGGCTTCGGTCTGCGCTTCGGGCTTTACGGCGCCGTCGCGGTAGTCGTAGAAACCGCGGCCGGTCTTCTTGCCGAAGAAGCCGGCATCAACTAGTTCCTGCTGGATGAGCGAGGGCAGGAAGCGCTGGTCGTTGTAGAAGGCGCGCCAGACGGAATTGGTCACGGCGAAATTGACGTCGTGGCCGATCATGTCCATGAGTTCGAATGGCCCCATGCGGAAGCCGCCGGCCTCGCGCATCACGGCGTCGATGGTGGCGTAGTCGGCAGCGCCTTCCTGGGCCAGGCGCAGGGCCTCGGCGTAGTAGGGGCGGGCGACGCGATTGACGATGAAACCCGGCGTCGATTTGGCGTGTACCGGGGTCTTGCCCCACGCGGCAGCGGTGGCGAACAGCGTGTCGGCGACGGTCTTGTCGGTAGCCAGGCCGGAAACGATCTCGACCAGCGCCATGAGCGGGGCTGGGTTGAAGAAGTGCAGGCCGGCAAGGCGTTCAGGGCGCTTCAAGGCGCTGCCGATGGCAGTCACGGAAATCGACGAGGTGTTGGTGCCGAAAATGCAGTCGGGGCCGACGATCGCTTCGAGATCGGCGTAGAGCTTCTGCTTGGCCTCGAGGTTTTCGACGATGGCTTCGACGACCAGCGCGCAATCGGCCAGCTCGTCGATTTTTTCGACGGCTTGCAGGCGATCACCGGCGGCCTGGGCGGCTTCCACGGTCAACCGGTTTTTTTCGGCTAATTTGGAAAACTGGGCGCGGATGCCGGCGACGGCGCGCACGGCCGCATCGGGCCGGGCATCGAGCAGCTTGACCGGGTGGCCGGCGGCCGCCGCTATTTGGGCGATGCCGGCGCCCATGGCGCCGGTGCCGACGACGGCAACAACGGCCTGTTGGGGCAGGGGTGGGTGGCTCACGCTGTCACTCTCCGGTGAACTTGGGGGCACGTTTTTCCATGAAGGCGGCGACGCCCTCGGCGTAGTCCGGGCTCCAGCCCAGCTCGCGCATGAAGCTGCCTTCGAAGGAAAGCTGCTGCTCAAGCGTGTGGCCGGGGGCGGCGTGCATGGCCTGGCGGGTGCGAACGAGCGCCTTGGTCGGGGCGGTTGACAGTTGCTTGGCCAGCGTATCGATGCGGGCGGCGAAGTCGGCGTCTTCCGTGCATTCCCAGATCAGGCCCCATTCGGCAGCCTTTTCGGCCGGCATTTTTTCGGCGAGCAGGGCGAGGCCCATGGCGCGGGCCATGCCGACGCGCTGCGGCAGAAACCAGGTGCCGCCGGTGTCCGGAATCAGGCCGATTTTGGAGAAGGCCTGCAGGAAGGAGGCAGACTTGGTGGCGATACACAGGTCGCAGGCCAGCGCCACCGAGGCGCCGGCCCCGGCAGCAATGCCGTTGACGGCGGCGATGGTCGGCACGCGCAGGTTCTGCAGGCGCATGATCAGTGGCTTGTAGTTCCGCTCGACGACGTTGCCGATGTCCGGCATCTTGCCGTCGATCTTGGCCATGTCCGGATCGGCGAGGTCCTGGCCGGCGCTGAAGGCGCGACCGGCGCCGGTGAGAACGAGGACGCGGACGGTCTTGTCGTTCTGGATGCTGTCGAGGGCCACGCGCAGTTCGGCGTGCATCTCGCCGGTGAAGCTGTTGAGCTTGTCCGGGCGGTTCAGTGTCAGACGGGCAATGCCGGCGTCGACGTTGAAGGTGATGGTTTGAAAGTTCATTCAGTTCTCCGAAACGTGTGCAGAAATCGTAGCGAGCCCGTTCAGGCCGGCCAGAGAAGCGCAGTCGTACTCAAGTACGGCGAGCATCGCAGGGCCGGGATGGGCGAGCGCAGTAGATTTATGCATACGTTTAGATGTGGTAGCGGCGCTGGACGACTACAAATCGATTGGCGACGAAGGCGGCGTCGGCGTAGGAAGCGTTGGCGGCGGGATTACCGCCGGTGCCATGGTAGTCCGAGTAGGCGGCCGACTGATTGACGAAGACGCCGCCGGTCAGGTTGATCGACAGGGCGACCTTGGAGCGCATGGTGGCGGCGGTCATCGCGTCGATGACCTCTGCCTTGGTCGAGTAGATGCCGGCAGTCAGCGCGCCATGGGTCGTGATGATGCGCTCGGAGAGGGCGATGGCGGCCGCGGTGTCGGCGACCTTGACGATGAAGCTGATCGGGCCGAAGCGTTCTTCCATGTAGGCGGCCTCGTTGGCTGCATCGCAGGCGAGCAGGACGGGCGTGCGTACTTCGGATTTCGGGAATTCCGGGTTGTCGAGCTTGGTCGAGGCCAGGATGACCTTGCCGAGCGCGCCGCTGTCGGCTTCGTTGATGCGCTTGAGCGTATCGGCCGACTGGACGGCGCCGAGCACAGCGAGGGCGACTTCCGGCTTGGACAGGAAGCCGGAGACGGCGCGGGCGAGGTCGGCACAGACGTCGTCGTAGGACTTGTGGCCGTCCTCGGTCTCGATGCCGCCGGCCGGAACGAAGATGGCCTGCGAGGTGGTGCACATCTGACCGGAGTAGAGCGACAGCGTGAAGGCCAGGTTGCGCAGCATCGGCTTGTAGGCGTCGGTCGAGTCGATGACGATGTTGTTGACGCCGGCCAGCTCGGCATAGACGCGGGCCTGGCGGCAGTTGTCGATGAGCCACTGGCCGAAGACGTTGCCGCCGGTGAAGTCGATGGACTTGACGGCCGGGTGGGTGACCAATTCTTGTGTCGTGGCGCGCTCGGTGGCGACGCACAGGGTGACGAGGTTGGGGTCGATGCCGTTTTCGGCGAGCACGGTGCGAATGGTGCGCACGGTGATGGCGGCCGGCAGGATGGCGTTGCTGTGCGGCTTGACGATCACGGCGTTGCCGGTGGCCAGCGCGGCGAACAGGCCGGGGTAGGTGTTCCAGGTCGGGAAGGTGCCGCAGCCGACGACGACGCCGACGCCATGGCCGACGAGTTCGAAGTGCTTCTTCATGACGAGCGGCGGGTTCTTGCCCTGCGGCTTTTCCCAGGTCGTTTCGCCGGGAACGAAGCTCATTTCGCGGTAAGCGTAGGCGACGGCTTCGAGGCCGCGGTCCTGGGCGTGCGGGGCGCCGGCCTGGAAGGCCATCATCCAGCCCTGGCCGGTAGTCATCATGACTGAATGGGCGAGTTCGAAGCTCTGCTTGTTGAGGCGGTCGAGAATTTCAAGACAGATCCCGGTGCGGCCATCGGCGCCGGCCTTCTGCCAGCCGGTCATCGCCTGCTGGCCGGCGGCGATCAGGGCTTCGTGATCGCAGACGGGGTATTGCACATTGAGGTCGATGCCGTAGGGCGACTGTTCGCCACCGGTCCAGCCGGTCTGGCCAGGCTGCTGCAAATCGAACTGCTTGCCGAGGTGGGCGTCGAACGCTTTCTTGCCGTCGTCTGCCGCGGTCTCCCCGTAAGTCTTGGGGCTGGGCATCTCGTTATAGGCCGACCAGTAACCACGGGTCCGGATGGCGTTGAGGGCGCCGTCGAGGGTGGCGCGGTGCTTTTCCAGTAGTTGCAGGGACATCGGTATCTCCATCGGGTGTTTTTCTGGGCAGGTGCTCGTCAAGGTGGCACCAATCTGCTTACACGATACGAATTAAGTTTTGAAAAGTCAATTGTTGGTATCGTAAAAAGTGACAAATTTTTAGGTTCTGAATAATGAAAACGGTTACTCAAAGTAAAAAAACAATAATGAAAACAATTGTATATTGTAAATTTTTGTCGGATAAATTTTCGAAGTTCTGAAATGTAAAATTTGTTCCGGAAAAAATTTTCATCAAACCGATACAAAAAATGTTGACACAACTAATCGCGATGTATCATTATTCGTCCATCGCGTTTCGGATGACCGGAATGCAGATCACCTGATGACGAAACCCATATAAGGAGTGAGACATGGCTGGTAATAAAGAACGATTTGCCGACAAGATGGAATTCCCGCCGGAAATCCAGCAACCGAACGTGTATCCGCTGTCCTGGCACAGCAAGACCAAGAAGCTGCAGGAAGTCTGGGAAGCTGCCCGTCGTGAAGACTGGGATCCGGAAAAGCTGCCCTGGGATACCTTGGACGTCGATAGCTACACCTGGGAAGAGCGTGAGTCCATCGCTTACTGGTGGAGCCTGCTGTCCGTGTTCGATGCATCCGCACCCCCGGTTTTTGCCGAAGCGCTGATCAAGACCTATGAAGTGCATGAGGAAGATCCGGTTCGCAAGTGCTTCTTCTCGGTCACCCGCGACGAGCAGAACCACGAAATCATGTGCGGCCTGGCCATCACCAAGCTGTTGAATCACCCGGACCCGATCACCTATCAGCCGAAGACCGAACTCGGCAAGCGCCTGCAGAAGAACGTGCAGTGGCTGTACTTCAACGGTGCCCGTTACTGGAACGGCTACAAGCAGGCTGTGCCGAAGTACGACCTGGCCGTGCTGTTCAGCTCCTTCCTGATGGGCGAAATCGCTGCTGCCACCATCTTCAAGCAGATGTTCGACAATTCCCGCGAAGCTGTCTTCAAGGAAGGCTTCAAGAACATCGGTCGCGACGAAGGCCGTCACATGGCGATCTGCATGGCCGTCATGGAACGCGACTACCCGGGCCTCAAGGAAGAAACCAAGGCCGTCGTCACCAAGCAGATCCGCGCTGGCTACCTGTTCCTGTCGGCCGTGCTGTTCGAGCCGCCGATGGAATTCTGGGACCTGCCGGCCGACTTCATCGCCAACCAGCGTGAAGCCGAAGAGGTTGCCCGCGGTGCCGGTTTCGGTATCCCGACCTACGAGGCCAAGAAGGAAAACTGGAAGAACGCGATGGTCAACCTGAAGGGCGTGCTCGACCGCTACAACATCCCGTTCCCGGCGATTCCGGAAGTCGGCATCACCGGCCAGGAAGTCAGCGACGTCGATCTCGACGACATCATTCCGGTTTTCTGACCCTTTCACGGTCAACCGGAAAAAAGCCGCAAAAATGAAATCAGCCGGCGCCCCGCGAGGGGTGCCGGCTTTGCCGCAACAGAGACATAACAACAGAGAGGAAGACAAAAATGGCTCGCATCATCATGCAACCCTCCGGCAAGTCGGTCGAATGTGCCTACGGCGACACCGTCCTGATGGCCCTGGAAAAATCCGGCTACGCGCTGCCCAACAACTGCCGCGCCGGTGCCTGCGGCGAATGCAAGGTCAAGGTCACGTCCGGCCAGTTCGACCAGGGCATGGTCCTCGACATGGCGCTCTCCCAGGACGAGCGCAAGCAGGGCTACGGCCTGATGTGCATGGCCAAGCCGATTTCCGAGGAAATCACCATCGAGTGGGGCACCGAGGATGCCAAGCCCAAGCTCTTCCCGCCGCGCGAGGATGCGCTGTTCGTGGTCACCGACAAGCGGCAGATCGCCGCCCGCGTCGTCGAACTGCGCCTGCGTCCCGTCGGCCAGCCAATCCGCTACTGGCCCGGCCAGTACGTCACGCTCGGCAATCCGCGCGCCGACATTCCGGCCCGCGCCTATTCCATTTCCAACGCGCCGCGCCCCGATGGCGAGCTCGTGCTGCAAGTCGCCCGCGCCGATGGCGGCGTGACCAGCAACTGGGTGCATGACCATTTGAACGTCGGCGAGAGCGTCAAGGTTTCCGGCGCCTACGGCACCTTCATCGGCGACCCGTCGGTCGACACGCCGGTTCTGTGCATCGCCGCCGGCACCGGTCTGGCGCCCGTGCTGGCGCTGGCCGAAGCGGCCTTGCGGCGCGGTTTCAAGAAGCCGGTGACCATGCTCTTCTCGGCCCGCACCAAGGAAGATGTCTACAGCCAGGGCATGATGGCCTGGTGGCGGACCAAGCATCGCAACTTCGACTACAAGGTCACGCTGACCCGCGAGACGGCCGACGGTTACCTGTCCGGTCGCGTCGACGTCGTCCTGCCGCAACTCTTCAAGGACTTGTCGAAGCACACCATTTTCATCGCCGGCAGTCCGGAATTCGTCGATGCCAGCGTTGCCGCCGTCAAGGCGCAGGGCGCCCAGGATGGCCTGATCCATACGGAAGGCTTCTTCGCCCAGCAGCAGCCGGTGACGGCCGATGCCGATCATCTGCTGGCATTTTGATTTTGGCCATTTTTTCCGGTTGACCGTAAAAGTGCGATACACGCACGCATAACTAGAACGGAGACGACATGAACACGACTCGACAGCGGAAAGGGGGCGCGTGATGCTTGCCCAATTCCTGCAATTCCTGTTTTCCGGGGTGACGGTCGGCGCGACCTACGCGCTGGCTGCCCTCGGCTTCACGCTGATCTACAACGCCAGCAACGTCATCAATTTCGCCCAGGGCGAATTCATCATGCTCGGCGGCATGCTCGCCGTGTACTTCACCCAGGCCGGCTTGCCGCTGCCCGTCGCGCTGCTGCTCGCCATCCTGATCCCGGCCATCGTCGGCATCATCGTCGAGAAGCTGGCCATCGAACCGGTCAAGGGCGCCGAAACGGTGACCCTGATCATCATCACCATCGGCGCCTCGCTCGTCATCCGTGGCCTGATCCAGGTCTGGCTCGGCAAGAACACCTTCAGCCTGCCGGCCTTTTCCGGCGATGAACCGATCCAGATTCTCGGTGCCACGCTGCTGCCGCAAAGCCTCTGGGTGCTTGGCGTTACGGCGCTCGTCGTCATCGCGCTGTGGTACTTCTTCAACCGCACCCTGCAGGGCAAGGCCATGCTCGCCACCTCGTACAACCGCGTGGCGGCTGAACTGGTCGGCATCAACACGAGCTGGGTGCTGTTCATGAGCTTCGCCATGTCGGCCGCCCTCGGCGCGCTCGGCGGCATCCTGGTCACGCCGATCACGCTGACCTCCTACGATGTCGGCATCATGCTCGGCCTCAAGGGCTTCGTCGCGGCTGTGGTCGGCGGCCTCGGCAACGGCCTCGGCGCCGTGCTCGGCGGCCTGCTGGTCGGCATTCTGGAGGCCATGGGCGCCGGCTACATCTCGTCGAGCTACAAGGACGCGATTCCCTTCGTCCTCATCCTGCTCATCCTCTTCTTCATGCCGCGCGGCCTGTTCGGCGGCAAATCGACGGACCGGGTGTAACGATGAAGAAGAACGCCTATTTCGGCCTGTACATCGTCATGGCCATCCTCGCCGTGCTGCCATTCATTGTCCCCAACAGCTTCTACCTTGACCTCGTCATCCGCATGGCGATCAATGCCGTCATCGTCCTCGGCCTCAATCTGCTTATCGGCTTTGCCGGCCAGATCAGTCTCGGCCACGCCGGCTTCCTCGGCATCGGGGCCTACGCCTCGGCCGTGCTGCCGACGCATTTCGGATGGCATCCCCTGCTGGCGATGGCTGCTGGCGCCGTCGTCACCGGCCTGCTTGCCGGCCTGGTCGCCCGCCCGATCTTCAAGCTGAAAGGCCATTACCTGGCCATGGCGACGCTGGGTCTCGGCATCATCCTCAACATCGCCATCCGCAACGAAGCGCAATGGACCGGCGGCCCGGACGGCATGCCGGTGCCGACCATGGGCCTGTTCGGTTTCGAACTGGCCAGCGACAAGCAGTGGTACTGGGTCGTCGCGCTGCTGCTCTCGGTCAGCGTCTGGGCCTCGCTCAACCTGATCGACTCGCCGTTCGGCCGCGCCCTGCGTGCCTTGCATGGTTCCGAAGTCGCCTCGCAAGTCGTCGGCGTCGATGTCGTTCGCTACAAGGTCGCCATCTTCGTCATGTCGGCTGTCTTCGCCAGCCTCATGGGCAGCGTCACGGCGCACTACGTCGGTTTCGTGACGCCCAATCTGGCCGACTTCTTCCACTCCATCGAACTCGTCACCATGGTCGTCATCGGCGGCATGGCCTCGGTCTATGGCTCGCTGGTCGGCGCGGTATTGCTCACCGCCTTGCCGCAGGCGCTGGCTACCTTTGAAGGCTGGGAAACCGTCGCCTTCGGCAGCATCCTGATGCTTTGCATGATCTTCATGCCCAAGGGCCTGGTGCCGACGCTGGCCGCCAAGTTCGGGAAGGGGGACTGATCATGAGCATGCTCGAAGTCAAAGACCTCTCCATCCATTTCGGTGGCGTCAAGGCCGTCCAGAACGTCAGTTTCAGCATTGATGCCGGCATTGTGTACGCCGTGATCGGCCCGAACGGCGCTGGCAAGACGACGCTGTTCAACCTGATCACCGGCGTCTACAAACCCACCAGCGGCGAGATCAGGCTCGACGGCGAAGCCATCGGCGGCAAGTCGCCGAACGAACTCGCCACGCGCGGCGTCGCCCGGACTTTCCAGAACCTGCAGATCTGCATGAACATGAGCGCCATCGAGAACGTCATGGTCGGCGCCCACCTGCGGCTGGATCGTAACCTGATCAAGGCGGCGCTGCGTCTGCCGACGCTCAAGAAGCGCGACGCTGAAGCGAGGGCCGAGGCAGCCGAACTCATGCGCTTCGTCGGTCTCGACGCCTTCGTCGATGCGCGGGCCGATGCCATGCCTTACGGTGCCCTCAAGCGTCTGGAAATCGCCCGCGCCCTGGCCATGAAACCGCGCCTGATCTTCCTCGATGAGCCGGCCGCCGGCCTCAATCCCAAGGAAACCATCGAAGTCGACCATCTGGTCCGCAAGGTCGCCGATTCCGGCGTCACCGTGGTGCTCGTCGAGCACGACATGAAGATGGTCATGAACCTCTCGGACCGCATCCTCGTGCTCGACTACGGCAAGAAACTGGCCGAAGGCACGGGTGAAGAGGTCAGACGAAATCCTGATGTGATCGCTGCCTACTTGGGCGCTCACGCGTAAGGAAGGAAAACACATGGAAGCATTACGCGTTATCAGCGAAGACCACCGCAATCTGTGGCGCATCGCGGCGACCATCGACATTGTCGCCGATGAAATGGAATCCGGCAGCAAGGTCGATCCGGCCTTCTTCACCTCGATTTTTGATTACATTGAGCACTTCATGGATGCCTGCCACCACGCCAAGGAAGACGACTACCTCTTCCCGGCACTGCGCGCCCGCAGCGAGGAAGCGGGGGCGATCCTCGACCGCCTGCAGGCCGAGCACCGCAATGGCCCGGAAATCCTCAAGTCGCTGCGCCAGCAACTGGCCGAAACGGCCGCCGGCAAACTGGGCAACGCCGAGTTCGCCGGCGCGCTGCGCACCTACACGCAGAGCCTGAAAAGCCACATCCGTACCGAAGAAAAGGATGCGATGCCGCTGGCCCGCGAGGTCCTGACGGCGGACGACTGGGCCGACATCGACCGCGCCTTCCTCGACAGCGACGACCCGATGTTCGGCGAGAAAGCCAATGCCGAATTCCGCGAACTGTTCCACCGCGTTGCCAGCCTGGCGCCGGAGTCCATCGGCCTCGGCGCCCAGAGCGCCGGCGAGCTGCAGCCCGGTGCAGCCAAAGGCGTCGGTGAAGTCCTGCTTTCGGTGTCCGGGCTGGAAAGCTGCTACGGCCGCATCAAGGCTTTGAAGGGCATCGATTTCGAAGTGCGGCGCGGCGAGACGGTCGCGCTGGTTGGGGCCAACGGTGCAGGTAAAACGACGCTGCTGCGCACGCTGTCCGGCGTCCAACCGATGAGCGCCGGCAGCATCCGGCCCAAGGGGCAGGTCGCCGAGGATATGGAAAAGGTTTTCTCGATGTTCCCCATCCTCAAGGAAAAGCGCAACCTGCCGGCCGGCACACTGTCCGGCGGCCAGCAGCAGATGCTGGCCATCGGCCGCGCGCTGATGGGGCGGCCCAAGCTGTTGCTCCTCGACGAGCCGTCGATGGGCCTCGCGCCATTGCTCGTGCAGGAAGTCTTCAACGTCGTCAGGACGCTCAAGGCCCAGGGCATGACCATCATCCTGGCCGAGCAGAACGCCTTCGCCGCGCTGGCCATTGCCGATCGCGGCTATGTGCTGGAAACCGGCAGCATCACGCTGAGCGGCACCGGTCAGGAATTGATCAGCAACGAGCAGGTACGCGCGGCCTATCTTGGCATGTGATTCCTTGTCGGCTTCATGCCGGAATTGAGCTTCGATCACGGCGGCCCGAAGGGTGTGCGACAGCACCTTTCGGGCCGTACTGCCTGTGCTGTCTGACAAGTGCAGCGTATATCGGCGTTGCTGGTGATTTTGTTGTTTTTATAAGTATCACTTGCTGGGGATACTTCTGGAATATTTCGTGAAATGGTGTAAAGTTAGTTCAGGAACTCTTGTTTCGAGGTGAACAAATGGATATTCAATCTGTAACTTCCAGCATCAGTACGTATTCCAGCCAGAATACGCAGGCCACTCAGACCCAGCAAACCCAGCAGTCTCCACAATTGAAGGCAGCGGAACAGCGCGAGCCTCGTCCGGAAGAGCGCGTCGAGCGCACGGAAGAACAAAAACCGCCGGTCAGGAATGCCGACGGGCAACAGACGGGTACGCTGATCAACGTGACGGCCTGAGCGAGTCGACACAGCGGGTGATGAAATGGCGGTAGGCTCGGCATCCAGCGCACAATCGGCCAGTGGTGGTCTGTGGGCGCAAATCCAGCTGCAACAGGCGCAGCGGAGTGCTGATCAGGCGGAGCAGCAGGCTGCGGCTTTGAAGGCCAAGGCGGATGCGGCCCAGAACGTCGCCGATCGCGCGCAGGAAAACGCCCGTTCCCTGAAGGTGCAATCAGGGCAGGCGCAGGAAAATGCGGCGCAAGCCAAGTTGAATGTGGCGTCACAGAACGCCGTGGGCGATATCCAGACCCAACTGAGCGATCTCAGCGAGCAGATTACCCAGGTTCTGGAGTCCGATACGCTGTCGACCTATACGGCGGCAGCCACACCGGTCGTTACCTCAACCGCGCCGCAGACGGGAACGCTGGTTAACGTCACGGCTTGAGAGTTTTTTCAGGTTTTTCGTGAATCAGGCGCTACGGCGCCTGTTTTTATGCCTGCTGATTGGCGCGGGCTTTGGTATCTTCTGCCCTGACGGAACGACAGCTAAGGAAAACGTTGTGCTAGACAATCACTGGTGTGCCTCCGTGGACGCCACCATTCAATTGCGTACCGGATGCAATCCGCTGGAAAAACATGGCCCGCAGGCCGTCATTGTCCACGCCGATGCCTGGGCGCCGGTGGATGCGGTGGCCAATCCGCACGATATCCGGCAGGTCGTCGATTACGAAGTGATCTTTCTGGCGATCCGCAAGCTGGAAGAAAACGCGCATTGCGAATGCCTCGAGTCCTCCATTCTGGAGGTGATGGACGCCATCTTTGCTATTGCCATCGTGAGCTCGGCGCGGGTGTCGATGCACAAGCCCCATGTTTATAACGGGCAAGGAACGCCTGCCATCTCGCTCACGCTGACGCGCGAACAGTGGGCCAGGCGCCGGTGCTGATCTCGGCCATCGGCGCGGTTGCAGCCAACGGCATGCTCGGTCTGGATGGCTGGCTGCCCTGGGACATTCCCGAGGAACTGGCCTATTTCGAATCCATGGTGACCGGCGCGGCGCTCGTCATCGGTCGGCTGACCTACGAGTCGATGGATGTCGTTCCGGTCGACTCCTTTGTCGTCAGCCGCCAGGCTGATTTGTCGCTGCGCCCGGGCTGCACCCGGGTCGCCACGGTGGAGGAGGGGCTGCAGGCTGCCGTGAGCACCGGGAAGCCGGTATTCGTGATTGGCGGAGCCTCGATTTATGCCGCCGCCTGGCCGTATTGCCAGCGCTTTTACCTGACCCGGATCGAACGGGCCTTTGACGGCGATTCACTGTTTCCAGCCGAAATACCGCTCGATCGATGGGAGATCGTCGAGGCCTCCTCCCGCATGCTGCTGGAGCGCAAGTCCGGTGAAATGGTCGAGTGCCGCTTCCTGCAATATAGGCAGCCTGATCCCCGGCCTTTACCCACAATGCATTGCATTTCCGAATCCAGATGAGGAGAATGCCTGTCAGAGCGTTTTGCTGACCAGCGGCGAGACATGGAGACAATACCCGGACAGAATGCCCGCCATGGGAACCAGTTGTGGATCGCCTTGATATCCCTGGCGGTCGGCGGCTTCATTCTGCTCGCGTATGTTCTGTGGTCGGCACATCAGGAGGTCTGGTCCGACGCCCGGACCATGGCCGCCAGTCAGTCCGAACTGCTGGAGACGCAATTCGATTCGTCCTTGCAGCGGGTCGACATGATGTTGGCCCAGGTTGCCGAACGCGTCCCGAAAGACGCGCTTGCTGCGCCTGCTGCCGCGGCTGGGCTTCCGTCATTGTCCCGCGAATTGACCCGCCTGCAGGTCGCCCTGCCCGAAGTGGCAGGTTTGCAGGTGATCGGCGTGGATGGCAGCCCGCGGTCCTGGTCGGGAGAGCAAGTCCTTGAAACGCCTTTCGACCAAGCCTATTTCGAACAGGCACCGAAGGAACGCTGGCAGGCGGATGTGTTTTCCGATGTCGTCAGGTTGCGTGGGTCGGACCAGGCGGTGTTTTTCCTGGCGCGGGCACTGTGGGCCGACGATGGGCGGCTGTCGGGCGTACTCTGCGCTGCGATCAAGGTGGCGTATTTCGAAAGCATATTCGACATGTCGCAGCTCGGCCCTTCAGGTGCCCTGGCCATTCGGCGCAGCGACAACCATGCGCTGCTGATACGCCAGCCGCCCACGCCAGCCGAGATCAACAAGCCGCTGCTGACTTCCCATCCGGTCTATCACCGAATCGCCGCAGGTGAGCGCCGTGGCGTGCTGGAGTTCGTTTCGCAGGCCGACGGGGTGAAGCGGGTCTATGGCTACCGCGTTCTCGAGCGCTATCCCTTCTATGTGTTGGCGGGCTTGTCCGAATCCGATGTGATGGCGTCCTGGCGACAGCGAACCTTTGTTGTCAGCGTTTTTGGCGCAGCCTTGCTGGGCTGCCTTCTGGTCGTCATCTTCGAGTTGTATCGCGCCCGATTGCGCGAAATGGCGATTGCCCTCAGCTTGCGGCGCAATGGAGAGCGGCTCAGCGCGGCGCAGCGGATTGCCCAGATGGGTAGCTGGGAGATCGACCTGGTGACGCGACAGGTGAGCTGCTCGGACGAATTGTTCCGGATATTCGAGATTCCCAGGGTGGAAGGCGGGGCGCCCTACGACGATTTCTTCGCCCGGATCCACCCCGAGGACCGTGCCAACGTTCAGAAGGCGCTTGATGAATCGGTGACCCGGGATCAGCCGAGTACGGTCAGGCATCGCCTGCTGATGCCCGATGGGCGGGTGAAATATGTACTGGAGTACTGCGAGGGCGAGAGCGGCAAGGACGGCGTACCCCGGCGCATCATCGGCACTTCGCAGGACATCACGACGCAGCATGAAGTGGATGCCCAGATGCGCTTGCTGGCGAGTTCGGTCCAGTTCAGCGGCGAGGCGATCCTGATCACCGATGTCGACAACAACATCATCACGGTCAATCCGTCATTCACCCGCCTGACCGGGTACTCGGCCGAGGAGGCGGCGGGCCGGAATCCGCGTTTCCTGTCGGCGGGGCGAACCACGAAGGAAGAGTACGCGCGGATGTGGGACGGCATCATCAACAATGGCTTCTGGCAGGGCGAGGTCTGGGATCGGCGCAAGGACGGGGGAATCTATCCGAAGTGGATTTCCATTTCGGTCATCCGCGACGATGAAGGAAAGGTGCTCTACCACATCGCCCATTTCACCGACATTTCGTCGGAGCGGGCGGCCGAGGAACGTCTGCATCACATTGCCCACCACGACGTCCTGACCGGTCTGCTCAATCGCCTGAGCCTCAAGGGGCGCATGGACCAGGCGCTGGCGACGGCCCGCCGCGATGGATCGCGCGTCGCGGTGATGTTCATCGACCTCGACCGCTTCAAGGTCATCAACGATACGCTGGGGCACCACATCGGCGATGAACTGCTCATCGAGGTGGCCAAGCGCCTGCGCGAAAACGTGCGCGACAGCGATGTCGTGGCGCGCCTGGGCGGTGACGAATTCGTCATCATGCTGTCCGGCGTCGATCATACGAGTTCGGTGGCGCTGGTCGCCGAAAAGCTGGTGCTCAGCGTCGGCGAGGGCTATCGCATTGCCGGCTACGACATGTACACGTCGCCGAGTATTGGCATCGCGATTTTCCCGACGGACGGCAACGATGGCGAAACCCTGATGAAGAACGCCGACGCCGCCATGTATCACGCCAAGACGGCGGGGCGGAACAACTTCCAGTTCTTCGACGCCAAGATGAACGATGCGGCGCTGGAGCGCCTGAAGACCGAGCATGCCTTGCGCCAGGGCCTGGCGCGCGACGAGTTCCGCCTGCACTTCCAGCCGATCATCGACATGGTCACCGGCCGGGTGGCGGCGGTCGAAGCGCTGGTTCGCTGGCAGCATCCCGAGAAAGGCTTGCTGGCACCGGGCGGATTCATCGGCATCGCCGAGGAAACGGGCTTGATCCAGCCGCTGGGCGAGTGGGTGCTGTGGGCCGCCAGCCGGCAACTGGCCGAGTTTTATTCGGCGGGGCTGGCCGACGTGAAAATGGGGATCAACATTTCCGCCATCCAGATGCGCAACGGCAATCTGCCGATCCTGGCGCGCGGCATCATCGAAGCCTACAACCTCAAGCCGTCCGATCTGGTTTTCGAGATCACCGAATCGGTGGCCATGGAACAGCCGGCGGAGACCGTCCGCATTCTCGACATCCTGCACAGCATGGGCATCGTCGTCGCCATTGACGATTTCGGCACGGGCTATTCTTCGCTCGGCTATCTGCGCATTTTCCCGATAGATCATCTCAAGCTGGACCGTTCCTTCGTCGAGGAAATCAGCGACGACACCGACGGTTCGGTGATTTGCGACGCGACCATCGGCCTGGCGCACAATCTCGGCCTCAAGGTGGTGGCCGAAGGCGTCGAGACGGAAGAGCAGCTCGACTATCTGCGCAGTCGCGGCTGCGACCTGCTGCAGGGCTACCTCTACAGCCGGCCGTTGCCGGCAGACGACGTCATCGCCTTTATCCGCGCCCGGAATTCCTGAAGACCAAAAAAGCGCTTGCGTTGCCCCCTTGTTTTTCTTATGATTAAAACGAACGTATGAATCATAATAACGAGGAGGCTCCCCATGGAAAACCGTACTGTCGATACCCGTGAACGCATTCTGGATGCCGGTGAGCGCCTGTTCATGGCGCACGGCTATGAAGGCACCTCGATGCGCCAGATTACCGGCGAGGCTGGCGTCAATCTGGCGGCGGTGAATTATCACTTCGGCTCCAAGGAGTCGCTCATGCAGGAGGTCTTCCGGCGCCGGCTGGACTGGCTGAACGACGAGCGCATGCGGGTGCTCGATGCCCTGGAGGCGGAAGCTGGCGGGCAGCCGGTCAAGCCGTCGGCCATCGTCGATGCCTTCTTCGGCACCCTGTTGCGCATGGCCGGCGACGAAAACCGCGGCGGGATGACCTTCCTGCGCCTGCTCGGCCGCACGCTGACCGAGCCGTCCGAGTTCATCCGCGCCTTCCTCGCGCACGAATACAAGGCCGTGATGGACCGCTACAAGGAAGCGCTGTTCAAGGCGCTGCCCGAAGTCCCCAAGGCCGAGATCGTCTGGCGCTTCCATTTCATGCTGGGCGCCACGTCCTACGCCATCGCCGGGACGGACGCCTTGCGCCTGGTCACCGACTGGCAGATCGAAGCCGAGGATTCGACCGACCGCCTCGACCGCCTCGTGCCGCGCCTGATGTCCTTCCTGCTCGGTGGATTGCGTGCACCGCTGCCGCAATTCGAGGGTGAGGGCGCCTAAGGGCGAATCTCACGGTCAACCGGGAAAAAAGCCAAAAATCAAAATCCATAATCAAGGAGACAAGCACATGTTCAACCACCTTCCCGCCCTGTTCGGCCTGCTCGCCCTCGCGGTGCTGGCCGTGCTGATCGTGCGGCCGATCCGCCGGGCGCTCGTCACGCGCCCGATTTTTGCCACCTACCGCAAGGTCCTGCCGCAGATGTCGGACACCGAGCGCGACGCGCTGGAAGCAGGCACGGTCTGGTGGGAAGGCGAGTTGTTCCGTGGCAAGCCGGACTGGCGGACCCTGCACGGCTACCCGGTGCCGAAACTGACGCCGGAAGAGCAATCCTTCCTCGATCACGAATGCGAGGAAGCCTGCCGGCTGGTCAATGACTGGCAGGTCACGCACGAGCTTTACGACCTGCCCAAGGAAGCCTGGCGCTACATCAAGGACAAGGGCTTCCTCGGCATGATAATCCCGAAGAAGTACGGCGGGCTGGAGTTCTCGGCCTACGCGCATTCGCAGGTGGTGACCAAGCTGTCGACGCGCTCCAGTGCGCTGTCGGTCTCGGTCATGGTGCCCAATTCGCTCGGCCCGGCTGAACTGCTGCTGCACTACGGCACCGAGGAACAGAAGAACCATTACCTGCCGCGCCTGGCCAAGGGCATTGAGGTGCCGGCCTTCGCGCTGACCAGCCCGTGGGCCGGTTCCGATGCGGCGTCGATTCCCGACAGCGGCGTCGTCTGCAAGGGCATGTACCAGGGCAAGGAAGTGCTCGGCATGCGGGTGAGCTGGGACAAGCGCTACATCACGCTGGCCCCGGTGTGCACGGTGTTCGGCCTGGCCTTCCATCTCTACGACCCGGACGGCCTGCTCGGCGACAAGAAGCACGTCGGCATCACCTGCGCGCTGGTGCCGTACGACCATCCGGGTGTCGATACCGGTCGCCGCCACTTCCCGCTCAACGCCATGTTCATGAACGGCCCGACGCGCGGCACGGATGTCTTCATGCCGCTCGATTTCATCATCGGCGGGCCGAAGATGGCCGGGCAGGGCTGGCGCATGCTCATGGAGTGCCTGGCGGCAGGGCGTTCCATCTCGCTGCCGTCGTCGAACACCGGCATGGCGCAGATGACGGCACGCGCCGTTGGCGGTTACGCCCGCGTGCGCAGCCAGTTCAAGATGGCTGTCGGCAAGTTCGAAGGCGTCGAGGAAGCGCTGACCCGCATCGGAGCCTACACCTACATGATGGATGCCGTGCGCACGATGACCGCCGGCGCCGTCGACCTCGGCGAGAAGCCGTCGGTCGTTTCGGCCATCGCCAAGTACCATGTCACCGAACGCGCCCGTCAGGTCGTCAATGACGGCATGGACGTCATCGGCGGCAAGGGCATCTGCCTCGGACCCAACAATTTCATGGGTCGTGCCTACCAGCAGGTGCCCATCGGCATCACGGTCGAGGGCGCCAACATCCTGACCCGCTCGCTGATCATCTTCGGCCAGGGGGCCATTCGCTGCCACCCGTATCTGCTGCCCGAAATGCAGGCGGCGCAGAACCCCGATCACCGGCGCGGGCTCGTCGATTTCGACAAGGCCTTGTTCGGCCACATCGGCTTCACGATCAAGAACGGTTTCCGTGCGCTGTGGCTGGGCATGACCGGTTCTCACTTCGCCGGCGTCAATACCGACGTCGCGCCCGAGATGCGCCGCTATTACCAGCAACTGACGCGCTTCTCGGCGGCCTTCGCCTTCATGGCCGACATCTCGCTGCTGGTGCTGGGCGGCAGCGTCAAGCGCCGAGAAAAGCTGTCGGCCCGCCTCGGTGACATCCTGGCCCAGATGTACCTGATTTCCTGCACGCTCAAGCGTTACGAGGCTGACGGCCGCCGCATCGAGGATGCGCCGCTCGCTCACTGGGCGATCTGGGATGCGATGTACAAGGCGCAGCAGGCCTTCGACGGCGTCATCGCCAACTTCCCGGTGCGCTTCATCGCCAGCTTCCTGCACCGCTCGATCTTCCCGTGGGGCCATCCGTACGTCGTGCCGTCCGACGAGGTCGGGCATCAGGTGGCGAAGACGCTCATCGCGCCGTCGGCTACCCGCGACCGGTTGACCGCCGAGTGCTACCTGCCGATGACCGAAAGCGAGCCGGTCGGCGCCATCGAACTGGCCCTGCGCGCCACGCTGCTGGCCGAGCCCATCGAGGCGCGGATTCGCGCGGCGGAAAAGGATGGTCATTTCGACAACAACCCGCTGGCCAACGTGCGCGACATTGCGACGGTGGCCTTCGAGACCGGCGTGATTTCCGCAGCCGATTACGAAATCATGAAGCAGCGCAATCACTTGCGCGACATCGTCGTCCATGTCGATGACTTCCCGTTCGATTACGGCGTGGCGACGGCCAACAAGCCGGCCGAATGCCGGATGGCGGCGTGATGCTGTTTTTCTGCAAAAACCTGAACCCCCCCAGCCCCCCTTGTCAGGGGGGAGCGAAAGTCTCCGGACGGACCTCTCCTCCCCTGAAAAGGGGAGGCCGGAAGGGGTTGCCTTGGATCTTCCAATGAAAACGATCTACATCGTCGACGGAGCCCGTTCGCCCTTCCTCAAGGCGCAGAAAGGGCCGGGCGTCTTTGCTGCGTCCGATCTCGCCACCCAGGCCGGCCGTGCCCTGTTGCTGCGTCAGCCCTTCACGCCGAGCGATCTCGACGAAGTCATCCTCGGCTGCGCCGCGCCGTCGCCGGACGAAACCAATATCGGTCGCATGGTCGCCCTGCGTCTCGGCTGCGGCAAGAAAGTGCCGGGCTGGACGGTCATGCGTAACTGCGCTTCGGGCATGCAGGCTATCGACTCGGCCATCGCCAACATTCAGTGCGGGCGGTCCGAACTGGTGCTGGCTGGCGGCGTCGATGCGCTGTCGCGGGCGCCGCTGCTTTATTCGGATGCCATGGTGCGCTGGTTCGCCGGCATGATGAGTTTGCGGACGGTCAACCAGAAAATCGGCCATTTTCTGAAATTGCCGCTGGCCGAGTTGCTCAAGCCGGTCATCGGCCTCATGAAGGGCCTGACTGACCCGGTCGTCGGCCTGCTCATGGGCCAGACGGCCGAAAACCTGGCCTGGAAATTCGGCATCAACCGCCAGCAGATGGATGAATTCGCCGTCAAAAGCCATCTGAAGGCGATGTCGGCGCGGTCGGCGGGCTACTTCGACGAGATCGTTCCAGTGGTCGACGGCCAAGGCAAGGTCTACGCCGAAGACGACGGCGTGCGCGCCGACGCCAGCATGGCCGGGATGGCCAAGCTCAAGCCCTTCTTCGACAAGAAATACGGCAACATAACGGCCGCCAACAGTTCGCAGATCACCGACGGCGCCGCCTGGGTGATTCTGGCGTCGGAAGAGGCTGTGCAGAAATGGGGCCTGAAGCCCATCGGCAAGATCATCGACAGCGAATGGGCCGGCCTCGACCCAGCGCAGATGGGCCTCGGTCCGGTGCATGCCGCGACGCCCATCCTGCAGCGCCATGGCCTGGGCCTCAACGATGTCGATTACTGGGAACTCAACGAAGCCTTCGCAGCGCAGGTGCTCGGCTGTCAGGCGGCGTGGAAGTCCGACGAATACTGCCGCGAGCAGCTAGACCTGCCGGGCGCCTTCGGCAGCCTGGACGAGGAAAAGCTCAACGTGGATGGTGGTGCCATCGCCATCGGCCACCCGGTCGGCGCCTCGGGCGCGCGCATCGTGCTGCATCTGCTGCATGTGCTGCGCCGGAACAACGCGAAACGCGGGATTGCCACGATCTGCATCGGCGGTGGTCTGGGCGGAGCGATGCTGGTGGAGGCGTTATGAAATCAACTAACTACCGCTACTCGTCATTCCCGCGCAGGCGGGAATCCAGGAGCTTTCCGTGTGCATTTCTGGTCTCCCTGCTTTGCACTTCCTTCGGTCGCCTGCGCGGGAACGACGGAATGGGTGGGCGCGTCGAGGATTTCAATTTTGGCCATTTTTTCCGGTTGACCGTGAAAGTCGGCCAGCGGGGTAGCGCGGCATGAAACATTGGCAACTGATCAAGGAAGAAAGCGGCATCGTCGTCGCTGTGCTCGACAAGGCCGGCGAATCCGCCAACTCGCTGTCGGCCGAGGTGATGGCTGAATTCGACGGCATCCTCGACCAGCTCGACAAGCAGCCGCCCAACGGCCTGATCGTCCGTTCCGGCAAGGAAGCCGGTTTCATCGCCGGCGCCGACATCGGGGAATTCTCGCAACTGGATTCCGCCGAGAAGGGCCGGGCGCTGGTCACGCGCGGTTGGAACCTGTTCAACCGTTTGACCGCCGTGTCGTATCCGACGCTGGCGCTGGTCCGCGGTCACTGCCTGGGTGGCGGCCTCGAACTGGCGCTGGCTTGCCGCTACCTGCTGGCGGTCGATGAGTCCGCGACCAAGATGGGCCTGCCCGAAGTCATGCTTGGCATCTTCCCCGGCTGGGGCGGCATGTTGCGGCTGCCGAAACGTGTTGGCCCGGCGGCGGCACTCGACATGATGCTGACCGGCAAGACCATCGACGCCAAACGCGCCAAAAAGATGGGTCTGGCCGACGATTGCGTACCGCCGCGCGTCATGGAAATGGCTGCCCGCCAGCTGCTGCTCTCCGGCCAGCCGCGCCGGCCGCTGCCCGTCATGCAGAGGCTGATGGCTGGCCCGTTGAAGTCGGTCGTCGCCAATGGCGCCCGCAAGCAGGTGGCCAAGAAGGCGCGGCCGGAACACTATCCGGCGCCCTACGCGATCATCGACCTCTGGGAAAAGCACCACGGCAACGCGCTGGCCGCACCGGATATCATCGACCGCATCATCACCTCGCCGACGGCGCGCAATCTGGTCCGCGTCTATCATCTGCAGGAACGGCTCAAGGGCTTCGGCAAGGCATCCGATTTTGTCGCCAAACGCGTTCATGTCATCGGTGCCGGCGTCATGGGCGGCGACATTGCCGCCTGGTGTGCCCTGCGCGGCATGACGGTGACGCTGCAGGACCAGACGCTGGAACGCATCGCCCCGGCCCTCAAGCGGGCGCATGCCTTGTTCAGCAAACGCCTGCGCGAGCCGCTCAGGATTCGCGACGCCTTCGACCGGCTGATCCCCGATCCGAACGGCGACGGCGCTGCGCACGCCGATGTGGTCATCGAAGCCATTTTCGAAAATGTCGAGGCCAAGCACGCGCTGTTCAAGTCGCTCGAACCGCGAATGAAACCGGGCGCCGTGCTCGCCACCAACACCTCCAGCCTCAAGCTCGAAGACCTGCGCACGGTGCTGCAGCAACCGCAGCGCCTGGTCGGCATCCATTTCTTCAATCCGGTGGCGATGATGCCGCTGGTCGAGGTCGTCGAGGCCGATCGGGCTGACCCGGCTGCAGTGCAGGCCGTCTGCGCCTTCGTGAGGCAAATCGACAAGCTGCCGTTGCCCGTGAAAAGTGAACCGGGCTTCCTGGTCAACGCCGTGCTGGCGCCCTACATGCTGGCCGCCATGCGGGCCGTCGACGAGGGCATTTCACCGGAAACGGTCGACGAAGCGATGCTCGCCTTCGGCATGCCGATGGGGCCGATCGAACTGGTCGATACCGTCGGTCTCGACATTGCCATGGCCGCCGGCAGGCAACTGGCTGGCGGTGCCACTGCGCCGCGCTGTTTGCTCGAACGGGTTGAGAAAAACCAGCTCGGCAAAAAGAGCGGGCAGGGCTTCTACGACTGGTCGTCCGGCCGCGCCGCCAAGGCGTCTGCCGGCAGCGTGCCGGCCGGCTTGGCCGACCGCCTGGTCGGTCCGCTCATCGATCGCGTCAGGAAACTGGTCGCCGATGGCGTGGTTGCCGACCCGGAACTGGCAGATGCTGGCGTAATATTCGGAACAGGCTTTGCCCCATTCACAGGCGGGCCGCTGAACCATTTAAACAATGCACCAAAATAGTGTTGTTTATTTCCAACGTTCGTTTGAAAAAATGCAGTTCAAACGGCGTTTGACCTCGAAGTTTGAGATTTAATCGCATCAGAAGTACAGGGAGAGCCCCTCCCAATACATATAAAACAGGAGACGAATCAATGAATAAAACCAACCTGCGCCTCATCCCGGCGCTCATCGCCATCGCCTTTTCCGGCAGCGCTGCTGCTGCGGGTTTCCAGTTGCTGGAGCAGAATGCTAGCGGTATCGGTAATGCCTACGCGGGTTCCGCTGCTATTGCCGATAACGCCAGCACCGTTTTCTATAATCCGGCCGGTATGACTCAGCTTCAAAGGATTGAAGTGTCGGGTGGCATCAGCGCCGTTGGCACCAGCTTCAAATTTACCGATCAGGGCTCTAGCGTCGGCGCCTTGGCCGGTACCGGAAATGGCAACGACGGCGGCGGTTGGGGGTTTATTCCCAACGGCTATATCTCGTGGGCACTGACCAAGGACCTATACGTCGGTCTGGGTATCGGAGCACCTTTTGGCATGAAGACCGAATACGATGACCGCTGGGTTGGTGCAGCGCAATCGCAATCCTTTGATGTGAAGACGTACAACCTCAATCCATCGGTGGCATATCGCGTCAATGAATATGTATCGCTCGGCGGCGGATTGAACATCCAGCGTTTGGAGGCTACCTACAAACGGTTGACCGCAATAAGTGTGAATGGCGCTGCTTCTCCGCTGAAATTGACGCTCGACGACAATTCACTGGGTTGGAACATGGGCGCCCTGTTTACGCTGACACCACAAACCAAACTGGGTATTTCCTATCGCTCCGAGGTCAAGTACAGCACGACAGGGCGGATCGAAATTACCGGTCCGGCAGCAGCAAACAGCTCGGACGCCCGTGCTGACATCACCTTGCCGGATGTCTGGATTCTCAGTGTGACCCACAAGCTGTCCGACCGTGTCGAATTGCTGGGCGATGTCTCCAGGACCGGGTGGAGCAGCATCCCGAAAGTTGACGTTATTCGCACGACGGCAACCTTGAGTGGCCTGCAAGTTGGGACGACAGCGCAAACACTGGATACCGATTTCAAGGACACTTGGCGTATCGCGGTGGGGGCCAATTACAAACTCAACAATGAATGGATGCTCAAGGGTGGCCTCGCTTACGACCAGACGCCGGTGCAAGGACCAACGACGCGATTGGTGTCATTGCCGGACAACGACCGTACCTGGTTCAGTCTCGGTGCGCAGTGGAAGCCAACCAAGAGCATGACGATCGACGCCGGTGCCACTTATTTGTATGTGAAGGATGCACGGATCGACAACGATCAGGGAACGGCTGCTGCGCCGCTGCGTGGTCGTGTGACGGGTACCTATGAAGACAGTGCTTGGATCTTTGGCCTGCAGGGCTCAATGGCATTTTAGTCAAATTATTAGGTGCTTTTTCAATCCCCGGCCAGCCCGGGGATTTTTTTTGAATTTGGGCAAAAAAACCGGTTGACCGTGGGAGTCGCTGTTCTATAATTCAAACGTTCGTTTTATATTAACGAAGCGGAAAACAAGAGACATAAAAGGAGATGCAATTGAACAAGCTGATCGTGAAGAAAGCGGCCGTGCTGGGCGCTGGCGTGATGGGGGCGCAGATTGCGGCGCACCTGGCCAACGCCAATGTGCCGGTCGTGCTGTTCGACCTGCCGGCCAAGGAAGGCGACAAGAACGGCATCGTCAAGAAGGCGCTGGATGGCCTCAAGAAGCTGGACCCGGCGCCCCTGGCCAGCAAGGGCAAGCTGAAGTTCATCGACGCTGCCAACTACGATGAACACCTGCCGCTGCTCGCCGAATGCGACCTCGTCATTGAGGCCATCGCCGAGCGCATGGACTGGAAGAACGACCTCTACGCGAAGATCGCGCCGCACCTCGCGCCGAACGCCATCATCGCGTCCAACACCTCCGGTCTGTCGATGAATGCGCTGGCGCTGGGCTTGCCGGAAGTTGTTCGCCCAAGCTTCTGCGGCATCCACTTTTTCAATCCGCCGCGCTACATGCACCTGGTCGAGATCATCGGCACGCAAAGCACCGACGGCAGCACGCTCGATGCGCTGGAAACCTGGCTGACCTCGCGTCTCGGCAAGGGTGTCATCCGCGCCCTCGATACGCCGAACTTCGTCGCCAACCGCATTGGCGTCATGTCGATTCTGGCCGTTATGCACCACACCCAGGCCTTCGGTCTTGGCTTCGATGAGGTCGATGCGCTGACCGGCCCGAAGATCGGCCGCCCGAAGAGCGCCACCTATCGCACCGCCGATGTCGTCGGCCTCGATACCCTGGCCCACGTCGTCAAGACCATGCAGGACACGTTGCCCAACGACCCGTGGCACGCCTATTTCACCAATCCGGCTTGGCTGCAGGCGCTGATCGCGCAGGGCTCGCTGGGCCAGAAGACGCGTTGTGGCATCTTCCGCAAGCAGGGCAAGGAAATCCAGGTTCTCGACCTCAAGGCGCAGGATTACCGCAAGTCCGAGGGCGAAGTGGCCGAGGAAGTCGGCGCCATCCTGAAGATCAGGAACCCGGCCGAGAAGTTCGCAGCCCTGCGCGCCTCGGCGCATCCGCAGGCGCGATTCCTGTGGGCCATCTTCCGCGACATCTTCCATTACGCTGCCGTGCAGCTCGAAAATGTGGCCGACAACGCACGCGACCTTGATCTGGCCATGCGCTGGGGCTTCGGCTGGGCGCAGGGGCCGTTCGAGACCTGGCAGGCCGCAGGCTGGAGCGACATCGCGCAGGCGATTGCTGCCGACATCGCGGCCGGCAAGGCCATGAGCGCCACGCCGCTGCCGGCCTGGGCGCTGGAAGCCGGGCGGACTGGCGTGCACACGGCGCAGGGTTCGTATTCCGCCAGCAAGAACGCCTACGTTGCCCGCTCGACGCTGCCGGTTTATCAGCGCCAGCTGTTCCCCGAGCGAGTGCTCGGGGAGACTGCTGCGACGCCCGAAAAATCGGGCGAAACGCTGTTCGAGAACGACGGCGTTCGCCTCTGGAAACTGCCGGCCGTCGATGCCGGTATCGGCATCCTGTCGATCAAGTCGAAGATGCACACCATCGGTGACGAGGTGCTCGACGGCGTTATCGCCGCCGTGCGTCAGGCCGAAACGACACTCGACGGCGTGGTCCTCTGGCATGAAGCACCGTTCGCCGTCGGCGCCAATCTGGCGCAGGTGACCGAAGCCATTGGCGCCGGCCAGTTCGATCTGCTCGAAAAGACGGTCGAAAAATTCCAGCGTGCCTCGCAAACGCTCAAGTACGCGCAGGTGCCGACCGTTGCGGCGGTGCAGGGCATGGCGCTGGGCGGTGGCTGCGAGTTTGTCATGCATGCCGGCAAGCGCGTCATGGCGCTCGAAAGCTACGTTGGCCTCGTTGAAGCCGGCGTCGGCCTGATCCCGGCCGGCGGCGGTTGCAAGGAGTTCGCCGTGCGTGCCGCCGAGTGGGCGGCGCAGTCGAACGTGCCGGGCGAAGTCTTCAACTACCTGCAAAACGCCTTCATGACCATCGCCATGGCCAAGGTCGCCAAGAGCGCGGTCGAAGCGGTCGATTACGGTTTTGCCAAACCCTCCGACACCATCCTGTTCAACGCCAATGAGCTGCTCTTCGTGGCCATTCGCGAAGCGCGCGCCATGGCCGAGGCCGGCTACGCCCCGCCGCCAAAGGCCCGCGCCATCCCGGTCGCCGGGAAGAACGGCATCGCGACCTTCGAGATGATGCTGGTGAATATGAAGGAAGGCGGCATGATTTCCGCCCACGACTACAAGGTGGCCAAATACGCTGCCATCGCCCTGTGTGGTGGCGAGGTCGAGACGGGGAGCCTGGTCGATGAGGAGTGGCTGATCACCGTCGAGCGCCGGCTGTTCGTCGAACTGCTGAAAACCCCCGAAACCCAGGCCCGGATCAAGCACATGCTGGATACCGGCAAGCCGCTTAGGAACTAGTTGCCAGTTGTCGGTTGCCCGTTGCCAGCAAAAGACTGGCAACTCAAGACTACTAGCAACTTGCAACTACCAAAGGAATTCAAGAATGAGACACATACAAGACGCCTACATCGTTGCCGCCACCCGATTGCCGGTGGCCAAGCGCAACGGGATGTTCAAGAACGTGCGGCCGGACGACATGCTGGCTGCCGTGATCAAGGCCGTCGTCGCGCAGGTGCCGGGTGTCGATCCGGCGCGCATCGGCGACGTCATCGTCGGTTGTGCCATGCCGGAGGCAGAGCAGGGCATGAACGTCGCCCGCATCGGCCTGTTGCTGGCCGGGCTGCCGATCACCGTGCCGGGCATCACGATCAACCGTTTCTGCTCCTCCGGGGTACAGGCAGTGGCTGATGCCGCCAACCAGATTCGCCTTGGCCTGGCCGATGTGATGATCGCCGCCGGCACCGAGTCGATGTCGGTGATGCCGCAGATCATGGGCAACAAGATGTCTATGAACCCGGCCATCTTTGCCAAGGAGGAAAATCTCGGCATCGCCTACGGCATGGGACTGACCGCCGAGAAGGTGGCGAACCAGTGGAAGGTAACGCGCGACGCGCAGGATGCCTTTGCCCTGGCTTCCAACCAGAAAGCTTGCGCGGCCATCGCCGCCGGCCATTTCAAGGCCGAGACGACGCCTTACACCATCCGCGAAAGCTTGCCCGACCTGCAGACTGGCGAGATCAAGGTGCGCGAGCGCACAGTCGATACAGACGAAGGCCCGCGCGCCGATGCCTCGCTGGAAAAGCTCGGCAAGCTCAAGCCGGTGTTCCATGCCCGTGGCTCGGTCACGGCCGGCAACTCCTCGCAGATGTCCGACGGTGCCGGCGCGGTGATGCTGGTGTCGGAAAAGGTCTTGAAGGAACACAACCTGACGCCGCTCGCCCGCTTCGCCGGTTACGCCGTCGGCGGCGTGGCGCCGGAGATCATGGGCATTGGCCCGGTCGCGGCGATCCCCAAGGTGCTGGCGCAGGTTGGCATCACGCAGGATCAGCTGGACTGGATCGAGCTCAACGAAGCCTTCGCTGCGCAGTCGATCGCCGTCATGCAGGAACTCGGCATCGATCCGGCCAAGGTCAATCCGCTCGGTGGCGCCATCGCGCTCGGCCACCCGCTCGGGGCGACCGGTGCCATCCGGATTGCCACGGCCGTGCATGGCCTGCGCCGGACGGGTGGCAAGTTCGGCATGGTGACCATGTGCATCGGGACCGGCATGGGGGCTGCCGGGATTATTGAACGACTTTAAGGAGAATCGGCATTCTCACGGTCAACCGGAAAAAATGCCCAAAATTGAAATCATGAAACCCGCCTGGCTAGCCAAACTTTCTCCCGCCTGGCGGGCGCGCATGGTGCGTCTGGGCTTCAATTTCCATCCGGCCTTTCGCGGTACGGGCGGCCGGGTGACCCATGTGGCGAAGGACTTGCGGCATATCAGGATCAGCCTGCCGCTGAACTGGAAGACCAGGAACATCGTCGGTTCACTCTACGGCGGCTCGCTCTTCGCGATCACCGACGGGGCGCATCCGATGATGCTCATGGCGGCGCTGGGTAACGATTACATCGTGTGGGACAAGGCGGCGAGCATTCGTTACCGCAAGCCGGGGTTTTCGACCCTGCATGCCGATTTTGTCCTGAGCGACGAGGAAGTGGCGGACATCCGGGCGGCATTGCAGAAAAACCCGGAGCTTGAACGGACTTATCTGGTCGAATTGAAGGATGCACAAGGCACCGTGCATACCGTGGTCGAGCGCACGGTTTACATCGCCGACAAACATTACTACCGACAAAAGAGCGGTGGAGGAGACAAATGATGATTGCTTCAACAACAATCCGCCGGGCGGCACTGGTCGCTGCACTGCTGGCGGTGCCCTGTCTGCATGCGGCCGAAGTGGCCGGCGTCAAGGTGGACGACCGGGTCCGCGTCGGCAACAGCGACCTGGTCCTCAACGGTGCCGGCCTGCGCAGCAAACTGTTCTTCAAGGTCTATGTCGCGGCCCTCTATGTCGGCCAGAAAACCACTTCGCCGGCAGCCATCTACGACAGCCCGCAGCCGCGCCGGCTGATCATGCGCATGCTGCGCGAACTCGATGCCGAATCGCTGCATCTGGCGCTCGACGAGGGCCTGCGGAACAACCTCACGGCAGCCGAGCTGGCCGAGCTGAAAACTCCGGCCGAGCAGCTCGCCGCGCTGATGAAGGGTATCGGCAAGGCGCGCGAAGGCGATACCATCGGCATTGACTTCTCCGCTGAGGGCATCGCCGTCAGCCTGAACGGGGATATCCGTGGCAAGGTGGCCAGTGCGGGCTTCGCCAAAGCACTGCTCAGGGTATGGCTCGGTGACAAGCCGGCAGACGCCTCGTTGAAGAAGGCGCTGCTCGGCGTATAAGCTGGGTAACGAAGGAGGAGAGAGACATGGAAAGAATCTGGCTACAAAGCTATCCGAATGGCGTGCCAGCCAATATCGACATCGACCACATCCCGTCGCTGGTCGCCCTGTTCGAGAAAGCCTGCACGACTTACGCCGACAAGGTCGCCTACATCAGCATGGACAAGACGATGACCTACGGCCAGCTCGACGAGGAGAGCAAGGCCTTCGCCGGCTGGCTGCAATCGAAAGGTCTGAAGAAGGGCGACCGCGTCGCGCTGATGATGCCCAACCTGCTGCAATACCCGGTGGCGCTGTTCGGCACGCTGCGCGCCGGCTGCGTCGTGGTCAATTGCAACCCGCTCTACACACCGCGCGAACTGGAACACCAGCTCAAGGATTCCGGCTCGGTGGCCATCGTAATCGTCGAGAATTTCGCGCACACGCTGGAGCAGGTCATCGCCCACACGGCGATCAAGCACGTCATCGTCACGCCGATGGGCGAAATGCTCGGGCTCAAGGGCATCATCGTCAATTTCGTCGTGCGCCACGTCAAGAAGCTGGTCCCGGCCTGGAAACTGCCCGGTTCCATCGGCTTCAACAGCGCCCTGTCCACCGGGCGCAGCCACGGCTGGCAGCCGGTGCAGCTGACCCAGGACGACATCGCCTTCCTGCAATACACGGGCGGCACGACGGGCGTTTCCAAGGGGGCCATGCTGACCCACGCCAACATCGCCTCGAACGTAACCCAGGCCTACAGCTGGATCAAGCCGGTCGTGCGTGAGGGCGAGGAATTCATCATCACCGCGCTGCCGCTGTATCACATCTTCGCGCTGACGGCGAACTGCCTGACCTTCCTGATGATCGGTGCGCGCAACCTGCTCATCGCCAATCCGCGCGACATTCCGGGCTTCGTCAAGGAGTGGGGCAAATATCCGGTGACGGTGGTGACCGGCGTCAATACGCTGTTCAATGCGCTGCTGCACAACGAGGATTTTGCCAAGCTCGATTTCTCGACCATGCGCGTCACGCTGGGTGGCGGCATGGCGGTGCAGGGACCGGTCGCGGAGAAATGGAAGCAGGTCGTTGGCACACCCCTGCTGCAAGCCTACGGGCTGACCGAGACCTCGCCGGCGGCGACGATCAACCCGCTGGACATGGGTGATTTCAACGGCTCCATCGGCCTGCCGATTTCGTCGACCGAAGTGTCGATCCGTGACGACTACGGCAACGAGGTGCCGCAAGGGCAGATCGGCGAAATCTGCATTCGCGGGCCGCAGGTCATGAAGGGCTACTGGCAGCGTCCCGATGAGTCCGAACTGGCCTTCTACCCCGATCGTTTCCTGCGCACCGGCGACGTCGGCTACGTCGATAAAATGGGCTTCGTTTTCCTGGTCGACCGCAAGAAGGACATGATCCTGGTCTCCGGCTTCAATGTATATCCGAACGAGGTCGAGGAAGTCGTCGCCATGCACCCCGGCGTCCGTGATGTGGCGGCCATCGGCGTGGCCGATGAGAACTCTGGCGAGGCAGTCAAGATCTTCGTCGTCCGCAAGGACCCGGCTGTCACCGAGCGCATGCTGATCGACCACTGTCGTGGCTTGCTCACCGGCTACAAGATTCCGAAACATGTCGAATTCCGTGACGACCTGCCGCGCACCAACGTCGGCAAGATCCTGCGTCGCGCGCTGAAAGAGGGGGCGTAATGCCGATTCCCGCATCACTGAACCGGAACCTGGCGCTGCCCGTCATCTGCGCGCCGATGTTCATCGTCTCCAATCCCGACCTCGTCATTGCCCAGTGCAAGGGCGGGCTGATCGGCTCCTTCCCGGCGCTCAATGCCCGGCCCAAGGAGTTGCTCGACGAGTGGCTGACCCGTATCAAGGCCGAACTGGCCGCCGATCCGAACGCCGCACCCTTCGCCGTCAACCAGATCATCCACCCCTCGAACGAGCGCCTGGAATATGACATGGCGCTCTGCGTGAAGCACGAGGTGCCGCTCATCATCACCAGCCTGTCGGCACCGACGCAGATCGTTCCGCATGTGCATGC
Organism: Pseudomonadota bacterium; assembly: GCA_018261895.1. Classification (GTDB taxonomy): domain Bacteria; phylum Pseudomonadota; class Gammaproteobacteria; order Burkholderiales; family Rhodocyclaceae; genus Azonexus. The sequence continues at coordinate 114,803 of JAGTRT010000003.1, forward strand.
CTACGGCGGCCAGGTGTTCCACGATGTCATTAGCGTGCGGCATGCCGAAAAGGCGCTGGAAGCCGGTGTCGATGGCCTCATCCTCGTTTGTGCCGGGGCCGGCGGCCACGCCGGGACGCTGAGCCCCTTCGCGCTGGTTGGCGAAATCCGCAAGTTCTACGATGGCCCGATTGCGCTGTCGGGATCGATCACCAATGGATCAGCGATTCTCTCGGCACAGGCGATGGGCGCTGATTTTGCCTACATCGGCACGCGCTTCATCGCCACCGCCGAGGCCAACGCCGTCGAGGCCTACAAGCAGGCCATCGTTGATTCGGCGGCCAAGGATGTCGTCTATACCCCGTACTTCACCGGCGTGCATGGCAACTACCTGACCAAAAGCATCGTCGCCGCCGGCCTCGATCCGGCCAACCTGCCGGTCAAGGACAAGACCGCGATGAGCTTCGGCGGCGCCCGCGATGCCAAGGCGTGGAAAGACATCTGGGGTGCAGGGCAGGGCGTCGGCACCATCGACGACGTATTGCCGACGGCCGAGCTGATCGCCCGCCTCAAACAGGAATACCGTGCCGCGAAGACGGCGCTGTGCAACGAGCCATTCTGAAACGCCTCGTCATTCCCGCGAAAGCGGGAATCCGCGGATTTACAGCGAATAATTAAAGGAGACAGACAACATGAGCGACTACCGTGCGCCCGTAAAAGACATGCGTTTCGTCATGGACGAACTGGCCGGGTTCAAGGACCTGGCGCAGTTCCCCGAATATGCCGACGCAACCCCCGACCTCGCCGATGCCATCCTCGACGAGGCCGCCAGGTTCACCGGCGAAGTGCTCGCCCCGCTCAACCGCGTCGGCGACAAGGAAGGCTGCAAGCTGACGCCGAACGGCGTCACCACGCCGCCCGGCTGGAAGGAAGCCTACAAGGCCTTCTGCGAAGCCGGCTGGAACGGCGTGTCATCGCCGGCCGATTTCGGCGGACAGGGCTTGCCGGACACGCTGGGCGTGGCGGTCAAGGAAATGGTCTGCTCGGCCAACCTGTCCTTCTCGCTCGGCCCCTTGCTGACCACGGGCGCCGTCGAGGCGCTCATCACCTGCGCCAGCGACGAGCTGAAAGCGATCTATCTGGAAAAAATGATCACCGGCCAATGGACCGGTACGATGAACCTGACCGAGCCGCAGGCCGGCTCCGACCTGGCGCTCATCCGTTCGCGCGCCGAGCCGCAGGCCGACGGTACGTATCGCGTTTTTGGCCAGAAAATCTTCATCACCTACGGCGACCACGACATGACGGACAACATCGTCCACCTCGTGCTCGCTCGCCTGCCCGATGCGCCGGCCGGCGTGAAGGGCATCTCGATGTTCCTCGTGCCCAAGTTCCTGGTGAACGCCGACGGTTCGCTCGGCGCCCGCAACGACGCCTACTGCGTCTCCATCGAACACAAGCTCGGCATCCACGCCAGCCCGACCTGTGTCATGGCCTATGGCGACAATGGCGGTGCCGTTGGCTACCTGCTCGGCGAGCCGAATCGCGGCCTTGAGTACATGTTCATCATGATGAACGAAGCCCGCCTCGGCGTCGGCCTGCAAGGCATCGCCCTCGGCGAACGCGCCTACCAGCAGGCCCTCGGCTACGCCCGCGAGCGCAAACAGGGCCGTGATGCCGTAACCGGCGAAGCGCTGGTCACCATCGACCACCATCCTGACATCCGCCGCATGCTGATGCTCATGAAGTCCCGCGTCGAAGCCTGCCGCGCCATGGCTTACTACGCCTCCGGCCTGCTCGATCGTGCCCATGCCGCCGGCCACACCGAAGAAGGCAAGCGCCACCTGTGGCTCGCCGAATTCATGATCCCCATCGTCAAGGGCGGCGGCACCGAAATGGGCATCGACGTCACCTCGCTCGGCATCCAGATCTACGGCGGCATGGGTTTCATCGAAGAAACTGGCGCCGCCCAGCACTGGCGCGACTCGCGCATCACCACCATCTACGAAGGCACGACCGGCATCCAGGCTAACGACCTGCTGTTCCGCAAGCTCATGCGTGACCAGGGCGCCACCGCCAAGATCGTTTTCGGCGAGGTCTACGCCACCGCCAAGGCGCTGGGTGCATCCGGCAAGCCCGAGCTGCAGGCCATCGGCCAGCGCCTCGGTGTCGCGCTCAAAGCCTGGACGGACGCCACCGAATGGCTGGCAGCCAATGCCAAGACCGGCCTCTCCGGCGTGTTGACCGCGGCGGTGCCGTATCTGCATCTGGCAGTTACCGTCTGCGGTGGCTGGTTCATGGGCAAGGCGGCGCTGGCTGCTGCAGGCTACCTCGACAAAGGCGAAGGCGATCAATCCTTCTACCGCGCCAAGGTCGCCACGGCCCGCTTCTACGCCGACCAGATCCTTCCGCAAGCCACCGCCTTCGGCGAAACCGTCAAAGCCGGCGATGCTGCGCTGGCCGGGATCGGCGACGAGGTGTATTAAACATCGGACGTCGGCGGCGGACGCATTGGGGAAACGCTGCACAAGCAAGCATCATGCTGTTTGATTTGGGAAAAGAGCACCATTGTCATGGTGCTCTACCTCACCGACCGCGAAGCCTTCCGCCGCGGCCAATGCTATCGGCTTTGCTGGGTCGAGCAACGGGCGGGGTAGATAGGTTTCTGAGCATTTCAATTTTGGCCAAAATTTCCGGTTGACCGTGGGAGCCTCTGTTTATAAGGACGCGGTTCAATTGCCGGTTACTATCTGCCTTCGCTAAATCAAGAGAAAAAATCCGGATGCAGATGGAAGTAGAGCAAAGCTTCAGATATGCCGTTGCTGCGGCAGTGCAATTGCCGAACGTCAGCGACATGGAGTTCGAGTCGTCACTCATGGAGTTGCGTGAGCTGGCCAAGACGCTGGGTTTCAAGGTTGTTCATACCTTTGTGCAGAAGCGGACCAGCTTTGATACGACCGGTTATCTGGGCGTCGGCAAGCGGCAGGAAATTCATGCTTTTGTTCATGGTGAGCCGATTTTCGACGAAGCGGGCGATCAGCTGCCGTCGCTGGCCGAATCGAATCTGCCGGAAATCGACGCGATTCTCGTCGATCACGAAATTTCGCCGTCGCAGGCACGCAATCTTGAAATCGAGGCCGGCTGCGAGGTCATGGACCGGACCATGGTCATCCTCGAGATCTTCCATCGCAATGCCCGTTCGCGGGCGGCCAAGGCACAGGTCGAAATCGCCCGCCTCGGCTACATGGCGCCGCGTCTGCGCGAAGCGGCCAAGCTGGCCGGTTCGCAGGGGCGGCAGCGCAGCGGCGTTGGCGGTCGCGGGGCTGGCGAGTCGCATACCGAGCTCGACAAACGCAAGATCCGCGATCGCATCGCCGAACTGCAGCTCGAAATCCTCGCTATGGAAGCCGAGCGCAAGACGCAGCGCGCCCGTCGCCAGGAGCGCCAGAGTCAGGCCGCCGTCGCGCTGGTCGGCTACACCAATGCCGGCAAATCCACGCTGATGCGCGCGCTGACCGGCAGCGAAGTGCTGGTCGCCAACAAGCTGTTCGCGACGCTCGACACCACCGTCCGCGCCCTCTACCCGGAGAGCGTGCCGCGCGTGCTGGTCAGCGATACGGTCGGTTTCATCAAGAATCTGCCACACGGTTTGGTTGCGTCTTTCAAATCAACGCTCGACGAGGCGCTCGATGCCTCCTTGCTGCTTCACGTGATCGACGCCAGCGATCCCGGTTTCGAGCGCCAGCTGGAAGTGACCGACAAGGTGCTCGAAGAGATCGGCGCCGATGTCGTGCCACGCCTGCGCATTTTCAACAAGATCGACCACGTCGGCGATGCCGCTGCGCAGGCCGAGTGCGCAGCGAGCTTGCGGGCGATGTACCCGGATTGCGTCGTGATGAGCGCCCGCCAGGCGGATGACGTGGCCGCGCTGCGCCTGCAGATCATCGCCTTTTTCCAGCGCGATCATGTCGAGGCCGAGCTATTCCTGCCGTGGTCGGCACAGCAATTGCGCAAGGATGTTTTTGCCAGTTGCGAGGTGCTCGACGAAAGGGCCGACGAGGCGGGGGCATTTTTCCGCGTTCGCGGTGAACGCAGTGTCATCGAGGCTTTGCGCGAGCAGTTTGCGCTGCTGGCTTGAGCCGGAAAATCCGTCATTTCGGCCCTTGCAGGGAGTGAAGGAACCGAATTTGTCGGTTTTTTCCGGTTGACCGTGGGATTCACTTTTTGACGCGAAACGTCAGAGTCCGCTACTTTTTTGGCGAAGGGAAAGAAAGTATGCCCGCCAGCAAGGCGGAACCCCATGCCAATTAAAAAGGGGAAATCGCCAATTCAATTCGCGATTTCCCCTTTATTAGGCGCCCGTCAGGGCGCAAATTCCCCGATTACTGCTTGATCGCTTCGATGGCGATGTCGATGGTCACGTCGTCGCCGACGTAGGGCGCGTACTTGCCCATGTTGAAGTCGGTGCGCTTGACGGTGGTCGTGGCGGTGCCGCCGATGGCGTCCTTCTTGACCATCGGGTGCGGCATGGCCAGGAAGCCGGTGACTTTGAGTGTGACCGGCTTGGTCACGCCCTTGAGGGTCAGGTTGCCTTCGATGGAGGCCGGCTTGTCGCCTTCAAACACAACTTTGGTCGACTTGAAGGTGGCGGTCGGGTACTTGGCGGTGTCGAGGAAGTCTTCGCCCTGGATGTGCTCGTTGAAGGTTTCGGAACCGGTGCTGACCGACTTGGTGTCGATCACGAGGTCGATCTTGGCGGTCTTGGCGGCCTTGTCGAGGACGATGGTGCCGGTGGTCTTGTCGAAACGGCTCATCTGGACCGAGTAGCCGAAGTGGCTGTACGAGAAGCGCGGGAAGCTGTGCGTGCCGTCGAGCGTGAAGGTTTCCGGCGCCGCGAAGGCCGGGGTGGCGACCGCGATGGCGAGGGCGAGGGTGGCGAGTTGCTTTTTCATGGTGGTTCTCCTGTTGAAGGTTGGGGTTTATTTGCTGGAAGCGGTGATACGGAACTTGATCTGGACGTCGTTGGCGACGATGTCGAACTTGGCCCAGCTGCCTTCGCCGATCGAAAAATCGGCGCGGCGGATGACGAAGCTGCCGTCGAAGACGCCCGTGTTGCCCTGGGCCGTGAAGGTGGCGGGGACGACGACGTCCTGCGTCTTGCCCTTGATGCTGAGCTGGCCGGCGACTTCGTACTTGTTGCCGCCGAGCGGCTTGACGGTGCCGGAGACGAACTTGGCCGTCGGGAAAGCCTTGGTGTTGAACCACGGCTTGCCGGCGACTTCCTGGTCGCCTTCCGGGGCGCCGGTGTCCACGCTGGCCAGTTCGACGTCGAAGGTGGCCTTGGCGGCTGACGGTTTGGCCGGGTCGAAATTCAGCTGGCTGGAAAATTTCTTGAATTTCCCGTCGACCGATACGCCCATCTGCTTGTAGACAAAGGCGATGGCGCTCTTGTCGGCTTGCACCTGGGTGTATTCGACGGCCTGCGCGGCGGGGACCAGCGCGGTGAGGGCGAGGGCGAATGCGATGTTTTTCATGATTATTTCTCCTTGGCGTGTCGGGGGGCCATGCGAATGAGGATGTCGTCCTTGTCGATGAAGTGATGTTTCAGCGCGGCGCCGATGTGGCCGAGCAGGACGGCGACGAAAAGCAGGTTGAGGCCCATGTGGACGGTCTGCAGCAGGTCACCCAGTTCCTTGTTCTTGTCGAGCAGGTCGGGAATGGGCAGGACGCCGAACCAGACCGTCTGGAAACCCTTGGCCGAACTCATGAGCCAGCCGGAGAGCGGGATGGCGAACATCAGCCCGTAGAGCGCCAGGTGGCCGGCATGGGCGGCGAACTGCATGATCTTCGGCATCGTCTCGGGCAGCGCTGGCGGACGATGCGTGATGCGCCAGAGCAGGCGGAACAGGACGAGCAGGAAGGCGGTGACGCCGGCCCACTTGTGCCATGAATAGAGCTGCAGCTTTTCCGGCGAGAGTGGCAGGTCGTGCATGTAAAAGCCGAGCGCAAGCAGGCCGAAGAGCAGAGCAGCCATGACCCAGTGCAGCGCCTTGGCGGTACCGGTGTAATGTGCGGATTCCACGGTCAACCTCCTTTTTTGCCCAAAAATGAAAAAGCGTCCATGGCGATGACGTAGTCGTCGATGCCGGCGTGGAAGCGGGTGGCGGTGGCGTTTTCGCCGCCCGCCCCGAGTGCGACATAGAGCGGCAGCAAATGTTCATCGGTCGGGTGCGCCTGGACGCCGCCCGGGGCCTGGCGACGGTAGTCGAGCAGCGCATCCGTGTTGCCAGCATGAATGTTGTCGGCCAGCCAGTCGGTGAACTGGCGCACATAGGCCGGCGTGCGGCCGCCACTCATGGCCGCCATCTGGTAGTCGCGCAGGTTGTGCGTGAGGTTGCCCGAAGCAATGACGAGGAAGCCTTTTTCGGCAAGTGGCGCCAGCGCCTGGCCCAGCCTGTAGGCCTGCTCGGTGCCGCCGCGACTCTGAATGGAGAGCGGGATGACCGGCACGTCGGCGTCGGGGAACATGAGGCGCAAGGGCACCCAGGCGCCGTGGTCGAGGCCCTGCGTATGGTCGGTTGCTGTGGGCAGACCAGCGTTCTTGAGCGCCGCAACGACTTCCTCGGCCGCTTCGCGGCAACCGGTGGCCGGGTAGCGGATGTCGTACAGTTCAGCCGGGAAGCCCCAGAAGTCATGAATCGTCTCCGGGCGCTCGGCGAAGCCGACGGTCGGCACCGTCGTATCCCAGTGCGCGCTGACGATGACGATGGCGCGGGGCTGAGGCAGCGATTGGGCCATGGCCGCCAGCGCCGCACCGGCCGCACCGGGGCGCAGGGCAAAGGTCGGCGCGCCGTGCGGGACGAAAAGGGCGGGCTGATATTGGGCGCTTGTTCGAGTCTGTGTCATTCCTGCAACTCCTGTGTCGATGGCCGCACTTTATGCTCCTTATTTGCATTGAAATAGCTGACAATGTGCAAATTACTATTGCAGAAATAGCAACAATGGACAGGCTCGATGCCATGCATCTTTTCGTTCGGGTGGCCGAACTCGGCAGTTTCTCGGCCGTGGCGCAGCAGTTGGGCGTGGCCCGTTCCGTCGTGACGCGGCAGATCGCCGCGCTGGAAGCGCATCTCGGCGTCAAGCTCATGGCGCGCAGCACCCGCCGCCTGGCACTGACCTCGGGCGGGACGGCCTATCTGGAAAAGTGCCGGGTCATCCTCAATCTCGTCGAGGCCGCCGAAACCGGTGTTGCGGAAGAGCGCCTGACGCCGCGCGGCAACATCCGCATCAGTTTGCCGCTCAGTTACGGCATGAAGCGGCTGGCGCCCATCCTGCTCGACTTTTCCCAGCGCTACCCGGACGTTTCGCTGGATATGGATTACAGCGACCGCCGGGTCAATCTCATCGAGGAAGGCATCGACCTGTCGATTCGCATCACCCGGCGCCTCGAAGCGGGCGATGTGGCGCGCAAGATCGGGACGGGCCGCATGTTGGTGCTGGCCGCGCCGGAATACCTGCATCGTCACGGTCGACCGGAAAAACCGGCCGATCTGGCAAACCACGTCTGCCTCGGCTACACCTATGCCGGGAACAGCCAGGTCTGGCAGTTCATGGTCGATGGCGTGCTGGAAAACTTCCATATCCGCAGCCGCCTCAACGCCAACAACGGCGACGTGCTCACCGAGGCGACGGCCCAGGGGCTGGGCATCAGCTGCCAGCCGGACTTTATCGCCGACAGCTATCTGGCCAGCGGCCGGGTCGAGGAAATTCTTGCCGACTATCCCATGCCCGAACTCGGCATCTACGCCATGCTGCCCAGCAACCGGCACGTGCCGCATCGGGTGCGGGTGCTCATGGATACGCTGGCCGAGCGCCTCAAAGTGGCCTGACGGCGGGGCGGCTTACCGGAAACAATTCTTTACCTGTGCCCGCCAACGCCTCGTGCCGCCGCGCGTTAAGATCCTTATCCATTGCAGGCGGTGCACGCCCTGTTCGATTGTCGAGACGAGGAACCTTCATGAACAAACTTACCGGTATTCTGTTGGCGGCCTGCCTGACCGCCAGTGGCGCGCACGCGGGTGCGATTGTCGATCTTTCCGCATCGGCCAGCCGGCCGGCGAGTAATGACATGGTTCGGGCCAGCGTGTTCAGCGAAGCCAGCGGGAAAAGCCCGGCCGAACTGGCGCAGCGGGTGAATGCCGACATCGCCGAAGCACTCAAGCTCATCCGCAGCAAGGCCGGCATCTCGGTCAAGAGCGGGCAGCAGTCGACCTACCCGGTGTACGGGCAGTCGCAGAAGATCGACGGCTGGCGCATGCGCAGCGAGCTGGTGCTGGAATCCAAGGATCAAAGCAGCGTTTCCGATTTGCTCGGCAAACTGCAGCAAATGCGTCTCGCCGTGGGCGACGTGAGCCTCATGCCATCGCCGGAAACGCGCCGCCAGGTCGAGGACGAGGCGACGCGCGAGGCGATTCGTGCCTTCCAGAGCCGTGCAGCCGTGGTCGCCGAGCAATTGGGCAAGAGCTGGAAGATCAAGCAGCTCAATATCCAGCAGGGCGGCGCCATGCCCATGCCAATGATGCGCGCAGCGCGCGGCGTGATGATGGCCGCCGAAGCCGCGCCGGCGCCAATCGAGGCGGGCGAGAGCCTGGTGACGACCAACGTCAGCGGGCAGATCGAACTGGCGGATTGAAGTTGCTGCCCGGCGGGCCTTATCGGGGAGCGCCGATGATCTGCCGGGCCAAACGGAGCATTTGCGGGTGGCCGCGCAAACCGGCGCGGTGAAGCGCGTCGGCGTTGACGTCAAACTGCAGCCTTCCTTCGGCGCGAATCAGGGCGATGGCCCCGCCATCCCGCGCAAAGGTCTCGGTGTCGCTGATGGTCAGGATGGCCTGCCGGTCGACCCAGCGCATGACGGCGGGAATGCGTGCTTCCTCGGTGTCCGGAATGAAGAGTTCCTGGCACTCGCTGAGCTGTTCCGGGCTGCTCACCTTGCGGATGTGCAGTTCCCGCCCGCCAATCTGCCGGCCTTCATAGGTAGCCAGATACGGTCCTAGACTGTCCCGCCCGAACAGGCAGAGGTTGAGGTTCGTTCGATTTCCCGGCCACTCGACGTACTTGAGGAAATTGACCAGAAAGGCCGCCTTGAGCTCGGATTCGGTCGTGACTTCCCCGTGGCTGCCCAGGGCAGCAAGCACGAGTCCGATTGTCAGCAGAAACTGGCTGGCGAACCGGCGGAGTCGATGGCCGGACATGGCGATGAATCAGAATTTCCAGCGGGTGGTGAGCATGAACGACGGTTTGATTTCGTTGGCGATGGTCGGGATGTAATCGGAAACGTATTCGAAACGGCGGGTGCTGGCGAGATTGCGGCCGATGACCGCGACTTCCAGATCCTTGGTGATGTGGTAGCCATAGCGCAGGTCGAGCGTGACGTAGCCCGGGACGCGGATATAGCTTGGGCTGGTCGAGGTGCTCGGCGTGGTGTTGGTCACGTTGACGCGATCGATTTCCGACATCGCCCGTAGCCAGACATCCAGTTGCTGATTCGGCGTCACGTTCCATTGCGAGCGCAGGGAAGCGGTGTGGCGCGGATTGGCGCGTTCGGTATTGGTGGCGTCGGCCCGTCCGACGGCATCGATGCCCTCGTCCATGTTCAGGCGACTCCAGGTGTAGGACAGCTGCAGGCGCCAATGGGGCGTGACCAGCCATTCGCCGGCCACTTCGACACCATCGCTCCAGCCCGACATGTTGTTGGATGCGTTGAGTTCCTGAACCAAGACAAACTGGCCGGACAGAATGCCCGGGCAGCGTGCGATGTCCACCGGCAGGCCGAATCCGGCGAGGGCAATATTACAGCCGTATCGTGCAGCGGCAGTGCCGCTGCGCAGGTTGGTGTAGCGATAGCGATAGGCGGTCAGGTCGGCGCTGACGGTATTCGAAATCTGTTTGCGATAGCCGATTTCGACGCCCTGGGCCTTTTCGGCATTCAGCCCGTTGGGGTTCGGTACGGCGTACTGAACGATGGGCAGATTGCCGAAACCGGTTTGCTGAACGGAAAGCCCGGCGAGGACCGAGATATCCTGCTCGGCGCGGGCGGCCGTGCGGGGGGCATGGGCGTATTTGAGCCAGGCGCTGTCGGTGCGCGATGGTGTCCACAGCAGCGTCGCATGCGGCGAATAACTGTTCCCGTTGCGGCTTGCCGTGTCCCAGCGCAGGCCGAGGCCCAGCCGCAGCTTTTCCGGGACGAGCGTCCAGTCATCCTGGACGAACACGCCGCTGGTGCGGTGCGTGTAACTGTTGTTGCGAATGCTGATGTAAGCGCCGGTCGTACTGACTTCATCGCTGGAATTGCGCAGGCCGATACCCCATTGCAGGTCGTGGGCACCAATGGCATAACGCCCCAGATAGTCCATGTCGATCGTCGTTCGGGTTTCATCGATGAAGTTGTTGATCTCGATGCCCGACAGGCTGGCCGACAACTGCAGCGACGACTCGATGCCGCCATTGCTCAGCCAGCGGTAGCGCCCGACCAGGCTTTCGCTGTGCAGGCGCTGCATCATCCGCAACGGGTCGAGCCTGACGACGCCGGCGCCGAGCAATGCCATGTCAGGCAGGACACGCCAGAGGTCGCCCAGGGTGGAGTGCGTGGCACTGGCCCACAGCGTGAAATCACGCGCGGCGCCGAGATCGCTGTCCAGGCGGAAATTGAGGGCGAAGTTTTCGAGCCGGTCATTGGCCTTTTCGCTGTTCGCGAACTGCGTCGATACATCGCCGTAACGTCCCTGCGCCGACAGCTTCCAGCCCGTCGTCTCATTGACCGACTGGCCGATGCGGGCATAGACGTTGGCGGAACCGCCGGTCCCGGCCGTGATGTTGGCGGCGCCGCCCTGCTGGCTGCGGGAATGCTTGCTGATGATGTTGATGACGCCATTGACGGCGTTGGCGCCCCACATGACGGCGCCGGCGCCCCGGATGACCTCGATGCGTTCGATGTCGTCGAGCGGGATCGGATCGAGTTCCCACATCACACCGGAGAACATCGGGTGATAGATGCTGCGTCCATCGACCAGCACTTGCAGCTTGTTGGCGAAGCGACCGTTGAAACCGCGGGCGGTGACCGCGTAGCGGCCATTGTCGATCTGCGAGACCTGAATGCCGGGCGCCATGCGCAGCACGTCAGGCAGGGCCTGCGCGCCGGAGCGGCGAATGTCCTCGGCGGTAATGACAAAGGCGGCTGCGGGGATGTCCGCCATGCTCTGGCTCTTGCGCGAGACCGAGGTGATCTCGGTCTTGACCAGGTCTTCGAGGCTCAGGTCGTCCAGTGGCATTTCGGCGGCGTGGCTGGCAGGGGCGAGGGCTGCCAGGATGGCAATCCACAGGGTCGCTCGCTTCATGATGCTTCCTTCGGGGGCATTTGATGGATTGCGGTCTATCACTCGCTCGGCAGAGATATCCGCAAATTCGTCTCTTGAACGGTTTGAATCAACGAGATTATAACGAAAGCATTACCCATGATGATTGTGAATTATTTGGCATTTCGAGGTGTTTTGGTGAAATTGACAAATAAAGGAGGGGGCAAATCGGTGTTTTGGTCGTTTTTCGCCAGAATGCCGGTGGA
>JAGTRT010000037.1 GCA_018261895.1 Pseudomonadota bacterium
CTTCATCAACAAGCTCGACCGCGAGGGCAAGGAGCCGATTGACCTGCTCGACGAAATCGAGTCGGTGCTCGGCATCCAGTGCGCGCCGATGACCTGGCCAATCGGCATGGGCAAGCGTTTCCGCGGCGTTTATCACCTCTACGACGACGCCATCGCCTTCTTCGATCCGCAGGCCGAGAAGGGCACGGCCGAGATCATTCAGGGCCTCGACAACCCGCGTCTCGACGAACTGATCGGCTCGCAGGCCGACGAATTGCGCATGGACATCGAACTGGTCCGCGGCGCTTCGCACGCCTTTGATGCTGAGGCTTATCTGAACGGCAAGCAGTCGCCGGTCTTCTTTGGTTCGGCGGTCAACAACTTCGGCGTGCAGAGCCTGCTCGACGCTGTTGTCGACCTCTCACCGGCGCCGATTGCCCGGCCGTCCACGACGCGCGAAGTACAGCCGAACGAGCCGAAATTCTCCGGTTTCGTGTTCAAGATACAGGCCAACATGGACCCCAAGCACCGCGACCGCATCGCATTCCTGCGCGTCTGCTCGGGCCGCTTCGAGCGTGGCATGAAGGTCAAGCAGGGCGCAGGCGGCAAGCTGCTGTCGGTCAATAACGCCATCACCTTCATGGCGCGCGACCGCAGCACGACCGACGAGGCCTACCCGGGCGACATCATCGGCATCCCGAACCACGGCACCATCCGCCTCGGCGAAACCTTCACCGAGGGCGAAGAGCTGCGCTTCACCGGCATCCCGTCCTTCGCGCCGGAACATTTCCGCCTCGCCCGCATCGCCAACCCGCTGAAGATCAAGCAGCTCCAGAAAGGCTTGCAGCAGCTGGCCGAAGAGGGCGCGACCCAGTTGTTCCGGCCGCTGTCCGGCACTGACCTCATCCTCGGCGCGGTCGGTACGCTGCAGTTCGACGTGGTGGCCAGCCGCCTCGAAAACGAATACGGCGTGCAGGTCATCTTCGAGCACTACAACTGCGCGACGGCGCGCTGGATTCACGGCGACGCCGCCGAACTGCGGCAGATTTCCGACCGCTACAGCGCCAACGTAGCGCTCGACGGGGCAGACGATCCGGTCTATCTGGCGCCGAACAATGTCTATCTCAACATGGTCAAAGAGAAGTATCCCAACCTGCGCTTCCTCGAAGCGCGCGAGGTGATTTGAGGCAGTTGTCGGTTGCCGGTAAGTTCGAGTTGTTGGTGGCTTGAGGAGGGGCGGGATGGCGATTCGGGTGCAGGAAGCGGATTTCGATGTCGGAGCCGAACTGGCCGCCCTGCGCGCCGGTGACACCCGGGTCGGCGCGCTGGCCAGCTTTCTCGGCCTGGTGCGCGATCTGAACGATGGCGCCAGCGTCTCGGAAATGACGCTGGAGCACTACGCGGGCATGACCGAAAAGGCGCTCGAGGAAATCGTCGCCGAGGCCAAAAGCCGCTGGGACATCTACGACGCGCTGGTCATCCATCGCGTCGGTCCGCTCAAACCCTGCGACCAGATCGTGCTGGTCGCCGTGACCAGCGCCCACCGCGGCGAAGCCTTCGCCGCCTGCGAATTCATCATGGATTACCTGAAAACTCGCGCCCCCTTCTGGAAGCGCGAAGCGACGCCGGATGGCGCCCGCTGGGTCGATGCCCGCGATGCCGACGACAGCGCGGCGGCGCGCTGGCAGAAATGAAAACGGGGAGCCGAAGCTCCCCGCATTGACCCTGCCGTGCCGATCAGGTGCGGAACTGGGCGACGGTCTGATGAAGGGAGTCGGACAGCGCCTGCAACTGCCGCGCTGCGTCGGCCGTCTGGCGGACGGCAGCGGCGCTTTCCTCGGACATCTGGGCGATGGTTTCGAGCTTCTGGGCGATTTCGTTGCTGGCCATGCTCTGCTCGGAAATCGAATCCGAAATGCCATTGACCACGACGGTCACCCGTTGTGCGCCATCGCGAATCTGATTGATTGAGTCGCCGGCGCGGTTGGCCAGATCGACGCCATTGGCCACTTGCCGAACGCCATCCTGCATGCTGCTGACCGCGCTGCGCGTACCGTTCTGGATCTTGGCGACCATGTCGCCGATTTCGGTGGTCGACTGGCTGGTCCGCTCGGCCAGCTTGCGCACTTCGTCGGCTACCACGGCAAAGCCGCGTCCCTGTTCGCCGGCCCGGGCTGCTTCGATGGCAGCGTTGAGCGCCAGCAGGTTGGTCTGGTCGGCGATTTCCTTGATCGTATTGACGATGGACGTGATCTGGTCGGACTGGCGACCCAGATCCTCGACGATTTGCGACGACGACTGCACGGCTTCGGAAATCTTGCGCATCTCGCTGGCCGCATTGTGAATCACGGCGGCGCCATCCTCGGATATCCGGCCGGCAGTTTGCGAAATGTTATGGGCTTCGCCGGCGTTTTCGCGGACCTGATCGATGCTGACGGCCATTTCCTCGACCGAGGCAGCCATCGACGATGCGGCGTCGCTCTGCTGGCTGCCCCGAATGGCAACCTGTTCGGAGGCGCCCAGCAGTTGGGTGGCGGCACTCGACACCTGTTCCGCATTGGACACGATCTTGCCGATAATCTCGCGCAGGGTTTCCTGCATGGTCCGGATGTTGGCGAGCAGGCTGTCATTGTCATCCGCAGCACATTCGACGGACGTCGCCAGATCGCCCGACGCGATGCGCTTGGTGATGGCCGAGGCGACACCGGGGTCGCCACCTAGCGTCTTGATGATGTTGTTGGAGAGCAGGAGCAGCGAGATGGCGATGAAGCCGGCGATGCCCAGACCCCAGAGCAGGAGCGAGACGGCATCGCTGCGGAACTTGGCGTCGACGTCGTCGATGTAGATGCCGGAACCGATGACCCAACCCCAGGGCTCGAAACCCATGACGTAGGAAATCTTCGGCACGCCTTCCTCGGAGCCCGGCTTCGGCCAGAGGTAGTCGACAAAGCCGGCACCCTTGGCCTTGACCATGGCATTGAAGGCGACGAAAAGGAGCTTGCCGTTCTTGTCCTTGATCTGGTCTAGCTTCTTGCCATCAAGCTCGGGCTTGATCGGGTGCATGACCATCGTGTCCTGAAGGTCGTTGATCCAGAAGTATTCGACCTTTTCGTAACGCATCACGCCGATGGTCGCCGCCGCGGCCTTCTTGGCATCCTCGACGGACATCCTGCCGTCGCGTGCCTCCTTCTCGAAACGAACGAGAACGCCATGCGCCGATTCGACCAGGTTCCTGACTTTGGCTTGCCGATCCTCCAGCATCTGGCTCTTGCCGTTGATCAGGATGATGGTGAGCAGGGCTGCTAGGGCCACCACAGTCATGGCTGTCATGGCGAAGAGCTTGCCACGCAGCGTCATTTTTTCATTTGCCATAGGACACCCCCTGTTTCTGGCAAGTGGTCAAAATTTGATTTATGCTAAATTTAGCACGACCTTATATACGAGTGGCGTTTTATTTACCGTTTTGACACATTCTTAACGATCGGCCGCTTGAAATTTCCCGAAAGGTCCTGATCTAGGGCGCATCAGAAAATTCTTATCGGGAGTTATATTATGCGCCTCGACAAATTGACCACCAAGTTCCAGCAAGCGCTGGCCGATGCCCAGAGCCTGGCCATCGGCGGCGACCAGCAGTTCATCGAACCGCAGCACCTGCTGCTCGCCCTGATCAACCAGGACGATGGTGGAACGACTTCCTTGCTGGGCCGCGCCGGGGCCAATGTGCCGGGCCTGCGCCGCGATCTCGAACAGGCGCTGACCCGGCTGCCCAAAGTTGAAGGCCATGGCGGCGATGTGTCCATCGGCCGCGATCTGACCAACCTGCTCAACCTGACCGACAAGGAAGCGCAAAAGCGGGGCGATCAGTTCATCGCCAGCGAAATGTTCCTGCTCGCCATCTGCGACGACAAGGGCGAAACCGGCCGCATCGCCAAGCAGCACGGCCTGTCCCGCAAGTCGCTGGAGGCCGCGATCATGGCCGTGCGCGGCGGCCAGGGCGTGGATTCGCAGGAGGCCGAAGGCCAGCGCGAATCACTCAAGAAATACTGTATCGACCTGACCGAGCGCGCCGCCCAGGGCAAGCTCGATCCGGTCATCGGTCGCGACGACGAAATCCGCCGCGCCATTCAGATTCTGCAGCGCCGTACAAAGAACAACCCGGTGCTGATCGGCGAGCCGGGCGTCGGCAAGACGGCCATCGTCGAAGGCCTGGCCCAGCGCATCGTGAACGATGAAGTGCCGGAAACGCTCAAGGGCAAGAAGGTTCTCGTCCTCGACATGGCCGGGCTGCTGGCCGGGGCGAAGTATCGCGGCGAGTTCGAGGAGCGCCTCAAGGCCGTCCTCAAGGAAGTGTCGCAGGAAGCCGGGCGCATCATCCTGTTCATCGACGAGCTGCATACCATGGTCGGCGCCGGCAAGGCCGAAGGAGCCATCGACGCCGGCAACATGCTCAAGCCGGCGCTGGCGCGCGGCGAGCTGCACTGCATCGGCGCCACGACGCTCAACGAATACCGCAAGTACATCGAGAAGGACGCCGCGCTCGAGCGCCGCTTCCAGAAGGTGCTGGTCGACGAGCCGAGCGTCGAATCGACCATCGCCATCCTGCGCGGTCTGCAGGAGAAGTACGAACTGCACCACGGCGTCGACATCACCGACCCGGCCATCGTTGCCGCCGCCGAGTTGTCGCACCGCTACATCACTGACCGTTTCCTGCCCGACAAGGCAATCGACCTGATCGACGAGGCGGCGGCGCGCATCAAGATGGAAATCGACTCGAAGCCGGAGGTCATGGACAAGCTCGACCGCCGCATCATCCAGCTCAAGATCGAGCGCGAGGCGGTCAAGCGCGAGAAGGACGAAGCCTCGAAGAAGCGTTTTGGGCTGATCGAAGAAGAAATCGCCAAGCTGGCCAAGGAATATTCCGATCTCGAAGAGGTCTGGAAGGCCGAAAAGGCGCAGGTCCAGGGCTCGGCGCACATCAAGGAAGAAATCGACAAGCTCAAGGCCGAGCTGGCCCGTCTGCAGCGCGAAGGCAAACTCGACAAGGTGGCCGAGCTGCAATACGGCAAGCTGCCGCAGCTTGAGGCGCAACTGAAGTCGGCTGAAAAGGGCGGCGATGGCGAGGGCAAGAAGAACAAGCTGCTGCGTACACAGGTGGGCGCCGAGGAAATCGCCGAGGTGGTCAGCCGGGCGACCGGCATTCCGGTCAGCAAGATGATGCAGGGCGAGCGCGAGAAGCTGCTCAAGATGGAAGACAAGCTGCATCAGCGCGTCGTTGGGCAGGACGAGGCCGTGCGTCTGGTCGGCGACGCCATCCGCCGTTCGCGCGCCGGGCTGTCCGATCCGAACCGGCCGTACGGTTCCTTCCTGTTCCTGGGCCCGACGGGCGTCGGCAAGACAGAGCTGTGCAAGGCGTTGGCCGAGTTTATGTTCGATTCCGAAGATCACCTGATCCGCATCGATATGAGCGAGTTCATGGAGAAGCACTCGGTTGCCCGCCTGATCGGCGCGCCACCGGGCTACGTCGGCTACGAAGAGGGCGGTTACCTGACCGAAGCCGTGCGTCGCAAGCCGTATAGCGTGATCCTGCTCGACGAGGTCGAGAAGGCGCATCCGGACGTCTTCAACGTGCTGTTGCAGGTGCTCGACGATGGCCGGATGACCGATGGTCAGGGCCGTACGGTCGATTTCAAGAACACGGTGATCGTCATGACCTCCAACCTCGGCAGCCAGATGATCCAGCAGATGTCGGGCGACGATTACGGCGTGATCAAGGTCGCGGTGATGGCAGAGGTGAAGAACTACTTCCGGCCGGAATTCATCAACCGGATCGACGAGGTCGTGGTTTTCCATGCGCTCGACGAGAAGCACATCGCCGGCATTGCGAAAATCCAGCTCGGATACCTCGAAAAACGCCTGGCGCAGCTCGAGATGGGCATCGTCGTCGAGGATACGGCGCTGGCCGAACTGGCCAAGGCCGGCTTCGATCCGGTGTTCGGCGCGCGCCCGCTCAAGCGGGCCATCCAGCAACAGATCGAGAATCCGCTGGCCAAGGCCATCCTGGAAGGCAAGTTCGGCGCGAAGGACACTATCCGCGTCAGCTGCGATCCGGCCACCGGCGGCATCATGCGTTTCGCCAAGGCTTAAGAGCCGGGCAGTCAACGAAAAAGGGCGGAGCCGTGAGGCTTCGCCCTTTGTCTTTGGTAATGGCTGAAAACGATCAGCAGTTGCCCTTCTTGGCCTGGCCCGGCGGGCAGTGGCCGCCATCCTTGTGGTGGCCATTCTTGTTGCCGCGACCGGTGTAATACTTTTCGCCGCGCGGGCCGTTGTGCTGTTTCCAGTAGGCCGGCTCGCGCCAATCGTAGCCGTCCCAGTAGTAGCCACGGTCGTTGCGCGAGCCGAAGGTGACGCTGACGCCCGGGGCATCGATGCGGACATTGCCGAGATTGACGTTGACGTCGACGGCGCTGGCCAGTAGCGGGGTGGCAGCGAGCATTGCTGCGATAATGATTTTTTTCATGGGCGATGTCCTTTCGACGAACAGGGATGGAACACGTCAAACCATACAACGGATTGTCGTTGCTGTAGACAACAAGGATCTGAAAAATGCAGGATGAGCTGAAGAACTGGCGGGCCAAGCGTCATGCCGAACTGGCCGGATCGGACAGCTGGCTCGGGCTGATCGGCCTGTTCTGGCTGGAGCCGGGACGCAACAGCGTCGGGAGTGCTGACGATGCCGTCGTTCGTCTGCCTGGCGGGCCGGCGCATCTCGGCGATCTGCTGTGGCAGGACGGGAAGGTGATCTGGCAGCCGGTCGACGGCGAGGCTCTTGTTTTGCAGACTGACATCGCCGGCCAGCCGACCGTGGTCGAATTTCAGAATTGGGCATTTTTTCCGGTTGACCGTGAGAACCGCATCGCGGCCCGCCTGCGCGACCGCAACTGGGCGGCAGCGCAGCCTTTCAATGGTGTGGACTATTTCGACTTCGATGCGGCCTGGCAGATCGAGGCGGCATGGCAGCCTTTGTCGCCCCCGCTGCGCATGGAGGTGCCGAATGTCAGCGGCGAGCTGAAAATGGTCGATGTCGCCTATCAGGCGCTATTCGAGATTGATGGCCAGACGGTCACGTTGCTGCCGATGTCGGTTGGCGAGCGGGAGGTTTTCTTCGTTTTCCGCGACCGGACGAGCGGCAAGGAGACCTATGGCGCCGGGCGTTTTCTCAAGGCTCGACCGCCGGCCGGCGGAAAAATCCGGCTCGATTTCAATTTGGCCTTCAACCCGCCGTGCGCCTTTACGCCCTTTGCCACCTGTCCGCTGCCGCCGCCTGAAAACTGGTTGCCGTTTGCCGTGCCGGCCGGGGAGCGCAAGTGGAACAAGCCGACCTGATCCGCTGTCGTGGATAGGGGCTATGTCCTTGTTATCTATTAGAAAAAAGTAATGCAAAAATAGGTAAATAGTTAGTGTGCCAAAGACAAAAAATCCCTAAAATGGTGCGCGGTATAACTTTTAGCATAAATGTGCTGGATATACGGGAAGTCGTTGCATATTGACAATATTGTCGGCGGAGTCGGGTTGCCTTGCTGCAGCCATGGACTACCACTCGACGCATACCCAATAGGTGAGAGATGGCCTGGTTTGGAAGCAGCGAAGTGCCAGCCCTGAAGGCGGCGAATGAAGCATTGCAGCAACGTGAACAAAGCCTGATGCAGGAGCTGGATGCAGCCCGACAGGCACTGGCCACCCAGCAGAACATGGCGATGGCCAAGGACACGGAATGCGAAATGCTGAAAAGCGTGTTGCGCAGCCTGTCCAGCTTCGGCGTCACGCTGACCGGTTCGCAGAGCAGTCTAGGGACGATGGCGGCCGTCTTGCACGAAGAAAAGGAGCAGGCGGTCGAGGCGGCCAAGGTGGCCTTGCTGAGCGGCCAGGCAACGACGGAAATTGCTTCCAACCTGCATCAGTTGGCTCAGGATTCGGCCAAGTCGGCGCATGAGGTCGAGTCGCTGGCCCGCCAGGCCGACAAGATCGGCTCCATCGTTCAGCTCATTCACGAAATCGCCGACCAGACCAATCTGCTTGCGCTCAATGCCGCCATCGAGGCGGCGCGGGCTGGCGAGAGCGGCCGGGGTTTCGCGGTGGTGGCCGATGAAGTCCGCAAGCTCGCCGAGCGCACCTCGAAGGCGACCAAGGACATCGACGTCCTGGTCAGCGACATCCGCCACAATTCGACGAATGCCAAGGAGGCGATGGAAATTCTGTCGTCGTCCGCCGACGATTTCAGCAAGCGCGGCGGCAAGTCGACCGATGACATGCGCCGCCTGATGGATCTCTCGCAGAAAATGGAGAAGGTCATCGCCAGCAGCGCCCTGAGCAGCTTCGTCGAAGTCGCCAAGGTCGACCATCTGGTCTTCAAGTTCCGCATCTACATGTCGCTGTTCGGCCTGGAAAACCTGCAGTCCGACGGCGTTTCGACGCACGAAGGCTGCCGCCTCGGCAAGTGGTACTACGAAGGCGAAGGCAAGAACCTCTTCAGCAACCTGCCCGGTTACCGCGAGATGGAAGCACCGCACAAGGTGGTCCATGAGAACGGCAGGCAGGCACTCCGCGCCAAGGAAAATGGCGACATCGAAGCCATGCTCAAATACGTTCAGGCCATGGAGCAGGGTAGCGTGGGCGTCATCGACAATCTCGAGCGCATGGCGCACGCCATCGAATGACCGAGTAAAACCGGCAAAAGGGCTCATCCACGGATGAGCCCTTTTTGTTTGCTAGCGACTGGCGGCTGCCAGGGCCTTGGCGAAGTTGTCGACCGTCTGCGCCGGGTTGTGCAGCTTTTCCAGTCCGAACAGGCCGATGCGGAAGGTGCGGAAATCGGCCGGTTCATCACATTGCAATGGCACGCCGGCTGCCGTCTGCACGCCCTGGGCGATGAATTTCTTGCCGGTCTGGATGTCCGGGTCAGTCGTGTAGCTGACCACCACGCCAGGCGCCTGGAAGCCTTCCGCGGCCACGCTGGGGAAGCCGTTGGCAACCATCAGCTCGCGGATGCGGCGACCCAGTTCGATCTGCTCCTGTTTGACCTTGTCGAAACCATAGGCTTCGGTTTCCAGCATGACGTCGCGCAGGCCGGCCAGCGCATCGGTCGGCATCGTCGCGTGGTAGGCGTGGCCGCCGTTCTCGAAGGCTTCCATGATCTGCAGCCATTTCTTGAGGTCGCAGGCGAAGCTCGTGCTGTTCGTCGCGTCGATGTGGGCCCGGGCACGTTCGCCGAGGGCGACCATGGCGCAGCACGGCGAAGCGCTCCAGCCTTTCTGCGGGGCGCTGATCAGGACGTCGACGTGATTGGTAACCATGTCCACCCAGACTGTGCCGGAGGCGATGCAATCGAGGACAAAATAGCCGTCGACCGAGCGGACCGCGTCGCCGACGGCCTGGATGTAGCTGTCGGGGAGGATCATGCCGGACGAGGTTTCGACGTGCGGTGCAAAGACGACCTCTGGACGATGTTCGCGAATGGCGGCGACGACCTCGTCGATCGGCGGCGGGGCAAAGGGGGCCTGCGAGCCGCTGGCAACCTGGCGGGCCTTGAGGACGATGCTTTGCGCTGGAATGTGGCCCATGTCGAAAATCTGCGTCCAGCGGAAACTGAACCAGCCGTTGCGAATGACCATGACCTTGCGCTGCGTCGCGAACTGGCGCGCCACGGCTTCCATGCCGAAGGTGCCGCTGCCCGGCACGATGATCGCGGCCTTGGCGTTGTACACCTTCTTGATGAGGCGCGAAATGTCTTTCATGACGCCCTGGAAGCGTTGCGACATGTGGTTCAGGGCACGGTCGGTGTACACCACCGAGTATTCGAGCAGGCCATCGGGATCGGGTTGCGGCAGCAGTGCTGGCATGGGGTCTCTCCAAGTGATCGTTATTTGGCGAGAGCATACCGCCAAGGCCGCTGGTCAGGAAGCCCGCATTGCGCGACACTGAAGCTTCTTCCGCGCCAAAGGAGCCACCATGAGCATACACAGCCTGCCTTCCTATCTCTCCAAGGAAAACATCGGCCCCTGGCACATTTATCTGCAGCAGGTCGAGCAGGTGGCCCCCTTGCTCGACAAGACGCTGTGGCCCTGGGTGGAAACGCTGCGCCGGCCCAAGCGCTCGCTCATCGTCGACGTGCCGATCCGGCGAGACAACGGCGTGGTCGAGCATTTCGAAGGCTATCGTGTGCATCACAACACCTCGCGCGGGCCGGGCAAGGGCGGCATTCGCTTCCATCAGGACGTGACCTTGTCGGAGGTCATGGCGCTGGCCGGCTGGATGACCATCAAGAACGCCGTGGTCAATGTCCCGTTCGGTGGCGCCAAGGGCGGCATCCGCGTCGATCCGCGTCAGTTGTCCATTTCCGAAATCGAAGGGCTGACGCGGCGCTACACCAGCGAAATCAGCTCGATGATCGGCCCCGACAAGGACATTCCGGCGCCGGACATGAACACCAACGCCCAGATCATGGCCTGGATGATGGACACCTACTCGATGGGCGAAGGGCGCACCGTGACCGGCGTGGTGACCGGCAAACCGGTGTCGCTGGGCGGCTCGCTCGGGCGTTCGGATGCGACGGGGCGCGGTGTGTTCGTCAGTGCCCGCGAGGCCGGGCGCAAATTGAACGTGCCGATCGAGGGCGCGCGGGTTGTCGTGCAGGGCTTCGGCAACGTCGGCGAGGCCAGCGCGCGGATCTTCGCCCAGCACGGTGCCAAGGTCGTCGCCATTCAGGACGTCAGCGGCACGGTGTTCAATGAATCCGGCCTCGACGTGGTCGCCCTCAAGCGCTACCTCGTCGAACACAAGACCCTGCTCGGCGCTCCCGGAACGACGACGATCAGCAACGACGACTTCTGGGCCGTGCCCTGCGACTTTCTCGTGCCGGCGGCGCTCGAATCGCAGATCAACCGCTACAACGCCGAACGCATCACGGCCCGGATCGTCGTCGAAGGCGCCAACGGCCCGACCACGCCCGAGGCCGACGCCATCCTCGCCGCGCGCGGCATCGTCGTCGTGCCCGATGTCCTGGCCAACGCCGGCGGCGTGACCGTCAGCTACTTCGAGTGGGTGCAGGATTTCTCCAGCTTCTTCTGGACCGAGGAGGAAATCTACGGACGCCTTGACCGCATCATGGCCGAAGCCTTCGCCGCCATCTGGCAGATGGCCGACGAACGGAAAATGCCGCTCCGCTCGGCCGCCTTCGTGATCGGCTGCAGCCGCGTGCTCGAAGCGCGGGCGACCAGGGGGCTGTACCCGTAATTTCGTCGCTTTGACGGTCAACCGGAAAAAACGGCCAAATTGGAAATTCATCAAAAACGCGGCGCCGTGGCCGTTTTGGTGAATTACTTCACAGCAGGCATTCGTACTGTCGGGATATTGTTCGACCCGTGGCGCAACTTAGGGAATTGCGCGAACCCGAACAATAAGGAAAGCTAACATGAAGAAAATTCTTGCCATTGCCGCACTGCTGAGCGTGCCGGCATTTGCCCATGCCAACCTGGTCGTCGATGGCAGTTTTGAGGACTACACCACGGTCGCGCCAGGCAAGTGGAAAATTTTTGGTACCGGCTACGGCTGGACGACAGGCCCGAAGGGGGTCGAAATTCGCAACGCGGTCGCCGGGACGGCTGCCGATGGCGTTCGCTTCGCCGAACTGGATACCACCGAGAACAGCTGGATTTCGCAGACGATCCACACCTATGCCAATCAGGCCTTGGTGCTGTCGTTCGCCTATGCACCGCGCCAGAGTGTGTCTTTTGAAAGCAACAAAATCCAGGTTCTATGGAACGATGTGGCACTCGATACGGTGAGCGGTAACGGTAAACAGTCCCATAGCTGGCTTGATCTGAGCTACGACGTTCATGCCAATGCCAGCGGTGTCGGCGTCCTGACCTTCAAGGCAGTGGGCACATCGGATAGCCTTGGCGGTTCGCTGGACAACGTGGTGGTGACTGCAGTACCGGAGCCCGGTAGCGCTGCGCTGATGCTTGCCGGTCTGGGTGTTCTGGCCGCTGTCGCGCGCCGTCGCAAAGCCGCCTGATCCTCGGCTAACCTGATTCGGGCTACGGCCCCGATGCCATTCAGCGCAAGCTGAATGGCATTTTTGTTTTTTGCGGTGCGGGCGTATCCGTTTCAGCGCCGGGCCAGAATCAGCGAGCCTTTTTCGCGGGGTTCGAGGTCGATGCGTTCGATCGCTGAAAAGCCGGCGGCCGTCAGCCAGGCGCAATAGTCCTCATGGCGGTGGGTCTGGGTGCCGGTTTCGAGCAGGAGGGTCAGGCGAAACGCGGCGTTCATCGCGTCGAGCGAGGTTTCGGCCAGGTATTCGTGGATGACCAGCAGGCCGCCCGGGTTCATCGATTCGCCAATCTGGCGGATGGCAGCGCGGTTTTCGTCGGCGCTGTGGTTGTGGGCGACCGAAAGATAGAACACCAGATCGGCCGGCGCGCCCCAGTCGCTTTCCTGCAAGGTGCCCGGACTCAGGGCGATACGGCCGGACAGGCCGGCTTTTTCGATCTCCGGTCCGGTCTTGGTCAGGGCGCTCGGCATGTCGACAATGAGCGCGTCGAGTTGCGGATATTGCCGGCAGAAGCGGATGGAGTGCAGGCCGTGCGAACCGCCGAGGTCGAGCAGGCGGCGATAGCCGGGCTGTACGGGGACGAACCTGAGCAGATCGGGGCCGAGGTCGGCGGCAAAGGCGCCCATGTACGACGAGAAGAGCGGCCCGAGATGCGGCTTCTCGACCATCGCTTCCCACAAGGTTTTTTCCGGCTCGCCCTTGCGGATCGTTTCCGCCAGGTTGGCCATCATCGACCAGGATTCGTGCGTCCACAGCAAGCCGGGGGTGTAGTCGACCTGCCCGGCGCTGGTGAACCAGCGCTGCGTGCTCGCCGTGTTGGCGAATGCGTCGCCCCGCTTTTCCAGGTAGCCGATGGCGACCAGGAAGTCGACCAGCGTGCTTGTTCCGCGCAGGCTCGACGCGATCTTGCCGGCGAGTTCCTCGGCAGTCAGGGGGCCGTCGACGAGGGCTTCGAACAGGCCGAGGCGGCCGGCTGAAATGATGGCCGACGATTTCATCATCGGCATGTAGACGTCAAGCATGGCGAGTTCGGCCGAGCCGGTTGGCTGGCCGAGGTGAGCGGGGTGGGTGCGGTGCATCGTCGATGGTTTAGCCGAGCGCCCCTTCGATGGCGGCTGCCAGCATCGGGTCGTCCGGCGTCGTGTCCGGTGAAAAACGCCGGATGATAGTCCCGTCGCGGGCAATCAGGAATTTTTCGAAATTCCACAGCACGTCGTCGGGCTGTTTGGGGGACAGTCCATAACTGGCGAGCTTTTCGCGGAAGTCGCTGGCCACAGGGAATTCAGCCTCGGGGCGGGCGGCAATCAGGCAGGCGTAGAGCGGGTGGCGGGGAGCGCTGTTGATGTTCACTTTTTCGAACATCGGAAAATCGACGCCGTATTGGCTCGTGCAAAACGCCTGGATCTCCTCGGCAGAGCCGGGTTCCTGCGCAGCGAAGTCGTTGCAGGGAAAGCCGAGTACGCGCAGGCCGCGCTCGCGATAGGTGCGGAACAGGCTTTCAAGCCCCGCGTATTGGGGCGTCAGCCCGCATTTGGAGGCGACATTGACGACGAGCAACACTTGGCCCCTGAATTCGCCGAGGGTGAGCGGGCGGCCGTCGAGTGTTTTCAGCGGGATGTCGTAGAGGGATTCAGGCATGGCAGTTTCTTTTCGTTGGAGAGAGAAGTTTGGTTATGTTGCCGCATTAATCGTTGTCCTGACGATTGAATCGTGACAAAGTTCCCGGTATGAAAATCGAATGCAAGCGCTAGGGTGGCGGCAGTGGGGACGGGAAGCGAGCGCGGGGAGGAATTTCGCACCGCATTACAAAAAGCGATTCTGAACGAAGCGCCGGATGGCATTTTGTTTGTCGACCACAATGGGTGTGTCGCGTCGGTTAATCCGGGGTTTTTCAGCGTCTGGAAAATCAGCATGCCGGAGGGTTCGCTGGACGAATCGCTCGGCTTTCCCCATGTCGGTTTTTTGAGCGAGGCGGTTTCCAGGGTTGCCGACCCCGATGCCTTCCTGCAACGGATTCAAGAACTCTACGCGAACCCGACGCTGGAGGACAGCTGCCAGTTCCTGCTCAAGGATGGGCGCACCATCAAACGGGATTCCCGGGGACTGTTCGACGCAGCGGGCAAATACCTCGGCCGCGTCTGGTATTTCCGGGATATCAGCGACATTGTCCATTCGCAGCAGGCGCAGGTGGAAAGTGAAAATCGCTATCGCACGGCCTTCCAGACCACGCTGGATGCGATTGCCATCTCGACCCTCAAGGATGGCCGTTACATTGACGTCAATCGCGCTTTCGTCGAGATGTCGGGCTATGCACTCGACGAAATCATTGGCCGGACATCGATCGAACTGGGTATCTGGGTCGATCCCGAGCAGCGTCATCGCTTTGTCGAGAAACTGGCCGGCGGCGAGCATTTGCTGAATTTCGAAGCGCGATTCCGGCGCAAGGATGGTTACGAGTTCTGGGGCATCTTTTCCGTGTCGCGCATGATGCTGGGGGGCGAGCCCTGCCTGCTGTCGATTACCCGCGACATCACGGCCAGCAAGCAGGCCGAGGAGGAGTTGGCGGAATACCGCAAGCATCTCGAACAGCTGGTCGAAAAGCGCACGGCCGAGCTGTCGTCGGCCAAGGAGGCAGCGGAAGCGGCGAGCGTTGCAAAAAGCGTCTTTCTCGCCAACATCAGCCATGAAATTCGCACGCCGCTCAATGCCATTACCGGCATGGCCTACCTGATCCGGCGCAACGGCCTGAGCGAGGGGCAGAGCGCC
The DNA here is from genome assembly GCA_018261895.1 of Pseudomonadota bacterium. Taxonomy (GTDB): domain Bacteria; phylum Pseudomonadota; class Gammaproteobacteria; order Burkholderiales; family Rhodocyclaceae; genus Azonexus. The sequence goes on from JAGTRT010000037.1 coordinate 14,852, forward strand.
CAGATGGCCAAGCTCGAGGCGGCCGGCGACCATCTGCTCAGCATCATCAATGCGGTGCTCGAGCTCTCCAAGATCGAAGCGGGCAAGCTGACCCTGGCGACGGTGCCGCTGCGCATCGAGAGCGTGATCGCCAATGTCGTGTCGATGCTGACCGAACGGGCCGGCGCCAGGCAGGTGGCGCTCAAGGTGCAATCCGGTCGGCTGCCCACCGCGCTGCTCGGCGATCCGACGGCCTTGCAGCAGGCGCTGCTCAACTACGTTACCAACGCCATCAAGTTTACCGAGAACGGCAGCGTGACCCTGCGTGCCGAGGTGGTCGACGAGCAGGCCGACAGCGTATTGCTCCGCCTGGCGGTCGAGGATAGCGGCATCGGCATCGACGCCGAGGTCCTGCCCCGCCTGTTCACGGCCTTTGAGCAGGCCGACAACACGACAACCCGCAAATACGGCGGAACCGGCCTCGGCCTGGCGATCACCCGCCGGCTGGCAGAACTCATGGGCGGCAGCGCGGGCGCCTCCAGCCAGCTCGGCCGCGGCAGCACCTTCTGGTTTACGGCCCGCCTGGGCAAGCAGGCTGAAAAAGCCGACGAGACGACCGGGGCGGGATCGCCCGGCTTCGACGCCATACCGGCGACTGGCAGACGCGGACGACTCCTGCTCGTCGAGGACGAACCGATCAACCGTGAAGTGGCGTCGATGATGCTCGAAGACGCCGGCCTGGCCGTCGATACCGCGGAAGATGGCCGCCAGGCGATCGACTGCGTGAGGCGCCAGGAATACGATCTGATCCTCATGGACATGCAGATGCCCAATATCGACGGCCTCGAAGCGACGCGGCAGATTCGTGCCTTGCCGCAGGGCGCCAGGCTGCCGATCATCGCGATGACGGCCAATGCCTTTGCCGAAGACCGGGCGCGCTGCCTGGCCGCCGGCATGAACGACTTTGTGTCGAAGCCCGTGAATCCCGAGTCCCTGATCGAAACGATCGGCCGCTGGTTGCGGGCAGGGGATGTGGCCGATTGAGCGGCTAGTGGCCCCGCGGCTTCCTGCCGATAAAGGCAATTTCACGGTCAACCGGAAAAATTGGCCAAAATCGAAATTTGGGTCGCGTGCCGGGGATGTTTTCTCGTCGATGAAGCACGCCGCCAGCCGTGCTAGAATCGCGGCATTGTCTTGAATTTTTTGGGGAAGCAGCGAAATGCCGGAAGTCAATACCAGCTACGTGTCCGATCATCAGACTTGGATGAATGAGCAACTCGAAAAGAATCCGCAGTGGGTCGAAGACCAGAAGGCCGGTCGCGCGCTGTGGTGGGACAAGAAGCAGGACGTCGACAGCTCGACGCGCAATGCCGCTTCCAAGGTTGTCCAGAAGCCCTATCCCTACGACGTGAATTTCTACGGCGAATAATCGCCGCTGAATTCCTGGCCTTGGCGCCAGACGTAAAAAAGCCGGTCATCGACCGGCTTTTTGTTTGCCTGCTGGCGATCAGTTCGACAGCGGCTTGACGACGCGCTTGACCGCGGTGTCGTCTGGATGCGGGTGGATCGTGAAGCCCAGGCTGCTCATCAGGCGGAACATCTTGGCGTTGGTCGACAGCACGTCGCCGACCACGGCACGGTAGCCCTTGGCACGGGCGCATTCGATCAGCGCCGTCATGAGCTTGCGGCCGACGCCGCATTTCTGCCAGTCGTCGCCGACGGCCAGTGCGAATTCGACCGATTCGCCGTCCGGATTGACGACGTAGCGGGCGACGCCGATCTGGTATTCCTTCTCGTCCGGCGAATCTTCCGGCGGCAGCGTGGCGACCAGGGCCATTTCGCGGTCGTAGTCGATCTGCGTGAAGCGGACGAGCATGGTCTGCGTCAGTTCGCGCAGGGTGTCCATGAAGCGGTAGTAGCGCGATTCGTCGGACATGCGCTTGACGAATTCCTGCTCCAGCTCGGCATCTTCCGGACGGATCGGGCGGATGGTGACGACCTTGCCGTCGTTCATCTGCCATTCCTGGACCAGATGGACCGGGTAGGGGTAGATCGACATGTGGGCGTAGCGGTCGCCGCTGGCGCCGGTGGCGTGGTCGATGACGATGCGCGCGTCGGCGGCGATGGCGCCGTTTTCATCGACGATCAGCGGATTGAGGTCGAGTTCCTGGATCCACGGCAGCTCGCAGACCATTTCGGAGATGCACAGCAGCACTTCCTTGAGGGCGCCCCGGTCGACCGGCGGCATGTTGTGGAACTGGTCGAGAATCAGCGAGGCACGCGTCGAGTCGATGAGATCCTTGGCCAGGAATTCGTTGAGCGGCGGCAGGGCGACCGAACGGTCGCTGAAGATCTCGACGTCGAAACCGCCGGCACCGAAGGTGATGACCGGCCCGAAGATCGGGTCGCGGAAAACGCCGATCATGACCTCGCGGCCGTTCGGACGCGACAGGAAGGGCTCGATCGAGACGCCGTTGATCTTGGCCGTCGGGTGGCGCTTCTGCACGGTGTCGATGATGTCGTGATAGGCGTTGCGGACGGCCGGCGCATTGGTGATGTTGAGGCGCACGCCACCGGCGTCTGACTTGTGCGGCAGGTCCGGCGAATCGACCTTCATGGCAATCGGGAAACCGATCTGCTCGGCCAGCAGCAGCGCCTCGGTCGCCGTACGGGCGACCATGGTCTGGGCGACCGGAATCTTGAAGGCGCGCAGGATGGCCTTGGATTCCATCTCGGACAGCACCTTGCGGCGTTCGGCGAGCAGGGCCTCGATCAGCATCTTGGCGCCTTCGGTCTCCGGCCGGCCGGAATGGCGGGTCGGTTCTGGCGTCTGCAGCAGCAGCTTCTGGTTGCGGTAATACTTGGAAATATGGTGGAACAGTTCGATGGCGGTTTCCGGCATGCGGAAGGCCGGGATGCCGGCATTCTCGAGCAGGGTGCGGGCGTCATGCACCTGCTCTTCGCCCATCCAGCAACAGATCAGTGAGCGGTTCAGCTTGTCGGCGACCTCGATGATGGCCTGGGCGACGGCCAGCGGATCGGTCATGGCCTGCGGCGAGAGCATGACCAGCGTGCTGTCGACGTTCGGATCCTGGGTGACGGCCAGAATGGCGTCGCGATAGCGTTCCGGCGTGGCGTCGCCGCCGATGTCGATCGGGTTGCTGTGCGACCAGTTCGTCGGCAGCGTCTTGTTGAGCGTGGCCATCGTTTCGTTTGACAGCTCGGCCAGCGGAATGGCCATGTCGCCGGCGCGGTCGGCGGCCATGGCGCCCGGCCCGCCGCCGTTGGTGATGATCGCGAGGCGGTTGCCCATCGGGCGGAACTTGGAGGCGAGGGCCTTGGCGGCATAGAACAGCTGTCCGACGTTCTGGACGCGAACGACGCCGGCACGGCGCACGGCGGCGTCGAAAACGGTGTCGGATACGGCGGCCATGCCGGAGTGCGTTGCCGCAGCAGCCGAGCCGGCAGCGTGGCGACCGGCCTTGAGCAGGATGATCGGCTTGATGCGGGCGGCGGAACGCAGGGCGCTCATGAAGCGGCGGGCGTTACGGATACCTTCGACGTACATCAGGATGTAGTGCGTGCGGCTGTCGTAGATCAGGTAGTCGAGGATTTCGCCGAAATCGACGTCGGCTGTCATGCCGATGGAGATGACCGACGAGAAGCCGACCTGGTTGGCCTTGGCCCAGTCGAGCACGGCGGAGCACATGGCGCCGGACTGCGAGACGAGGGCGAGGTTGCCCGGATTGGCAGTGATCTTGGTAAAGGTGGCGTTAAGGCCGAGATCCGGGCGGATGATGCCCAGACAGTTCGGGCCGAGGATGCGCACGTTGTAGGAACGGGCGATTTCCATAACCTTGCGCTCGAGCGCGGCGCCGATGTGGCCGGCTTCGGAGAAACCCGAGGCGATGACGATGGCGTTGCGCACGCCGCTGCGGCCACATTGCTCGATCAGTTGCGGGACGGTCTGCGGGCGGGTGCAGATGACCGCCATTTCAACGCGGGCGCCGATTTCCTCGATTGATTTGTAGGACGGCTGGTCCTGGATTTTTTCGTGCTTGGGATTGATCGCGTACAGGCGGCCCTTGTAGCCCGAACTCAGGATGTTCTTGAAGATGATGTTGCCGACCGAGTTTTCACGGTCTGATGCACCGATGACAGCAACCGATTTCGGTTCGAAAAGCGAGGTTAAATAGTGCTGTTCCAACATGGCAAACCCCTAGCTAATAATAATTTTGTGCAATGCGGAATTCTGGCACAACCACGGGGTGATGTCATGGTGAACCTAGGGAAATCCCTAGTTCTTGAGGCTGCTTTCGATCAGCAGCGACTGCGACAAGGCGCGGTGTACCGGGCATTTGTTGGCGATGTCGAGCAAGCGCTGGCGTTGTTCGTCGCTCAATTCGCCGTCGAGGGTGATCGAACGCGTGATCCGGTCGCGGGAAACGCCGTCCACGGTGGTTTTTTCGTGATTCAGCGTGACGCTGATGCCGGTCAGGGGAAGGCCCTTGCGTTCGGCGTACATGCGCAGCGTCATCGAGGTGCAGGCGCCCAGTCCGGCCATGACGAAATCGAAGGGTGCCGGGCCGGCATCGGCGCCGCCGACGCTGACCGGCTCGTCGGCGACCAGTTGGTGCTGGCCGACAGTGACGGCCTGCTGGTATCTTCCCTGACCATTCTCTGCAACGACGACTGCTGACATGACTGTCTCCTCCAATGAATTGCCCGGGATCATACCGCCATCGCCCTGGGTGGTGCGCCACGCCGGCCTGATTCCGGCCGGCGGGCAGGTGCTCGACCTGGCTTGCGGCGAAGGGCGGCATACCCGGCTGCTGGCCGGGCTGGGCTTTCAGGTTTCAGCGGTCGACCGGAATTTTGAGGCAATTTCGAAATTGCAGTCGGTGCCGGGCGTCCGCGCGACGCAGCTCGATCTGGAAGGCGATGACTGGCCGCTGGCCGGCCGGACCTTCGCCGGCATCGTCGTCACCAACTACCTGTGGCGGCCGCGCTTGCCCGACCTGCTGGCCATGCTGGCGCCCGGTGGCGTGCTGATCTACGAGACCTTCATGCTCGGCAACGAGGCCTACGGCAAGCCGTCGAGCCCGGCCTTCCTGCTGCGGCCCGGCGAGTTGCGCGAGGTGGCCGAGGCCGCCGGCCTGCGGGAAATCGCCTTCGAGGAAGGCTACACGGCCAGCCCTAAGCCGGCCATGCGTCAGGCGGTCTGCGCCGTCCGCGACTGAACGATGGCGGCGGCCAGTTGCTGAATGCCGGCCGGTGACAGGTCGTCGGTGGCGAAAGCCGCCGAGTCGGGCATGCCGCGGTAATTGTGATCCTGCGAACGCCGGTAGAGCGGGTCGTAATGCAGGTCGAGCAGCTCACGTACCAGTGTCGGCCAGTCGGCATCGACGATGAACTGTTGCCAGCGCGCCATGGTTTCCCGGCTTTGCAGCGAGCGCAGCACGTCGAGGCGTTGGCCAAGGAAGGCCGGGCGCGTCAGGAAGTAGTCGTAATCCTTGAGCAGGAAGGCCACGCGGGCGTCCAGCGTGGCTTCGACGGCGACGCATTCGGCAGCGCGGATGCGGCCGATCAGCGCTTCCGGGACGTGCAGGTTGCCGATCTTGCGGCTCTCCGCCTCGACGTAGATCGGGCGCGCCGGGTCCAGTCCGGACAGGGATTGAAACAGGGCCGTTTCGAAGGCCTTTTGCGACGGCTGGGGCGAGTCGGGCAGGACGCCGAGCACCGAACCCTTGTGGTTGGCCAGGTTTTCGAGATCGAGTACCTGTTCGCCGAGCTGGCCGATGGCTTGCAGGATGCGGGTCTTGGCATTGCCCGTGGCGCCGCCGACGACGATGAAGCGGAATTGCGCCGGCAGGGCCTCCAGCGTGGCGATGACGTGGCTGCGCCAGGCCTTGTAGCCGCCGTCGAGCTGGCCGGCATGCCAGCCGATGGCCTTGAAGATGGTGGTCATCGAACCGCTGCGGTCGCCGCCGCGCCAGCAATAGATCAGTGGTTTCCAGCTTTTCGGACGGTCGAGGAAGCGATCCTTGAGGTGGCGCGCGATGTTTTCGGAAACGAGGGCCGCGCCGATTTTCTTGGCTTCGAAAGGCGAGACCTGCTTGTAAATGGTGCCGACCTCGGCGCGCTGCGCATCGTCGAGCACGGGGCAGTTGATGGCGCCGGGAATGTGGTCTTCGGCGAATTCGGCGGGGGAGCGAACGTCGATGATCTCGTCGTAGGCCGCGAGATCGGCCACGGTGGGGCGGTTATGCTTCATCAGGTTATTTTAGCAGGGGCGCCAGGGTCGGCCAGACGTGATCGAGGATGAGCGGCTGCGCTTCGGCCAGCGGGTGCAGGTTGTCAGCCTGGAAGAGTTGCGGCTTGCTGGCCACGGGTTCGAGCAGGAAATCGACGAGCGGCGTTTTCTTGCTCTGGGCGATGCCCTTGAAGCTGACGAAGAAATCGGTGGCGTAGGGGCCGTAATTCGGCGGCAGGCGCATGCCGGCCAGCACGACCTTGGCGCCGGCGGCACGCGAGGCGTCGACCATGGCGTTGAGGTTGTCGCGCATCTGGCCGAGCGGCAGGCCGCGCAGGCCGTCGTTGGCGCCGAGCGCGATGACGACGACGGCCGGCTTGTGTGTGATGAGCGCCGCGCCGAGCCGGGCGCGCCCGCCGGCCGTGGTTTCGCCGGAGATGGAGAGGTTGGCGACGCTATAATCGAGGCGCTTTTCGGTCAGACGCTGGCCGAGCAGCGACGGCCAGGCTTGTTCGGGCCGGATGCCGTAGCCGGCCGACAGCGAGTCGCCCATGACCAGGATGGTCCGGGCGGCGAGGGCCGGGGTGGCGGTGAAGAGCAGGGCAACGAGGAAGAGAGCGAAGCGCATGGCAGGGAAACCGGTGATTGAAGTGTCGGGGCTGGGCAAGACCGTCGATAACGGCGGCGAGCCGCTGACGATTTTGCAGGATATTTCCTTTTCGGTCATGCCGGGTGAAACGGTGGCCATTGTCGGCGCCTCCGGTTCCGGCAAATCGACGCTGCTCGGCTTGCTCGCCGGGCTGGACGAGCCGACGGCCGGCGAGGTGCGCCTCGACGACGTGTCGCTCAATGCGCTCGACGAGGATCAGCGCGCCAAGCTGCGCGGCCGTCTGCTCGGCTTCGTCTTCCAGTCCTTCCAGTTGCTGCCCTCGCTGACGGCGCTGGAGAACGTCATGTTGCCGCTGGAACTGGCCGGGGCGTCGCGCGGCCAGGTGGCCGCCGGCGAATGGCTGGCCCGGGTCGGGCTCAGCCATCGGCTCAAGCATTATCCGAAACACCTGTCCGGCGGCGAGCAGCAGCGTGTCGCGCTGGCCCGCGCCTTCGCGCCGAATCCGCAGCTGGTGCTGGCCGACGAGCCGACCGGCAACCTCGACGCGGCGACCGGCCAGCAGGTCATCGACATGATGTTCGAGCTCAACGCCAGGCAGGGTACGACGCTCTTGCTGGTCACGCACGACGAGGCGATTGCCGCGCGCTGCGGGCGCGTGCTGCGCATCCAGTCCGGCCGCCTGGTGGCCTGAACGGGATTTCGATTTTGGGCAAAATTTCCGGTTGACCGTGAGATTGCCCCGGTTGGCCATTTTTGGAGTGAGGACAGGCATGAGCCGCTTGCAAAGCGAATTTCAACGATTGTTTCGGCTGACGGCTGACGGCGATATCGCGCTGACCGACAGCCATGGCCGCGTGTCGACGCTGGCCATCCGCATCGTCCGCGGCCGTGACTGGCCCAGCGTTGCCACGCTGCTGGACGACCTGCGGGAAAGCCTGGGTCTGCCGCTGCCCGCCGTTTCGGTCGATGCCAAGACCGGCTTCCTGCTCTGGTTCCCGCTCGCCGAGCCGGTAGCGGCGGATGCCGCCGCCCGTTTTCTGGCCGCGCTGTGTCGCCGCTATCTCGGCGACATCGCCGATTTCGATATCGCCCTGCTGCCCGGCGCGGATGCGCAATTGCCCCGGATTCCGGCGCTGTCGCCCGACAACGAACGCTGGTCCGCCTTCATCGATCCGACCATGGGCGCCATGTTCGTCGAGGAGGGCGGGCTGGATTTCGAACCCAATCCGGATCGCCAAGCCGACCTGCTGGCGGCGGTCAAACCCATCACGTCGGCTGATTTCATCCGCGCACTGGCCACGCTGACGGCGGACGAGGCGGCGTCCGGCGCCCCGGTCAAGCACGCGAGCAGCGCAGTCATCGGCCATTTCGCCGACCCGCGCGAGTTTCTGCAGGCCGTCATGAACGACCCGAGCGTGCCGCTCGCCCTGCGCATCGAGGCAGCCAAGGCGCTGCTTGGCCAGGCGCGCTCGACAACGGGCTGACTCGCGTCAGCGCACACCGGGCGCATATAAAACGCCGCTCGCTGCAGGCAAAAGAAAAGGGCCGGAAAACCGGCCCTTGCGTGCTTCCGATATTTGGATTCGGGATTACTTGCTGGCAACCGCTTTGCGTCGCGCCACGGCTCCGACCACGCCAAGGCCGAGCAGGAACATCGCATAGCTTTCCGGTTCGGGCACAGCGGCCGTGTAGGAAATATTGTCGATGCCAACGTTGTAGGCCGAGTTGGACCACTCAATCCACAAACCGCCCTGAGCTGTCACGTTCGGGGTGAAGGTATTGTGCTGCGTAGCGCCCAGACCGACGTTGCCATCGAAAGAGAACAGCGTATTAGCGCCGCCGATGGTCGTGACTCGAACGTGGGTGCCACGCGTGGTGTTTGCGTAAGCACCTAAATCGAAACTGTTCAAGGTCACATTTCCGCCGCCGAGCGACTTGATTTCGATTCGTGCATGGGAACTCGCATCTCCGCCGCCAGCCCAAGCTACGCCAACGAGATCGTTGTAGTTGAAGTTCCACCAATACAGTCCGGCATTCGGCGTATTGACGTCAATGTAGCTGACGTCGATGCTGTTCGCGATGTCGCCGTAAGACTGGCTGAGGCCGTTGTAGTCACTGCAGACGCTGCTGCCACAAGCGGCGTTGGCATCGAACGTCAAGATTTGGGTTGAAGCCTGTGCACCTGCGCTGATGAGCAGCGATGCCAGCAAGGATGCGAATTTGATTTTCAAGATTTTTCCCCGATAAATTCTGGTTGGTAATGCGCTTAGCAAATGCGATTTCAACTATGCATAAAGAATTTATCCAGCAATCCAGATGGGAGTCAATAGTCCAATGGGATCAATGGTGTTAGGGCAATAGCTGCTGAGCGGCGCGCAGGCCACTGCGCACTGCGCCTTCGAGCGTCGCCGGGTAATCGGCCCAGGTGTAATCGCCGGCGAGGACGACATGCGGACAGGCCGTCCGGAAATCGGGGCGTGCCAGGCCGGGCCGGGCCGAGAAGGTGGCGCGTTTTTCGCGGATGACCTTGTGCCAGGGGCTTGGGTCGGTCAAACCGACTTCTTTGGCAAGTTCGGCGGCCAGGGCGTCGTCATCAAGCGCTTCCCAATCACCGTGCCCGCTCAGGACGCAGGCCAGCACGCCATTGCCGCGGTCGACGATCCACTGGCAATGGCCGCCCAGACGGTTGGTCAGCGGAAACGGAAATTTCAGATTTGGGCCAATTTTCCGGTAGACCGTGGCAATCGGCTCGAAGGCGAAATCCGTTGCCGCGCTGGGCCACAGGGCACCGACATGCTGGGGGGCGGCGGCGATGACGGCGGCGGCGAAGGTTTCGCCATCGACGCGCACGCCGTTGCCGGTATCCTCGACCGCCCGAACCCGCGTGCCCAGACGCAGTTGCGCGCCGCGGTCCTGCAGCCAGCGGCCGGCCGGTGCCGGCAACAATTGGCCGAGATCGACGCGGGGCAGCAGCAGGTCGGTATCGGCGCGCCGCGAACTGCCCAGGCTGTCGCGCAGCACGTTGGCGAAAAGCTGGGCCGAGGCGCGTTCGGCCGGTAGATTCAGCGCGGCGAGGCAGAGCGGTTCCCAGAGATGGCGGCGCAGCGCGCCGGTCTGCCCGGCGGCGTCGAGCCACTGCGTGACGGTCATGTCCTGCGCCAGGCGGAAACCCCGGCGTTTGACACCTTCCATCCACCACGCGGTCCTGAGTTTTTCGCTCAGGCCGACGCCTTTGGCAGCAAACAGCCCGACGGCGACGTTGAGCGGTGCTGGCAAGCGCGGCAGGGCGAGGCGAAAGCCGGTATTGTCGATGACTTGCAGGGGCCGGCGGTCGAAACATTCGTCCGGATCGGCGCCGACTCGGCGCATGAGGGCCAGCGTGTCGCGATAGGCGCCGAGCAGGATGTGCTGGCCGTTGTCGAGTTTCAGGCCGTCGATCTCGACGCCACGGGCCCGGCCACCGAGTACGCGCCCGGCTTCAAACAGGGTGACCTCGGCGCCACCGGCCGTCAGTTCGACGGCCGCCGCGATGCCGGCCCAGCCGCCGCCGATGACGGCTACGCGCATCGGGTTGCGCTCCGTTCTGCCAATAAGCTTGCAAATGAAATCGATGGATTCGCTTGCCAGGCAAGGCGCAAACCGCAGCCATAGCTCTTGCTATGCCGAGGATTTGTAACGACGCATGGCGAGCGAAGGCGCGATTTCATGTAAGCGGTTTGGTGGAACGGAGTGCTAGCCCTTGATCCAGGTCTTGAGCGCCAGCCACAGCTTGCGCGTCGGCGGCAGCGAGATGCGCTGGTGCAGGACCTGGAAGTTTTCGCGTTTGATTTCGTCGAGCACGGTGCGATAAATCGCCGCCATGATCAGGCCGGGGCGCTGGCTCTTGCGGTCGACGGCCGGCAACTGGGCGAACGCCTGCTCGTAGTACTTCTCGGCGCGCTCGTACTGGAACTGCATCAGTGCTGTGAAGTTGTCCGAATACTTGCCGTTCAGGATGTCGGCAGCCGGCACGTTGAACTGCTTGAGTTCGTCCATCGGGATGTAAATCCGGCCGCGCCGGGCATCTTCGCCGATGTCGCGAATGATGTTGGTGAGTTGGAAGGCCATGCCCAGGTCGTGGGCGTATTTCTGCGTCTGGCGGTCGGTGTAGCCGAATATCTCGGCGGCGAGCAGGCCGACGACGCTGGCTACGCGGTAGCAGTAGAGCGACAGGCCCTTGAAGTCGAGATAGCGCGACTGGGTGAGGTCCATCTCCATGCCGTCGATGATTTCGAGCAACTGTTCCTTCGGTAGGTTGACGCTTTTATCCAGTCCGGCCAGCGCCTGGCCGACCGGGTGTTGCGGCGTGCCTTCGGCGACGCGCTCGATCTCCTGGCGCCACCAGGCCAGCTTGGTCGAGGCGATGGCCACATCGTTGCATTCATCGACGACGTCATCGACTTCGCGGCAGAAGGCGTAGAGCGCCATGATGGCGCGCCGGCGTTCGAGTGGCAGGAAGAGAAAGCTGTAATAGAAGGAGGAGCCGCTTTTGGCGCACTTCTCCTGGCAGTATTGGTCGGGATTCATGGGGCTACATTCTAATGGAACGGCTGGCCAGAACCAGCCAATCCCACTTCCCGAGCTTCGGCCGACGCGTGAAAACGTCGCCGCGCACCCGACGGATGCGCTCGAGGATGCGCAGTCCGCCCTGCATGGTCAGGCGGATTTCCCAGCCGAGTCGGCCGGGCAGGGCGTGGACGAGCGGGGCACCGCGCTTCATGAGCGCCGTCGCCCGATCGATCTCGAAATCCATGAGCGCCGCCCAGTTGGCCGACCAGCGGCTGTGCGCGATGTCGTCTTCGCTGACGCGGAAATGCGGGAAGTCGGTCAGCGGTATGTAAATTCGGTCTTTTTTCCAGTCGACCGCAACATCCTGCCAGAAGTTGATCAACTGCAGCGCCGTGCAGATGCAGTCCGACTGCTCCAGATGCTCCGGCTCGGTGCGTCCGAACAGGTGCAGCACCAGTCGTCCGACCGGATTGGCCGAGCGCCGGCAGTAGTCGAGCAGTTCCGGGTAATCGGCGTAGCGTGTCTTGACCACGTCCTGCGCAAAGGCATCGAGCAGGTCGCGGAAGAGCTGGATCGGCAGACTGTGTGCGCGAATGACCGCGGCCAGATCGACAAACAGCGGCGTATGCGGCGACTCGCCAGCGGCGATGCGATCGAGTTCGGCCTGATAAGCCGCCAGGCCGGCCAGCCGCTCTTCGGGGCGGACATCGCCTTCATCGGCGATATCGTCGGCGCTCCGCGCAAAGTGGTAGATGACCTCAATCGGCCGGCGCAAGGCGGCCGGAATCAGCAATGAGGCCACCGGGAAATTTTCGTAATGATCGACGGACATGGGAATTGGGCTGGAGAGGCAGGCTCAGTCGGTGCTAGAATTCGCCCCGCCTGCCCAGGTGGCGAAATTGGTAGACGCACCAGATTTAGGTTCTGGCGCCGAAAGGTGTGGGGGTTCGAGTCCCTTCCTGGGATGGCCGCCACCGCCATAGCGCGTGGCAATCTCCGACACATCCAGCGACTTCCCCTTCGAACGCAGCGATGCCTTGACCTCGCCATCGCCTGAAAGCTGCCAGATCAGCCCGAAACTGCCGCTTTGCTCGGCCAGCGAATTTCCGAGTTCCGATGCGAACAGGGCATTGGCATTGATCGCAATGCCGGGCACGGCCAGCCACGATTGCTCGCCGTCAGTCACGGTGGTCTGGCCGTGGCGAACAGCCTGCAAGGCATCGACCGGTTCCCCTCTGAGTTGCGCGGGCATGCGGAGCGGGCTGTTGGCTAGGCGCTCGATTTCCAGCTGATAAAACTGCTCGATGGCGCTTCCTTGCGCCAGCATCGCCTGGTAGCGCGGCGCTGTTTGATCCGGCGTGTCGACCACCATCTGGTGCCAGACAGCCAAGTCGAAGGGGAGTAGTCGAAGCCCGCAACAAAACGGCCGCGTTTCCGGCGAAAACCGCCACATGTCCTGTTCTTCGATATGGCGGATGGCCAGCGGCACCGGCGCGTCAGGGTGGAAATGCTCCCAGGCCAGGCGGGCGCCCGATTTGTCGAGGTCGAATGCGACGGCCAAGGGCAAAGTCGGATGCCGGAAGCGGCTTAGGCCGTGCTCGTCACGTTGCAGTCGCCCGCCCCAGGCCTTCATGGCCGAGGCATGGTGATCGATTTGCGTGACCGACGCCGCGACTTTCGCCATGGCCTCAAGGACATCCGGTGGAAACGAGAAATCGAGAACATGGACGGCATGGCCGGCGAACTCGGAGAAGTCCAGCGGTTCGCCATGATGCATGGGGCGAAAGCGCGCGCCTTCGCCGACCTGGCGCCAGGCAGCATAAGCCGCGCCGAAGCCGTCGAGGCAGTCGGCATGGAAGATGACAAAAACCGGGTGGGGGCTCGGCATGCTCAGTAATGCGGCGGCAGTTCGTCGCGCAGGCTGCGCGGTTCGTTCGGCTGGGCATTCTGGATTTGATCGCGCAGGCTGCGAATTTCGCGGACGAGTAAGTCGATCTGTTCCTGCTGACGGAAGACGATGCGATTCAGTTCCTCGACCAGGTCTTCAGCGTAGCTGATCTTGATCTCGAGTTCGGTGATGCGGGATTCCACAAATAATCCTTTATTCTTCACTGCGCCAGTCGCGCAGTGTTTCCTTCGGCGGTGGCGGGGGAACGTCGTTGCGAGGCGGCCGGAGGAGCGGCAGTGCGCCCCCGAGCACGACAATCAGGCATATCCCGAAAATGATCCAGCCTTCGTTCATGGCTTGCTCCGTTGCTTGACCCGCCAGTGTACTTGGCTTCTCAAAAAATCGCGAAGGGCTGTTGACATCGGCTTTTACGTCTGTAAAATGCGCGCTTCTTTAGGCGGTTAGCTCAGTTGGTTAGAGCGCCACGTTGACATCGTGGAGGTCGTTGGTTCGATTCCAATACCGCCTACCAAAAATTCCCGACGGAGCTGAATTGATGATTTTCCGAACTTGCACCGCAGTTCAGAAACGTTAATCGAGTCAGCCTTCGTTTGACCAAAAAAGTGCGGCTCGCCCCGCACTTTTTTTTCGCCTAGAGATTTGTCATGCCTGATATCAAACTGCCCGATGGTTCCATCCGCTCCTACGAGCAAGCCGTCACCATTGCCGAAGTTGCCGCAAGCATTGGCGCCGGTCTGGCCCGTGCTGCACTGGCCGGCAAGGTAGATGGCGTGTTGGTCGATACCTCGTATCTGATCGAGCGCAATGTCGACCTGGCGATCATTACCGACCGCGATGCCGAGGGGCTGGATTTGATCCGCCATTCGACGGCGCACTTGCTGGCTTACGCGGTCAAGGAATTGTTCCCGGATGCGCAGGTCACCATCGGGCCGGTCATCGAAAACGGTTTCTACTACGACTTCGCCTACAAGCGGCCGTTCACGCCGGAAGATCTGGCGGCCATCGAAAAGCGCATGGCCGAACTGGCCAAGAAGGATATCCCGGTTACCCGCGAGGTCTGGGCGCGCGACGATGCGGTCAAGTTCTTCCTGGATCAGGGTGAAAAGTACAAGGCTGAGTTGATTGGTGCCATTCCGGCCGATCAGCAGGTTTCGCTTTACCGTGAAGGCGATTTCATCGACCTCTGCCGCGGCCCGCACGTGCCGACGACGGCCAAGCTCAAGGTCTTCAAGCTCATGAAGGTAGCTGGCGCCTACTGGCGTGGCGACTCGAAGAACGAGATGCTGCAGCGCATCTACGGTACGGCTTGGGCCAAGAAAGAAGATCTCGATGCCTACCTGCACATGCTGGAAGAGGCCGAGAAGCGCGATCACCGTCGCCTCGGCAAGCAGTTCGACCTGTTCCACATGCAGGATGAAGCGCCGGGTCTGGTCTTCTGGCATCCCAAGGGCTGGGCGATCTGGCAGGAAATCGAGAGCTACATGCGTGCCGTCTATCGCAACAACGGCTACAAGGAAGTGCGTTGCCCGCAGATTCTGGACAAGGCCCTGTGGGAAAAGTCAGGTCACTGGGAGCATTACAAGGACAACATGTTCACGACTTCGTCGGAAAACCGCGATTACGCGGTCAAGCCGATGAACTGTCCGGGTCATGTCCAGGTTTTCAATGCTGGGTTGCGTTCCTATCGCGAACTGCCGCTGCGTTATGGCGAGTTTGGTTCCTGTCACCGTAATGAGCCGGCCGGCGCCTTGCATGGCCTGATGCGCGTGCGCGGCTTTGTCCAGGATGACGGTCATATCTTCTGTACCGAAGACCAGATCGAGTCCGAAGTGACTGCCTTCAATGCCTTGGTCAAGAAGGTCTATGCCGATTTCGGTTTCAATGATGTGGCGGTCAAACTGGCCTTGCGTCCGGATAGCCGCGTCGGTTCCGACGAGGTTTGGGACAAGGCGGAGGATGCGCTGCGTCAGGGGCTGCGGGCTTCCGGTCTGGAGTGGACGGAGTTGCCGGGCGAGGGCGCGTTCTACGGTCCGAAGATCGAATTCCACATCAAGGATGCCATCGGCCGTTCCTGGCAGTGTGGCACCATGCAGGTCGACTTCTCGATGCCGGGCCGTCTCGGCGCGGAATACGTGGGTGCGGACGATACGCGCAAGGTGCCAGTCATGCTGCATCGCGCCATCCTGGGTTCGCTGGAGCGCTTCATCGGCATCCTGATCGAAAACTTCTCGGGCGCCTTGCCGCTCTGGTTGGCCCCTGTCCAGCTAGTGGTTTTGAATATCTCCGAAAAGCAGGCCGATTACGCCGCTGATGTTGCGCAAAAGCTGCACGAAGCAGGCTTCCGGGCTGAGCTGGATTTGCGTAATGAGAAAATTACCTATAAAATTCGGGAACATAGCTTGAACCGGCTGCCTTATCAGCTCGTTGTGGGCGATAAGGAAAAAGCGGACGGACTGGTGGCCGTGCGTACTCGCGGTGGTCAGGAT